>JAAVYA010000008.1 GCA_022790855.1 Lachnospiraceae bacterium | reverse complement strand
GTTTCCATACAAAGCACCGCATCGGGGAACAGACGGTTGATAATTTTAGCTTCCTGTTCACCATAGATTTCCGTCCAATGATAATAGCCCCGTTTGATTTTTTCAATGAAGCCCTCGTTTCATAGCTGCTGGATATCCGCATAGTAGATTCTATAGGAATCCAGCTCTGCTGTCGTCATTATATAATCATGTTTGGAAAAAATCTTCCTAACAGCGTTTATCGATTTTTCATCAAGCATTGTCTCACCTCTACTAAACCACACGCAAATTTCTTAACGATTGTGTACTTTACTATAGTATATCCAATTTTTCTCAAAGGTCAACTTAGTAAAGTACACACGATTGAGGCTGACGATGGTGTGGTTTCCTATAAAAAAGAGCTTGTCCGCATAGGGCTTGATTTGGAACATTTCTGAGCACAATGTAGGCACGGAAGAACTGGCCCATATGGAAATGATTTCCGCCATCGTCTACCAATTGACTAAAAATCTCTCTCCGGAAGAAATCAAAGCGTCCGGATTTGATAAATATTATGTGGATCATACTCTGGCCTTATGGCCGCAGGCTGCCGGAGGCATTCCCTTCAACGCCTGCGAATTCCAGTCTAAAGGCGATCCTATCACGGATTTGTTTGAAGACCTGGCAGCAGAACAAAAAGCCCGCACCACCTACGACAACATCTTGCGACTGGTAAAGGACCCGGAAGTATGCGACCCCATCCGCTTCCTGCGCCAGCGTGAAATCGTCCACTTCCAACGTTTCGGGGAAACAAACCATGCAGATTACAGCAGACCTTTGCATAGTGTACGTGCCGCCCGGCATACCCTGTATCAAATAGCTTAGCGAGGCACATGATGAACCATACAAACACATCCGGCTCCATGCCCGGGGAAATCCACCATGATAACATGCACCTTACCATTACCCACCGATACTGCGTTCCCAAAGACCAGTCCCTTGCATTGGAAAAAGAAAAGATCGCCGCCAGGCTGCTTTGCATTTTCCAAAAATACCAAAGCCATGATTTATGATGCATTATATGGACGCCAGTCCCTGGACAAAAAAGACAGCATCTCCATTGAAAGCCAGTTGGAATACTGCAGGTATGAAACCCGGGGGAATCCATACATGGAATATATGGATAAAGGATTTTCCGGCAAAAACACCCGCCGTCCCGGCTTTGAACAAATGATGGCTGATATCAAAGCAGGCAAAATCGGACGTGTAATCGTATACAAACTGGATCGTATCAGCCGCTCGATACTGGATTTTGCCAATATGATGGATACTTTCCAGGAATATCAAGTGGAATTCGTCTCATCCACGGAAAAATTTGATACCTCCACCCCCATCGGGCGGGCTATGCTTCATATCTGTATCGTCTTTGCCCAACTGGAACGGGAAACCATACAGAAGCGAGTGAAGGATTCCTACGCCACCAGAAGCCGCCACGGCTTTTATATGGGCGGACGCATTCCCTACGGATTCTGCCTGAAAAAGACGACGATACAGGGAATTTCCACCTCCATGTACCAAGAAGTACCGGAGGAAAGCCGACAGCTAAAATTAATTTACTCCATGTATGCAGACCCCTCCTGCTCCCTAGGAGACATCGTCCGCTATCTGGAAGAACATCAAATTCAACACCTGCGGGGGGCCCGGTGGACCACGTCCCGATTAAGCGAGCTTTTGCGCAGTCCCGTTTATGTCCAGTCCAACCTGGACGTATACCGTTTTTTTCAAAACCAGGGAACCCAGATCCTAAGCCCTGCCTGCGACTTTAACGAGGGCCGGGGCTGTTATCTTTATCAAAAATCTGCGTTAGACGGCCGCCCTGCCAGAAGCCTTTCTGAAAAAGAGCTGGTACTGGCTCCCCATAAGGGCCTGATTTGTGCCGAAACCTGGCTGGCCTGCCGTATGCGCTGCCTAAATAACCGCCAATCCGCCAAAACCTGCAAACCAAAACATTCCTGGATTTCCGGAAAAATCAAATGTAAAAACTGCGGCTATGCCCTGACCGTCCGCAAATCAAAAACCAAATGGGGAAGCTATTTTGTATGCAGCCAATCCGGAAGCGTGAAATGCCCCCATGGAAGCGGCTGCACCGTTTACCCCTCTGTCCTGGAAACATATCTGGCTCAGGCAATCCAACACAAACTAAAGGAGCTTCCCGTTCCGGAAGCTTCCTTAGCGGCCTCGTCAAGCTTGTCCCAGGCAAAACTGCGCCTGGCTCAAATAGAAGAAGAAACCACCCTTTTGCTGGAACAGATCCCCAAAGCCGGAGATACCCTCATGGCCTATATCAACGAACGGATTGAACAGTTGGATATGCAGCGCAAGCACTTTCAGAAGGAACTGGAAGCCGCCTCTTCCAAATCCTCCTCTCCCGCCAAAAGCCTGTATGAATATGCTCCGGATTGGGACGCCCTGTCCTTCTCAGAGAAACAATCCGTCGCCGATGCACTGATACAAGTCATCCATGTCGGAAATCATACTATGGAAATCCTGTGGCAGATCTGAATGCTTATCCTCGACCCCATTCCCAGATTCATCCAGCAACTATTTCAAAATTATTTTGTAAAAAAGGTTGCAAAAAAGCATGAAATTCCTTATTATATGTTTATAAGTATATTCTGGCTTACAGATGCCATATCAATCAGAGAAAACGAGGTTATTAAAATGAATATTGGGACAACAAAGACAAAACTCGTAAAATCAGTTTCTGAGTTAAAAGAAGCCGATTACTCCAAGACACCGGAGCTTTCTGAACTGTACCAGCGTCTTCTTATCGGCCGTCAACGGTTTGCGGAGATTTATGAAAAAAATATCCAGGCCGTTATGCAGATCAGCTCCCTGGAACTGATGATGCGCTATCAGATCGAAAAGGTTGTGGAGATTTCCCATAATATCGAAAAAGCCACGGAAGCCATATTCGGATCTTCTACCGGCTCTACCATGACAGGAAAGGCAAACAACCAGCATGAAGAGCTTACAAATACCATCATCCGGGTTTCCTCCGAGACAGAAGAGGTCTTTGAAAAAACAGAATCCAGCCAAAAGGAACTGACCACCATCAAAGAATTGTCCGAACAGACTATTGACGTTTCCCGGAATATGCAAAGCGACATGGATGATCTGATGCAGGTCATTGACAATATGAACGAAGTCATTGCCGGTATTGATTCCATTTCCCTACAGACGAACCTTTTGGCATTAAACGCTTCCATAGAAGCCGCAAGGGCTGGCCAGGCAGGCCGGGGATTTGCCGTAGTAGCCAACGAGATTCGCGGGCTGGCAGAAGAGACCCAGAAGCTGACCAAAAATATGGGAGATTTCGTGGAAGGCATTCGGAGCGCTTCCCAGAAGAGCGTAAACAGCGCCACCAGCACCATCAACGCCCTGAACTCCATGACAGGAATGATTGAGCATGTATGGGAATTAAACGATGAGAACCAGCGCCATGTATCCAAAGTCAATGAATCCATCAGCTCCATTGCCGGTGTCAGTGAAGAGATCAGCAGTTCCATGGCTGAGATGGAGAACCAGCTGCTAGAAAGCACAGACTTCATGCGCTCCGTCAGCCGCGATATGAAAAATACCACCGACCCGGTGGCTGATATTGAGCGGATCTTAGACGACAGCGTAAAACAGATGGGCGCCATGACAAGCGACCCCTTCTTCCAGTTGAGGAACCAGGAATTTTCCGAGTATGTAAGGACGGCCATCAATGCACATCGCACCTGGCTTATCAACTTAAAGAAAATGGTAGATAGCAAATCCGTTATGCCTCTGCAGCTTGATTCTTCCAAATGCGGGTTTGGGCATTTCTACTACTCCATCACTCCAAAGTCCGCAAAGATCATCCCGATCTGGACCGCACTGGAAGCCAAACACAAACGCTTCCACAAATACGGCTCAGAAGTGATAGAAGCATTGCAGAGTGAAGACTACATACGGGCAGAGCAGCTTTATCGGGAGGCAGAAGACTACTCCAAAGGATTGATCAACGATATGGATAAAATGATCCAGCTCTCCACAAATTGATCGTCCTTCAAGATACGGCCCTTTTAAGTTTTGCGCCCTGATGCTCACATCTTCACGTTTTGGGGAAGCGCTTCGGATTGTTCAAGACCACTTGGATTCCAGGAATTTCTATGCGTTCAATCCGGAGTTCGATGTGCCTCAGGGAAATTGTTGTAAGTAAGTCACCTACGGGAACGAACGGTTTACCATTCCGGAAAGCTTTGGCCCCAGGCCCCTGCTTTCCGGTTTTCTTTTTTCTTAAAAATCACCAATCTTGATATAGGAGGAAACAGAATGAGTGAATTATATGAGATGCTAAAACCCCACCTGGACAAGACCTATGCCCTGAATGTGGCGCTGACCATGCTGAGCTTTGACAACAGCACCGCAGCCCCGAAAAATGCCATTGAGAATACCTCCAAGGCCATCGGGCTTCTGTCTGGCGAGCATTACAATGCCCTCATCAACGAAGATGTGAAACGTCTCCTAAAGGAGCTGTCCACAGAGCAGGAACAGGCGTTTCTGTCCTTTGAGGAGAAAGCGATCGTAAAAAAACTGAACAAAGAATTCAAACAGACGGCGGCCATCCCTCCGGAAGAATTCCAAGCATTCCAAATCCTGCTGGCAAAAGCATACCCCATTTGGGAATCAGCCAAGAATAAGAATGACTACGCTTCCTTCGCCCCTACCCTGGAGGAAATTATCCGCTATTCCAAAAAGTTTGCGTCATACAATCAAGAGGAGGACCAGAAACTCTACGACGTACAGCTGGATGATTACGAAGAAGGATTCAACATGGAAATCCTGGATGGGTTTTTCTCCAAGCTGCGCTCTGCGCTGGTGCCCTTGGTACATAAAGTGAACGAAAAAGAAAACGCCATACAAACAGAATTCCTGTCCCAGGATTACGAGATAGACAAGCAAAAGAATTTCTGCCGTTTTCTGGCAGAATATATCGGATTTGATTTTAACCGGGGCGTTATAGCCGAAAGCGAACATCCCTTCACCACAGAACTGCATAATCACGATGTGCGTATTACCAATCATTTCCAAAAGAGCCAGCCGGATTTTTCCATTTTTTCCGTGATCCATGAAAGCGGCCACGCACTGTATGAGCAGGGGATTGACGATGCCATTACCATGACGCCCATCGGCCAGGGCACCTCCATGGGAATGCATGAATCCCAGTCCCGTTTCTATGAAAATAACCTAGGACGCAGCCTTCCCTTCTGGACTCCCATTTACAGCCGGCTTCAGGAACTGTTTCCAAAGCAGCTTGAAACCGTTTCTTTGGAACAATTTTACCGGGCTGTCAACCATGCCCATTCCAGCCTGATCCGCACGGAAGCAGATGAACTGACGTATCCCTTCCATATCATGATCCGCTATGAAATAGAAAAGCTGATTTTCGAAGGAAACATTCCCGCATCGGAGCTTCCCGCCATATGGAATCAGAAATATCAGGAGTATTTGGGAGTCTGCCCCACTACCGACACGGAAGGCATCCTTCAAGATATGCACTGGGCATTGGGCTCTTTTGGCTATTTCCCTTCCTACGCATTGGGCAGCGCCATCGCAGCGCAGATTTACCATCATCTGAAAACAGTGATGCCTTTGGACACATATCTGGAAGAAGGGAATCTAAAGCCCATCCAGGCATATCTGAACGAGCATATCCATCGCTTCGGAGGAGCCAAAAACACCCAGGAGCTGTTAAAGGATATGACCGGAGAACCCTTTAACCCGGATTATTACATTTCCTATTTGACAGACAAATATACGGCTCTTTATGATCTTTAAAAGCTCTTTACCCAAAAACCGCCCGACATTGGAACAAATTCCAATGCCAGGCGGTTTTGTATTAAGACCCGCAAAGCTGGTCTATGGAGGCCAGCACCTCCATAATTTCCTTTTTATATTCCTTCTCTTCCCGCATCAGCAGAAGCATCTGCTGTTTGGCCTCCCGAATCTCCTTGATCTGCTGCTCCATACGCGCCCGAAGCTTCTGGCGCCGTACCAGAAGGTAATGCTTTACTTCCACCATCTCTTTTCTGTCCACCAGAGCGTTGGCCTGATGGACCCAGATCGCAGCATCATACATCTTGTACTGCTTCAAGTCCCGTACCAGCTTACTGGTAAAATATTCCAGATCTTCATTGGTCCGTTCCGCCGCTTCCCGTTCCTTGACGGCCTCCATATACTGTTCCCATAGATAATTCAATTCCATGGAATTACGCACATGGAATTTTTCAATTGCATAATCCACCGCATTCGTCACATTGACATATTTTGCTTTCATCTGGTTCGTCAAGGTGATGGCGCGGTTAATACTGGCTTTCGCCCGTTTTATTTCCCGCCCGTCCCGCTGAAAGCGCAATACTCCGCCGCCTCCCGCCACCGTAGCCGCCAGAATAAATATCATAGACCAAAGAAGCACATCCCGGTACTGGACATACTGAAGATATCCCAGAATGCAGACTCCTGCCGCAAATACAGGCAATAGCAAGAAAAGCCCGATCTTCAGCATCTTTTTTTCCTTCATTAAGGAAGCCAGATAATACTCCCACTCGGATTTTTCTCCTTCCAGATTGTCCATATCCCGTTTGATCATGGACTGATAGCTTTCATTGGCCTGCATCCGCCGGATATCCCCGGGAATCTCCGCTTCTAACTGTTCCATCTGCATATACTGAGCGTCAGACAGACGCTGTTCTTTATTCACAAACTCATTCCTGGCTTTGTCCAGGCTTATAATATTCTTGGCCGTATCCCGCAGCCTTGTCATTTCATGCTCCGGAAGCTCCTCCAGCATCTGGATATCGCTGAGATAATCCGTCACCAACTGGTACTCTTTTTTCGTTTCCTCCAGCTCCCTGGACAAAGAAATCATCATCTCACAGCAGCTCAATGCCTGGTGCTGGACCTGATGGACGCTTTCCTTTGGCGTCTCTTCCGTCAAATATCCTTCCAAAAAGCTTCCCATATCCCGCTTTTTTTTCCGTTTTTTAAATAATCCCATATTATGTCACTTTCTTTTTATATTCTTCCCGAAGACGGGCAAGGCAGTCGTTCCACTCCTGATCCGAATGGATTGGGACGCTAAACCCTGGCGCCTGGGGAGCATCCTCCTGTTTCATCATTCTTTCCGCATCCTGCTGGGCCTTTTTAGATTCCTCCCTCCGGTTCAGGCGGTATGCTTTTTGAAAATATCCTGCCGCCTCCCGGAACAAAAACAACCTGGCATGGGCCACTCCCAAATTGTGCCAGATATCTCCCAAAAGCATTTTTTTCTGGGGATGCAGCTCATCCATCTCCAACAGGCGCTGATAGCTTTTGATGCTCCGTAGATACTTCTGCCCCCGGAGCAGACGGTCCGCTTTCAGCTTCTGCCGCTCAAATTCATCCTTATCCTCCAGAGCAAGACAAAGCAAACGGAATTCTTCCAGCTCCTTACTGGAATACATGCCGATTTCTTTTAACAAAAACCACCCGCACCAGCAGTCTGACCGGCCCTGGCTCTTTTCCTGGGCCAAGGTGATCGCCAGCCTGGGAAGCTTCAATTCCTCCGAAAGCCAGGTAAACAATGCGTCCCCAATTACTCCGTCCTCCAGGCTGTCCTTACTCTGATATAAATAAAAACACAGCTCTTCAATTGTCCAAATTTCCACACCGGGAATCTCCAAAAGAAATGGCTTCTTCGCCGTCTCTTCTCTGCAAATCCACAAATCACTCATCGATACAATACTCCCATACCTTCCCGCTGGAGGGATACCAGGGGCCAAATCCCACGTCTGTGATCCGTATCCGTATCTCCCGCCGTTCTGACGCAAGCAGCTCGATCAATAGCCTGGTCGCCTTGGCGGGACGCTTGGGAAGCCCTGTAAGCACAAGACTTTCAATCCTGGCCTTTCCGCTATCCGCAGCCTGCAGCCAGATGTCCACATTCTCATCCCCGTCTAAAAGCACCTGGCAGCTTTTTTCCATCTCATAACAGCTGCTCCCCGCTTCCGCCAGGTCATAGAAGAACTCCCGCTCCCCATTATGCACTTGAATAAAAATATTGCTGGCCAGCTTATGGTCGCTGAAATACACATATTGGGCTCTCTGTTTACTCCTTTGCATCATGCTTCCATAACAGGCGCCTTTTGTATAAAGGTTTTTCCCCTGAAACGCCCTTCTGCCTCTGCATAATATCTGAACGGATTCCTTCATCCATCCCCCCTCCAGGCCGTTTCCCATCAAATAGACGCTGGAGATAATTTTCCCATGAAACACCTCCTGCACCTTATGGGCGAACACCGCGTCCCGTTCCATCTCATCCTCCGGCAGCGTTCCCAGACCGTATAAGGCAATGTCCACCCTTGCAGGAATCTTCTTCCGCTCTTTTGTCAGATAATAGCAGGAAAGCTCCTGATCTTCACAGACAAAAAGAGCTACGTCATGCTGCATCAATTCCGTCCCCTGGTTCATGGCAAAATGGCAGAAGCTTTCTGCATCGTCCTGGATAAACACCCGGTTCTTTTCGATGCCAATTCTCCATGCGGCGTTTTTTAGAAGCTGTACCGCCTCACGGCTCATTTCCCGCAGATGAAACGTAACTGCCTGTACCTGATCCACATCCATAAGCCCCGGCACCAACCGTATCAGCTTCCGCAAGAATACCACAAACAGCTCCTGGGCCTCGCATTCCTGGGGCACCTCTATGACTTCCTGCCGCAAGCTTTTTCCCCATAACCTTTCTATATACCGGCCTCCCGGTTCCTTCTGGCTCTGGCTGCTGCCCTTCAGATGCCAGGAGCCATATCCCCCGGGCCGGTAAAGAGCCGTGGGAATGCGGTACTGCTCTCCCCCTGCAATCATGCTTACCGTCTCCGGCTCCTTCATTCCCGGCCAAAAATAACTGATCTGCGTCCAGTCGTCATCCAAATCAATGCCGATATAAAACTCCTCCGGCTGCCCTGCTTTTTCCTGCATTTTCTCACCTGCCCGTCTCCAAAAACTCTCCTATGCCTTACAGCGGCCGAAATAACGCTTCTGTCTCCTGCCTGCGTTTTTGATACTGCCCGTATAGCTGAGTCAGCGTCTTAAAATCCTTCATATGGTATCCGGCCATCATTCCATTGATCAGGTCATAACAGCTCTCATCCCCGGATATGCTGGAATCCTCCGGTTTCATATGACCGCTTTCCGTTATGGTCTGGCAGTTGGGGCTTTCTTCCTTGATGTAATACGGAATCTCTTCCCCGTAAAACGCCACAAACTGCTTGACAAAAATCTCCTCATATACCTGCTCCATCTCTTCTTCCACATAGTCAAGCTCCTCCGACGGCCCGGTATAGCAATAATCGATCAACACACGTTTTGCACAATCAGAACGGTATTCCAGAATCATCCGGTCATGAAGATGGTATTTCCTCAGGAGCCTTTGGGGAAGCTTCTGGTAGAATGCAAAATACTTCCTGCGCTTTACGTTCTCCTGTAAAAATTCCTCCAACAGCTTTTCCTGATTTATGGAATAATGCTCCTGCCCGGCCAGCCACTGGAAATATGCCAGTCTGCAAATATCATTTAAGGGATTCCCCAGCCCCAGCTGATGTCCCAGGCATTGAAAGAATCCGTCCGATATGGGCATCTCCCGGACAAAGTTCTGGTAGGAGAAGTAGGAAAGATACGCCATTATAATAAGATCCTGGCCCATGGCGTCGTAATAGCTCTGAAAAATCTGTTCCATGCTCTCCGTATAACTCTCCGAATACAAAAGCTGCACCAGATAACGTTCCTCCAGTCCATAGGTGTCCACTTCAAATTCCCGGGCAGACAGCCACAGCCGTTCCAGTTCCCGGATATTTCCCTGGAAATAGCGGCACAGATATCCCAAAACCGGTTCGTTGTATTTCCCTCTCTGAAAAATATCACGGCAAAGACCGGTAAGCTTCTCATCCTCCTCATATCCCGTTTCTTCAATCCTGTGCCCTGCCACGATCAAAAGTTTGCTCACAGACGCCTGCTCGCTGCCATAATCCATAAGCATCTCATAGGCCCTGTCATACACTCCCCGGGCGATCATAAGCTCCACCAGCTTATTCCGAATCCCCCGAAACAGACCGCCGCAGTCCACCTGCTTCAAATACGCATCCAAGGCTTCTCCCGTATAGGAATGGTAATAATACTCAATCATCTGGGGCTTCATATCCCTTCGGTATTCCTGGGATACCTCTTCTCGCTCCAACAATTCCATCAGCAACGGAAGATCCTCTTCCTGGAAGGTATGATATGTCTTCCTGCTGTCAAAATAGTAAAGCAGATGAGCCAGTTCTCCGGGAGCCTCCTTGATGCACTGGCGGATACAACGTCCCGGCTGCATCAGCCGCTTCAGCTCCCAGGATTCCTTTGGCACATAACGCGTTCCGGTTTCATCCTCCACAAAGATGCAAAAGGATCCGGTATAAATCTGTATATACGCCCGCCCCTGGCTTAAGAGTACCGTCTGCTCCTGATTCAGCTCCCGGTGGATCACCACCACCCGCACCGCCTGATCGTCCTGACAGATAAATGTATGGGTGTAGAGAATACGGGATAACGCTTTGGCCATCTGGGGATTAATGGCCAGCTTGGTCCACTCCGTATCATACAAAAGAGCAAGATTTTCATTGATCTGGCCATTTTGCATTTGCATAATCGCAAAATCCTGAATCTGTTTTTGATAAGCCTCGTACAGGCTTCTGTGACTTTCTTTGTGCTGTACGATCTTGGCGTACAGCTGGGCTTTTTTCTTATCATTCAAGCTGCTGTGATACCGAAAATAAAGTACTGCCGTCCTTGGAAAATTTTCCAGCTGCCTTACTCCTGCGCATTCCATCCATGCCTCATAAAGCCCTGCGATCCGAAGCTCCTCCCGAATTCCCTGCTCGTACCAGACAAGCTGCCTCTTCCCTCTGAGATTCCAGCGGATGCCAAAGCTGCAAATGGCATGAAGGGAATCCCCTCCCGGTATGATCCGACAGCATACTTCCAATATCCGATACCAAATGGGATGATACTTCCTAAGCTGAGGGATCAGCCGAATCACTTGGGCGGCCAGCTCCTGAGTAAGAGCCTCCTCCCGAACGGCCCAATACAGGATCCTCCGCTCAAATTCTCCCAGTCTTTGAAGCAGGTACACGTCATGGCAGATCAAGTAATATGCTTCCATATATAAAAAGGGGCTGTACATGCCCTGGGCCACTTTTTCCTGAATCGCGGACAGCTTCCGGCTTCTGCTCTGGTTCAATTGAGGATCCAAAAAAAGCATAATCAGAAACATCCGCATATCTTCCTGGTTTTTCCGGTAGATTTCCTGGATCTGTAAAAACACTTTTGCGATATAAGACGGCTCCCCTACCTGCAGCGTACAAAGATATAAATAGTACGCATATAAAGGCGTATCCGGATCCACCTCTGCCCTGAGAAATGCATCCATCAGCCACTCCGCTTCCTGTCTCTGCTTATTGATAAAAAGCGCCTGGGCCTGATACAGTAAAACCCAAAGATTCTCCGGCTCCAGCTCCTTTAGCCGCTCCAAGCATTCACAAGTCTCTTTGGACCATACGCCGGTTACAAATTTCTGCATCCGGTAATCCAGATACAGCCTGGTAAGGTGTTCCCGGCTCTGCTTCCCCTCACGTCCCGGGTGTTCCTTCTTCCTGGGGCCGCTGCGGATGCAGACCGCACATTCACAACGCTCCCCCAGCCCCCGAATCGTCAGCCTGGCATAATTGTTGCCGCTATGAAGGCGTTCTTTGCATACCACGAATTCCACCTTGGCCCGGTTTCCCACAAAATCCTCTGTGGTGAGACGCTTCTTTACGGGTTTTATTACATCGCTGTCTGAAGATATCCACAAATTGACATATCCCCACTGATCCTTTTTAATTTCGACGCTTTCCTTGATGTCCTCCTCTACCCTGGGAATCAATTTCTCCTGTTCCGGAAGCGTTATATGGATCCTGTGCTTTTTGCGGATACTGATCAAAAATTCCTCTAGCCCCTGCATGGAAGCGTTCCGGCCCCCCACGCCGCGATACCATAGCTTCGCCTGCTCCTCCGTCTCCTTAAATAAGTTTTCAAAAAAAGGAGCCGTAAAAATACGGTATGCTTCCCCAAAAGACACTTGCGCCAAATTGGCAAAATCAAACATGTTTTTCATTTTCCCGACGGAGGAAACCGCATAAAACCTGCTGATGGACGCAACAAAAGAAAGGTTATATTCACCGCCGTTTACAATGATGGTAAGATCCCCTTTTTGTATATCGCCTTCCACCAGGCCGTCGCTATGGAATTCAAATGAAATATCCGCCTCTGTCCCTGTAAATTCCGGATTCTGGCACTTCATTCTTGGATTGGAGGAATAAATGCTTCCCTTCATGGAACCCCCGTTGACACTGGATATGGAAAAACTCCCCCGGTAAACCTCGTCCTGCAGCACTTCGAATTCCAGCCGGTCGGTGGAGCATTGCACCACCGGCTTCTCATGCCGGAATCTGGCATATGCCAAATCCTGTATTCTCTTTCGCAAATCGTCACCCGCTCTGTCGTACATGAAACGCTTTTCTTATTACCAATTATAAACGATTTCCCCTCTCTTTGCAAATGAGAATTTGGAAAAGCAACTGCTTTTTCCTTTTTACATATAATAAAAAGAGGGGCAAGCGACATTCTTTTACAGAATTATCGGCATATTTTCCTTATAATCGCTATTGTATTGATTGCGCCAAGGACTTTCTACGGCAAAAATCAAAGAAGGAGAGATGTATGTTGAAAAAAAGATTCGTGGAATCACTGATATTATTCTGTGCCATTCCCCTTTTACTTCTGGGGATGACAGATACGAAAGAGAGCCATGGAATCCATATACATTCCGTCAAAACAAGCATAGAAAAAAACCGCCGATATTCTTTTATCGGGGGGGATCTCACCAAAGATATTCTGGAAATCTCAAAAAATACCATACCCATAGTAACAAAAGAAAATACCATAGAAGAAAGCGCCGAAAAAGAAATTTCCCACAGCAGGTCCGGCGCCGGAAATGACCAGGAACCATTGGCCAGCTCCCCGAAGGACGCCCCCAAGCAGGACGCTCCCTCAAAACAGGAGGACGTCAAAGAAGAAGCCCCGGCAGAACCGCCCTTTGAGCCATATCAAATGTATACCAATTCCTATACTGATCTGAAAGAAACTTCCAATACAGAAGCTGCCTCCGTGGCCTCCTTAGATCCGAATACTTCTCTGACGGTTATCCAGGAAGAGGGGGAATGGCGGGTCATCCGGCTGGACGAAGCTTCCACAGGCTACATTGAAGCAAAATTTCTTTCCGAATCAGAGACAGCCATATCCGCCCTGAACCGCTGGGGAATTGAACTTACGCCGGAGGAAACCGACCTGCTGGCCGACATTGTATTCCTGGAAGCAGGCATTGATTCCATGGTAGGGAAAGAAGCTGTGGTAGAGACGATTTTTAACCGGATCATTTTCTCCAACTCCTTTCCCGGGGATCTCTATTCCGTGCTGAGCCAGAAGGGACAATTTTCCACCTGGCCCTTGTTGGACAGCGCATCCCCGGGCTCAGATGAATATCAGGCAATTCACAATGTAGTATACGGCGCTACATACATTTTGGATTCTGACTATGTGTACTTTTCCAGAAGAAAGGCGAATGGACATGATTTTATCAAGATTGGAAAGCACTGGTTTGGACGGGAATAAACAAAGCATCAAAACAAGATCAGCAAGCAGGAAGATGGATTCGTATTCCGGCTGCTGATCTTGCTTTTAAATGCCGTTTATCACTTCTGAAAACAATTTTTATTCAAATTGATATAAATTCTTAATCTCTTCTAAACAAATCTCTAGTATACACTTTTTCCATCACATCATCAAGACAACTGTCGTACCGATTCGCAATAATAACTTGTGAGATAGATTTAAACTCGTCCAGGTCGCCGATCACCTTAGAACCAAAGAACGTTGAACCAGATTCGAGCGTAGGCTCGTATATGACCACACTTGCTCCCTTTGCTTTGATACGCTTCATAACTCCCTGGATGGAGGACTGACGGAAATTATCAGAGTTGAATTTCATGGTCAGACGATATACACCTATCACTACTTCTTTTTCTCTACTGCTATCATACTGGCTATTCGAACTATATGTGCCAGCGATTTCCAGAACACGATCCGCAATGAAGTCCTTCCTTGTCCTGTTACTCTCTACTATCGCTTCCATCAGATTCTCTGGAACATCTGCGTAGTTTGCCAGAAGCTGTTTCGTATCTTTAGGAAGGCAGTACCCGCCATAACCAAAACTGGGATTATTATAGTGAGATCCAATGCGTGAATCTAGGCATACACCATTAATAATCTCTGCGGTGTTCAATCCCTTCGATTCCGCATAAGTATCGAGCTCATTGAAATAGGATACACGAAGAGCGAGGTAGGTATTGGCGAACAGCTTGACCGCCTCAGCCTCTGTGAAGCCCATGACCAGAGTATCAATATTCTCTTTCATAGCTCCCTGTTGTAAGAGTTGAGCGAATGTGTTCGCCGCTTTTTCTAGTCTGGCATTGCCTCTATCAGTTCCTACAATGATACGGGAGGGGAATAGGTTATCTTCCAAGGCACGAGATTCCCGGAGGAATTCTGGGCTGAACAGGATATTATCGCAGTGATATTTCTCCCGTACTGCTGCTGTAAATCCCACAGGTATTGTGGACTTGATTACCATAATGGCATCTGGATTACAGGCAATAACCTGGGTTATCACAGACTCAACGGACGAAGTATCGAAAAAATTCTTTTTACTATCATAGTTCGTTGGTGCTGCGATGATCACAAAGTCCGCCTGGGAATAAGCAGATTCAGCATCCAGCGTAGCTCTCAAATCAAGGCGTCTCTCCTCATGCTCTGCTAAATACTTCTCTATATACTCGTCCTGAATTGGAGACTTCCAGTTGTTAAGGAGTATTACCTTCTCCTCTGCCACATCCACAGCTGTCACTTTATTGTGTTGAGATAACAGCACAGCCAAGGACAGGCCAACGTAACCGGTACCCGCCACAGCAATTCTATATTCATTCATCAACATTATAATTCCTCATTCTATTTTATAATATTTCCTTGGATTGCCCCTTATCTTTAATAAAGAAACACATTATATTAGGACCCATTTTTATTTTTTCAAAGAACCTTCTGTATATCGGGACAGTTTCTGTTCTTGCATCTTTTGAATAAACAAAACATCTATTACTGTTATCGTATGTCTCAAGTCGCTGCACTAACAGGCCACTGCCTCCTTCCACCCCCCCCCAATTTTTCTCAATGATTTTGGCGTAAATCCACAAATATGTACCGGTGGATACAGTTCCCTAACGTATTTTCCCTTATTAACATCGTTTATATGTCGACCTTTTATTTTATGAATCCAACAGTCATTATTTGGTGTTTCTACACACAAAACACCGTTCGGAGAAAGCCATCTTGAAATATGTTTTAAATAGCTTAATGGATCATCAATATGTTCAATCACATGCCTTAACATAATAAAGTCATACTTATGATCATCCATATCATCAAAATGAACGACTCTTAATCCTCTCTCTTTAGCTCTCTCTATTTTAGGTTTTGATACCTCAATTCCGCAGCCATTTTCAGTGCCAGAAATATTGTTATAGGCTTTTACAAAAACTCCCTCAGAGGTGCCAATATCCAAAAATGATGATGGTATCCTGCCTAATAAATTGAATTTATATGTTAAAATTCTCTCGGCATCTTTAACCAATTCATCAAAATCTTCTATCTTATTGTCAAAAGTTTCGTATTCATCGTAATCAAATTTTCCTTTATTATTCTCAATTATAGCTGTTGAATACCAGTTACAGAATGTGCATTTGAGATATTTATACTCTCCATTCGAAGCAATCTCTTTCATATTTTTTCCGCAAATCAAACACTTACAGCCTTCCATATAGCCTTCCTCCTCTAATATTTCCAATTGATCCCGTTCTTTATCGGATTATTCCTAACATATACCGAATCTGGTTTAGGCAATCTTCCAGACACCACTGAACCAGCAGCAATGACACAGTTTTCAGGAATCTCTGCTCCCTTAAGAATGACGCTATTGCAACCAATCCATATATGATTTCCCATCAAAATCGCTCTGTCGTTATTAACCGATTCTCCATTTGATGAATTGTAAACTACGTGCCAATCTGAATCCATTAATAAACAGTCCCAAGATATCAAGCAATCGTCTCCTATAGTTATGTTTTTTCTACATACAATTTTACTATTTGCGGAAATGTTAAAATTATTTCCCAACGTTAGTTTACCCGAATTTGATATCACAGCGCCTTGACCAATATTAGCATTCTCTTCAAAACATATGGTGCCATCATTCTGCCAGCAAAATCTCTGATATTTAAAATCAAAGAGTGGAACACTTTTAAATCCCAATCTAATGCCTCCAATTTTCTTGCTATTTATATTGACTATCCCTCCCAATTTCACAAATTTAACATTTTTCGAGCATAAGACGTAAGGCTTAAAAACAGCACTCAATCCAAAATAATGAATGTTAAACCTTACCGTTTTAATTATACTAATTTCAGATAATCTAGAGAACACCATTGCCCATCCTCCACGCATTCATCCTTATAGCCTCCACCATAACATGCCTGAGTCTTGCAAATCATTTACGCTATATAACCCTTTTACATCTACAAGGACTTTCTCATTGTCTGCACAAGACTTATACAATTTTTTAATCTGTTGCAAAGTCAGTTCCATAAATTCATTATGTGCCACTGCAACAATGACACAATCCACATCCTTTACATCGTCGAAATCAGCAAGTACGACACCATATTCTCGCATTGCCTCATCCGCATTTGCCCAAGGATCCACGATCAATGGTTTTATTCCATAACTATTCAAATGAATAATAATATCGTTCACTTTACTATTTCTTGTGTCCGGACAGTTCTCTTTGAATGTTAGTCCCAAAATAACCACACGACTCTTTTGGGGAGCCTGTCCTGCTTCAATCATTTTTCTTACTGCGGCCTCTGCCACATATGCCCCCATATGATCATTTACAATACGTCCATTTAAAATAATCTGGCTATGATATCCTAGTTTTTCTGCCTCATAGGTGAAGTAATACGGATCCACACCTATACAATGTCCACCTACCAGCCCTGGTCTAAATCCTAACGCATTCCATTTCGTATTCATTGCATCTACTACTTCGTTGGTATCAATCTGCATTCGGTCAAAGACCATAGCTAACTCATTCATAAATGCAATATTTATGTCTCTCTGACTATTTTCTACAACCTTAACTGCTTCAGCAGTTCTTATATTTGAAACAGGATGCGTTCCCACTTCAATAACAAGGTCATATACAGCTTTAATTGAAGATAGACTGAACTCATCCATACCAGACACGATTTTATGTATATTCTCTAGTCTATGCATTTTATCGCCTGGATTAATTCTTTCAGGACTATATCCGATCTTAAAGTCTTGTCCACAAATCATCCCACTTTCTTTTTCAAGAATTGGTATACATACATCTTCCGTACAGCCGGGATAAACCGTTGATTCATACACAACAATGCTTCCTGGCGCCAAATTACGTCCAACTATCCTTGACGCACCTATCACTGGTGTCAGATCTGGTGTATGGTCCATATTAACAGGTGTTGGCACCGCAACAATGTGAAATTTTGCTTTTTTTAAATCAGACTCATCATTTGTAAAAAATATTTTTGTATTTTTTATCTCTTCATCCCCAATCTCTCTGGTTGGATCTACCCCAGACTTATACAATTCAATTTTAGCTTTGTTTAAATCGTATCCAATAACCTTAATCCCCTTCTTTGCAAAGGCATGTGCTATAGGCATTCCAACATATCCTAGTCCGATTAGGGAAATACTATCTTTTTCAATTTCAAACCACGAAAAACCTTTGTTCATTGCATAAACCTCGCTTCCCAGTACTCATATTGTTGCTGTCATTTTAAGTCAATATCCCTCAAATCAATTTCATTTAGTTCAATTTTTCCATCTACAAGGTTATTGTACATTATCTTATTCCCAGATTTAGAAAAAAATGGATGAGCATGTGCCGGATGATTATCCGATTCATAGCTTGCTAGTTTTGTAAACGTTTCATCCTCCATACTATATAAAACTATCCATCTTTTATCCTCTTCATCCGGTCGAAATGTATCAGCTACTAAAAATTTCTCATCTGGAGAGACTGCTACATGGCTAAAATAATAACCACTTGGGGCTTCAATCTGCTCCACATACTCACCCTCCAAATTTAAAATATTAAAACCAGAACCTATACATCTTGAAGGTGAACCATACTGAACGATAACTACATGTGTTCCATCCTTGTTCCATACCTCATGACCCATCTCTGTATATTCAGGATGTTCAAATAGATTATAAGCATCGTTCTGATTGTTTAATTTCCAAAACCACACTCTATCCATTATCCAACTCCCATCATGTGCAAACATGATCAAATCTGGGTTTTGAGGATTAATACAGGCATGATTTACTGTAGCTTGCTCTGTCCCTACAAAAGGAGATTTAAGATAATCAATTTCCTTAGTTTCTATATTAAGCCTCGTAATATAACAAATGTCCCCATTTGTAACTGTAGTACTCAACCATTTACCATCGTTTGTTACATGTAAAGGAGCCCATATTTCTCCCCCCCCACACCGCTGTGCTATCTATAACTTGTTCTGTCTTTTTTGTTTCATAATTAAACTTATATATATCATTATCTAACGAATAAAACATATCATCTCCTGCTATACATGGTGTAAGTCCAAAAGAATTCACATCTTCATACAAATCCTGATTTATAGTATCAGTTACTGGATGTACCGATTCATTTAAAATTTCCACCAAGTAAATATTAGCAGATCCATTACAATCACTTATGAAAAAAAACGTATCATCATTTATGTACAAAGAATTATTAACATATCCGCCATGAATATTTGCATCATCGAAATAATAGCGCCTAATCGGAACCTGCGTTGTTTCATCAAAAAATAGTTCACTTTTTAAAACTGCAATATCATCCACAGAATATTCCCTGCACTCGTTAGTACTATCAACCTCCTTTATATTTACATTTTCATTACTTACACCGCATCCGCAAAATGACAGCGATATAACAATCCAAACTACAATACAGAAATAATTCAAACGATATCCAAAAAATAAATTCTTCATCATTTTGTTCTCTTCCATGCCCAAGTTATAAGAAACCCATGTATTAGATAAGGAATTTGTTGTCTTGTTTCTCTAAACAATAACGGTGCAAAAATAAGGACTACCATATTTGTAAGGAGTGTTGCTATTGCAGCTCCTACGATTCCCATAATCGGAATTAGAATAAAATTAACAACTAAATTCACAGTCGTTCCTATTGCTACATAATACTTGACATATTTATTTTTGTTTTCACATATAATCCATACGGATCTCGTCATGGAAATCACCGCAAACATCTGACCCCACACCGTAACTTTCAATGCAGAAAGCGCATTCATATAATCCACTCCGTACAAAATTTTTATGATTAATTCTGCGAACAAAAAACTTATGAAAGCAAATACAATATTTACCCATATAATCAAAGAAAAGAGCTGTGTTAATCTTTTTCTATATTGGCCTTCATTTGTTTTTTTAATTCTATTATTGTCGGGCGATATGAGTTAATCATCGCAACCGGAACAAATGCCCAAAGTCCGGATATGGTTGTAGCTGCTATATATAATCCAACATCTCTATCTGTCATCATCTGTCCAATCATTATCTTGTCCATATTCATATATAGTGCAGACAACATATCAGAAAGAATAAAATGGTAACTTTCCGACAACACTTCTCTTCCGACAGAGATCTTTATTTTTAAGCTCTGTCCACCTTCTCTTTTGTAAAATATATATAGAATTACAGCTATAATCAAATCAGAAATAATGGTTGAAAATGCAAACCAAATAATGCTTTTTCCGGTAACGAGCAAGAACAGTTTATATACCGATACTGATATACTGGCAACCATCTTACCAATGGAGGTATATTTAGATTTCAGTTTCCGCTGGAACCATGCATCAAATATATGAAATGCCTTAAAAAATAATTGTATCGACTGAATCGCTGCAAGCATAAGCTTGAGAGAATCCCCTGGGTCTAAAAAATATACAATTATCGCAATTGAAATCATCGATAAAGATGATGAAATTACTCTAAAAAAAAGAGAGCTTCCTAAATAAACACCTTCTGATTCCGGTTGATCAACTAATTTCTTTATTACAATCCCTTCCATACAAAGGGACGCAATATTTATGAAAAAAGATACAAATGAAGCCGTATAGTTTAGGGTTCCATAGTTACTTGGTCCCAAATATCTGGCAGATAAGGTTCCAACAACAAAAGCCAGAATCATTTGAAAAATCTGTTCTCCAATAATCCAGAAAGAATTTCTTATATTTTTTGATTGCCTAACTTTGTTTAACTTACCTAGCATCGTCATAGCAGTATTTATCGCACCTCATTATAACTGAATACTATATTGCTTAATCCACCTATTTAATACATACAGTTTCCAAATAACAGCCCAACTTTCTGTCCCTTCGCAAAAATCCTTCCAAACTTGTTTAAGATAAGCTATATTAAAAAACTCACTTGCACCGCCTCCAACAAAGAAATTCTCCATTTCGTCCCACAACACACCTTTAAAATAATCTCCAAAGGGAAAAACAAAACCCAGTTTTTTTCTGTAAATACATTCTGAAGGTATTCTTCCTTTGGCAGCATTCACAAGATGTACCTTAGATGTCTTAAAATCTGCTTTTGACGAAATAGGCAGATGAAATAAATATTCAATCAAATGATAGTCCATTAACGGGAATGAAGGCATCACGCCTTGCTTTACTGAGTTTTGCATAACATCTTTAAGCAAGGTTGATACATGCCATGTCCTGGACTCATAGAAATATTTTTTTGCAATAATATCAGGTAATGTTTTTGCTTCCATTACCAAATGGTTATAGGCCACCTTATGCCACGCGTCCAATCTATCCTTATTGATATGATACAAATCACCTGAAACTATCTTTTTGATTTGACCGTCAGATAACAGCCGTAAATATGCAAAAAATGCATCCTCAGATTTCATAAGCATAGCTGCATACCTTATTTTCTTATTATTTGTATGCTTGTCTAATACCGTTGCAACACCTTTAGGGAATTTAGTCAACAAATCATACTTCTTTTTCAATCCTAAAAATGCTGTCGCATCATCTTCTACAAAGAATTCTCCACCCAGCCCCGACACTACTGAATCAAATCCGCACTCCTTAATTAACTTTGATGAAAAGTAAGAATTAACACCGTCAACACTTGGCTGATCCGCAATATCCAAGGCTTCAAATATCCCTTTACCAATCAACTCCTCTGTAACATGTAATTCATGTTCTATTGTGCTATTCTTTTTTGCTACTAAACCTGCATATATTGACTCATCAAAACGCTTATTCTCATGTGTTACTGTAAAGCTATGAATATCGCTTTCAGGATTTAGCAGCCTTGTAATGGCAACAATGGCAGAAGAGTCAATACCTCCACTTAATAGGATCCCCGATTTATGAATTGAGTTATCTCTCATACTTATTGCGCTTTGTAGTAAATCTTTTAATTTTTCCCCTGCAACATCAAAATCATCGTACTTAACTGTATTTCCAATACGATCTGCTGGATTCCAATATGATTTAACCTCAAACATATTATCTGAATACTTGATCATTTCCCCTGGTCCAAGTGCCATAATTCCATCAATCAATGTGTATGGTTCTTGAGCAGACTGATTGGCTAAATAGCTAAAAACTCCCTCATACGACAGTACAGGTGCTACTCCATTATTCAAAAACATTTTTACTTCTGAAGAGAACATAATCCCATCAGACGTTCTATAATAGTACAATGGAAATATACCTGCATGATCGCGCACAAGGTATAAAACATGCTTTTTTACATCAAAATACGCCATTGCGAAAATACCATTTATTTTGGATAACAATGCTTCCATTCCGTATTTTTCAAGATATTCAACCAAAACTCTTTGTATATTGTTCTCAGACCGTACGTTATTTAAGTCCCTTTTAAGCTCATTTAAGTTATATATTTCACCTTTAAAAATCAATTGACTTTGCGACAAATCCTCATAAATTGGAGTATCTATCCAAAAATTATTTTCTTTCACTAACATGCGTTGCGTACGATCCAACTTTCCTAAAAGATTAAACATTTTTGCCACCTTTTTTTCTTTTTATTATGAACTCTATTTTTTGAATTTTGTAAAATGCGTAAAGAATCATCACCTTTTTTTTCCGCACCAAATCTATATATACTTTTTTAGCAATACCAATCTTATCCTTGGATAAAATAGCATCTAATTTATCAAACTCTTTCGATGAGCTTATGTTATTCACGCACTCTTTAAAACTGTTATACCCTTTATCGAACATCACTTCTTGCTTTAATGCAGAATTTATAAGAGCAAGTTGTTTTCGTTGAAAAAGAATACTCTTCTGCTTATCGCAATTACATTCTTCAAATAAATCAGGTATCTTTTTTCTTGCATCACATATGAAACGAAACATATTATTTCTGTAACTATGCGTGATTGAATTATCTCTTTGAATGTACCCATACACTGGCCGATTTACGTATGCGATCTTTCGGCAAGCAATGAGGGCATCAATAACAAAAGCCATATCATAATTTGTTTTTATTGTATCAGAGGTATATGGTTTTCTTTCTTTAATAAAACTCGTCCTATATAATTTTGATCCGATACATGTAAGAACAGAAGCTGACATCTCATCAAAGATAAAATTTACAAAACCGTTACGTGGATATATCCCTTCTTCAATAGTTGCCAAATGTTCTGTTACTTCGCCGCAGTCTATGGATTCATATCCAGCAAATACAATATCAATTTCATTATCGGTGACGGAATTTACCATCGTCGTAATTGCATGTGGCTCCAACACATCATCCCCATCAAGAAACATTAACCAGTCGCCTGATGCCATTTTCAAGCCATCATTACGTGTTATCGTTTGGCCTTGGTTTGTATTATGACGCATATATTTTATTTTTTTATTATTATTTTTTACTTCTTCGCAAATCTCGCTAGTGCCATCTGTTGAACAATCATCTACTATTATAATTTCAATGTTGCAGTATATTTGATGAAATATACTGTCAATAGTCTGACCAATATAACCCGCAACATTATAAGCAGGGACAATCACACTAACAAGAGGGGCTTTGCTATTCATGTTTTTTTCATTCATTTTCACCTGCTCCATACATGATTATTAATTTTATTTACCAAAACACTAAGCACTGACTTAAATCTATACTTCCCAATTTGATGAAAAATTCGTTTTTTATTAACAACAGGGACATCAATGCTTTTATATATAGATAAATCCTGATTTTCCGGTAATTTGTATAACTTTATATCATCTCCAGGTGTTTCATTTATTATATTCACCTCAATCGGATCTAAACTCATTCCATAAGAACACAGCAAATCATAGTCTAATTTTTTTGTTGTTAAAAGAGCCTTATATCCGGTAAAATCGTACTTTTCACCATTTAAATCTATGCAGATATTATTGATATCTATCCCTTGTATTTTATTTACAAATCTATCTTTGCGTTCAAAAAAAGCATCATACCTAACTGCATTTTCATAATCACAAAACTTGAAGTCAGAGCAAATGTTCTGTGATAAAGGAACTTGGCACTGATCAGAATTTATCCCCGTATGAACTCCTTTATCTGAATAGCATGTAGAAAATGAATGATAAGGAACTATATATGAAAACTGTGTCTCCGCCAAATAAAAACTAATAAACTTACTCCAAGAGCTTTTTGTGTTCCATAAATATACGGCCTTCGGTACATTTTTATTATAATCTGGAACACAGTCTTCATGAGCATCATACCACTTGCGAAACAACTTCCATTGTTTTGCCATCCAACATTGTCCCCATGATATATCTCCACTAAAATAATATATATCGTGCCCCTTGTATGCCGGTATAAATTCTGATTGAGCTGTACTCAGCCATCTCTGATTATATAACGCAACTCCAAAAACATCTTCGATATCTTTATATCTATTTACCGCTTCATATGTAAAACTATAAAATCCTGGAGCAACAACAATATCGTCTTCTAAGTAAATCACAGCACCATATATTTGTGACAAATCACCAATAGCCATGGTATGTTTTTTTACCCCCATACGTTCAGGATATCTTTTTATTATTTTGTCACCATAATTCCAGTTAAACTCTTCTGCTACCTTCTGTACTTTATCGCTTTCGCCGCACTCATCTATACTTATGATCAGAGTGATATCTTCGCAATTATATCTTGCCATACCAATGCTTTTTAATAATCGTCTCATTGAATTTGGTCTATTATATCCCAAGCAACATATTGCTGGTTTTATCCATTCATAATTTCCCATAAACGCTCCTTCTTAATTACAAATCAAGTCCTATATCTTCTTTCTTATAATACCCTTTATAGTACCCTGCTATATCCAATCGTGGTAAACCGCAAAGAGGATTTCTCAAAAAAATTCTTGTGAGTTTTCTTTGCCGAGTTAGAAGTATTGCCTGAGGATTCATATGTTTAATAGCATCCATATTTTTTTTAGATACAGCCCTTACCGTTCCATATGGAAATGCGTAATTTTTAGGCTCATAACCTATAATGTCCTTAAGTAAATGTTTACACTTTATATAATCCTGCTGAAGTTTATCTGATGATTCATCTCGCCATAATATGTGTTGATCCGCATGCATTCCTATCGAACAAATTTTCTCCTTTGATAAAATTTTCAATTGCTGTTTAGATATGTACCCCGCTCGTCCCAATAATGATGTGGATATAAAACAAGTATATGGAATATTTCGCTTACTTAATTCTTTATAAGCTACTGAATATAAACTTTCAAATCCGTCATCAAAAGTAATTACAACCTTATTCTTACATGCCTCTTGTGGGCTCATTGCTAAAAGCGCATCTAATGAAACAAATTCCAACCCTAATTTTTGACAATAGGTAATATAACTAATAAAATCCTTTAATCTACATTCATCTTGATCATCACTCACATCATCTGCGTTTGATAATTTATGAAACATTGCTATATGAGAAATATGTTCATTTTTCATTTCATAACGCATAATAATTCTATCTACATGCCCCTCAGTCCATGCTCTAATTTTAACTATTCCACTAGAAAACATTTCTCATCACCTCATCATGCATACTTATATTCAATAACTGAACATCAAATTAATAGTGTTTTTCTATCATTTTCATAATGCATGGGATAGTTTGCCTTGTCTTCCCTCGAAAACTCCGGGATAGGAGAGCATAAACGACAAGTAATATATAGCAAATCCACCTAACATGATTTCCGTACCTATATTTAGCACCATAAAAATCAACATCGTATATCTCTGGCAATCATCGCTACTCTTATATATCCCTATCAAATAAAATGCAAATAAGGATACCCCTAATATACCCAGGCCATAATATACTCTAATCCATCCAGGCAAATACGCCCCATTGTATGCCAACGTAGATCCAAGTACAGTTTCAACCAATCCTCTGTTATAAAGTATGGAATTTAAATCTCTAAACCTAGTAGATTGCATTAATCCATCCATAGATATTCTTCCATGAAATGCTTGTGTCATAAAATATGTCCAAATATCCGTACTGCAAATTATGGCAATACCACTTACAATCACGAACAACAGCAATACTATTTCTACTCTTTTTATCACGCCTGTTTTAATTCTATTTAAAAAGTATAATACCCATATGAAAGCCATTACCATAATACCAGTTGCTGAAAGCGAAAACACACAACACGCAGAAAGGAACACTGCCAATATATGCTCTTTCTTAGATTTATCCGTTTTAAACATAATTAAAGCTAATGGTAGAATCAGGTATACGCATAGTGCGGCTGGTTCATTAAGGAGCGAATATGGTCTAAACCTGAATCCACTTTGAAAATGTGACAAAATATAAATATCTTTGTTCATATCCTCCATGATAGGAAGAAATGGAATATATGTTGTCAATAGGATCCCAAATCTAGCAAACACAATTTGCAAAATTTCATAGATTCCTACTAACGCAGATATTTTTAATAGAATCCTATAACCATAGCAGTAATCAAAAAATGTAGGGATAATACATAAAAGTGAATATATAGTAATTAACCTTGCTGTAGTTCCAACAGCATCTTGAGTATTATTACTAGGTATTACGATTGCCCATATTGCTGAAAAAATCAAATATAATACTATTGCCACGGTCTTTTTATCTATCATGAATTTTTTTCTTTTCAAAATTAACATTCCTAACAACAGAATCATTAGAAACTCTGATAACGTTAGAATTGGTATAATCGCCCTATATCGATGAAGTATTGGATAAATTACGATTAAAAAAGTGATTATTCTATTCTCGATTAGACTGCCCATCCTTATATTTAACATAACTCCATTTCAACCTTTATCAAGTCATACTAATATCGTATGTTTTATTTAAATACTCATTAATAATACTATACGTATATTCTGGAGTATTCACTAAATAAACCTTTTTAATTTCTTCGCTGGGAATAATACCAACTTCTGATTTCAAAAAATCTTCTATTATTTTTATTGATTTATCCTTGTTATCATCTACATTGACAAGACAACATGCTTTATAGTTTTTCAGATAAGGCAAACACGAATCATTCGGATTCTTGTAGAAATGTATCATCTTCTTGCCTGTAGAGATATATTCAAATATCTTGCTTGGAACAAAATTGGAACTACTCCCATAATTACCCATGCTTAAAAAGCATCCCGCCTCTTCCTCAATTTGAATCAATTTATCATGGTCAACTCTACCTTTCAAACTTAAATTAATCTTCATCAGTTTGCTTCGTTCAATCCCTAAATCTGCACTCGTGTTTCCTCCATATATCTCCAATAGATATTTATCGCTTATAAAAGGTTCCAGCAAATCTATCACTTGGGTAAAATATGAAGTTCGAATACTTCCAACGTACATGAGCAAATAATTATTGTAATGTTTGTTTTCCTTTTGATGATCTGTAATATGCGGAAAATCTACATATTTAAATTTATTTTTATATTTATTGTAAACATCACCTTCATAATATACTTGATGACATTTCATTTGAAGAACACAATCATAAGCATCAAAAAAGACCTTTTCCCATCTTCTCCCCTTTTCTTTTTGTGATTCTTCTGTCAAAAAAAACTTATTGCCGGAAAAGTTTGATAGTGAATCTAGTGAATACAGACACACCGTTGCTCCAAACTCTTTCTTTGTTCTCCATCCTGCATACGCAGCTTCAAACGGACAGTAGGATGAAATAATCATGCCGTAATTATTCTTTTTATATAGCTTCTTCATCTCTCTTGCATATCTTCTTGAAAAAAAGGGGGCTCTCATAGGAAACCAATGAATACAAATCAGTGTTTGAATACGATTCAAAGTAACCATTAATAATTTTGATATTTCTCTAATTAATCTATTTTGTCCAGATTCATACGCAAATCTAAAGTAATGAACTAAGTTGACTCTAATCCTGTATAATCTAATTTTTTTTGTTTCTTCATAAGATTTTTCATTTTTATGCCTATAACAAAGTACATCAACATTGTAATCGTGTTTTAAGAATTCTTCTGCTATATGCTGGACACATATTCCATTTGCAGTGGCTAATTTCCCATTGTATGAATCTGTTGCAATTAATATATGTCTTTTATTCATTCCTAAAATCTCCTGCCTGTTTTATATGATAAAATATAGTTGTATACAAACCATTCATCAGACGTATTTGTAATTTTTCATTTAACAAACTTCAAGATAGTATTCCTGCATCCATACAGCATTTTCGGCTATATCGTATCCTGTGGCCTTGATCTTTTTGTAGGTATTCTCTCTTCCTTTTTTCGCTATCGCCAACAGTCTCTCTGCCCAGTAACTTTTTTCCTTATCCAGTTCAACAGTCTCCACTAAATCTGTCACAATTGCTGCAGCCGGGACGTTCTCTGAGCATACACATGGAAGTCCCGATGCCTGTGCTTCTATCAATGATATTCCCAAACCTTCCCACAATGATGGGAAGCAATAAACATCCATTGCCACGTAAAAACCCGGTGTGTCACTTCTCGCTCCTGTGAAGATTATTTTTTCTATTATTCCTAATTGCTTCGCCCTTTTCTTCACATCGCCTAACAAATCCCCTTCACCAACGAATAGTAACTTAGAATTCGATTCGATTTTAATTAATTCACGAAAGACATCTATCATGAACATTGGATTCTTAGGTGGCATAACCCTTCCGAGAAAGCCAACCACAAACTCATCGTTAATTCCAAGTTGACTTCTATATTTCTCTCTAAGTTCTGGATTATATGTAAATGCTTTGGCATCTATTGCATTCTTCAGCACATAAAAGTTCTTCTGCTTTACGACTCTATCTCCAAACAGCCAGCGTCCTGCTTCAACCGAACAAGCCATAAAGTAATCTGCCTGGAAACGGAGTGGGTATTGTAGCATAGACTTCACTACTGCTGTAATCCCGCTGCCATTAGAAGTACTGTGGCTGTGTATGATAGTTTTCAAACCATACTTCTTAGCAATTGGTAAGTATATGGAAGCATAACTCCTAGAATGGCTGTGGAGGATTTTATATTCTGAATGCTTTTCAAAAAATCTATTCCAAGCCTTTCTAACCTCTAGGATGTTTGTTCCCTTAAAAGTCGGCAACTTATAGACTCTCCCACCCAGACTCCTAATTTCATTATAGAAATACTTGTCCTCTGTGTGGTCAACAATAAAGTCAAACTGAACTTTATCTCTATCTATATTCCTATACAGGTTCATGACCATCGTCTGAGAACCACCAATTTCCAGACTTGCAATCATGTGCAATATTCTGATCATATCCCTGCTCCTTCCCTTATAATTTCAACTCATTCATATAAGCTTCTACCACTATCTGTCTGTCAAATTCAGCCTCAACCTTCGTTCTGCCAGCCACTCCCATCCTTCTACGTTCTTCGTTACTCAGTTTTAGAAACTTCTCCACAGCTACGATAAGCGCTTGACTATCCTGCTGCGGAATCATATATCCATTCACACCATCTTCAATCACTTCCCGGCAACCGGATCTGTCCGTTGTGATAATCGGTCTGCCTGATGCAGACGACTCTAACAGTACATTAGAAATCCCTTCTGGATAGAAGCTTGGATGAATCGTGCAGTGCGTGTATGCTAGAACTTCTCTAACATCCAAAATCAAACCGTGATAAATAACCACACCTTTATTCACCATCTCCTGCAGCCTGCCCTCATATTCCTTCTCGCAGAAACCGCAGATATGGAATTTCGTATTCGGATAGTGAGCCATTATATACTCCGCAGCATCCAGATACTGATCAATACCCTTCTCCTTCATAATCCTGGAGATGAATACGAACTCTATACTCTCATCACCCGGATAATCCAGTACGTAAAACTGCTCCAGATTTACACCGGATCCCGGCAAAAGTTTCAGTTTATCAACAGCAATATTATTCCTAACGAAGAACTTCCGGTTCTCTTCATTTTGAAGATAGACAGTCTGAACTTTTCTGAAAGCCATCTTGTAGAGAGCTACTATTGCCTTCTGCATCATACCTTGACCTTCTACAGCTGTTCCCAAACCTGTGATGTTCACTACAATTGGCGTACTGCCAGCAGCTAAAGCACCATACAGATTCGGCTTAATTGTGTATGAGAAGATCATATCTGGCTTGGTGTTTTTTATAAGATTGCGATAGTATTTCAATAACTTCAGTTCATCCATCGGATTAACGCCGTGACGGTCAAGATTAACCTCTATATATTCGCATCCCATTGCCTTCAGAAGATCAATACGCTCACCATATGGAGACGAAATGATAACCCTGTAGCCCTCAGCAATGAGCCGTTCTACCAGTTCGCGTCTAAAATTATAGATAACCACGTCATGATTGACCAGGAAAAGGATTGTTTTCGTGTGGTCATCTTCTGTTCTATGTATACTCTCTTTCAACGAAACAACCTGATAGTCTAAGCCTGGATACGTGGAGATTTCTTGTATATAACAGCTATTCCCAAATGCCTTATTTACAAGCCCGCCAATCTTTCCGGGCATCTTACCACCTACATATACCGCAGGCTTCAAAATACTCCATTCAACTATTCTACTCTCACGTATCTTTGCAATCTCCTTTACCATCTGGCTCGTCTTAGTCCATTCCGCATTTTGCGGTATCAGCACCACTGCATCCTCTACAAAATCTCTAACCAACATAACCTGGCACAAAAATTCGCAGAGGTTATCGATATGAAGCATGGATCTCTCATTGTCCACATCAGGAAATACCGGCAGCTTCCTGGCTAACTTTGCTAGTGTAGGATAGTTGCCCTTAGATCCTTTCCCATATATCATCGGTGGCCGCAGTACAACAACCTTAAAACCATCTCCTGCCAGCTCTCTCACAGCCATATCAGCCTGTAACTTGCTATCACCATAGAAGTTAGCAGGTGCAGGAACCGTGTGAGCATCCACAACCTTCTTCTGCCCATACCCGGCGGATTCGCCATATACAATCATGGAAGACATGAAAATGAACTCCTTTACACCCTCTGCCTTCGCCTTTTGAGCCACTTCAACAGCTAAGTCCGTATTCACCACATAATACTTTTCCTTCGTAGTATCATCTACGGATCCAGCATCAACATGAGCAATACCAGCGACATAATATACAATGTCATAAGAAGAGAAATCCGTATCCCTCCAAGATCCGTCAATGGTGTCCACAGTATCAATGGTAAAATTCTCGCCATAATACCGCTCTGCATATGTCTTAAAAGAGTCCCCGATATATGATCCAGCACCGACAATCAATACATCCTTGTGGGTATCCCTATCAACTACAACTTCTTCACCAAAACCAATGTGACCGATCAGTTCTGCATTGCTTTTTCCATCTGTGTAATGGCGGCCGATTTTCTTCGCACCCGTCCCACCCTCAACAACGCTCTTGTCTTTGCCGAAAACATGCAGGGAACCTAGGAAACACTTTATGTCCATACCCAGACTTATTTTTCTTTTGTATTCCCCGTCCAGCCTTGCCTTGTCAGGAATCTCCAGCTCATCCCGACCATTGATTTGCGCCCATCCAGTCAATCCGGGTTTCACATCATTTGCGCCGTACTTATCTCTTTCAGCTGTCAAAACATCCTGATTCCAGAGTCCTGGCCGCGGACCAATGACGGACATATTTCCCTGAAAGATGTCATAAATTTGAGGGATCTCATCAAGGCTATGAAGCCTAATGAAGCGGCCTACACGGGTGATATATTGATCCGAATCATCCAACATATGAGTTGGGACATCATGAGGAGTAGACATCTTCATGCTACGAAACTTATGTAATTTAAAAAACTGCTTGTTTTGTCCTACACGCTTCTGGATAAATAGCACTGGACCCGGATCATCAATTTTGATAGCAATGGCAATAGCAGCATAAAGAGGTGAAAGTACGACAAGCCCGCAAAAGGATAAAATAATATCCAACGGCCTTTTTAAATATTTATCATAGAACCCCGGATGATACTCTGCTTCCCCTACTGCTTCCAGATGCCCCTTCACGCCGTCTGCATTTTCCTGATCATGTTCGTCTTCTACAAAAACAACTCTCTTTCCTTCAAACGGGTTTTTCTGCTCAGGATTATTTTTATAAACAGAATCCGGTTTTTGCTTTCTTGCAAGGATGCTCAAGCTAACAAATGCAACACCTGTCCCGACGGCAACAGCCCCGATAATCTTTTTCATTGTCTTTTTATTTACTGACATAACGCTCCGTCCTCAATACCTCTATTTATAAATAGGATTAAAAGAAACCTGGCTCCGTACCGAAATCATTTACATGCTGCTTCACCCAAGGCTCACTCGCATCATAGGATGGCATCCGTTGCCCCGAACCGTTCGATGCCTGTTCTATCATACTGGGATGTCCTTCTTTTCTTTCAAGCCCAAGTTCATACTGTTCATCCCCGTTTATCAAAGGTATTTTTCTTACTTCTTATTCCCTGTTTTATAAGTCCTCCAGCTTCCCAGACCATGCCGATGGTATCCAGCTTCTTTCTCCGCTCCCAGGCCAAGCTCCCGCTTTTATAGGAATCCCGCTGGCGGCGCACCCATTTTCCCAGACGGATGCCTTCTTTCGTCTGATAGCCAACCGGTATTTCCAGGCTCCCGTTGGCTTCATAATACGCCCTGGCTGCTTCATAGGATTTTTCCCAGGCGGCATCCCATTTCCTTCCCCAGTCCATCCCAATCTCTGTAAGCCGCTCTTCCTGTTCCGGGGTTATCTGAGCCCCTTGATAGCCTGACGATCTTCGGGTGGTCCGCAATTTAGCAATCCAGGCTCCCAGACGAATGCCTGCTTCATCTGTATAATCCCCCGGCACATCCAAATTGCCATACTTCTGATAGTACCGTTTTGCAGATGCATAATTCTTCTCCCATTGATAGGCCGGTACATCCCATACCATCCCTATCTCTTCCAGTTCCCTGATCCGCTCCGGGGTTAAACTCCCCTGGCCTTCTCCCTTCTTCCTGGCCACCCTT
>JAAVYA010000007.1 GCA_022790855.1 Lachnospiraceae bacterium | reverse complement strand
CCCATTCGCAAGCGGAGCTTTATACCATTTAGTGAAATAAGAGTTAAGACAAAGTATAAAGTGCAGCCTTTATCTGCCCACAAAGTCTATACATTAGCTACAATACTCTATCGGCAGAATGTAGGTGTTGCGTATGGGTAATGTCACGAAACAGGCAAGCACACGTTTTTTCATAGTCAAGCGGAGCAAGGGGCAGTCGGCAGTCGAGAAAGCATCCTATATCAGCAGGAGCATACTTGTCAGCGAGTTTGACGGGCAGACCTACTGCCCGAAATACCATGAGGATTTAGTGCATAGTGAAATCACTCTCCCACCCAATGCACACAAAGAGTATGCAGACCGAGCCACTTTATGGAACGCTGTTGAACTGCGACAGAAGGGGAAGACGCTATTGGGACAGAGGATGATACTGTAAAATAAGTTGTGCAGTAGTACGAAATGCAATAGAGTTGGAGCTGAATAAAGCAAGATATGAAAAAGAGTGATTAGCACGAAAGGGAGGAGAAAATCAATGTTTTGCAAAATTCTGTACAAAGTGATGACGAAGGCTGGAAAGTTTTAAATTCATTTTGTGAATGGAACATGTCCAAATGCAGATAAGTACCGCAATCTTGAGGGATTGCGGTACTTTTTTTGAAAAAATTTATGGAAGACGCATGGAAAAATGCCAGTAAGAGCAACTATCATACTCCATCCTGGCAATCACCTCGTGAGAGAAATTATTATCCAAAATGAAAGAAAAAAATGTCCAAAATAGAAGTTACATGGTATAATATAGGAGAATTTGGAACGAAGGAGGACAAATTTCATGTGAGAAATAATCTTGTAAATTCAAGCACAAAAAGTGTATGCAGTAAAAGATAACAGAAAGAGAGGAAAAAGAACATGAAAAGATGGAAGAGGATTTTGGCTGGTATACTGGCAATGGCAATGATACTGCCGTGTCTGCCCGGCTTGGGCTTGGAGACAGAGGCGGCTGGAAGTGAGACTCAGGTGTTTGGAGATTTCGAGTATGTGATACATGCAGATTGCGTGGGTATTGGAAAATATACGGGAAAAGGCGGAGATGTCGTGATTCCGTCAGAGATTGATGGGAAGCAAGTAACCCGTATCGAAACTGGTGCATTTAAAGACTGCAGCAGTTTAACGAGCGTAACAATCCCAGCCAGCGTAACGAATATGGAGGGTAGTGCATTTAGCGACTGCAGTGGTTTAACGAGCGTAACAATTTCGCCTGGTTTGAAGGAAATAGAACAGTCTGCGTTTGTTGGCGCCAACGCTTTAACGAGCGTAACAATCCCCAAAAGTGTGACGCGTATCGGAAGTAGCGCCTTTGGCTATAAACGCGTTTTTGGTCAGGGGCATAGCCCTTTTGGCAGTTTGGAAAAAATCCCTGATTTCACCATCTATGGTACAAAAGGTACAGCGGCAGAGAAATATGCAAAGGATAATGGATTTACATTCAACACAGGTTCTGAAAAAACGGATATTTCCAAAGCCAGCGTCACATTGTCCAAAACCAGCTACACCTACGATGGAAAAGCCAAAAAACCCTCGGTCACCGTGAAGCTGAATGGCAAAAAATTATCTGCAAATAAAGATTACACCGTTTCCTACAGCAATAATACGAGGGCAGGGACAGCAAAGGTGACCGTGACAGGAAAAGGCAAATATATGGGGAAAAAGTCCGTAACCTTTAAAATTGTAAAAGCGGCAGATTCTAAAATAACCTGCAAGAAGACGGTATATAAAGTTGCATATGGCGCAAAACCATTCAAAATCAATGCCACATCAAAGAGCAAAATGACCTTTACGAGCTCTAAGCCGAAGATTGCCACAGTTAATAAGAATACGGGCAAGGTAACGATCAAAAATACCGGCATTGCCATCATCACAATCAAGGCAGGAAGTACAACCAAGAAGGTGACCATAAAAGTAAGCCCCAAGAAACCGTCCGTGAAGACAGCGAAAGCAGCGGAGGGGAAGAAACTAACTATGAGCTGGGCAAAGGATAAGATGGCTTTGGGGTATTATGTGCAGATAAGCACAGATAAGAAATTTAAGAAGAATATGAAATCCAAGGCCCTGTCAAAGACCTCTTACACTTTTACAAAGCTGGAAACAGGCAAGAAGTATTACGTAAGGATACGCAGCTACAAGAAATCCGGCAAAGAAATATTGTATAGTGCATGGAGCAAGGCAAAACTGAGCGGCAAGATTAAAAAGTAAATCACGATGTACCATATAGCGGATGTTGTTCTGCTCCCTCTTATGAGGGGGCTGGTGCAGACATGCCTCAAATAGTTCAAGCTAAAATAAGAAAATGAAATACGTCTGGCGTCCCCGAAAATGGCTTCCAGACGCTTGAGTTTGTCAGAACTAACTGCACAAATGAGAGAAAGTTTTTGCGTGGAAGGAAGGGAGAAAGATAGAAATGTTTTGCAGGAATTGTGGTGCAAAGATACTAGAAGGAGGAAGCTTTTGTGGAAGCTGTGGGACACCGGTTAAGGAAGAGACTGCCGCAGGAGGAAAGAAAATTGATGTAAGTGGTGAAGCCGGGAAAAACAGTTCTGATGTAGAAACACAAGGTAAGAGCAGAAAGCCGTTCATCATAGGAGTATGCTCCGTGGGATTGCTTCTGGCCATAGGGGCGGCTGTCTTATTTGCGACAGGTATGATTGGCGGCAAAGACAAACCAAAAGAGCCGTTGGCGGGGGCAGAAGAATCAGAAGAAGAAAAAGCAGCCGATTCAGAGGAGCAGGAAAAAGAAGAAACAGCAGAAGATCTGGTTGTGGAAGTAACGATGGAAGAAAAAGAAAGGGAAGAAGATACGGAAGAGGAAGAGCCAAATCAGGACGTTATTGAGGCAAAAGAAAATACAGGCGAAATAGATTGGAGGCAGAGCTACAGGGACGCGATAGAAGATAATCTGGCTGAAATAGGGCTTGCCGACAGCTTTGGGTTCCATGATATTAATGAGGATGGTATCCCTGAGATATTTACCCATGTTGCATCCCATGTTGATATTATGCTTTATGTGAAAAAAGATGGTTCAGTCGGCATAGCCTCAGCCCAAAAGTATCATGGCAATTTGCTGCGTAATGATGATGAGGTTTATAATTCGCCAGAAGAGCATATTTATACCAGTCTATATGAATATAATAAAAATGACGATACCTATAAGCCTGTAGAGGGAAAATGTATCAGCCGAAAGTGGGATGGGAATGAGAATACATATTTCATGGGCGATACGGAAATTTCAGAACAGGAGTACAATGCAATACAAAAAGAAATTGATGAGATAGGCTGGAAGGATGGGCATGACTCAAATTATAGTTCAGAGAATTATGGTTTGGGCACATCAGGAATGTTGTACGCTATGGATGAATGGAGTTCTTCAGATTCAGAAGACGGGGACTATCTTTGCAGCGACAGCGCCGTACGCATACTTACGGAGGAAGATATCGAGAAATTGCGCTCAGGCACTTATGACGATTTGCCAGAAGGAAAAGGGATCATCCAGATGGTCGTGAATGAGATGTATGCCAGGAAAGGCTATCAGTTTGGAGTTCAGGGGATTCAGGATTATTTTGAAACAAAAGAATGGTATCAGAAGATCACGGAACGAAGCCATGACCAGGAAAGCATCTACCAGAATATGAGTGAGATTGAGCAGGCAAATGTGCAGTTCTTATCTTCATTCAGTGAAGATTTGCAGGGATCTGTAGATGTGGAGGCAGAAGTAGCTCAAATCAGGGAATGGTTTTACGACACTCAGGAGAGACAGGATTCTCTGATGTATGGGGAATATGGACAGGGGAAATACTATTTTGAGTTTGGTTATGCCATCAAAGGCGTACTCCCAGCTGGTTATAATGAGTGGGACTATACGAGGGAGTATTATTACCATAACCAGGAACTTTACTTTGCATTTATATTTGCCGGGAGCGAAGAATACCGTCTATATTTTAAAGATGGAAAAGTCATACGCTACATTGATAACAATGGAACTGTTTACGATTATGGAAACATTGGAGAAGGGGAGCAGTTAGGAGAGAAAGTCAAATTGGAGTCGGAGGCGCTGTATCCGGACGTGAACTGTGGCTTATAGCTCTGGAAACCAGTTATGCTTTTGCAATTATAATATGCGTATATGGAAACGATAACGCATGTATCTATCATAAATGAAAATGTGGGAGGCGGATTGATATTATGAAGTATTGTACAAAATGCGGCGCACAGATGCCAGATGACAGTAAGTTCTGTACGAAGTGTGGCGGTAAGTTGAATGAGGGGGGAGAGCAGCCGGACATCCAGGTAAGGGTAAAAAGCCAATGCTGGCAGGAATTGGCGCAGTTTTAGCCGTTGCGGTGGTTGCTCTGGCTATTGTACTCGGGAGAGGGAAAGGTTCTGACCATCTGTTCGTTGCAGCCGGTTCCTCAAATGTATCTGCGGAGAAGGAGAGTGGGGGTACTGAGAAGTCAGGCGGTCTTTTCGACATCGGTAGTGATAAGAAGTGGGAGAAAGAGTATGCAGAGCGGTTGGACGCATATTTGGAGTATTATGAGGAGCATGAAAAAGATGCGGATAAGGTTTATGGCTGGGTTCTGTTAAATGAGAATAAGCTGCCGTATATGGTGCTAGATTACATACAAAGTACAGAGAATTCTAATGGCGATGAAGATAAGACATATAATATAATGGTTTTAGATTATATTGATGATACGGTTGAAGTTTTAGCAGAGCGGCAGTTTGAATATTTTGCTTCTCCAACAGTCTTGAGTAATGCTTGTTTTATAGATGGTGGTAGTAGTTATTTTGAGTTAAAAGATGGGAGGCTTATCGAATTAACGGAAAAAGATTTTGGTTCGGAGAGTGAGGTATATTTGTCACCGTATGTGCGTATTGTGTGGGAACGTGAAAATAATCGTATCGAAGAAGTTTATGAGGACTCTCTCTATTATGATATGTCTGCCTTTCCGTATACATATATTGGTCGGGTGTGGGAGATGTCGATGCCGAGGTTATGTTCTATGGGGGAAATCTCTAATAAATTTTTGGAAGATATTCTTTTAGGGAAGAGAGAAGCAGCAGCATTTGATTTCTATAAAATCGACGATGAAGTATTTTTTAATGATGGCAATAGATATTATATTGGTTCAGATGAGTGTTATCCGGGAGATTTTTATAAAGAACTGTTGTCATATTATGACGCTGAGGAAAAGAGTGATGTTATAATAAAAAGTGAGGGTGTAATTTATCATGAAGGGTTCTTTGAGGGTGCAAGTTTCAAGACTCTTTTACGTGAGTTAAGAAAAAGACCTGTCAGAGGAACAGAAGCAGTCTGCGAATGATACTACCAATAAAAAACAGTGGCAGGTGGAGGAGATTGTGAAGAGCAAAACGGATATTGCGGCAGGAAATATTACAATTACTTCGATACAGGATTTCGTAGAATAAAATGTTTGAAAGAAAGTAACGGACCGTCCGGCTTGGGGTGCTGGGCGGTCATTTTACGCATATTTTTGATGAAACAGCGCCGTTGATTTTCAAATGGGATATCATCACGCCTATGCCTGGCCCGGAAAATATTAGGAATCTGGATCTGTAAGGAGGAAAGGACTTTCCCCAGAATAAGTCTTTCATTTTGGGAAAATTTCCCGTATACTCATCCGGGGCTGTCGTGTGCGGTATGGACTTGGGAAAATTTATGGAAAGGGGCTGATTTTTTGAAGGTCAGTGCATATATCATGCGTGTTGGGGAAACTGGAGAAGTCTATCAGGGGTATCTGGCCGAGACGGACACCGCCTTGTTGGAGCTGGGGGATATTTACTCTCTTGGCGGAGGGCTTATCGTGGCCTGTGTGGAGGATGCCGTGATACAGGGAGAAACATTGAACCGTGCTTTTTATGGCAAAGATGGGAAGTTTAGGACTGTCCTTGCAGGGAATCTGGCGGCGGCAAGATATGACGGCGGAGGCTTTAGGAGTATCAGCAAAGAAGACATTGCGCTCCTTGAGAAGACGCTGAAGCCTGTTGAGTGTATCGCATATGGTAAGGTCTGTCTGAAAGCGTCGTCCGCGCTCCCGGAATGGGAAGGAAAATAAGTGAACAGGATGGATTACGTCCGGAGTCCCAAAAATGGGATTCCGGACGCTTATTTCCGGAAGAATTCATTGAAGTCGCACTGAAAAATGCCGGTAAGCCCGATCAGCATGTCGACACTGGGATTATTTAAGCCATGCTCTACCTTGCTGAAAATGCCGGTAGTGACGTGAACCCCCTCCAACTGCAGTTTGGCGATCACTTCCGTAGCTTTCATGCCGCGTTCTTTTCTGAGCCTGCGGATGTTTGTGCCGACAATGGGGTTTAAACGTTGGTTGATTCTTTCAGCCATGTCAATCACCTCGTGAGAAAAAATTTGTAACTTACTGTTACAAATTATTATCTAAAATGGAAGAAATAGGTATCCAAAATAGAAGTTATATGGTATAATATAGAAAAATTTAGAATTCAGGGGAACAGATCCATATGTTCTGGGGATTTTAGTGTACTGTTTTACAGAAAGGAAATAATATGAGTTACTGTGAGAAATGTGGAAAAGAAATAAAAGGAAATGTTGCTTTTTGTGTTCATTGCGGGCATAAAGTCGGAGCACAAAAAAGTGCCGGTTCAGAAAAGGTAAAAGAGGCGTTGTCAGCATCAGCATCTGCACTGGGAGAAGCTGCGCGGGAGGTTGTTTCTTATGCGAAAGAGAAGAGCGAGGACATTAGCGAGGCAGGGAGACGTGTCATTCAGGAAAAAAAAGAGGAGAAGGAAAAGATAAATGCCAGGAATCAGACGGTAACGGGAAACGTTTCTTATCAGGACAACGCAGAGCCTGCGGCAGAGAATCAGGGACCGTATTCGGAACCTCTGCTTCGGAATGATAAACTGGGAAATACGGAGCGGAATATTAGAAATGTATCAGAATTATTTGTAGATCAGAATGAGAAGCAGATTGCCGTTCTGGGGGCGGGGTATCTTTCAAATCTGTTAAACGGCGGCGGACTGAGTAAGGGATTTGGTATTTTGACAAGTAAACGTTACTATTTTTCAGGCAAATGCTTCACAAAAAGCGGAAATCATTTTATAAAGACGGATGAAGAGTGGACAGTTGACCTGCAGGATGTGACGGCATCGGGGTTCTGCTATATCCATCATCTGTCATTGCTGATCTTATCAATCGTCAGCCTTTTGGCCGGATTTATTACGTCAAAGTATTTTTCAAATCCCTACCGTGACTTTTCGGGTGTTGGTTTTTTTGTTTTGGGACTGGTAGTTGGAGCAGTTTTATTGGCAGGGTATTTTATCACAAGACACTCGATGTACCTGGTTACATTTGCGGGCGGCTCCATTGGGGTGAAGACCTCTTTTTATGGCGGGCTCAAAGTCACAAAGGAATTTAACAGACAATTAAGAGCTGCAAAAGATAGGGTATTGATTAAGAATTGAAAAATAAATATCAAAGAAGGTGCAGAGTTTAAAGAAACGAAAAACTTTGCACCTTTTTTTAATTGTTTAGAAAATTCTTCCATTTTGATGTAAAAAATTGTATAATGAAAAAACGAGGAGGATAAAGAGATGAAAATAGAAAAAAAGAAAGTGATACCGGCTCTCATGGTCATAGCCCTTGGGATCGCAGTTTCCATGGTGAGCTTCCAGGCAGGAGAGGTAAGCTTTCCTCAGGAAGCAGAAGCCTTGCAGGAGGAAATAGCAGGAATCCCAGTAGATGAAGCAAAGTTCACAGATGAATCTGGAGAAGTCAGGATTGATTTTGAGGCTTTGGAAGCCCAGAACCCGGATATTTACGCCTGGATTACCCTTCCGGGGACAGAGATCGACTATCCTGTGTTACAGAAATCCGATTCCGAGGATCCCTATGACAATTATTATCTGAACCATACGGTAGATTTCACAGAGGGGCTGCCCGGGGCGATTTATTCCCAGGCAGTCAATCATAAGGATTTTATGGATCCCGTTACCGTATTATATGGGCACAATTTGAAAAACGGAGGAATGTTCACCAGCCTCCATCGTTTTGAAGAACAGGATTTTTTTGAGAAAAACCGCCAAATCATCCTATATACGCCGGAGGGCACACTTATTTATGAAATATTTGCAGCGGTTGAATTTTCAGATGACCTGATTCCCTATGAGTATGATTTTTCGGATCCCTTGGAGGTGCAGAGATATCTGGAGGATGTAGGGGGCTGTGAAGGGAACTTTCGGGAGGATATCGCAATTTCCCAGGAAGATAAGATCCTTACCCTGTCCACTTGCTACAGCGGCCGGGATACCAGCCGGCTTTTGGTGGAAGCAGTGATGATAGAGAAAGAGCAGATAAAGTAGAACCAAACCGCCAAATATGATTCGTCATGTATCGGATATTTTATAGTAAAATTCTGTTTGCATGCAAAAAGTTTTCAGAAGCATTGCGAAAAAAATAGAAGAAAATGTAAAAATTCCGAGAAAATCCTTCTGTTTTCTTTGAAAATGTGTATGATAAGTCCTATATTGGGGAATTTTATGTTGTTTTTGAAGGAAGGAGGGAGAAATACATCAGACATGAAACAGTATTTTGTTCAGGAACGTTTAGCATTATACATTTTTATTCAGGAGGTATAATTGATGAAAAAATTGAGCAGAAAATTGTTGGGAATCATGTTGGCAGTATCTATGACAGTGGCAGCAGTATTCCCGGTGCAGAGTGTGGCGGCAGGAAACGGCGGTAGCGGATATGCGGATACGGAAGAGGAAGGAATACCAAAGGACAGTCAGAAGCCTTCCCAAGAGACAGAGGCCGCTGAAGAGAAAGAAACCGAGGTATTAGAGGAAGATGAGAATCTATCGGATGAAAAGGAAGAGCCTGAGGTATTAGAGGAAGAAGAAAAAATCCCGGAAGAAGAGAACGTATCAGACGAGAAGGAAGAGCCTGGGGCGTTAGAGGAAGAAGAACAGTTATTAGAAGAAGAGAAAGCTCCGGAGGAAGAGCCGGGAGCCGAGACAGCAGAAGAGGACAAACAAATATCGAAAGATACAGAAGAGGAAGCTTCGGAGGAAGAGAAGGAACCGGAGGAAACAGAGGAAGGCAAACAGCCCGTGGAAGACGGCAAAGAGCCGGAAGAAGAACCCAATAAGGATCAGCAGGATCCAAGGATTCAAGAGCAGCAGCCTCCAAAGGAACAGGAGAAAGAACAGCCCGCCGCAGAAGCGGAGCCGGTGAGGGAACAGCCCAAAGAAGAGACTGCGCCCAGAGACAGGGCAAAGCAGAAATCGTCTGCGCAGTCTCAGGATGGAGAAGGAGAAAATATCCTGCCGTTGGAGGGATCCTATGATATTAACCAGCCGGTAATCGAGAAGTTTGAATTTGTGGAAAACGGCCAGACCTTGACGAGAGAAGATACGGTTCATTTTAATATGTATGTCTATGATGCAGACAGCGATATCCGGTCGATAACGGTTGAGATGCATAATTTTAGCCAATATAGAATGGAAACTTTGGAATTTGTAAAAGGAAGCGAGAAAAATTTATACACGGCGGTACTCCCCTGCGAGCAGCTTTCACTGGGCGATTACGTTGTAACTAGCATTCGCATTGAGGATCTGAAAAATAATTATGTAGATGGAGAAATTTATGGAGACGACGGGCAGTATCTTTATCGATTTACTATAGAAAATAAAGTGGAACAAGGAACGGTAACGCTTTCCGATATTCAAATGAAAACGAATGCTTCCAATGAAGATGGGACACTGAAAGCAGGGGATACCGTCACTTTTACTGCCAAGGTTCAGTGTGACGGGGAAACGGTACGTTATGGCAATATGGTCGTCGCTTATTCCGGCGGTTATTATGACAGGGAATCTTTTTATGCCGATTATGATGCAGGAACAGAAACTGTTTCAGGCACTTTTGAGGTAGAAGAGACAACTTATCCGGAGGAATGGGCGCTGGATCAAATTCGAATATTTACAGAGTCCGGGAATGGTTTTTATTTTTCCATGAAGGATATTGCGCCGGAGGCAGACTTAAAGTTTACGGTAAACCAGGAGTATGATAAAGACAAGCCTATCGTAGAAAGCATTGATATCGGTGAAAACGGGCGGACCGTGCAGTCGGGTGAAACCATTGATATTAAGATAAAAGTAAACGAAGAACACCCTTATGTTTGGGCAAATATGGAGTTTACGTTAGATGATCCGGAACGTTCAGGGAGAGAATATGTCCGTTTAGAGTATGACGAAAACACACAGACCTATACAGGAAAAATTGAAATTACATCCTGCACAAAATATGGCAAATGGAAACTTTCCTCTTTAAGAGTCCGCGATACTTATGATAATGATACCTACTTGCGCGACCTTGAGGAGGAGGGAAAAGATACTTCACAGTATTATATGGTATCGCTAGACGGGTATGACGACGATAAGCCTGTGATAAAAAGTATCAACCTGAATAACAATGGGAGAGAAGTAAGTGCAGGTGCTACGGTTACCATAAAGGTGGAAGTAGAGGAAGAAAATCCTTCCTATGATCAGGCGTATGCACAATTTGAACTGCAGGACGGTGGCTCGTATACGTCTTATGAATGTCCCACGTTAAGATATAACGAAGATGCCCGGGTATATACCGGACAGGTTAAGATTGAAACGTATTCCAATCCCGGTAAATGGAAGCTTACGGATTTGAAGATCACAGATAAAAATGGAAACGCCACATCCTTGTCCGATTACAATGAAACAGATTTGGGAGGCCCATGGCATTATATCGTCACTCCGGATGGGTATGATGTGGAGGGGCCGGAAATTGAGCGTATTACGATTGACAAAAATGGGGAATGGGTACGGCCTGGAGAGACCATAACTATAAGGATCAAAGTAAAAGAGAAAAACCCTTCCCCTACAGGCGAAGTATGTTTTCATCCACAGGCTTCCTATGTGTCTGCAGCCACTTCCGTGGATGTAACCTACGATTCAAGTACGCAGGAATACATAGGGGCTATCCAAATTACGGAAGACACATATCCCTGCGAGTGGGCGCTTACCTATATTGATCTGAAAGATCAATATAGGAATTGGTATCATATGGCGGAAGAGCTGGCTGGCTGGAGTTATACGTATCCCTGGTATTATAAAGTAAAATCAGGAAATACTTACCGGGAAGACGTGAAGGATGTGGAATTTACGTTTTATGGCTATACAAAGCAAGCGGACGGCAGCTACGATTTGGGCTACACCTACCAGACGGTAGAAAATGTAGGAAAACGGGCATCCCTGAAGGAATTAGGAGTATTTCCCCAGCCAATTCAGGGGGTGACTGCGACCTGGAAATACAGCGGATCAGGTTCTGAGGTAAAGGAAGATACAAAACTGCCATTTTACAGTGCAGATAAAATGTACTGCTACCTTTATGCCAGCTATGATAAAGGATGTGCAAATGTAAGCCTTACATATATGTCCAAAAACGACGGAAAGAAAACGGTGATGCTCCCCCAATTCATAGAACGGGATGCAACCTACCAAGACGTGCTGGATATACTGCAGATGCCGGAGGACGTGGTATCGGATGATTTTGCTGAACTTCGGTTAAGCTACAGCAACGATTCCCATAATAAAAATACCAAGGTCGGGGATGTTGCCAGGATTTCCGTGGAGGCGGATTACAAGGCATGCCAAGCGACTTGGAATGCCCGTTATATTGGACAGGATGGCGAAAAAGCCTCAAAAACCATCAGCCAGTCGTGTATCGAAGGGACAACCGTAGGCGAAGCTTTAGCAAGACTGGAAAAACCTGAGGACGTCTTGGGGATGAAAGGAACCGGATGGGCTTTGATCGGCGCCGACGTCAATGACATTATGTCCAAAGAAATGGTGAGCTTTGATATAGTAGCGCTTTACCAAGGGAAAACAACATTGGACGTATCGTATACATACCGGGCAGAAGACGGAAAGATTGCAAAGGATAATAAGATGATGGTCCTGGATGGTGAGAATCTTTCTGACGCCGAAATCCAGGGGGAAGCCACAGGAGTATTTAAGAGTGTGGAGCATCTGGCAGGCCTGAGACTTTCTGAATGGAGAAGCGCCATAGACGTCAATCAGGAAACGTATAAAAGTATCCAGTTCCAGGCATTTTATCAGAATTGCGTGGTAGTTTTGAAGTATCCGGATGAAACCTGCCAGTATGTGATTGTGGAAAGGAACGGATCCTTCACACTTCCAACAGAAAATGAAACCTACAAAGATATTCTCTGGGAAGGATTTGAAATGGGCCAGACAGTGATCATTACAGAGGACCGGGAATTCCTTGCGGCAAGCGCAGTGCGTTGGGACGGAACAAAAGAAGAGATCACAGGAGAGCGGCTTCCGGAAAGTGAAATCGAAAAGATCAAGGAGCAGATTGAAAATGCCGAGCCAGGAGATTCCATTGTCATTGATATGAAAAAAGCTACCGTAGTTCCCAAGGAAGTATTGGAAGCGATTAAGGGAAAATCCGTAGATATTGTGCTGGATATGGGAGCCTATAGCTGGTCCATTGACGGAAACGATGTCAATGCAACGAACCTTAAGGATATTGATCTGGAAGTAACCATAGGAACAGATACCGTTCCTTCCAGCCTTGTGGAATCTATTGCAGAAGGCCAGCCGGCTACGCAGCTTTCCTTAACCCATAATGGAGAATTCGGATTTCGGGCAGATTTGACCTTGAACCTGGGCGGAGAACACAGCGGCAGTACGGGGAACCTGTATTATTATGACAGTTCTGGAAAGCTGATCTTTAGAAACGCCGGGCAGATTGGGGAAGATGGGAAAGTAAGCCTTTCGTTTTCCCACGCTTCTGATTACGTTGTGGTCATTTGTAAAAATACCGATCAAAACCAGGAGCCTGATGTGAATCCGGATGAGAAAACAGAAGAAGACCCAGATGACAACGACATCGACCAAGGAGAAAAAGAAGAAGACGATATAGAAGACGATGAGAAAATCGATGATAAGGACAGGACAGAAGATCAGGAAAATACAAAAGATCAGGAAAATACAGAGGACACGCAGGAGGATGGGACAGGAGAACTCATTGCTAAGGCTGAATCGGATTCTGGCAAAACAAAACCTGCCAGCAGCGATTCCGGTAAGTTAAAGAGTCCTAAAACTGGAGAAGAATAAATGTATTTCACTTTGGGAAGCTATTTGGTACAAAAAGGTATGTCTGCGTAAAGGAGATCCATTCGGATTTTGAACAAAATGACGGGATTTTGAAATGATATTTGAAAGAACCATATGATATCCTGAATACAGAAGTGTAAGAAAGCCAAAGTAAAAGGCAGGTATCTGTAATAAGGAGCATATGGATGAAAACAAGAATTGGTTTTATCGGCGCAGGGTGGCGGGCCCGCGGCTATATGAGAGTAGTGGAAGAGTTCCGGCGCCGCATGGAGGTATCGGGGGTGCTGGTGCATTCTTCCCAGCGGGCCGAGCAGATGGAACAGGAATTTCCAGGAAAAATAGACCAGGATTTGGACAAATTTATGGCCCGGGGCCATGATTTTGTGGTCGTTCTGGTGCCGAAGGAAGCTGTTTTAGATTATATAACAGCCCTTATGAAACAGGGGATTCCGGTTCTGTCAGAGACTCCGCCGGGCAATGGGGTGGCAGAATTAAATGAGTGCTATGAGCTCAAACAAACGTATCATGGGAAAATACAGGTAACGGAACAATGCTTTCTGCGCCCTTACTATCAGGCGGTTTTGAATTTGATCCAGGAAGGCTGCCTGGGCAGAATCAGCAATATGGGAATGGGAACGCTCCACGATTACCATGCCATGAGCATTATGCGCAAAACTCTGGGGGTGGGGTTTGAAAATTGTACCATCGATGCCAGAGAGTATTATTTTCCGGTACAGTATCACTGCGGACGGGAAGGAATGCATAAGGAAGCCTGCGATCATCTTGTGAAGGATCATAGAAAACGGGCGGATCTTGTGTTTGAAAGCGGGAAGGCCGGTTTTTATGATTTTTCAGACGAGCAGTATTTTAATTATTTCAGGACCAGGCATATGTATGTCCGAGGAGAGCTGGGTGAGATCTATGATTATGATGTCGCCTTTTTGGGAGAACAAAAGCTGCCGGTTCTTGGCAGGATTGCCAGAGACGAGCTGGGACAGTATGAGAACCTGGAAGGCTGCGGACTGCGGGGGCTTACGCTTCACGGCAGGCCGGTGTATCAGAATCCCTATTGGGAAGAGGATGTGCGCTTGAATGACGATGAGATCGCCATGGCAGGAATGTTAGATGGGATGGCCCGTTATGCAGCCGGAGGGGAGGAGATTTACCCCTTAAAGGAGGCCCTGCAGGATACCTACCTGCATCTGACGCTGGATGAATCCATCCGGCAGGGACGTCCGATGACTACTACAACGCAAAACTGGGCACGGCAGGCAGACAGGCCATAAAAAGGAGAGAACATGGCGAAGATATATGTGGCAAGCGACAGACGATATGAGAGCATGACGTATCATCCTGTGGGAAACAGCGGATTGAAATTTCCAGCCGTTTCCCTGGGATTCTGGCACAATTTTGGGAGCAAAGACAATTATGACGTAATGAAAGAGATCTGCCGTACTGCATTTGACGCGGGGATCACACAATTTGATCTGGCAAATAATTACGGGCCGGTGTACGGCAGCGCGGAGGAAAATGCGGGCCGTATTTTAAAGGAAGATTTCAGACCCTACCGGGATGAGCTTGTGATTACCACCAAAGCAGGCTATGAAATGTGGCCGGGGCCCTACGGAAATTGGGGAAGTAAAAAATACTTGACGGCCAGCCTCGACCAGAGCCTGAAACGTCTGGGCCTGGAATATGTGGATATTTATTACCATCACAGGATGGATCCGGATACGCCTTTAGAAGAGACCATGGAGGCTCTGGCCCAAGCAGTGTGGAGTGGAAAAGCCCTATATGCAGGCGTTTCTAATTATAATAAAGAATACACCCAAAAGGCGGCTGAGATTATGAAAGAACTCCGCTGTCCCCTGATCGTGAATCAGAGGAGATATTCCATCTTTGACCGGACGATAGAAGAGGACGGCGTAAAAGACTGCTGCCAGAAAGAAGGAATCGGCATCATTGCATTCAGTCCTCTGGCCCAGGGGCTTTTAACCGATAAGTACCTTCATGGGATACCAGAAGATTCCAGAATTGCCAGAGATCATCGTTTCCTGAAAGCCGATGCCTTAACACAGCAGCGGCTGGAGCAGATCAGGCGGCTGAATGAGCTGGCCAAAGAACGGGGGCAGTCCCTGGCCCAGATGGCGTTGTCCTGGATTTTAAAAGATAGAAAAGTGTGTTCCGTGCTGATCGGGGCTTCCAGGCCGGAGCAGATTTTGGATAACGTATCCATTGTGGAACATTGTTCCTTTACCGAAGAGGAGCTTGCTGAAATGGAAGAAATCTGCGGCAGATAAAAATCAGGGGGCTGTGAAAATATGCTCATGGGATAGCAGAGGATCAGCATTGGCAACGGGAGATGTAACGTAAATGTGTTGGTGCAGATGACAAGAAGAAATGGTGGAACAGTGAAGTAATGGGAGCAGAGTAATCTGCTCCTATTAAGTATGTGAATATTGTGGAAATAGAGAAATATGGAACAGTTCGGATGGGTCTGCATACTTGCTGCGCTGATCGTAAGAACATAATTCAAAAAATGCAAAAATCCCGCCGAAAAACGTTCCAATAAAACTGCCATTGAAAAAAACTTGGTAATATGCTAAAATTGGTCAAAACAAAAAGGACAGGCATCGATGAAAAAAATCATATCCATTTTGGCTGGGATACTGGTATTTTGTTTTATTTTATTTATCTCAGAAAAAACAGCTCCCCAGGCATTGGAAGTTACAAATACAAAGAAAGACGAAGAAACGCCGCCTCAGGCGTCCCTAAACGCAGGGAGTTTTTGGTGGTGGAAATTGATTGCATCCAGCCAGGCTGAGCCAGTTCCCCAGGATGCAGGACGGCCGCTTTATGCCGGTACGGAATTAACTTGGAAGCGGGTGTTCACCAGAGAAGAAAACGAAGCCATGATCGAGGCGGCCAGGATCAAGGAGTATCAAGTCTACAGCTTCCTTCAGGGACCCCGCTCCTGGGAAGAGGGGATCACTTGGTCGGGAGAATGGTGTTATTTTAATCAGCGAAGGAATTATTTTGGGAATTTCGGCTGCGGCCTTTGCTGCATGGCCAATATTTACGATACCATGTCCCCCTATGAAGTGTCTCCCTGGGATATGTTGGAACTGGCGAAAGAGATCGCAGACTATGCGCCCTCGGAAGGAAACGGCGCCATAGGCTGGAAAATGATGAGAAAAGTACTCAGTTACTGTGGGGTAAAATGCGTACTCCTTAGGAAGCCCTCTTCCTACGAAACCTTCCAAAAACAGATGCGATATGCCAAATCGGCGGTGATTTTGGTGTGCAGCAGCAATGACGATACTTACTGGGAGCATACGGGAGGCCACTACGTAAATATTTGGATGTACGATGAAGAAAGCGACACCGTATTTGTGGCGGAACCAGGCTCTCCGGAACGCAACCGGAGCCAGATTCCCCTGCGCTATGTCTACGACGCCCAAAAGACAGTCAGCGAATACCAATACCTTTTGGTGGAGGGATACTCTGAAGACGTAAATGAATGGAAAGGGGACGGCATAGAAGAATCCTGGAACCGTCCCTGATGTTGGCGTGTGCTCTCTCCTTTAGGCAGTGGCGAAAGATGGCCAAAGTGATAGGCGCAGTCTCCATTAAGCTGCCGGGGGATGGAAAACCCCAAGCTTTGGCGGATGGACGGAGAATATCACAAAGCATAACAGAATCAGATATACAATGATCTCCAGCAGCCTTGTGTACGGTTTCAGCCGGCAGCTTTTGGTCATCCGCCATCCGGTATAAAAGGCTGTCATCATACAAATGATATACACTAAGATGTCCAGTACCATTACATTTTTACCGAGGATGCCGGAATAAGTGTAGAAGAGTACCGGTATGGCCGCCGTGCCAAGCAGCAGGCCCGCCAGAAATCCCGAAATCACACAGTCCCTGGATTCGGGAAAACGAAACGCCAAAAATATCGTCCATAAGAACATGGGAATAAAAATAAGTTTCATATGTTCCCAGGTAGATTCGTTTACCGGGAAGAAAAGGCCCGCCAGGAAATTTTGTCCGCTCCATTCATAAAAGAAATGCGCCGCAAAGCCGAAAATCAGCACAAGCCAAAATCCCCGGCGGACGGTTGTATTTAATTTATTGTCCATATCATCACCATTCATAGTTTATCAAGAAAACATAAAAAATATGCAGGGACAGAAACCTCATTATTGTAATATTCTTTGGATTGTGTTATGATTTTTCGTGTAATATTAATACGGGAGGAGTGATCATATGCCAACGGCACATAATACGGCGCAGCCGGGGGAGATTGCCGAGACAATACTTTTGCCGGGAGACCCCCTTCGGGCACAATTTATTGCAGAACAGTTCCTTACGGATGCGAAGCAGTTTAACGCAGTCCGTAACATGTTTGGGTATACGGGCGTCTATAAGGGCAAAGAGATTTCCGTAATGGGGACAGGTATGGGATGTCCTTCCATCGGAATCTATACCCATGAACTGATCCATGTTTACGGCGTGAAGAATCTGCTTCGGATCGGTTCCTGCGGGAGTATGCAGGAATATGTGAAGATGGGAGACATTGTGATGGCTATGGGAGCCAGCACGGACAGCAATTATGCCCATCAGTATCAGCTTCCGGGTACGTTCTGCGCTACGGCGTCTTTTGGGCTTTTGCACAACGCGCAGAAAGCCGCAGAAGAAAAAGGATTCAGCTATGTGGTGGGGAACGTTTTAAGCTCCGATATTTTCTATACGGAGACGCCGGAGTGGGAACAATGGGCCAAAATGGGCGTTTTGGCTGCCGAGATGGAAAGCTTTGCCCTTTACTGCAATGCTTCCCGCGCAGGGGTAAATGCTTTGGGCATCTTTACGGTGTCTGATTCTATGGTAACCGGAGAAGAGATGTCTTCCGAAGAACGTCAGATTGGGTTTACCAATATGATGGAGGTAGCTTTAGAGGCGGCGCTCGCCTAGTCAGTAACAGTTCAGCCTTCGGCTTTACTGTTACCCTAATCATACATGCCCATCATCTCTTTAAATCTGGATTTGAGGGAATGTATAAAGGACAAAAGGAGGAAAACAATGAAAAAGTTAGTAGCATTATTGCTGGCAGGGGCCATGGCCTTTTCTTTGGCAGCCTGTGGCAAAAGCAGCGGCGATGAGGGAAATAAAGCTGCAAGCGGCACAGAAGGGGGCAGTAAGGAAGAAGGCGGCAGCGAAGAGGACGGCTCTAAGGAGCAGGAATCCGGCAAGCCTTACAAAGCGGCGTTTCTGGTAAACGGCAACTTGGGAGATAAGTCTTTTTATGATTCTGCAAACGAAGGGCTTACCAGGCTGAAAGAAGATCTTGGCGCAGATGTATTTGACTTTAAAGTAGAAGAGATGGGCGGCGATCCTGCAGATGAAGCCAACTGGGAGCCCACGCTTTTAGATTACTGCGATACCGGGGAATACGACGTTATCATCATTGGGACTTGGCAGATGTATGACGCTCTGAACACGGCTTATGAGATGTATCCGGATCAGAAATTTATCTTTTTTGACGAGCCCTTCGATTTTGAAGCGGCAGGAAACCCGGATAATATTTTCAATATGATGTTTAAACAGAACGAGGTTTCTTATCTGGTAGGCGCGGGGGCAGCCCTGATGACCACCAGTGATGAGATGGAAGGAATCGATCCTTCCAATAGTATTATCGGCTTTTTAGGCGGTATGGACGGCATTCTCATCAACGACTTTTTGGTTGGTTACATCCAGGGGGCCAAGGATGTGAATCCGGATATTCAGGTAGCGGTTGCCTATGTGGGGGATTACATTGACTCCGCAAAAGGCAAGGATTTGTCTTTGACGCAGTTCCAAAACGGCGCAGACGTAAGTTTTAACGTGGCAGGAAACGCCGGCTTGGGCTTGATTGAAGCAGCTTCCGAAAGCGGAAAGTATGCCTTCGGGGTGGATTCTGACCAGGCGGCTCTTTTGCCGGATTATGCTGCCAGCATTCCGACCTCCGCATTGAAGAATATCGGCAATGCATTGTATCTGGCCATCCAGGAGGATATGGAAGGGAACTTGCAATACGGTACAACTCAGAGCTATGGCTTTGCAGAAGGCGGCGTTGGCCTTGTGCTGGACGCCCATTATGAGGAAGTGCTTCCGGAGAGCATCCGTACCAAACTGGCAGAATTGCAGGCATCCATTGAAAATGGCGATATCGTTGTGAACTCAGCTTATGAGATGACCACGGAAGAAGTGGAAGAAGTAGTGAATTCTGTGAAAATTCAGTAATTTCCATAAAATACCCGCCAGGAATCTCCCGAATCCGGATACAAAGAGATTCCTGGCAGGTATGAAAGAGGCTGTTGTGAAGAGGATTTGCAGCAGCCTTTTCCCGTTTGGAAAGGAAGGTGGAAGCGGTGGAGAAACAAGCGGTATTACGGATGGAACATATCATGAAGATATACTCCAACGGCGTGGTGGCCAATGAGGATGTGAGTCTGGATCTGGAGGAAGGGGAAATCCATGCCCTGCTGGGAGAGAACGGCGCAGGAAAAAGTACGCTGATGAAGGTTCTTTTTGGGATCGAAAGCCCGGACGAAGGAAAGATCCTGCTGAACGGGGTTGAGACGGTGATCAAATCCCCACAGGACGCCATTACCAAAGGGATTGGCATGGTGCATCAGCATTTTATGCTGGTATCTTCTCTGACTGTTGCGGAGAATATCATTTTAGGCGTAGCCCCGGTGAAAAATATATTTTTGATTGATAAAAAACGGGCCATCCAGGAAGCGGAGGCTATCGCCAGGAAGTATAATTTCAATATCGACGTGACGGCCCGGGTGGAAGAGATTCCCGTAGGAGTGAAGCAAAAAGTAGAGATTTTAAAAGCTCTTTACCGGGGAGCCAAGATCCTTATTTTGGACGAGCCTACGGCAGTCCTGACGCCCCAGGAGACCAACGAACTTTTTGTGCAGTTGGAGAAATTAAAAGAAAACGGCCATACCGTTATTTTTATTTCCCACAAGCTGGATGAGATAAAGAAAATATGCAACCGGGCAACCATTATGCGCAATGGCAAGAGCATGGGGACTTATTCTGTCGCAGATATGAGCACTGACGATATGTCCCGGCTGATGGTAGGACGTCAGGTGCTGCTGAAATTTGACAAAAAGCCTGTAAACCGCAAAGAAACGCTGATGAAGGTCCGGGACTTGACGGTACATAACAGCCAGGGAGTCCAGAAGGTAGATCATTTGTCTTTTGATTTAAAGGGCGGAGAGATTCTTGGCATTGCGGGGGTGGAAGGAAACGGCCAGTCGGAGCTTGTGGATGTGATCACCGGATTAAATAAGAACTATCATGGCTCCGTTCAGATCCGTGATGTGGATATCCGCAAAAAAAACATCAAAGAGATTCGGAATATGAATCTGGCGCATATCCCTGAGGACCGGATGAAAAGCGGATGCGCTGGAACGCTGAACATTTTGGAGAATCTGTTTTCCAATCAATATGACCGAAAAGAATTTTCCGGCAAACTTTTTTTGAAGTCCAAAAAGATGCAGCAAAAGGCCCAGGACTGGATCAAGGAATACCTGGTGAAATGCAATTCCTACAAACAGCATGTAGGGATGCTTTCCGGTGGGAACATTCAAAAAGTGATCGTAGCCAGGGAGTTTTCCACGGGACCGGATATTATCGTCGCCAATCAGCCCACCCGGGGAATTGACGTGGGGGCTTCGGAGTTTATTCGAAAAAGGCTGCTGGAATTCAGAGATTCTGGCTGCGCCGTGATATTAATATCGGCGGATTTGAATGAGGTGCTGTCCTTAAGCGACCGGCTGGCAGTCATGTATAAGGGACAGTTTTCCAGCGTATTTACGGAGGTGGAGAAGGTTCAGGAGGAGCTTTTGGGCCAATATATGCTGGGAATTAAAAAAGACGAAAGACTGGAGGGGGCTATGTATGAATAGTGCAAAACGTTTTGAAGCCATCCGCATGATATTTGCCATTTTGATCGCGCTTTTGATTTCCTTTGTCATTATCTTTTTTGTCAGCGACGAACCGATGAATGCCATTGTCCAGCTAGTCACAGGGCCCTTTAAGAGCAAACGGAACCTGGCCAATGTATTTGAGTCCATGATTCCGCTGATCTCTACAGGCACAGGGGTCTGCATCATGGTTTCTGCCAATCAGATCAATCTGGCTGGCGAAGGGGCATTCCATGTAGGCGGTCTTGTGGCGGCAGTGGCGGCCTTAAAAATCGCCCTTCCTGCAGGAGTCAGCCCTGTGGTCTGCCTGCTTCTTTCGGCAGTGGCAGGCGCCGTTCTCACTGCGATACCTGCTGTGATGAAGATTAAAACAGAAGCGTCGGAGCTGGTGTCTTCCCTGATGCTGAATTATGTGGCGCTATGGTTTTCCACATTTATTTTGATGCAGTTTATCTGCGACCCTGCCACTGGGTCTGCCTCCTATTCCATTCCGGACGCAGCCAGCCTTCCATCCCTGATGCGGGGAACCAGGATCCACAGCGGAATTTTTATCGCAATTTTGGTGGCGGTGTTAGGGTATCTCTTTTTATATAAGACAAAGGTAGGCTATCAGCTTCGGATTGTAGGCGAAAATGAAGAGTATGCCAAGTATTCCGGCATTAGTATCATAAAAGTTATTTTGGTGTCCCAGCTTTTGGGAGGCTTTATTGCGGGACTTGGAGGCGGGGTGGAGCTGCTAAGCCCCATTTACGACAGATTTACCTGGACCGCCTCTTTAGGATATGGATGGGATGCGATCATTATCTGTACCCTGGCCAAGAAAAATCCCTTGTACACGCCTTTTGCAGCACTGTTTTTGGCATATCTGCGTACCGGAGCGTCTATTATGTCCAGGGCTACGGACGTAAGCTTTGAAATCGTACAGATTACCCAAGCTGTCATTATTTTATTTGTAGTCGCGGAACAGTTCTTGAGCAGATATAAGCATAAACTTATTGCCAAAGAAGCGAAGGAAGCATTGAAAGAAGAGGAGGCGGCATAATGTTAAATGGTATTTTTTCCGTAGAATTTGTAAACTCCATCCTGCGGGCAACCACGCCGATCCTGTTTGCCACAATGGCGTCCGCAGTGGCCGCCAAGGCCGGTATCTGTAATATGGCCCTGGAGGGCATGATGTTGTTGTCCGCGTTGTTTGGCGTATTGTTTTCCGCCCTGGGAGGAGGAATTTTCGGTACGGCAAGCGGATTTTCCCAGTTTGCCTCCTTTGGGTTCGGCTTCCTTCTTACCGTATTGGTGGGAGGGGTGATCGGACTGATCTTTGCCTTTTGTATCCTGCACATGAAAGCGGACGAGATTTTGGCGGCGATTGCTTTAAATCTCATCGCATCTGGCGGAACGGTTATGCTTTTGATGGCGGTTGCAGGGGAAAAAGGGGCTTCCAGCTCCGTTGCCAGCGTGGCCGCGCCGAAGGTGGTGATTCCCCTGATCGGCTCGATTCCCGTTTTGGGAGAAATATTGTCAGGGCAGAACTTATTAACGTGGCTGTCGATTCTGGCGGTGATCGTTATGCATATCTTTTTGTATAAGACGCCCATGGGTCTCAAAATCCGCGCAGTAGGAGAAAATAAAAATGCGGCGGAATCTGTGGGGATCAGTGCAAGAAAAATACAGTATATTGCATTGGTAATCAGCGGAATGCTGGCCAGCATGGGAGGATTTTATCTTTCCGGCGGCTATATGAATATGTTTACCAGGGAGATGGCGGCAGGACGGGGATATATTGCATTAGCGGCCAGCTCCATGGGGGCGGATACTCCGGTAGGCGGTTTTTTGGTGTCCATATTGTTTGGTATTGCCCAGGCGGTGGCAAATCTCATGCAGTTAACCACGATTCCCATGCAGTTGATTCAGATGATCCCTTATCTTACCACACTGATCGGACTGGGAATTTACAGCTATGCCAGAATGAAGCGGCGGCGGAAACTTCTTCAGTCTGAATAAAGGATTTGAAAGCAACACTTCTAAAAGACTGCCAAAATCTGCGGCCTATGTGTCAAAAGGAGGATATTATGACAAAACAGGAATTTAAGGAAGCGGCAGAAGGAATATTGTTATTGGACGGGGCCACCGGTTCCAATCTGTTAAAACGGGGAATGCCCTACGGCGTGTGCACGGAACTTTGGGTGACGGAACACCCTCAGGTCATGAAGCAGCTCCAGGAAGAATATATCAGCCAGGGAAGCAATATCATCTACGCTCCTACTTTTTCCGGGAACCGGATCAAGTTAAAGGAATACGGCCTTTTGGAACGAATGGAAGAGCTGAATCAAGGTCTGGTAGAGATTTCCAGGGAAGCGTCCGGCGGGAAGGCTCTGGTAGCGGGAGATATTACGATGACCGGGGCGCAGCTTGCGCCTTTGGGAAATTTAAGTTTTGATGAGCTTGTGGACATTTACAAAGAGCAGATTCGCCTGATTGTCAAAGCGGGGGTGGATTTGCTGGTAGTGGAAACCATGATGAGCCTTCAGGAGACCCGGGCGGCCGTGCTGGCAGCCAGAGAGGTGTGCGATCTTCCAATTATGGCTACGTTAAGCTTTCAGGAAAATAAAAAGACGTTGTACGGCGTTTCTGCTAAAGCCGCGGCTGTGGTACTCCAGGGACTTGGCGTAGATGCAGTGGGGCTGAATTGCTCTGCAGGCCCGGACAAAATGATAGAAGCAGTGAAAGAATTGGTATCTTTTTCCTGTGTACCTGTCATTGCAAAGCCCAATGCAGGTATGCCCAAGCTTTCCAAGGATCATAACACGGAATATGACATGGATGCAAAAACCTTTGCCGTCCATATGGAAGCTCTTCTGGACGCCGGAGCAAGTATTCTGGGAGGATGCTGCGGCAGTACGCCGGAATTTATTGGAAATGTAGCTGAAATGGTAAAAGGGAAACACACCGTGCCTGCAAGGAAACATGAGGCGGACAGGATCTTACTGGCCTCAGAGAGGGAAGTCTTTGCCTTTGTTCCGGGGCAGAAGCTGTCCATAGGGGAGTTGATTGACTTTTCCGTGAATGAAGAGCTGGTGGAGGAATACCAGGAGGAATTGTTTGATACGGCGCTGGATTTGGCCTTTGATATGGAAGAGGAGGCGGATATTTTGCGTATCTGCACTTCTGCCGAGGGAGTGGCGGAAGAGAAGGCGGCTTTGGCAGTAGCAGAAGAGCTGGCCAGAAACGTAAATCTGCCTTTGATGTTAGCTTCGGATTCGCTGGATACCATTTCCTATGTGCTGTATCATTATTCTGGGATTATGGCAATTCAGTGGAATCATAACCTGGAGGAATGGGAAACCCAAATAAAAAGTATGGCAAAAAGTTATGGAGTTCCAATTGTGACTATTGACAATGAAATTATCTATTGCTAAAATGGGTTGTAATCGTGAAAGGAAGGGTTCCCATGAACAGACGAGCATTATCGATTTTGGTTGAGAATACCCCCAACGTACTCAGCCATGTGTCCGGCCTTTTCAGCCGGCGGGGATATAATATTGACAGTATATCGGCTGGTGTGACGGCAGACCCCCGTTTTACCAGGATTACCATTGTGGCCAGCGGGGACGAACTGATTTTAGAGCAGATTGAGAAGCAGTTGGCGAAGCTGGAGGATGTGGTGGACATTAAGCCCTTAAAGGACGGTGATTCTGTTTGCCGGGAACTGATTTTGGTAAAGATCCGTGCCAAAGATACGGACCGCCAAGCAATTATTTCCGTTGTGGATATTTTCCGCGCCAAGGTAGTGGACGTTACCCACGAATCCATGGTAATTGAACTTACCGGCAACCAGAGCAAGCTGGAGGCTTTTTTGGATCTGGTCCAGGGATATGAGATTTTGGAACTGGCCCGGACGGGAATTACCGGCCTCAACAGGGGTTCGGACGATGTACGATATTTTGATTAATGCCAAATACATAAGGAGGATATAAAAATGGCAAAAATTTATTATCAGCAGGATTGTAATTTATCTTTATTGGAAGGAAAGACCATTGCAGTGATCGGATACGGCAGCCAGGGACATGCCCATGCCTTAAACGCTAAGGAATCCGGATGCAATGTCATTATCGGATTGTATGAGGGCAGTAAGTCCTGGAACCGGGCGGTTGAGCAGGGATTTGAAGTTTATACGGCTGCGGAAGCTGCAAAGAGAGCGGACGTCATCATGATCCTGATCAATGATGAGCTTCAGGCGGATATGTACAAACGTGACATTGAACCTAACTTAGAGGAAGGGAATATGCTGATGTTTGCCCATGGATTTAATATCCATTTTGGAACCATTACCCCTCCTGCAAATGTAGACGTGACAATGATCGCGCCTAAGGGACCGGGCCATACGGTAAGAAGCGAATATCAGGCTGGCAAAGGCGTACCTTGTCTGGTTGCAGTTCATCAGGACGCCACAGGAAAGGCTCTGGAGAAAGCATTGGCTTATGCCCTGGCGATCGGCGGAGCAAGGGCCGGAGTATTGGAGACAACCTTCCGTACGGAGACGGAGACGGATCTCTTCGGCGAGCAGGCCGTACTTTGCGGCGGCGTGTGCGCATTGATGCAGGCTGGATTCGAGACGCTGACAGAAGCAGGCTATGATCCCAGGAATGCGTATTTTGAATGTATCCATGAGATGAAGCTGATCGTAGATTTGATCTATCAGTCCGGTTTTGAAGGAATGCGCTATTCCATTTCCAACACGGCGGAATATGGGGATTATATTACAGGGCCCAAGATCATTACGGAAGAAACCAAGAAAGCTATGAAGAAAATCCTTTCTGATATTCAGGACGGTACTTTTGCCAAAGAGTTTTTACTGGATATGTCTCCCGCAGGCCGTCAGGTTCACTTTAAGGCAATGCGGAAGTTAGCGGCAGAGCATCCGGCTGAGGTAGTTGGCAAGGAGATTCGCAAGCTCTATAGCTGGAGCGATGAAGACAAGCTCATTAATAATTAATTAGAACCACAGAGTTCGCGCTTTGGGAGATTTCTAAGGTGAAAGATGACAAGAAAAGGTGATTTTTTAAATCACCTTTTCTTATGGAAATCATGGGTGGGAAGCAGCGCAGGCTATAGGTGGGGATACTGATCATAGAACTTAAGAAAGCTTTCCATGGATTTGGAATGCTTCATGTGCGTATTACATGCAAAGACCACTTCCCGCTTTGGAATGGGGACTTCCAGGGGAATCTCAATGAGTGCGCCGGAATTCAGATCATTTGTTACAAAATTCCGAATAACGCAGGCCACCCCCAATCCTATTTTGGAAAACTCAATGAGCAAATCCAGGGAGGAGGTTTCAATCGAGTCCTGCACTTGGATTTGATGTTCCAGCAGATAGTCGTCAATGTACTGTCTGGTCATGTTGCCTTTATCCAGAAGCATCAGCGTGGAATTTTGCAGGATGGCATTTTTGTGGATTCCCCGCAGCCTTAAATTGTGGAGATAGTCTTTATTTGTTACAAAGATATCTTCAATTTCCCGAAAAGGGTAAAAGCAGAGACTCTTTGCGGTGTCCGGTTTTCCCACCAGTCCGATGTCGATTTTTTCTTCCTCCAACAGTTTTAACGTGTGGTTGGTGGAATGGCAGTCAATGGAGATGCTGATATGGGGATATCGTTTGATAAAATCCTTCAAAAAAGGAAGCAGAAGATATTTGCATAAGGCGGAACTAACGCCAATGGACAGATGCCCCATACCTAATCGGATGCTGCGGCGCAGCTTGTCTTCACCCAGGGCAAGGGTCTCAAAGGCAGATTTTACATGGCTGTATAAAAGTTCCCCTTCCGGCGTCAGCGAAACGCCCCGGGAGCTGCGGGAAAAAAGCTTCGTTTCCAGGCTATCCTCCAGCTTTTGAATGGATTTGCTGATGGCCGGTTGGCTGATATAGAGCTCTTTGGCGGCTTTTGAGATATTTCCGGCGTTTGCCACCGCATAAAAAATTTTGTAAGAAGAAAGGGTTTGATTCATTGGTAAGCCTCTTTTCGATGTATGCATTTCCATAACTGGAAATTATAATAAATATGTTTGATATGTATTTCTATTATAGTATAGTTTATGGTAAAATAGCAATCAAGAAATAATAAAAAAGGAAATTAACGTAACAGTTCAGCCCAGGACTTTGCATTTACTGCAAAGTCCGTATGATAAAGCTGATATAATGGGAATCCGGCTCTTTGCCGCAGGCAAACTTCCAAATGAGCCGGATTCCGTAACAGTGGAGCCGAAGGCTGAACTGTTACAAATTGACAGGAGGAAACATCTATGGGAATGACAATGACGCAGAAAATTTTGGCCGCCCATGCCGGGTTAGAGCAGGTGTCGGCGGGCCAGCTGATCGAAGCAAAGCTGGATCTTGTTCTGGGAAACGATATTACTTCGCCGGTGGCTATCCATGAGATGGATAAAATGAAAACGACGGGAGTATTTCATAAAGATAAAATTGCTTTGGTTATGGATCATTTTGTACCGAATAAGGATATTAAATCTGCCCAGCATTGCAAGTGTGTCAGGGAGTTTGCCGCAAAACATGAGATCACCAATTATTTTGACGTGGGAAAAATGGGCATTGAACATGCGCTGCTTCCCGAGCAGGGCCTTGTGGTGGCAGGAGACGTAGTGATTGGGGCGGATTCCCATACCTGTACTTATGGAGCGCTGGGTGCATTCTCCACCGGGGTGGGAAGCACGGATATGGCTGCCGGGATGGCCACAGGAAAATCCTGGTTTAAGGTTCCTTCCGCTATCAAATTTCATCTTGTGGGCAGGCCCTCCAAATGGGTCAGCGGCAAAGACGTGATCTTACATATTATCGGCATGATCGGTGTAGACGGGGCGTTATACAAATCCATGGAATTTGTGGGAGAAGGCATTCAGCATCTATCTATGGACGATCGTTTTACCATTGCCAATATGGCCATTGAAGCCGGAGGAAAAAATGGAATTTTCCCGGTGGATGATTTGGCGAAGGCATATATGAAGGAGCATTCCGGACGGGAATTTACGGTATACGAAGCAGATGAAGATGAAGATGCAGAATATGACGAGACGTATACCATTGACTTAAGTCAGTTGAAGCCTACGGTGGCTTTCCCCCATCTTCCGGAAAACACCAGGACCATTGATGAAGTGGGGGATATTGCCATTGACCAGGTGGTGATTGGATCTTGTACCAACGGACGGCTTGACGATTTAAAAATTGCCGCTGAGATTCTTAAGGGTAAGAGCGTGGCAAAGGGAGTACGTTGTATTGTGATTCCGGCTACCCAAAAGATTTATCTGGAGGCCATGGAATTAGGACTGGTCCGGGATTTTATAGAAGCAGGAGCCATTGTCAGCACTCCCACCTGCGGGCCTTGCCTGGGAGGTTATATGGGAATTCTGGCAGAGGGAGAACGCTGCGTGTCCACTACCAACCGGAACTTTGTGGGAAGAATGGGACATGTGGATTCTGAGATTTATCTGGCCAGTCCGGCAGTGGCGGCGGCAAGCGCCCTGACCGGGAAATTATCCGGGCCCGAAATGTAAAGGAGGAAGAGAGATGAAAGCGTGTGGACGTGTATTTAAATATGGCGATAATGTAGATACGGATGTAATCATTCCTGCAAGGTACTTGAATTCCTCCGATCCGGCTGAGCTGGCGGCTCATTGTATGGAGGACATTGATCAAGAATTTATCCATAAAGTGCAAAAAGGCGATTTAATTGTTGCGGATAAAAACTTCGGATGCGGTTCCTCCAGAGAACACGCTCCTATCGCCATTAAGGCAGCCGGGGTTAGCTGTGTGATAGCAGAGACCTTTGCCAGGATATTTTATCGAAACGCAATTAATATCGGGCTTCCGATTATTGAATGTCCCAAAGCCTCCAAGAGCATTCAGGAAGGCGATGAGATAGAAGTGGATTTCGACAGCGGTATGATTACCAACAAGACGAAGCAGGAGACCTATGAGGGGCAGGCGTTTCCAGAATTTATGCAAAAGATCATCGCGGCGGAAGGACTGGTAAACTACATTAACAACAGCGTTGCGGATTAGAGGGCGTTGTGTCAGTGGGCCTGATCTTTCAGATAAGCGATCAGCTTGGCAGAGATTGATGATTTGGCATAGAGCCTGGCATATTCCTGAGGAGACAGCTCTTGGATATAATTGGTAAAGTAATTTTTTTGGATGCCGTAGTATCTGGCAGTGTCCACGGCTTTATTGTAGGCAACGGCGGCCTCCTCCTGGGTGGGATAGAGGCCGATCACGTGATTGCCGGCGATATGGATCTGCGCTTTAAACTGCACCGTGTTCTGTCGCAGGATACGCATGACGCCGTAGTAAGGATTGATGACTTCCAGATTGGAATATCTGAAATCGGAAGGATCGCCGTTGACAAAACGGTAATCCCTTCCCGCTACGGCGAAATTCCGGATGCCGTAGCGGGAGAGGATATTTACCTGCATACCGTAGTCGCAGACAAATAAATGGCCCTTCCGGCGCATGATCTTGTGGCTGGAATAATAGAATAAATCGTCTGCATCGAATTTCAGTTCATCATGAGGCGAAATAAAATATAAAAAATAATTTTGCTTCAGATAAATGGGATTTTTGAAATAAATATGGTTGTTCCGGAAATTCAGCAATGCGATTTTTTTTTCAAAAAGCAGAGGGCCGGATTCCGTATCCAGGCCTGACAATGTAATCCCGGCGCCGGAGAGGATATCCAGCGCCTGCAAATAAGCCTGATGAGCCGTGGTTTCAAGCTCATAGCTTCCCAGGCTGATATGTTTGTTGCGATAAGTAATGCTGGCCCTGTAATAGGCTGTTTTGTTTTTTTTGTATGCAAGATAGACTCCTGGCAGCATAGAAACCTCCTGGCAGTAAAAAATCGGATCAACGGACGTCCGTTAGCCGTTGTTATTAGTATAACACAGGCCGGGATAGAGTGATACAAAAATTTTGAGATAGAAGAGATACGTGTGGGAAAGGAAAAAGAAAATGGATTTATTGTATACAAGCACCAGGAATTCCCAAGGCGGAGTAACTGCTTCCCAAGCAATTTTAACCGGTCTTGCCCCAGATGGGGGATTGTATGTACCGGAGCGCATTCCAAAGCTTACGATTCCTGAGAAGGCCTTGATGAATATGACGTACCAGGAGACAGCCTATGAGGTGATGAAGCTGTTTTTTACGGATTTTACCGAAGGAGAATTGAAAAATTGTATTCAAAAGGCGTATGACAGTAAGTTTGATACGGAGGAGATCGTACCTGTAAAAAAGACAAACGATGCGTATTATCTGGAATTATTTCATGGGCCTACCATTGCGTTTAAGGATATGGCATTGTCCATATTACCCCACTTGATGATTTGCTCTGCCAAAAAGAATCAAGCGGACAAAGAGATCGTCATTCTTACGGCAACCTCAGGAGATACGGGGAAAGCGGCGCTTTCGGGCTTTGCCGGTGTGGCTGGAACTAGGATCATTGTATTTTATCCCAAAGACGGGGTCAGCCCGATCCAGAAGCAGCAGATGGTGACCCAGGAGGGGGCAAATACCCTGGTAGTTGGGATAGAGGGGAATTTTGACCAGGCCCAGACAGGCGTAAAGCAGATGTTTTCTGACCAGGCTCTGGCGCAGGAACTTGCAGCCAAAGGATTTCAATTTTCTTCTGCCAATTCCATCAATATCGGAAGGCTGATCCCCCAGGTGGTATATTATGTTTATGCCTATGCCAGAATGATGGCTCAGGGGGAATTGTCCGAGAAAGAAGCTTTTCATGTGGTGGTTCCTACCGGTAATTTTGGCAATATTTTGGCTGCTAAGTATGCAAAAGAGATGGGAATTCCCATTGGGAAGCTCATTTGTGCATCCAACGAAAACAAGGTGCTCTATGATTTCTTTCGTACCGGAAACTATGATAAGAATCGGGAGTTTATCCTGACTTCCTCGCCCTCCATGGATATCCTTGTTTCCAGCAATCTGGAGCGCTTGATCTTTGAGATGACCGGCAGGGACGACAGCAGGGACCGCAAGCTTATGGAAACGCTGTCAAGTCAGGGAAGCTATCAGATTACCCCGGAAATGAAAGAGAGGATTTCTGATTTTTATGGCAATTATGCCAGCGAGGAAGAGACAGCATCTACGATCAAAGAACTTTACCGTCGGGAAGGATATGTGCTGGATCCTCATACGGCTGTGGCTGCTTGTGTTTACGAGAAGTATAAAAACGAGAGCCAGGATGGAACAAAGGCTGTTATTGCTTCTACTGCAAGTCCATATAAATTTACCAGAAGTGTTATGACCGCCATTGACAGCAGCTATGACTGTAAGACAGATTTTGAATTGGTGGATGAACTGGAGAAGTTATCGGGAGTGGAAGTGCCGCAAGGGATTGAAGAAATCCGTAGGGCTGAAGTCCGTCATAAGACGACCTGCCAGGTAGAGGAGATGCCCGAAGTGGTAAAGGGATTTTTGGGAATTTAAAATATTAAAATGAAAAAAGAGTGTTGTGTTATTAATTGACTTGATATTACAGCACTCTTTTTGTTATCCTGAAAATGTGTTGAACCATAACCCCACAGTTTATAAAAACCCCATAGAATCATAGTTATTCGTTGGAATGAACCGAACAGATAAAATGTACAATGCCAAATGGAAACATGATCGGGAAGATATACGTAGATTCCCCTAGGGAAAATAAACTGTCATCTTGGGTAACAGGGGGATCCAAGGTTACTTCCAGAGAAAAATCATTGGACATATTTACCACAAATAATCCATTATGTAAATTCAGAAAATCTTCCATGGAGGCGCGAACATAGTCGTCAAATTCCGTAAACTGATCCTGAGCGTAACGGGATGCAAATTCAACGGCAGTAGCAGACTCCATATTCAAAGCGGATTCCACATGGAAAGCAGGACAATCCAGACTCTGGGAGGTACAGCGTTCTGTGGGCACTTCCGGAATCTTAATGACATTCAAGGGTGTAAAATCATCCCCGATAAAACGAATTAAATTATTGAATAACAACAATAGATATTCATTGATGTATTCTTTGGTATCTTCCTCCTCAGAATCAATGTCTGTCAGAAGGTGATGGACCAGATCGCTTTGCTCCTCATATTCCTCCAGGTCATCTATCTCAAATTCCGAACAATAGTCCGTCACGATATTCTGCATCTGGGTAGCGCTTACTACGCCTTGGTCAATCAGAACCTGTCCCAGTAAAACGTAACCGGGAACTTGGCTCTGAAGCAGTTCCGTCACTTGCTCTGAGGTAAGATAACCTTCTTCTACCGCAAGTTCGCCGAAACGTTTGTCCTGATGAGTCTGAAGTATAAAAATGCGTTCTGCTTCACTGGCTGTCATATATCCTTTGTGGATCGCCAGTGTTCCAAGATTTACACGGGCGGAAGACTGGGTGGAAATAGCGGATAATAATTGTTCCGTAGTGACCATTCCGGTATTTAACAAATAGTTTCCAAATACTTGCGTATACATAACTAATGACCTCCGAATCTGACATTAATGATTTCCTGGATCTGGGAGGCCTGGATGGGCTTCTGTACGAAATCACGGGCGCCCTCAATAATAGCATTCTTCAACTGGGCCTGTGTGCCCACAGAAGATACGATCACAATGTCTGCAGAAGAATCATAAGCAATAATTTCTTTGGTGGCGGATACGCCGTCCATGACAGGCATTACAATATCGAGGAACACAAGGTCCGGATTGCGTTCCTTATAAATATTAACAGCCTCCTGACCGTTGGATGCTTCCAGAAAATTGCTGCACCCGAAATGCTTTAAGATATCTTTTAACTGCTTCCGGGCTAAAACGGAATCATCACTTATTAAAACCTTCTTATCGTCCATTACCATATTATACTCTCTCCTGTTGTAAATTTTTCATTATCTTATTCTACACCAATAATGAAAAATTTTCAATTCATTTCCTGAAAAATGATAAAAGAACGTAACGGTTGTAGCGAAGAAACCGGGGACTATCGCTGATCCATAGGAATATACTCCCGATGGTCCTGTACAGGACGGTATGCGGGACGCATAATTTTGCCGTTATAGGAAAGCTCCTCCAACCGGTGTGCGCTCCATCCTGCGATTCTTGCAATGGCAAAAATAGGAGTATATAATTCCAGCGGAAGATCCAGCATGCTGTAGGCGAATCCGGAGAAAAAGTCCACATTGGGGCTAACGCCTTTGTAGATTTTCCGTTCTTTGGCAATGATTTCCGGGGCAAGACGCTCTACCAGGGCATAAAGGGCGAATTCCTCTTCCCTGCCCTTTTCCCTGGACAGTCGCTCCACAAAGGTGCGGAATAAGGTCGCTCTGGGATCGGAGAGAGAATATACCGCATGGCCCATACCATAAATCAGCCCCGCATGGTCAAAGGCTTCTTTATTTAAAAGGGCAGACAGATAACGGCCGACTTCTTCCTCATCCTTATAGTCCTTTACATGTGCTTTTAAATCTTCAAACATCTTTACGACCTTGATGTTGGCGCCGCCGTGCCTGGGACCTTTCAGAGAGCCCAAAGAAGCGGCGATGGCAGAATACGTATCCGTTCCGGAGGAAGAAACCAGGTGGGTGGTAAACGTAGAGTTATTTCCGCCGCCGTGCTCCATATGAAGGATTAAGGCAATATCCAAAAGCTTCGCTTCCAGAGGCGTATAATTGCTGTCCTGCCGCAGCACATACAAAATGGTCTCAGCCGTGGAAAGGGCCGGGTCCGGCGTATGAATAAAAAGGCTTGCCCCGTCGTGATAGTGCTTATATGCCTGATAGCCGTATACGGAAAACAGAGGGAACAGGCTGATCAACTCCAGGCACTGGCGCAGTACGTTGGGGATGGTAATGTCGTCAGCCCTGTCGTCATAGGAGTAAAGGGTCAATACGGAACGGGCCAGCGTATTCATCATATCCTGGCTGGGGGCTTTCATGATGATATCCCGAACGAAGCCTGTGGGCAAAGTACGGTATTCTGCCAGCAGGTTCGAGAACTTCTTCAGTTCCTGTTCGTTTGGAAATTTGCCAAATAAAAGCAGATAAGTGCTTTCTTCAAAACCGAAGTGGCTGTTGTCAGGCAGTCCTTTGATGATATCCTTCACATTGTATCCCCGGTAGTATAGTTCTCCATGGGCGGGAACAGATTTTCCATCTACGATTTTTGTGGCGCAGACGTCGGAAATCTCAGTGAGCCCCACCAGTACGCCCTTGCCGTTCAAGTCACGGAGACCGCGTTTGACGTCATATTTTGTATAAAGAGACGGGTCGATCGTGGCCGCTTGGTTACAAAGCTTGGATAATTTTAAAATCTCAGGCGTAAGTTCGCAGAAGTTGTTTGTTGAATGCATAGAAAACCTCCCTTTTGATAGATCTTTTATCTGTTTATGAATGTAACGAATTAATGTAGCGAAATTTTTAAATGAAAAATACTTTCCTATGATACCATATGTATTTCTTTCAACACAAGGGAAAAATAAAATTTGTGCAAAGTTTAACAATTTTTTGAAAAATTTTATATTTTGTTCATAATCCGTACTAGTGAAGCCGAAAGCCGTCCTGTTACCATATTTGGATTCAGGTCAAAAAGGTATTGACAAGAAAATAACAAAAAGTTATTCTTAAAACAAGAGTTTTCCCTATGGAAAGCATTTCATCATTACATTAAATCAAGGAGGAAAAGATAATGGCAACAAAAGCGTATTATCCCAGAACAGAAATCGGGCCGGGAAAGGTAGGTTTTTCCAAGACCCGTTCCATCATTGAGGCAGCTTTCTATGGCAATAACGTAATTAAGATCAATACATTGCGGGAAGCCTATGAGCTTGCAAAGAATTCCCCCGGAACGGTAGTAACGGACATGCCAATATACCGGGGAGAGGAATTCGGCCTGGAAGCAGACGCTAAAGTGCTTTTATTTAACGATGGCTCCATTACCGGCCGTTATGCTCCCGCCAGACGGATTACCGGAAAGCAGGGCGTTAACACCACGGAGCTGGATAAGATCTTGATGGACGCAGTATACGATTCCAGATGGAAGACCATGTACCATGCGGAAGTATTTATCGGACTTGACCCGGAATTTATGGTAAAAGCTCATCTGCTTATCCCGGAAGGGGAAGAGAACTTGATGTATTCCTGGATGCTGAACTTCCAGTATATGTCCGACCAATATGTGAAAATGTACAAGGATTCCAAAGTCTATGGCAATGAGCCGGATATTTATATTTTCTCGGATCCTCAGTGGGTGGGGACTGATAAGACGGATATCTGCGATCCCAAATGCTTGTGCTATTTTAATACGGATACCAACTGTGCAGGAATTCTGGGCATGCGGTATTTCGGAGAGCATAAGAAAGGGACGCTGACCTTAGCTTGGGCGATTGCGAACCGCAACGGATATGCATCCTGCCATGGCGGCCAGAAGGAATATACCTTAGAGGATGGTTCCAAATATGTGGCAGCCGTATTCGGACTTTCCGGATCCGGTAAATCTACCATTACCCACGCGAAGCATGGCGGCAAATATCCTGCGATTAAGGTGCTTCACGACGATGCATTTATCATCAATGCAGATACCTGCGCTTCCATTGCTTTAGAGCCGACTTACTTTGATAAGACGGCGGATTATCCCACCGCATGCGAGGATAATAAGTATCTGCTCACTGCCCAGAACTGCTCCGCTACCTTAGATGAAGACGGAAAAGTAGTGCTTGTTACCGAAGATATCCGCAACGGTAACGGCCGCGCCATTAAGTCCAAATTGTGGTCCCCCAACCGCGTGGACAAGATTGACTCTCCGGTAAACGCCATTTTTTGGATCATGAAAGATCCTACCATTCCGCCGGTAGTGAAATTAAAGGGTGCTTCTCTTGCATCTGTGATGGGAGCGACCCTGGCCACAAAGCGTTCTACGGCGGAACGTCTGGCTGCAGGAGTAGACCCCAATGCGTTGGTAGTAGAACCTTATGCGAACCCCTTCCGTACGTATCCTCTGGTAAACGATTACGAAAAGTTCAAATCTCTGGTGGAGAATAAACATGTGGACTGCTACATTATCAATACCGGTGATTTCATGGGCAAGAAAGTACAGCCGAAGGATACTTTGGGAGTGATTGAAGCCATCGTGGAAAAGAAAGCGGACTTTAAGAAGTGGGGACCGTTTTCCGATATCGAGATTCTGGAATGGGAAGGCTTTGTTCCGGATCTAAGCGATAAAGACTATATTGCCCAACTGAAAGCCCGTATGCAGGACAGATTGAATTATGTAACCAATCTTAAAGAGGCAGAGGGCGGATATAACCAGCTTCCGGAAGATGCAGCGGCAGCCATCAAGAAGGTAGTGGACGAAGCCAATACCCTGTAAAAAGAACATAAAAAAGAAAATATCTTGTAAAGAGAGTGTAAAAAATAAGAGGCATCCCTGGGGTGCTTCTTATTTTTGTGCAAAATGCCGATGCAAAAAGAAAAAAAATATGTTAGGATAAACGTAAATTACAGAGGATTTTGGAATATGTGGAATCCTTTAGTTTTGGGAGGTGTATTTTGAAGAATCTATTCAGACGAAAATGGGTGCTGTGCCTGTGCATGATGGCGATGTGCATGATGGCAGGCCTTGGAACTCAGAAAATAACGGCGAAGGCTGCCGGGGATTACTATGCACGGATTAATAAGGGAACAAATGTAGTTACCATTTACCGGAATAATGGGACTCCCTACAAAGCATTTGTCTGCTCTACCGGAGCAGATACCCCCTTAGGCACTTTTTACACCAGCCAGAAGCTGCGTTGGCATGAGCTGGACGGCCCTACCTATGGGCAGTACTGTACCAGGATTACCGGACATATCCTGTTCCATTCCGTTTGGTATTACAGAATGGGAGATCTGGCTTCTCAGTCTTACGTTCAGTACAACCGTTTGGGAACAATGGCTTCCCATGGATGTGTCCGCCTGACTGTTGCGGATGCCAAGTGGATCTATGATAACTGTCCATTGGGATTGCGGGTGGATATTTTTTACGGAAATTCCGGGGATGATCCCCTTGGGAAACCTTCGTTTATGCATATGAACGGTTCCATGGGATGGGATCCCACAGATCCGGCCCCAGGGAATCCCTATGCATATCTGTTTCCCAGCATCAATACTTCCGGAAAGGCTACGACGGTTCCTTACGGCACACCTTTTGACCATGTGGCGGGAATCGTGGCGAAGGATTCTGCTGGCAATGATATTTCTTATGCCATTACATACAATGGATGGGTAAATACCCACAAGCTTGGGACTTATACGGTATCGTATACGGTCACGGACGTTTTAGGACGCACGGCGTCTGCATCTGTGACGTATTACGTGGTGGATGAATGGGGCGCAGGGATCAACGGCGTCAAATCGAAGCTTACAAAGGAATATAACAGTACCTATAAGGTCTTAGACAAAATTAAGGCCAGTACAGTAGACAACAAGAACCTTACAAAAAAGATCAAGGTGAAAGTAAAAACGCCTGGAAGCAAAACCGCCAAGAATTATAAGAAAAAGACGTTAAAGCTTTCCAAGACCGGGACGTACAAGATCTATTATTCAGTTACGAACCCCAATAACAACAGGGTTACGACGAAGGTTACCACGATAAAGGTAGTGGATACTAAGAAGCCCAAGCTGTCAGGCGTAAAGAGCACAAAGACTCAGGGCTATAACACTACGTTGAATCTGAAAAAAGGTGTGACAGCCAAATTGGTATCCGGCAAGAGCATGACAAGCAAGATTAAGATTGAGATCAGAACGCCAGGCTCTAAGAAATATACCACCTTAAAGAGCAAAGGCAAGGATACCGTGAATTATACGAAATACCGTTTTAAGAAAACTGGAACATACTACGTACGGTATTCGGTAACCAACCCAAATAAGAAAAGCTCCGTGACCAGACAGACGTTAAAAATCACGGTCAAAGACTTTAGCAAGCCCAAGCTGACGGGAGTGAAAAAGAGTGCAACCTACGAATACGGCCAGAACGTGAATTTAAGAAGCAAAATCAAAGCTAAGCTGTCTTCCGGACCCAACGTCACATCAAAGGTTATCGTAAAGGTAAAGGTTCCGGGAAGTAAGAAATACGTTACCCTTCGGACGAACGGGGATGTGAAGAAAAATAACAGCAGTACCAAGTATCGCTTCGGGAAAGTCGGGACCTATGTAATTTTGTACCGCATTGAGAATCCTAATAAAAAGTCTGTCTATGTAGAGCAGAAAACAACGGTTACGGTACGGGATAATGCGAAACCTACGATCACAGGAGTTGCCGGCAGTAAGACGGTTACAGAAGGAGAAACGCTGAATTTGTCAGCGGGCGTAAAAGCTTCCATTCCTTCCAAATCCTCGATCTCTGTTACCATTAAGGTGACGGATGCTGCAACGGGAGCGGCCGTTACGGGCAATGTAAAGAATTTCATATTCTCCAAGCCAGGTACTTACAATGTTCTATATGAAGCGGTGAATCCGGGGAATAAAAAGTCTGTAACGAGAAAAACTATGAAAGTCTTTGTGAAAGAGAAACCGGATGACGCTACGCCTGTGATCCAAGGTGTTGCGGAAACAAAGACCCTTGAAGAAGGAGGAGTACTGGATCTGACGGCAGGCGTTACAGCATCGATTCCTTCGAACCCGGCTCTTGCAGTTACGATCAAAGTACTTGACGCCCAGGGCGCACAAGTGGATGGGGATGTGAAGAGTTTTATGTTCCAGGCAGCAGGAAGCTATCAGGTTGTTTATGAAGCCGTTAATCCCAATAACAATGCTTCTGCGAAAAAGATTATGCAGGTGACGGTAACGGCAAAGGTTCAGGAACCAGAGCCTGATCCGGCGCCGCCGGCGACAGAGCCTTAGGGTGTGTTGGAAAATTTGAAATGGTCGTACTGGAAAAATATTCCTGCAAAAATTGTAAAAAAACATAAATTATAGTTGATAAACAGGACATAATAGAGTATAATCATTTTAGAAAAAAGAGAGAGATTCCTGGGATGTACGACACCCTGCTATTTTGAACCTACATTTTTGTTTACGGGAATCCTATATCCCTGTTAGGATGTCAGGCCGCCAGAAGTCAGCGGAAGGCAGAGGGACAGGTGCGGACACCCACCTAGCTTTGCTAGGAGTCAAAATCGCAGGAACCGGCATTTTGGGATTCTACAAAAGAGGTTACAAAAGATTTTACAAAAGAATTCTTGCGCAAGCTTTATACGAAAGAAGTATTTGTAAAATACACAAGAGATTCAAATACAAAAGACGGAAGCTGCTTAAGTTATCTTAAGCAGCTTCTTATGTTAAAGAAGAGTTTGTAATTCCATACCAGGAGGGCAGGATTCTTCGCCGGCGGCGGAACACTATTTTAGGAAAGATACATATATCCGGAACTGGCTGCATACTAATAAGACAGGCCAGAAAGGTCAAAAATCCGGAGCAGGAGAATTATGAAGAAAAATAAGAATAAGATTATATTGCCGATGGTGGTTTTGTGCGTATGCACGGCGGCGCTGATATGGATTTCTATGAATAATGAAGACAAGGCGGTGGAGTTTTCCGATGAGTATGTTATGGCGGAAGAGCTGGCGCCTCTTTTGAGTTTTACATATTACGATACGGAAGAATGGCAAAAGCAGATTGGTGAGATCGTGAAAGGCCAGTTGTCCTATCAAGAGCTGGAGGAACTTTTAAAACAGATGGGAGTTCTGGAATATGTGGAATACAAGCAGGAAACAGGATTTCGGACGGTTCCCAGGGAGGTTTTTTTTCAGGTCTACGGACAGATTGTAGATTTGCTGGATGTGGACGGACGGGTTATGCTGGAAGAGCGCATTTTCATTGGAGATGAGGCTCAGGAGGGAAAATGGCTGACACAAAAGGGATACGAGGAAATAAACGGAGGAATGTCGTATTTAAAAAAATATGATATGTTTCAAGTATATACATTTGATGGTGCGGTTGTGGGGCTGGTAAAAAGACTGGAGGAGCCCCTGATTTGGGAGAACGTATTTGTACATGATGCGGGAGAGGGAACGGCTCAGGTACTATTTGAAAAAGAGCTTTTTGATATCGAGATTCCCCAATTGGAAGAGAATATCAAAGATACCATCTGCGATCTGGAATGGACAGATTCTGCCATAACGGCTATTTATAAAAAAGAAGATACGGTTCAGGGAACAGTATTATCCTACGATGAAAAGAAAATAGAGATATCAGGATATGGGGCGTTGGCCCATAACGGAGAGCTGAAAGTATATAAAACATATGGAACGGTGGAGCAATTAGATGAATCCAAGCTGGTGATCGGCAATTTAATGGCGGATTTTGTGGTGGCGAAGGAACAAGTCTGCGGAATTATCTTAAAAGAGCCAGCCGAGCTGGAGCAGATCCGGGTACTGCTTCTGAATGGAGAAAGCCCCTATTATCCTGAGATTTATATCAAGGCCAGCGAAGAGGGAAAGACGGCCTTTTTGGATCAGGAACATCCGTTAGAGAAAGAAACGGTACTTAAGGCTTCCGATTTTTGGAAAGAGCAGGAGAAAGGATATTTAAGAATTGATACAAAGACGGATCAAGGCAGGTTGTTTTTGACAGATGAAAATGGGTCGCCCATATCCCTGGGCTATCAGGGGGGCTTTGAGGTTCGGAAATATCCCGAGGGCTACAGCGTGGTGAATGAACTTTCTCTGGAAGATTATCTCTGCGGCGTAGTGCCCAGTGAGATGCCGGCTTCTTATGAGACGGAAGCGCTGCGGGTGCAGGCTGTATGTGCAAGAAGTTATGCATGTATCCAGCTTGCCAACAGCTCTTATGCAGGATTTGGTGCAAATGTAGATGACAGTGTGAATTACCAAGTGTATAATAAACAGGAGCCGGAAGAACGTTCCACATTAGCAGTCCGGGATACGGTGGGAGAGGTGCTGAAATACCAGGGAGAAATTGCAGAAGCGTATTATTATTCTACCTCCTGCGGATTTTCCCAGGGAATGGATGTGTGGAACCAACAGAATGACGAGGCTTATGGCTATTTGACCAGCGTTTCCCTTCTCACAGACGCAGAAGGGCTGGATCTGTCCCAGGAAGAGGTTTTTGCTGAATTTATCCAAAATAAAGAGTATGCGGCTTATGACAGCGACGGCGCCTATTACAGATGGCAGGCGCAGCTGGACATATCCAGGTATTTGGAGGCGGTAAACGAAGCTGTGGCGGAACGGAAAGGGGCGAATAAGGATCAAGTACAGATCCTGGATGAAAACGGTAAGGTATCTGACATAGCGCCATTCCAACTTGGGAATATTACGGATATACGAGTATTGGAGCGTAGCGTGGGCGGCGTATTAAAAAGCCTTCAGATTTTCTATGAAAAAGGGAGCGTTCTTGTGACAACGGAATATAATATACGAAAGATCTTAGGGGCTGCAGTAACTTCTATGACGGATAAGGACGGAAATGCAATTTTGTCTATGACATTGCTTCCCAGCGCTGCATTTATGGTTGTTCCCAATGAAAACGGGTTTGCCCTCTATGGAGGCGGTTATGGACACGGGATCGGCATGAGCCAGAATGGGGCAAACGGCATGGCGAAACAAGGACTTACATATACGGATATTCTTCAGAAATTTTATCAGAATATAACCATAGAAAATATATACAATAACCGTCCCAAGGAAGGATGACGCATGCCTGGAGGGAGAGAACGAAAGGAGAAATTCCATGTTTTGGAAAAGCATAAGCGGTATAAATCTGTTTATAAAAAAATGTAAGGATGACAATATCAGCGCCTATGCTGCTCAGTCTGCGTTTTTTATTATTTTATCTATTATACCGTTTCTGATGTTTTTTACTTCTTTGATAAAATACACTCCTGTGACGGAGGGGATGGTACTGGAGGCAGTAAACCGCACGATTCCTGACTATATTTCACCTTTTCTAATTGGGATCATTCATGAAATATATAGTAAAAGCGTGGGATTGATTTCCGTTACGGCGGTAACGGCAGTGTGGGCTTCTGCCAAGGGCATTCAATATTTATCCCGGGGACTGAATGCTGTGTACGACATTATGGAGACTAGGAATTATTTTATACTGCGTTTTCATGCAATTTTGGATATGCTGGTGTTTGCGGCGGCCATTGTTCTGGCTCTTGTGATTCTGGTATTTGGGAATTCTATTCAGGATCTTTTGGTACAATATATCCCAATTGTCGGGAAACTGACCCGCGTCATATTGAGCTTTCGGACTTTGATCATGATGGTGGCATTTGTATTCTTTTTTGCGGTTTTATACAAAATGCTTCCCAACCGGAAGGCAACGTTAAGAAGCCAGCTGCCGGGAAGTGTACTTTGCGCCTTTGCCTGGTCCGTGTTTTCCTTTGGGCTCTCCATTTATGTGGATTATTTCAACGGACTTTCCATGTATGGGAGTTTGACCACCATTGCCTTGTTGATGCTGTGGATGTATTTTTGTATGTATATTCTTTTGATCTGTGCGGAAATCAATGATGTCTATGAGGAGCATTGGATGGATAAGCGACAGGGATAATACACTATCATTTAGAAAGAAATTCTTGCACTTTTTTCTTCTTCGTGTTAAAATATACCCCAGCAAGAAATGAAAGGCTAAGATGGTGCACAGTAGGTACTTATAACTGCTCCCAGAGAGAGAGGATGATACGCTGGAAGTCCTCTTGAGCGAAGATAGGAACTGAATTTCACACCGGAGCTGCATATTTGAAATCTGACGGTAAGGCAGGATTGTTATGACTGCCGCAGAAAAGTAGGATATGACGTGGATGCGCGTTATGCATGAGAGTGCCCGGGGATACCGGGAAGATGGGTGGTACCGCGGAAGATATCCGTCCCTATGCCAGGATTGGCAGGGGACGGATTTTTTGTTTGATAGGAACAACTTGTTGATGCAAAGTAAAAAGTACTTGCCTTTCCTATAAGATAAAACCCTCCGGGCAGGGCCGCACATAAGTAAAAGAAAAAGGAGAACATCATGAAAGAAAAGTTAGAGCAGATCAAGGCAAAAGCCATACGGGAAATCGAAAATTCCGACGGCCTTGGCAAACTGAATGAAGTAAGAGTGGCTTTCCTTGGGAAAAAAGGGGAGCTGACGGCCGTATTGAAAAGTATGAAGGAAGTGCTGCCGGAAGAACGTCCTCTGGTGGGGCAGCTGGTAAATGAAACGAGAGCAAGCATCGAAGCTTTGATCGAGTCTACCAAAGCAAAAATGGAGGCTGCAGAACGGGAGTTAAAGCTGAAAGAGGAAGTGATCGACGTTACGCTTCCGGCCAAAAAAATCCAGGTGGGTCACAGCCATCCCAATACCATTGCCTTAGAAGAAGTAGAACGTATTTTTATTGGTATGGGATATGAAGTGGTAGAAGGCCCGGAAGTGGAATACGATTATTATAATTTTGAGGCGTTGAATATTCCGGCCAACCATCCCGCCCGGGATGAGCAGGACAGCTTTTATATTAATGATAAAATTGTGCTGCGCACCCAGACCTCCCCGGTTCAGGTGCGGGTAATGGAACAGGGAAAGCTTCCCATTCGGATGATTGCCCCGGGACGTGTATTCCGTTCCGATGAAGTGGACGCGACCCATTCCCCCTCCTTCCACCAGATTGAAGGCCTTGTCATAGACAAAAATATTACCTTCGCGGACTTGAAAGGCACCCTGGCAGAATTTGCAAGACAGTTGTTCGGGGAAGATACCAAAGTAAAATTTCGCCCCCATCACTTCCCCTTTACAGAACCCAGCGCCGAAGTGGATGTAAGCTGCTTTAAATGCGGCGGGACAGGCTGCCGTTTCTGCAAAGGCTCCGGCTGGATTGAAATCTTAGGCTGCGGCATGGTTCACCCCCACGTCCTGGAAATGAGCGGCATCAACCCTGAAGAATACACCGGCTTTGCCTTCGGCGTAGGCTTAGAGCGCATCGCACTCCTAAAATACGAAATCGACGACATGCGCCTCCTCTACGAAAACGACCTCCGGTTTTTACGGCAATTTTAGCGAGCAATAAGCAGGACAGCCTTATCTTTCTAAGAAGGCTGATGCAAATTCATTTGCAATCAGCCTTCTTACAAAGATAAAAGGTATCCGGCGCCTGCCGGATACCCCAAGAGCCTGCGGCTCTTGGGGCTGCCCGTCGCCCGAGAATACCTAGCTCTTTCACTTCTCGGCTCCATTGCGCCCCTCATAAAACAATACAACAAAGCAACCCACCCACAAAAAAAGGAGACAAACACATCAATGAACACATCATTATCATGGATAAAGGCCTACGTACCAGACCTGCAGGCCACCCCCCAAGAATACACAGACGCAATGACCCTGTCTGGTTCCAAAGTCGAAGGCTATCAATGCTTAGATAACGACCTGTCCAATATCATCATCGGACAAATCCATAAAATCGAAAAACACCCCGACGCCGATAAGCTGGTAGTCTGCCAGGTCAACATCGGAAAAGACGCTCCCATCCAAATCGTGACCGGAGCCCCCAACATCAAAGAAGGCGATAAAGTCCCAGTAGTATTAGACGGCGGCTGCGTAGCCGGAAGCCACGACGGAAAGATGACGCCGGGAGGCATTAAAATCAAGAAAGGCAAGCTGCGGGGCATAGAATCCAACGGAATGCTCTGCTCCATAGAAGAACTTGGTTCCAGTCGGGACATGTATCCGGAAGCCCCGGAAAGCGGTATCTACATTTTTGCAGAAGACGTTGAAGTAGGAGAAAGCGCCATTCATGCCCTGGGCCTGGACGATGTTGTTTTTGAATACGAAATCACATCCAACCGGGTAGACTGCTTTGGCGTTTTGGGGATTGCCCGGGAAGCGGCGGCTACCTTTGGAAAAGAATTCCGTCCGCCTGTGGTAACACCGACAGGAAACGAAGAAAATGTGAACGACTATATCAAAGTTACCGTGGAAGATCCCAATCTGTGCCCCCGCTATTGCGCCAGGGTGGTAAAGAACATTAAAATCGGCCCTTCCCCCCAATGGATGCAGCGTCGTTTGGCTTCCCAGGGAATCCGGCCCATCAATAATATCGTAGATATTACCAACTATGTGATGGAGGAGTACGGCCAGCCCATGCACGCATACGACCTGTCCACCATTGCTGGCAATGAAATCGTGGTCAGGAGAGCCAAAAAAGAAGAGAAATTTGTCACCTTAGACGGCCAGGAGCGTACCATGGACGATACGGTGCTGATGATCTGCGACGGCGAGAAGGCGGTCGGCATCGCCGGAATCATGGGAGGAGAAAATTCCATGATTACCGATGATGTAACCACCATGCTGTTTGAAGCGGCCTGCTTTGACGGAACCAATATCCGCCTTTCCAGCAAAAAAGTAGGGCTGCGCACCGACGCTTCCGGAAAATTTGAAAAAGGGCTGGATCCCAACAATGCCTTAGAAGCCATGAACCGGGCCTGCCAGTTGGTGGAAGAATTAGGAGTCGGAGAAGTGGTGGGAGGCGTTGTGGATGTATACGGCAAAAAGAAAGAGGGAAGGAGCGTTCCCTTTGACGCCGTAAAGATTAACCGCCTGTTAGGAACGAATATTGCAAAAGAAACCATGCTGGGCTACTTCAAGAAGCTGGATTTAGGATTTGATGAAGAAACCAGCCAAGTGCTGGTTCCCTCCTGGAGACAGGATCTTCTCTGTATGGCAGATTTGGCGGAGGAAGTGGCAAGATTTTACGGCTATGACAATATCCCCACAACTTTGCCCACCGGAGAGGCCACCACCGGGACGTTGCCCTTTAAGCTGCGGGTAGAAGCGATCGCCCGGGAGATTGCAGAATTCTGCGGATTTTCCCAGGGTATGTCCTATTCCTTCGAAAGTCCCAAGGTGTTTGATAAATTGCTTTTGCCCCAGGATTCCGCATTGCGGAAGGCAGTTACCATTTCCAATCCATTGGGGGAAGATTTCAGCATTATGCGTACGATTTCCCTGAACGGAATGCTTACTTCTCTGTCCACCAATTATAACCGCAGAAATAAAAATGTACGGTTATACGAATTGGGAAATATTTATCTTCCCAAGCAGCTCCCGTTGGCAGAGCTTCCCGAAGAACGGATGCAGTTTACGCTGGGAATGTATGGAGAAGGCGATTTTTATACTATGAAAGGCGTTGTGGAGGAATTTCTGGAAAAAGTAGGCCTGCTGGGAAAAGTCATCTATGATCCCAAGGCTGGGAAGCCATTTCTCCATCCGGGCCGCCAAGCGGATATTTACTATGGAGATTCTCTCTTGGGTTATCTTGGAGAGCTTCATCCCCAGGCTGCGGATCACTATTCCATCAAAGACCGGGTATATGTGGCCGTGTTGGATATGCCGGAAGTGACAAAGCTTGCCACCTTCGGAAGGAAGTATCAGGGGATCGCCAAATACCCAGCCGTATCCCGGGATCTAAGTATGGTAATGCCAAAGCATATCCTGGCCGGAGAAGTGGAAAAAGTCTTTGATGAGAACGGGGGAAAGTATCTGGAAAATTATCAGTTATTTGACGTTTACGAAGGCTCCCAGATCAAGGCTGGATTCAAATCCCTGGCATACTCCATTACGTTCCGTGCAAAGGATAAGACGTTAGAAGAAGCAGATATCAGCGGGGCGATGGAGAAGATTTTAAAAGCCTTAGAAGGCATGGGTATTGAGCTTCGGAGCTAATCAGCGTCTTTTTAGAAATTCATTTTCAATATCCCTACGCTTGTTTCGGGCGTACAGGAAACTTAAGATACAGATAAAAAGTTTGAAAATTCTGTGAACTTTTTATCTGTATTTTATTGTATCAAAAAATAAGATGGTGTATAATAAGAGACAAGAAGGAAAGTAGGGAAGGGATGTCCGTAGAAGCATGATGGCTCTTATGAGCATCGGATAGAGGGAAGAGGTGTTTTTATGAAGAAAGGAATTGTCCTGTTTGTTCTGGCGTTGCTCTTGACAATGGGAATAGAGGCCAGGGCGTCATCGTCCCCTGTAGTTGATTTCGGAGCAGGAAAGGCGGCTGCGACAGATGTAATTCCTGCAGGGAAAGGCGAATATTTTGGCTGGGATGTGGAATATATCAAAAGGCATAAAATCGGTGAGACGGATAGAACTTGGTTAGCGGATGGTTATAAAGATCTCTTTCTGATTCAAATAAAGTCACAAAAGAAGGTGACGATAGAGTGGAAAGGAAAACCGGATTCGGAGTTTCTGTACGATGAAGATAGCACAAGCTTGGATACCAGAATCAGTCTCCATAAAGTACAGCCCGATGATGAAGATTATTATGATTTTGATGATGAAGATTATGATTATGATGACTATGGGGATTACCTGTGCATTGGCTGCATCTCGGAGGAGACGGTACAAGGTGATAGTGAGGCTTCGTATTTCAAGACTTGGAACTTAACTCCTGGGCTTTACATTATTCAGGTGGAAAACGAAAGTGATATATGGATTGACTATACAATCCGAACCAAGGACGTAACAGAATATGCCACCTCGGTTTCCATTCCATCTAAGCTTAATGTAGGAGCCGGGAAGCAGGAAAAGATAAAGGTCTCTAACATCCTTCCCTCTGGAACCGTGGCGGACTTATCCTGGAAGAGCAGCAATAGCAATATAGCGACCGTAGACAAGAATGGCAATGTGAAGGGCATATCCTATGGAAGCTGTACTATTACCGCAACTTTGAAGAAGGCTAACAAGTCCTATACCTGTAAGGTCTATGTGGATGATCCGGTTTTTGGCAACAAGAACATCAAGCTGCTGAAGGGGCAGACAAAGACGGTCAAGGTTAAGAATACGTACCGAAAGGCATCTTATACCAGCAGTGATCCCCGTATTGCTTCGATTGGAAAGAACGATGGTAAGATCGTGGCAAAAAAGAAGGGAAAGGTTACCATAACGGCTAATGTAGAAGGTAAGAAAGTTACATGCAAGGTTCAGGTAGAAGATCCAAAGATGAACATGACAAGGAAATCTATGGTGGCTGGGGATACCCTGCAGTTGAAGCTTTCGGGGACGACACAGAAGATAAAATGGAGTACTTCTGCCGCCAGCAAAGCCACAGTATCTTCCAGAGGCGTGGTAACGGCCAAGAAAAAAGGGACAGCCAAGATCTATGCTAAGGTCTCAGGCAAGACATTTACCTGTACGATTACTGTCAAAGAGACGAAGCTGAAAGATTCTAAGGTAAAGATGGCTGTAGGAACCCAAAAGAGGCTGGAATGGAAATCAAAGGTTAAGAACGTCAAATGGTCTTCTGAAAACAAGAAGATTGCAACGGTAAACAGCAATGGCATCGTAACTGCTAAGAAAGCAGGGAAGACGAAGATTTATGCTAAAGTGGGGGACATCCGCTATATTTGTGTTGTGACTTGTGAAAACCCGAAACTTAATAAGACCAAACTTACCCTGCACCGGTCGAAGTCCGCAAGCCTGAAAGTGACCGGCACCACAATGAAGGTCAAATGGAGGTCCAGCAATAAAGATGTTGCTATAGTAAACAGTAAAGGCAAAGTGACCGCAAAGAAGGCGGGTAAGGTTACAATTACCGCTACCGTGGGCGGAAAAGAATTGAAATGCAAAGTCACTGTGAAAGGGATGGAGCCTAACATGAGAATCGCAGTGTCAGATGAGACAAATTATAGTACAAGGTATTGTCCCCTTTATATAAAAAATAATGGAAGCAGTACGTTGCGCATTTTATCGAAAGATGCATATCATGTTGGCAGCTATTCCAGCTTCAACCGGGATTTGAAGATGATAAATTATGATAAAGCAAATAATGAGAATACCATAGAATATATGGATTACATTGACATTCAGCCCGGACAGGAGGCTTATCTGCTCTTTGAGGTACAAGGAACCAGCACCTATTATTCGAATAGGAGTGAGATTCGATATCTATTCCAATACGATGGAAGTAATTATCTTGGAACCGCCAGCTCCTATTACGGCTATTATTATTATTACCGGTAGGAGAAGTGAAGCAGGAGGGGGTTTTTATGAAAAAAGGAATTATGGTTTTGGTTTTGACGCTGCTTTTGACAATGGGAATAGAGGCTAAGGCATCATCACTCCCTGTAGTTGATTCTGGAGCAGGAAAGACGGCCACAACAGATGTAAGGCCTGCAGGGAAAGGCGAGTATTTTAAAAGTTTTTCCTTTTACAAATATTCAATTGGTGAAACTGATCATACGAAGTTGACGAAAGAGGATGAAAGTCTTTGCTGGTTTCGATTAACGTCACAGAAGAAAGTGACAATAAGATGGAGTGGGAAAGCACGTGTTTATAGTTGGGAAGACTATGATTTTGGCCTGAATGTGAAGGTCGGTCTTCACAAGGTGAAGATTACAGATTCTGACTTTAACTCCGCTGCATATGTTAGTGAATACCAGTGTATTGGCTGCATTTTTCAAGAAAACGTAAAAAGTGCAGAGGAAGCTTCGATCTCAAAGACTTTAAATTTAGAACCAGGGCTTTATGTCATCCAAGTGTATAACTATGGAGCCTATTTAGAAGATAGTATAATTTGGAGCAAAGATGTGACAGAATATGCCACTTCGGTTTCCATTCCATCTAAGCTTAATATAGGAGCCAGGAAGCAGGAAAAGATAAAGGTCTCTAACGTCCTTCCCTCCGGAACCGTGGCAGATTTGTCATGGGAGAGCAGCAACAACAAAATTGCAACCGTAGACCAGAATGGCAACGTGAAAGGCATGTCTTATGGAAATTGTACCATTACTGCAACTTTGAAGAAGGCCAATAAGTCCTATACTTGTAAGGTCTATGTGGATGATCCGGTTTTTGGCAACAAGAACATCAAGCTGCTGAAGGGGCAGACAAAGACGGTCAAGGTAAAAAATACGTACCGAAAGGCATCTTATACCAGCAGTGATCCCCACATTGCTTCGATTGGAAAGAACGATGGTAAGATCGTGGCAAGAAAGAAGGGAAAGGTTACCATAACAGCCAATGTAGAAGGAAAGAAAGTCACATGCAAGGTTCAGGTAGAAGACCCTAAGCTGAACGTCACAAAGAAGTCCATGGTAACTGGGGATACCCTGCAGTTAAAGCTCTCCGGGACGACACAGAAGATAAAATGGAGTACTTCTGCCGCAAGCAAAGCCACAGTATCTTCCAAAGGCCTGGTAACGGCCAAGAAAAAAGGTACGGTTAAGATATACGCTAAAGTCTCAGACAAGACGTATACCTGTACAATTACCATCAAAGAGACGAAGCTGAAAGATTCCAAGGTAAAGATGGCTGTAGGCACCCAGAAGAAGCTGGACTGGAAATCAAAGGTCAAGAACGTTAAATGGTCTTCTGAAAACAAGAAGATTGCAACAGTAAACAGCAATGGCATTGTAACTGCCAAGAAAGCAGGGAAGACGAAGATTTATGCAAAGGTGGGGGATATCCGCTATATCTGCGTTGTGACTTGTGAGAAGCCAAAGCTCAGTAAGAGTACGTTAATGCTGCACCGGCCGAATTCTGCCACCCTGAAAGTGACCGGCACCACAATGAAGGTCAAATGGAAGTCCAGCAATAAAGATGTGGCTGTTGTGAACAGTAAAGGCAAAGTGACCGCAAAGAATGCGGGTAAGGTCACAATTACCGCTGCTGTGGGCGGAAAAGAATTAAAATGCAAAGTCACAGTAAGAGGGATGAAGCCTGACATAATGGGCAAAATTCCATCTAAGACAGTTTATAGTATAAGGTATTGTCCCCTTAAAATAAAAAATAATGGCAGCAGTACGATGCGCATTTTTTCAAAAGAGGCATATCATGTCGGCAGCTATTCCAGCTTCAACCGGGATTTGAGGATGATAAATTATGATAAAGCTTATAATGAGAATACCATAGAATATATGGATTACATTGACATTCAGCCCGGACAAGAGGCTTATCTGCTCTTTGAGGTACAAGGAACCAGCACCTATTATTCGAATAGGAGCAGGATTCAGTACCTATTCCAATACGACGGAAGTAATTATCTTGGAAGCCTCAGCTCCTATTACGGCCATTATTATTATTACCGATAGGGAATTAAAAGGGCAGGGTAACTTCGTACCCGATATGAACTAGAGTTAAGGCCATGGACTGCCCGCTAAAAACGACAAGAAGGAACGACATAACATGAACGTAAAAGATTTTTATTATGACCTGCCCCAGGAGCTGATCGCCCAGGATCCCTTAAAAGACCGCGCAGGCTCCAGGCTCTTGATATTAGAGAAGCAGACGGGGCAGATCCAGCACAGGCATTTTCAGGAGATTACTGAATATTTACGTCCCGGAGACTGCCTTGTGCTGAACAATACAAAAGTAATTCCGGCAAGGCTGATCGGTGAGAAAGAAGGAACCGGGGCCAAAATAGAGTTGCTGCTGTTAAAACGAAAGGAAAACGACATATGGGAGACTCTGGTGAAGCCCGGAAAAAAGGCAAAGCCCGGGACGGCGCTTTCCTTTGGGGGCGGCCTGTTAAAGGGAGAGATTGTGGAGGTTGTGGAGGATGGGAACCGACTGGTTCAATTCCGATATGATGGGATTTTTGAAGAACTGCTGGATCAGCTTGGCCAGATGCCCCTGCCTCCCTACATCACCCATTCCCTGGAGGATAAGAACCGCTATCAGACGGTATATGCTAAATACGACGGATCGGCGGCGGCGCCCACGGCAGGACTTCATTTTACGCCGGAGCTTCTGAAAGAGATTCAGGACATGGGCGTAACCATTGCAGAGGTTACATTGCATGTGGGCCTGGGAACATTCCGGCCCGTCAAGGTAGAAGATGTACAGGATCACCATATGCATTCGGAATATTATCAGATTACGGAAGAGACGGCAGATCTGATCAACCGCACCAGGGAGACCGGGGGCAGAATTATCTGTGTAGGGACCACTAGCTGCCGCACCATTGAATCTGCAGCTTCCCCCCAGGGAATTTTGAAGGCGTCCAGCGGCTGGACGGACATATTTATCTATCCAGGATATCAATTTAAAGTTTTGGATGGTTTGATCACAAATTTCCATCTGCCGGAGTCCACGTTGTTGATGCTGGTGTCCGCATTGGCAGGCCGAGAGCATATCCTGTCGGCATATCAGGAAGCAGTCCGTAAGAGCTATCGCTTCTTTAGTTTTGGGGATGCGATGTTCATTACAGATAAATGTAAGGAGGAATAGAACATGGAAGAAAGAAGACGCTGCAAACGACTTGCATTGGATGTGTCGCTGGAACTGGAACGGCTGGACAAAGGCGGCATCACCACCTTAAAATATGTTCATGTTGAGGTATCGGATCTGTCCAAAACTGGCATAGGCTTTCATTGCGAACAAGATCTGGAAGTGGGCAGCTTTTACAATGCGAAGCTGGAAATCTGGACAAAAGAGGTCATTGACGCCATTTTGAAGATCGTCCGGAAGAATGAAGGAGAGAACGGATTCCAATATGGAGGCTCCTTTGTGGGCATGACAGACCCGGATGCATTAAAAATTGAGATTTACCAGATGTTTGAAGAGGCCAGAAATGGAGGCTGAGACAGATTCCTTCAGACAGGAAAAAGCATGAATGGATTCCCCGTTCATGCTTTTTTTTCTTCCCGCTCATGGACAATATAATGATGCCTTCGAAGCTGTAAAATGGCCTGCTCCATATCATGATTTTCATAAAATTCGATTCGCAGCACCCCTTCCTGGAATTCACGGTTGTGGATGATGCCGATGTTTTTGATATTTATGCCGTTGGTTGCAAGGATTGTGGCTATTGTGGCAATTCCTCCGGCTTCGTCAATCAAATCACAATAGATTTCATAGATAGACGGAAGCGGGCCGGCCTTTTTAATCGGAAGAGAATCCCGATAATCCTTCGCTTTCTGGAAAAATTCCAAAATCCTTGTTTGATTCCCAGAAGCAATTTCTCCTTTGATCTGCTCCAAGGAACGGAGAAAATATTCCAGAAGCAGCAAAATCTGTTCCCGATTTGTTCCGCAGATTTCCTGCCACATGACAGGGGAGGAGGAAGCAATTCGAGTGATATCTTTAAAGCCTCCGGCGGCAATGCTTTTCATCGTTTCCCTGTCGTCATCCAGTTCTTTTACAAGATTTACCAGGCCCGAAGCCAGGATATGAGGAAGGTGACTGACCGCGGCAGTGGAAAAATCATGCTTTTTCGGGGTCATGAGGAAAGGAATGCACCCAAGAGAAGCAATAAATGATTGATATTCTGCCGCCAATTCCGGCGAGATATCATCACAGGTAATAAGAAAATATGCATTTTCAAACAAATAAGGGGTGGCGTTCTCGTAGCCGCTTTTTTCAGACCCGGCCATAGGGTGGCCGCCGATAAACCAGTGGGACAGCCCCAGGGAGCAAACGTCATGATGGATGGAAGATTTGACGCTGCCGGTATCGGACAAAATACATCCATCGTTTAAAAACGGAGCAAGCTGTTTCAAATAGGATTCATTTTTCTGAACTGGAGCGCATAAAAAAATATAGCGGCACTGGGAAAATTCCTCAGTAACCTCAGGCGTCCCCTTAGATATCACCTGCTCTTTCAGCGCTTTTGCAAGGCTTTCTTCCTCGGGGTCGCAGGCCAGGATTTGGATTCCTGGGTGGATGCGGCGGATGGTTTTGGCCAATGTGCCGCCGATCAAGCCCAGGCCGATGATGCCGATGCATTTCGGCGGGGTAAATGGAATATCGGATGTCATGAAAGTTTCCTCCCGGATAAAGAGACATAGGGCTTTAATTCTGACATAAGCGCATCAAATTGAGGGAAGTTCAGAGATTGAGGTCCGTCAGACAAAGCTTTTGCCGGATCATTATGTACCTCGATCATCAAGCCGTCCGCCCCACAGGCTACGGAAGCTTTCGCCAGAGGGCTTACATAGCTCCGAACACCGGTGGCATGGCTGGGATCTACAATCACCGGAAGATGGGTTTTCTCCTTCAGGACACATACGGCGCTGAGATCTAAGGTGTTTCGGGTAGCGGTCTCAAAGGTGCGGATTCCCCGCTCGCAAAGTACCACATGTTCATTGCCCTCAGACATAATGTATTCTGCGGCGTTCAGCCATTCGTCAATGGTGGCGGAAAGGCCCCTCTTTAACAGTACCGGAAGCTTGCTTTTGCCAGCTTCCTTTAAAAGCTCAAAATTCTGCATATTCCGGGCGCCGATCTGGAGCATATCTACATATTGTTCGGCCAGTTCGATCGCATGTGCGCTGGTAACTTCGCATATGGTGGCCAGGCCCGTTTCCTGGGAGGCTGTTTTTAAAAATTTTAATCCTTCCTCTTCCAGTCCTTGGAAAGAATAGGGGGAAGTCCTTGGTTTGAATGCGCCGCCCCGAAGCATGGAGGCCCCTGCTTTTTTTACGGCATGGGCGATGGAGATGAGTTGTTCCTCCGTCTCTACGGCACATGGGCCGGCCATAACCGTTATGGTGTCCGGGCCGATGGAAGTTTGTTTTACAGTAAAACCGGAAGGCAGGGGATGGAATTTACGGTTGGACAGCTTATAACTTTCCGTAATGGAAACGATTTTTTCCACGGATGGGTTCAGTTGGATGGCACAGGTGTCTAATTGGGCCTTGTCCCCCACCACTCCCAGAATGGTAACTTCCTTCCCTTGGGAAAGATGAACGGTAAGTCCGCATGTTTCAATGATAGATGCAACCTGGCTGATGGACTCCTGGGGAGCATTGGGCTTCATAACGATAATCATAATACAATACCTCTTCTTTTAAATTGTGTAAGCATTACTCTCAGTGTACAAGAAGCAGATGTCCACTTATACACTGAGGGTATCATACCTTGTTTTCGAAAAAAAGTCAATGCTTTGGCGCGTTGAAGCACAAAAGAAAGTTTTCTTGTAAAAATGAATAAAAGAGTTGTAAATATCCAGGATTTTTAGTACAATATATACATCGTATAAAAAACAGCATTGGAGGAATTCGTATGAACGTTTATACAACTGACAAAATCAGAAATGTAGTCCTGCTGGGGCACGGCGGCTGCGGAAAGACTACCCTGGTGGAAGCTATGGCATACTTGTCCGGCATCACCACCAGAATGGGAAAAGTGACAGACGGGAATACCATCAGCGATTACGACAAAGAAGAGATAAAGCGTCTTTTTTCTGTTAATACTTCCGTAGTTCCTATCATCTGGGAAGATACGAAGATTAATATATTGGACACGCCGGGATATTTCGGGTTTGTAGGAGAAGTTGAGGAAGCAGCCAGCGTCGCCGACGCCGCTATCATTGTGGTATCCGGCAAAGCAGGTATTGAGGTGGGAACCCAGAAGTCCTGGGAGATCTGCGAGAGATATAAGCTTCCAAGAATGTTTTTTGTAACGGATATGGACGTGGATAACGCAAGCTTCCGTCAAGTGGTGGAGGATCTCCAGGAGATGTACGGCAAGCGTATCGCCCCCTTCCATTTCCCCATCCGCGAGAATGAAAAATTCGTGGGATATGTAAATGTGGTAGCCCAGACTGCCAACCGCTGGGACGACAAAGGCCAGGTACAGGAGATTGAGATGCCGGATTATTCCAAAGAATATCTGGAAAAATACCGAGAAGTTCTGATGGAGACAGTGGCGGAGACCAGCGAAGAATATATGGACCGTTATTTTGGCGGAGAGGAATTTTCCGAATTTGAGATTCGTACGGCGCTCCGAACCAATGTGGTAGACGGCAGCATCGTGCCTACTTCCATGGGTTCCAGCGTTCTGGTACAAGGTATTTATACACTTTTGGACGACATTGTAAAATACCTGCCCAGCCCGGAGAAGCGTCCCTGCAGCGGCGTGAATTTAAAGACCAATGAAGTTTTTGCCGGGGATTATGATATATCAAAGCCCAAGTCCGCTTATATTTTTAAGACCATCGTAGATCCGTTTATCGGAAAGTATTCTCTGATCAAAGTGAATTCCGGCGTCATCAAGTCGGACGACGTATTACATAATCCCGAGAAGGATATGGACGATAAGATCGGAAAAGTCTATGTGATCCGGGGAAACAAGACAGAAGAAGTGCCGGAGCTCCATGCCGGAGATATCGGCGCATTGGCGAAGCTGAATAAAGTAGGAACCAGAGATACATTGTCTACGAAGGCCAATCCCATTGTCTATGGCAAGACCCAGATTTCCACTCCCTATACCTATATGCGCTATAAGGCAAAGAACAAGGGAGATGAAGATAAGATTTCCCAGGCGTTCCAGAAGCTGATGCAGGAGGATCTCACCTTGAAGATCGTCAACGACAGCGCCAACAGCCAGACGTTGGTATATGGTATCGGGGATCAGCATATTGAAGTGGCAGTAAGCAAGCTTTTGGAGAAATATAAAGTAGACGTAGAATTAAGCAGGCCCAAGGTGGCGTTTAAAGAGACCATCCGCAAGAAAGCGGACATTGAATACAAATATAAAAAGCAGACTGGCGGCCATGGACAGTACGGCCATGTAAAGATGACCTTTGAACCTTCTGGGGATTTGGAACAGCCGTATGTCTTTGAACAAAGCGTTGTGGGCGGAGCTGTTCCCAAGAATTACTTCCCGGCTGTGGAAAAAGGGATCCAGGAAGCCGTGTTGGCAGGGCCTATGGCGGCATATCCCGTTGTGGGTGTGAAAGCCGTATTGTATGACGGGTCTTATCATCCGGTAGATTCTTCGGAGATGGCCTTCAAGACTGCTGCCCGCCAAGCCTTTAAGAAGGGCTTTATGGAAGCTTCCCCCGTGCTGTTAGAGCCGATTGTTACCATGAAGGTAGTGGTATACGACAAGCACACCGGAGACGTTATGGGTGATTTGAACAAGCGCCGAGGCAGAGTGCTTGGCATGAATCCTGTGGAAGGCGGCAAGACGGAAGTAGTTGCGGACGTGCCCGTGATGGAGATCTACGGTTACATGACAGATCTTCGTTCCATGACCGGCGGCAGCGGTAACTTCTCTTATGAGTTTGCCCGCTACGAGCAGGCCCCCAGCGACATCCAGGAGAAGGAAGTTGCTGCAAGAATGAATAAACTGGATAAGGGCGAGGATTAAGCGTTCGTCCATTTCGGATAAAATATGCTCTGAATGTTTTCCAAATCATGTTTTGATGATTAGTTGGAAACATTTTGAGCATATTTTTATGTAAAGAGTGAAATATGGGGCATTCTCCAAAACGGAGAATGATTCTTCCATTTGGAGGTTGTATTTAGAGGATACGATGAGATACACTTTTGATAAGGCGTCTGGTAGGAATAACGCGTCTATTGTGCATAAGGAGGTTGTGGATGGATCAAATAAAAATAGGAAAATTTATTGCAGATATGCGCAAGGCCCAAGGCATGACCCAGAAGCAGTTGGCGGATTTGCTTAGTGTGACGGATAAGACAATATCTAAATGGGAAACGGGAAATAGATTGCCGGATGCATCTATCCTCTTAAAGCTTAGTTCTGTTTTACGGGTAGATGTCAACGAACTCCTGGCAGGAGAAAAATTTTTATCCCAGGAATTTTCCTCCCAAGAATATATGCAAAAGTCCGAGAGTAACATCGTAGGATTGGTCCGCAAACTGAATGATATCGAACCTAGGAGCAAAAGCAAGAATATCGGTATGGCGGCGGGTACGTTACTGACGTGTGCAGCTTTTTTATATCTGTTTGTTTTTTCCCTGCGCATGGGAAGGTTCCTGGATCTATTTGAGCTGCCTACATTGCTCTACCTGTTGGGAATTAAATTTACGATCATGTCGATTTCCGGCTGGTTTCACGATTATCTAAATGCATGGAAAATCTGTTTCTCCTTAAAAAAGCTGTCTGGAGAAGAGGGGGAGCTTTCCTTACAGGCGGTGCAATATGCCGGGGCATTAACATTGACGCTGGGGGGTCTCATTTTTTTTCTGGGATTGTTTTCCATGATGAATTATAGGAATGACTCCGAGCCGATATGGCCTGCGCTTGCCCAAAGCGCATTGACATTGCTGTACACAGCCGTCGGAAAAATCGTCTATGTGATTTTGGAGTTCAGGATGAAACGGGTGATTTGTAATTCGTATCCATAAAGGGTAAGGAGGTTAGAATGAAAAAGCTGCTGGAGGTAAAAAGTCTAGTCAAAAAATATCGCGAGGGAACCAGGGAAAGCAGAGTTGTCAATAACATTGATCTGGAGGTGGAGGAGGGTGAATTCGTTATAATTATGGGTGCTTCCGGATCTGGGAAAACAAGCCTTTTGCATTTGATCGCCGGTATTGACGCTCCTGACGAAGGGACGATTCAATATGGGAGGACGGCGGATTTTGGGTGCATGAGCGAATCGGCAAAGACAATATTCAGGCGCAAGAACATAGGAATTGTATTTCAGCAACAATGCCTGATTCCAGATCTTACTGTCTATGAGAATATGATACTGCCAATTATGCTGAATAAAAAGGATGCAGGGAAAAATAAAGATGTGATTCTAGCTTTGTGTAACCAGTTTGGCCTAAAAGAGCATATCAAAAAATACCCTTCCCAATTATCCGGAGGACAGCAGCAGCGGGCTGCGATATTACGCGCAGTAATAAATCGGCCTTCGCTTCTATTGTGTGATGAACCTACAGGAAGCTTAAATTCAGCACAGTCCAAAATTGTCATGGCCCTTTTGACCAAACTGAACCAAATGGGCCAGACGATTGTTTTAGTTACGCATGATATGAAAGTTGCGGTCAGAGGCGGACGAGTAGTCTATATTGCGGACGGTCGTGTAACAGGAGAGCTTACGTTTGGGAAAGACGTACAGAGGAAGTCCAGAGAAGTGGAACTGATGCGCTTTTTACAACAAAGGGGGTGGTAATTTGAAAGCGTCTCTTAGGTGCGCTCTGGCAAAATTACGCAGGAAAAAAATTCCGAATTTATTCCTTTGGATCTGCATTTTGATCACAGCCTCCTTGATGGTAAATGCCTGGATTCTGCTGAAAGAGTTGAATCCCATATTTGACAGGGCTTATGAAGAAATGGACGGATCCCAGATGTGCTGCTTGTGGAACCGTGAAATGATTCCCACAGACATTGTACGCCAATATCTGGAGGGGTTGCAGGAGGATTTTATATTTCAAATCACAGAGAATACGAAAACCATTGATTACATAGAAATAAACGGAAGAAAGCTAAGCAACGGCATCTTGCTGGAGCTTCCAGAAACAATAAACGGCCATATGCTTTCTCCTAAGATACTGACAAGCAAAACGCCTAAGATGCCCGGCCAAAATGAGATCTGGATCACGACAAAGATGGCGAACATCTTAGATATAGAAACAGGAGACCATCTGGTTTTGCGATTGGCAGATCAGGCAGTGACCGTAAACGTCGCAAACATTGTTGCAGATCCTGTGTTTGGGGGAAGCAGTACCAATGTTTATCGAATGTGGTGCGGGGCCGGTCAGCTCTCTGGCTTTCCTTTGGCAGAAAACAATGTGATAAGCTATCTGGAAATCCAATTCCAAGAATATACTTTTCAAAAGGAGCAGGATTTTATCCGGAACGCTGAAGCATATTTTCATACCCCCCTGGGGGAGTCTCTTTATACCTATGACAGGATAAAGGGAGGATATACGGCGCTTTATCAAATGATCGGACAGATCCTTTGTTTTGTAAGTGTTGTTTTAGCCGCTGCGGTAATTGCACTAACGCTGTTTCTGATCCGAAGTGACATGGAGGAAGATGTGAGAAGTATCGGCATATATAAATCCCTGGGAATGACCGCAGGACAGATTACAGGGATTTATCTTATATGTTACGGAACCATTGGCTTTTTGGGGGCTTGTGCAGGAAGTATTTTAGGCGGAGGATTGAGTAAAATCATTATAACAAAAATTCTTGGAGATATGGGGATATTTACAGTTTCCTTTACAGGGGTGGGCATTTATCAACTATATACCGGAATTCTTGTAATGATTGGGGTAGTAGCCCTATGCTTTTGCGCGGTCTTGAAAGTTCGGAGATTAAATGCAGCCTCTGCAATCCGGACGGGGGCTTGGCATAGAAAGGAACAAAAATACAAAGAACCTAAGGAAATATATACGTGGCGTGGTTCCTTTTCGCGGTATTATGCTGTCCGGGGGATTCCGAATAAGAAGCTGAGGTTTTTGTATATAGCAGGCATCTCTCTGATATTTGGGTGCCTTATCATACTCGGCCTGGGATGTTTGAATGCTGTCAGGGATATTGACCAGGAGCCGGAGATATGGGGATTTATCAAAACAGATATATACGTTACATCCCTGGAGGAGACGGCGGTAAGCGATATTATTGAGGAATTGGAAAATGCCCCCCAGGTTCGTTACACATATGGAGTAAATAAGATCGTATGTCAATTCAAACCTGAGGATGGAGAAACCTGGCAGAATATCACAACAGAGGTTTATGAACTGCCGTGGCATGAAAAAATCAAAGACAGATTTTTGAAAGGAAGGCGGCCGCTGCATGAAGATGAGGTAGGAATCGGTCTGGCGCTGTCTCAAAAATATGGATTGGACGTTGGAGAGAGTATGGAACTTATGGTAAACGGACGAAAGGCGCAATATAAGATTACAGGAATTTTTCAGACGCTTTCCAATTATGGAAACGTGGTTCGAATGGTTACAGGTAATCTGGATCAATTTGTAAGATACGGCGGTGCTTTTGGAGATTATATGCTTGTACTTGATGACGGCGTTGATAAATGGGAATATGCCAAAGAGTTGGCCAAGGAATATGGCGGGAAGTTTTCCTTCATTGCGTCAAAGTCAAATGGCGAGAATATTAGTGGTATTCTGGTGCCTGCCATGGGGACGATTTTGGCAATACTGTTTGTTGTGGTAATATTAATTACCCTGAACCTGACATTCTTATTAATTCGGCATGAGCAGAGAATGATCGGTTTGCTAAAGGCCATAGGAATGACGCCTTGGCAGATTGTGAAAATTTATTCCTGGAGAAATGGTTTGTCTGCCATTGCAGGAAATAGCCTAGGGCTTATATTTGGAATAGTTGTGGTACCAAAATTGCTGACTCCATATGCCAGATTACTAGGGCTTTCAGAATTTCCGTTTGTAAACTCATTAGAAGGAATGGCAGTCAGTCTTCTTTTTCTGCCGGTTTGCATGGTCTTAGGTACATGTGTAATCATAAAAACCATCAGCAGAATATCCATAAAACAACTGGTGAGTGAATGATGGCAAATTGTCTGCTTGGCGGCATAAAGCAAAATGCTGCCGAGCAGATATTTTTTTGTGCATGGAACTTAAGACCCGCTGGATTTATAACACCGCACCCCAAACCGCCACAAAAGATAACAAGGCGCCAGAAACAGCATTGCCAGAAGGGGCAAAAACACAAAGAAGATGCCTGTTCTTTGATCTAAAAGATACAATAGGGGATAATACTGTACCAAAGCGTACGGAATCACAAAGGTGGTAAACTGCAGCAAACGTTTTCCATAAATGCTCAAGGGATATTTGCCGTATTCCTTGGCTCCGTCGGTGGCGATATTCATAAATTCCAGCCCTTCCAGAGTAAAAAAGCACAGTGAGGCATAGAGTAAAAAGATGCCAGAAAAGAGGCAGATTCCCCCCAAAAGCATAAAAATCACCGTAAAGACCTTGCCGGGCGTCCACACAATATGGCTTTGTAAGATTCCATAAAAAAACATGACAAGGGCCTGGAGAAGACGCCCGATCCGGGTGAGTTCAAATTTGCTTCCCAATACCTGTAATATTTCATTTTGGGGACGCACCAGTACCCGGTCGAAAGATCCGTTTCTTACCATTTCAGAAAACTGGTCAAATCCTCTGGCAAACATTTCCGCCAGGGAGAATTCCAATAATACAATCGAATAGCACAGCAAAACCTCACTGTAGGTAAAGCCTTTCACGTTGGAAAAGCGCTGAAACAAGAACAGAATACCTAAAAATACATGGAAAGAAACAAGAAATTGTCCCGCCGCCGTAAGGAGAAACGAGGTTTTGTATTCCATGGCGCTTCTGACATTGATGGAAACGTAATGATGATAAAGCTTGAGGGAGTGGCGGATGCTTCTTGTTTGGACTTGACTATCATGTTTCATTTCTCAACCTCCCTGTATCGTAACTTTTTGTTCTCCATAACGGCAAAGCTTCCTTCCTCCCGCCAGCAAAAGCAAAAGCCAGAAGATCTGCAACCCAAAAGCTTTTACTATCTCCGGTTCTGTCATGCTGCCGCTGTAAATGCGCAGCGGTACATTCTGCATGGATGCAAATGGAAAAAGCTCCAGAACAAACTGTACTTTTGGGGGAAAGAAAGGCAGGGGAATTATACCGCCTGAAAAAAAATCGGCCGCTGATACAAATATCATCTGAAGCCCTCTGGGGGAGATGGTAAAAAAGGCCAATACATGCACCAGCATACAAAAAGAGACCGTGACGGCCAAACCCAACAGCAGCGTCAAAAGAAACAGCAGGAAATATCCAGGGCCTGCGGGAAGGGAAAGGCCGTAAGGCGCAGGCAGGAAAGCGGCGATCAACAGAATCGGAACGCTGCGAAGCACGGCTCTGGAAATACGGTTTGCCGCTGACTTGGAAAACCACATATCGTAAATATGGACGGGACGACAAAGCTCATAGGCGATATTGCCGTTTATGATCGATTCTAATAGCTCGTTGTCCATGAGCCATGCGGCAAACAAGGCAAGAAACGCCTGCTGCAGCCAGACATAAGTACAGGTGGCGGAAAGACTCATGGGAAAGCTGTTTGGATCAGTCTCATAAAAAGCGCGAAAAGCCAGAACCTCCAGGGCGCCCCAGGCAAATTGCGTAGCGATTCCTGCCAGGGCGGCTGTCCGGTATTGCAGCCCCATAGAAAAACGAAGCCGGAAAAAAGAAATATATTTTTTCATATCCATCCCTCCTAAACCTCGTATTCTTGATAGAGCTGGGCGATGGTTTCGTCAATGGTCTGGCCGCCTCGCCTGATCTCTTCCAGGGTGCCGTCCATAAGAATCTCTCCCCGGCCGATCAACAGGATGCGGTTGGTCAAAGCTTCAATGTCCTGCATATCGTGAGTCGTCAGAATAACCGTAGTGCCGTGCGTCTGGTTCCGGGTTCGGATGAAGTCCCGCACCGCCAGCTTGGATACGGCGTCAAGCCCGATGGTAGGCTCGTCCAAAAATAAAATCTTAGGGCTATGTAACAAAGAGGCCGCAATTTCACACCGCATACGCTGCCCTAACGAGAGCTGCCTGGCAGGTGTGCGCAAAAGCTCTTTTAGATGAAGCAGTTCCGTTAATTCGTCTACATTGGAATGGTAAACCGGATCCGGAATACAATAGATGTCCTTCAAAAGCAGAAAGGAGTCTATGACGGGGACATCCCACCATAGCTGAGAGCGCTGTCCGAATACAACGCCGATTTCTTTGACATGGCGGATTCTGTCTTTCCAGGGAATCCGTCCGTCCACAAGACATTGCCCGCTATCCGGGGTCAATATCCCGCTTAAAATTTTGATGGTGGAGCTTTTCCCGGCACCGTTGGGGCCGATATATCCCACCATTTCACCATCCTCTATGGTGAAGCTGATATCACGCAGGGCCCGGATCTCTTCCCGCTCCCGGTGAAAAAGCGCTTTGCAGGCCTCTTTCATGCCTGCGTTTCGTTTTGCAATCCAATATGATTTGCAAACGTGTTCCATGGTAATCATCATTGGTTCCTCCTGGTAGTTATATTTTCATATCTTGCCAAGCGGTCTGGCTTTGCCGGATGTTGCCGGCAAATACCGTAGGTAAAATATTCTGTTTCCTCTCTTGTTGAGAGAAGGTTCATATGATATCATATGGGCAATAAAAAGTCAATATTTTTGTGAGGAGATTGCCATGACAGAACTATTTCATCAAAGCTTATCCACGCTGCCTTATGTAAGAGACGGAAAAAGTAGAAGCATTAACTGGGAGAACCGAACCGGGGAGAAAGGAAAGGGAGGAATGGCTGCAAGCGGCCTTGGGCCCTCCAGAAAAGGCTCCCCCTGTATCCCCAAGATACAGGCAGGAGAAACCGTGACGCTGGCGGAGACGGACGGACCTGGTATGATATCCCATATCTGGATTACGGTGACCGATCAGGTCAGTCTGCGCAATCGGTATATTCTGCGGGATCTGGTGCTGCGGATGTATTGGGACGGGGAAGAGGCTCCTTCCGTAGAAAGCCCCCTGGGAGATTTTTTCTGTTGCGGTTTTGGGGTTTCTTACCCGGTGAATTCCATGCCCATTGTTGTAAATCCCACCAGAGGTTTTAACTCTTATTTTCCTATGCCTTTTCAAAGAAAAATGAAAATCACCCTGGAAAACCAATGCGATGAAGATGTGGAAGCATTTTTTTATCAGGTGGATTACTGCCTGATGGAAAAATTGCCCCTAAACGCCGGATATTTTCATGCGCAATGGAGAAGACAACGGATCACGGAGAAGGCGAAGGACTATGTTATTTTAGATCAAGTAAAAGGAAAAGGGCAGTATGTAGGCACCTATCTGGCGTTGACCGCATTGGAACGGTATTGGTATGGAGAAGGGGAAATAAAATTTTATCTGGATGGAGACGAAGAATATCCCACGATCTGCGGTACCGGTACGGAGGATTACTTCGGAGGCGCATGGAGCTTTGCAGCCCAGATCCAGGGAAAGACGGTGGAACAGACGTATTGCACTCCGTTTTTAGGGTATCCATATTATTCCTGCCACGATACGCAAATCCATAACGATTATCACAACGACGATATTCTGCCTCAAAGAAGCTTTTACCGATGGCATATTATGGATCCGATATTATTTGACGAAGATATCCGGGTAACGATTCAGCAGATTGGCGTGTGCCACGGCGGGTTATTTGAACGGCAGGACGATGTGGCAACGGTGGCTTACTGGTATCAGACAGAGCCCCATGTGCCCTTTGAGGTGCTTATGGAACGGAAGGAGCGATGGCCCCGATAAAGAGGTGTAAAATATCATAAAAAGATCTTTTCGGTTGGCTTCGACGGTTGCAGGGGCTGGCGCAGAAAGGGAGATTGGCGCAGGATAGAAACGGCAGAGCACAGTATCCTGCCCGCCTCTGCCCAAATGCGCCGGCCTTTTTGCTAGGAAGAAGCTTTTGTGATAATTCCGCATCCGATTTTTTCCCCGGAGTTGCCGGAAGGCTGTGAGGTAAAATCATCGGGCATGGCATGGACGATCACCGTATGCCCTAAGACGTCGCCCCATTTAAATCGGTCGGAGAGAAACGCATTCCATGCAAAGCCCTCATGGGTGGCAAAAAGCGGGATCAAATCTCCGCCGTGGGCGGGATGCTCACATCCCCCCGGATTATAATGAAGCCCTGCATCCGCAAAAGGATCTTCTTTCGTTCCACTGCAGGCTTTTCCATCATGGATATGAAAACCGAAAAAATGATTGCTGCAGATGGGCCGGTTGACCGGAAGCCCATAGAGCTCCGTATTCACCAGAACGCCGTCGGCTACCGGATAAAAACGGACAATGCCGTGGAGGTTCGGATATTTGCCGCTGCCCTGGATAGCTGCAAAAGCAGCAGGCATTTCATAAAGCAGCGTATTGAAATAGCTGAGACCGGGATTTAGTTCCATAAAAAACTCCAAAATATGCTTTCAATGGATAATATATGTAAAATCAGGATGTTGGTGCAGAATGAAGAGCAATATATTGACAGCAAAAGAGGGAAAGAGGTATAATCATTGCACAGAATAATTCTGAGTACATGGTTTTTGGAGTGCGGTAGCTTTGCATCGTCAAAAACCGTGCATCTGGTTTTATCAATCCAAAGTAATAGAACGGAGATTGTAAATGAAAAAACAGCAAAATAAAGGCAGACAAAATAAGGATAAGGTTCTGCTTTTTTCTATTATAACGGTTTTTTGTCTGTTAGGCGCCTTCGTGTTCACGATGTCGCGTAAGATTTCCGCGGAAATGTCTTCCTCAGCAATTCAGAATCTAAGTGAAAGCTTGGAGTTAATGAAAGGCACGATCGAAGCGATTCTTAGAAAGGAAGCGGAATTTCAGAAATTAATGGCACAGGAGATTGCCGTGCTTCCGGACCCTGTGGAGTTTGTCCGTTCTTATCAAAAAAGTCAGAGTATTGTGAAAGTATCTTTGATCATGGAAGGTGAGACCCAAGGAGTTTCCAATGAAGGGGATGTATTTTCCCAGGAAGAGCTGGATTTTTCTTCCGGAAAGACCGTAGACGGGCTGCCAATTTCGGAGTCTTACGTGAACTATATGGGAACCTGGGCGTATACGATACAGTGTCCTGTAGTAAAAGATAACCGCCAGATTGCATCCTTATATGTGGAATATGTCTACGACTCTTTTGAAAAATCACTTCCGGACGGATTCTATAATGGAACGGCAAGGCTTTACATTATGGATGCGAAAAGTGAGCGGCTGGTATTAAAGCCCAAAGGCATGGGAGAGCGGGACGCAGGGCATTTGAACCTGGAAGATTTTTACCGTGCGAATAAAATATTGGAAGAAAAATTAATAGAAGAAGTTTCAGCGTGTGTGGAAAATGGAGATAATATTTTATTCTACCATGACATTCGGGGAAAACGGGCGCTGAATTATATGTGGTCTGTGAATGACGGTTCTATCTTTTTGATCGGATTTGTACCTGTGGAGGCAATTCAGCAAGAAGGGACATCCGTCAACCAAAATATGTTTACGGTTGTCTTTGTGATGCTGGCGGCATTTTTTTTGTGCTGCCTGTTGTACTATTTTAATCAAAGAGAGCAGAAAAAGATCCAAAAGGAGCAGGAAGAAGAACGGGAGGTACATAATAAGCAGTTGGCCGAGGCTTTGCAGGCTGCCCAGATTGCAAGCAATTCCAAGACCATGTTCCTTTCCAATATGTCCCATGATATCCGTACGCCTATGAATGCGGTGCTTGGCTTTACGACACTGCTTGCTTCAGATGCAGAAAATCCTGCAAAAGTCAGAGAATATACCAAAAAAATTATGGCTTCCGGCCAGCATTTGTTAAGCTTGATCAATGATATTTTGGATGTTTCCAAGATCGAGAGCGGGAAAGTAGTACTGAATTTTGAAGTAATTACCTTAAATGACCTGGTATCTTCCGTAGATTCCATAATCCGGCCTATGGCAAACGCCAAGGAACAGAAATTTCATGTCCGGGTCACAGGTATTCATCATGAATATCTGATGGGGGATGAGACCAGGCTAAATCAGATTATCATTAACCTACTTTCCAATGCAGTAAAATATACCCAGGAGAGAGGGAATATCTGGTTTCGTATCATTGGTTTAAAGCAGCGTTCCGGTCAGTATGAGCATATTCGGATTGAAGTGGAAGACGATGGATACGGGATGACTCCAGAGTACCTGGAGACAATTTTTGACGCATTTACAAGAGCAGAAAACAGCACTACCAACAAAGTACAGGGAACCGGGCTTGGTATGGCTATCACAAAAAGTATCGTAGAACTGATGGGAGGTACGATCCAGGTATTCAGTGAAGTGGGGAAAGGAAGCTTGTTCCGGGTAGAATTAGAATTCCGGATACCAGAAGGACATATGAATGAAAAATTCTGGGAAGACAGCGGGATTTCTAGAATTTTGGTTCTGGACAGCGATGTGGAAAGCGGCAAGAACATTCAGTCTTTGATGAAAAATTCCAATGTCCTGGTGGAGACATCCCCTGGCCTGACAGAAGATATGGAATGGATGGCAGGGGATGAGGAGAAGTCATTCGGATATCAGCTGATTTTGTTTGGATGGAATTCAGAGGATGGACAGAATCTGCAGAAAGTAAAAAAACTCAGGGAGACTGTGCCCGATACGGTGCCGATCTTGTTTTTGGCGGCATATGATGAAGAAGGGGTACAAAGTGCCCTTGAGATGGAAGGAACCGGGATTTTAACAAAACCATTTTTTGAATCTGCCTTAAGGGAAAAGCTTTTGGAAATGCAGGCATGGCAGCAAGAAGAGAAAGAATCAGAACGGGAAGACAGTCTGAAAGGGTTTCATTTTTTGGCGGCGGAGGATAATGAGATCAATGCTGAAATTTTGGCAGAAATTTTAAAGCTGGAAGGAGCCACCTGTGAGATTGTAGAAAACGGGCAACTTGCGGTAGAACGGTTTACCCAGGCGAAAGAAGGAGAGTTTGATGCCATTTTAATGGATGTTCAAATGCCGGTGTTAAATGGTTACGACGCTACCAGGGCAATTCGGGCGTTGGATTCAAAAGAAGCAAGGCAGATCCCTATCATAGCTATGACGGCCAATGCCTTCGCGGAGGATGAAAAAGAGGCGTTACAAGCAGGCATGAATCTTCATTTGTCTAAGCCCATTGATATTACATTACTAAAAAAAGTGATTCAAGAAGTTTTATAATGATAAAAAAGGAGAAGTATGAAAAAAAGGATGATGAAACGATTTGCCGTAGTTTCTTTGACGATAATCACTGTTTTTACCATGGCATCCTGCGGGAGAGAAGAGTCAGGGGCAAATCTGATCACAACAGAGGAAGAAAAGAAAGAGGTAGTGAACTTGTTCGGGCCAATGGAGAAAAGTGATCCGGATGCAGAAAATGTTGCAAGAAATGCAACGGACAGGACGATCATTATGGCGGAAGAGAAGCTGGATATAACGGTAGAGTACAAAACATATACGGCGGAAAATTACCAAGAAAAAACTTACGATGACGTGACGCTGGAAAGAGCCCGCAACCAAATGGACGATTTATATTTGCTGAATCCGGATACCATTCAGATATTGGGAGAGGAAGGAGAATTGCTGGATTTATCCGGTTTGGATAATGCAAAGAATTTAAGAGAAGTTGCCAAGACCGCAAATACAGTAGATGGAAAACTGGTGGCAATTCCTCAGGAAGTAGTGGCCTATGGTCTGTTCCTGAATAAAGATCTGTTTGATCAATATGATCTTCCATTGCCGGAAACGCCGGAAGATTTTTTGGAGTGCTGCCGGGTATTTCAAGAAAATGGAATTGAGACGCCGGTAGGGGCAAATCGCTGGTGGCTGGAAAACTTTGTGTTCGCCCAGGCGTACGCAGATCTGTATAACGGAGGAAACACAGAGACTGAGATCGCGGCGCTGAACGCCGGTGAGCGCAAATACAGCGATTACATGCGCCCGGGATTTGAATTCCTGGAGGAACTGATAGAGAAAGGCTATGTTGATGCCAAGGCAGCCTATACTTATGAAGCGATCGACGGGGAGAGGGCTGATTTTTTGGCCCAGAAAACACCCATCGTAATGGCATACTGGGGGGCTGCAAATACAGATACGGCTTATGGGGATCCGGATTTTGAACTGCAGGTCATTGGATTTCCCAGTAAACGCGGACCGATGCCTGTGGTATCTATGACGGGATATGGAATAGGAACAGAGGCAGAACATCTGGAGGATGCAAAAAATCTTTTAAATGAGATGTTGTCAGATGAGGCGCTTCAAATTTACACAGAAACAAATAAAGTAATCTCTCCCTCCCAAAATGTAGAAGTAGACTGTATTCCGGCGTTAAAGCCTTTGAATGACAAGATCAAAGAGAACGTTTATGTTCTTGGATCCAATGCCGGAATGAAGATGGAGCAGTGGGGAAATACGTGCCTTCTCGTACGAGAGCTTTTAAACGGCGCAACGGTGGATGAGTGTATGGCGAAACTTGATAAGCTTCAGGAGGAATCGCTGAAAAAATAGAAACGTAGTGCCAAATTATGGATCGGCAAAAGAATCTCGCTTTGCGGGATTCTTTTTTTGCTGTCGTCAGCGAGCATATGGTTGATTGTGAAATGTGCAATTTACCAAATTCTATGGCGGAATTATAAAATTTATTAGTAAAATATTAGTGAAACGTTTCAACAATACTTCAAATAATTGTTGAAATTGATGACTGTATGTTGTATGATAAAGATACAAATTGGAACGTTTCTACATAGTATATTTTACCATGAAGTTCTTTCCGGTTTGAGCAGGGGATTTATTTAAAATACCTGCAAAAATTTATTTACAGGAGGTAGAACATGAAGAAGAAAGTATTGGCAAGCTTGATGGTAGTAGCCATGACAGCAGCTATGCTGGCAGGCTGCGGAGGCGGCGACAAAGGCTCAACGCCTTCCGATTCTCAGCAGGAAGCGCCGGCAGATGACTCGGCGGGGGGATCTTCCGATGACGCTGGTTCTGATGACGCCCAGGCGCCGGCAGATGACGCTGGTGATGACGCAGAGGCGGAGAAGCCAAGCGGCGACACACCCACAATCGCATTTGTTCCCAAGGTTATGGGCCAGGCATGGTGGGATTATGTACAGAAGAACGTAGAAGAGTGGGCTGCTGACACCGGGATCGAAGTAATCTACAAAGGACCCACAGAGGTTGACGCTGCCGCACAGGTTAAGATTATGACCGACCTTGTAAACCAGGGCGTGGATATCCTTTGCTTCTCACCCAATGACCCGGCTGCATGCGAAGCCATCTGCAAAGAAGCCCGCGACAAAGGCATTATCGTAATCTCCACCGAAGCTTCCGGCATGGAGAATATTGATTACGACGTAGAAGCATTTGATGAGACAGGTCTCGGCGGATTTTTGATGGATCAGCTGGCAGAACAGATGGGTAAATCAGGACAGTATATCACCATGGTTGGTTCTATGACAATGGAATCTCAGAATAACTGGGCGGACGCTGCCGTAGCACGTCAGAAGGATGCATATCCGGATATGGAACTTGTTCCAGACGCCCGTGTTGAAAATGGTTCTGATGCAGAAAAAGCATATCAGCTTACAAAAGAAATGATCCAGAAATATCCGGATTTGAAGGGTATTTTAGGAACCGGTTCTTTCGATGCTCCCGGCGCGGCACGTGCGATTCAGGAACTTGGCCTTACCGGCAAAGTATTTGCAATTTCCGTAGCAATGCCTCTGGAAGTAAAGGATTATCTGCAGGACGGCACTTTAGGTTCCGTAGCTCTCTGGGATCCGGGCGTATCTGCAAAGGTTATGCTGAATCTTGGCGTTAAGATGTTCAATGGGGAAGAGATTGCAGCAGGCGCCGACTTAGGAGAAGAAGGCTATAATGCAGTAGATATCCAAGGCAAGGTTATCGTTGGACAGGGACAGATTGCTGTTACTATGGACAATGTAGATGATTTTGGATTCTAAGCAAAATGCTATGTAATGTGTACAATGGAAGTGCGCTGGACGTGTTCCGTTGTCATGAATCGTATGAGGCAGAGAAGCAGGTCTTCCCTGCCTCATACAATAAGAACGTAAAGGAGGCTGTACCTCAATGTCTGAATATTTACTGGAAATGACTGGGATATGCAAATCGTTTTCGGGCGTTCATGCGTTAAAGAATGTCAATTTTAAAGTCAGGCCCGGCAAGGTAATGTGTCTGGCCGGTGAAAATGGTTGTGGAAAGTCTACGCTTGTTAAAATTATCTCCGGGGTTTACACGAAGGATGAAGGAGAAGTGCTTTTTGAAGGGAAACCAATTACGAGGATTACGCCTGCGGAAGCTACCAAATTGGGGATTCAGGTAATTTACCAGGATTTATCTATTTTCCCTAACTTGACGGTTATGGAAAATCTGGCTATTAACTCTGAAATCACTGCCGGAAAAAAGCTTGTAAACCGCAAACGCTGGGAGGCCACTGCGAAAGAAGCTTTATCAAAAATCGGTTACAACATAGATTTAAATGCAAAAATGGGAGAATTGAGCGTTGCAGACAAACAGCTTGTCGCAATCTGCCGGGCATTGCTGTTTGACGCGAAGCTGATTATCATGGATGAGCCGACTACTGCCTTGACGAAGAAAGAGGTAGACGCATTATTTAAGACGGCCCGTCAGCTTCGGGACAGCGGGATTGCCATTATGTTTATCAGCCATAAGACAGAAGAGATTTTTGAGATTTCTGACGACGTATGTATCATGCGTAATGGCGAGAATGTATTTGCCGGGCCTACGGCGGAGCTTACGCCCCAGCAGTTTACCTATCATATGACGGGACGCGAGCTGACAGACGATCATTTTATTCCCAAAAATGTCAGCAAGGAACCGGTGTTAAAGACGGAACATCTTACTTTAAAAGATAAGTTTGAGGATGTTTCTTTTGAACTTCACAAAGGTGAAATCCTTGGTATTACAGGACTTCTGGGATCCGGGCGTACGGAACTTGCCTTAAGCCTGTTTGGATTGGAACATCCCAAGGAAGGAACCATTACCCTGAATGGGGAGCAGGTGAAGATTTCAAACCCCATCAAGGCGCAGAAGTTAAAAATCGGTTATGTTCCCGAGGACCGTCTGACAGAAGGGTTGTGCTTACAGCAGCCGATATCGGATAATATCACCTTATCTTCCTTAAAAAGGCTTTCCAATGCCATCGGCCTTATTAAGAATCAGGACATCTTAGACGACGCCAATATCTGGAAAGAAAAATTCTCAATTAAGACGGATGACGTGCGGAAATTTGCTTCTACACTATCCGGCGGTAATCAGCAGAAAATCGTGCTTTCCAAATGGCTGAGCAATGATCTGGACGTATTGATACTCAATGGACCCACCGTAGGCGTGGACGTAGGAGCTAAGCAGGATATCCACGCATTGGTGCATAATCTGGCCAACGAAGGACTTGCCGTTATTATTATTTCGGATGACTTGTCTGAAGTGGTTGTAAACTGCAGCCGCGTGATCGTTATGAAGGAAGGCAGAATTGTAGGCGAAATGACAGGTGATGATATTACCGAAAATAATATTTTGGAGATTATTCGCTAAGGAGGGAACTACATATGAACAAAGCTACAATAAAGCGCATAACCGGAAGAACAGAATTCTGGATTTTTCTGGTTTTGGTAATTATGTGCATAGGGATACAGATTGCTTCGGGAGGGCAATTATTTGAATCGAGCACCGTTGTTACCATCCTGCGAGCTATGGTTGTGGACGGTATGTTTGCAATGATATGCCTGGTAGTTATGGTTTCCGGCGGATTTGATCTTTCCTTCCCGGCAGTGGCGGCTCTGGCGTATGCATTATCCACCACAATCTGCGTAAATATGGGCTGGTGTAACACCAATCCGCTGATTGGATTTCTTCTGGCGATTGTGATCGGCGCCGTATTGGGAATGGTGAACGGATGGATCATTGCAAATTTCAAGCTGAATACCATGATTATCACTCTGGGAACACAGACGTTTTTTATTGGTATTACTATGGGGCTTTTGGAGTTAAAAGAGATTACTTCCACACTTCCGGTTGGATTCCGTACCTTTGGGGAGTCCTATCTGTTTGAAGTTACCAATTCCGCGGGACTGCGGTCTACCATGACTTCCATGTTTATTCCCTTTGTACTGTTGTGCATCATTACCTCATTTGTCCTGAATAAAACCATGTTCGGCCGTGCGTTATATGCCATCGGAGGCAATGAAGTGTCGGCGGAACGTGCGGGATACAATGTAAAACGAGTTAAATTTATCCTGTATACCGTAGTTGGGGCTTCTGCCGGCTTTATCGGCATGATCCGCGTATGCATGGCCCGTCAGTCTATCCCTAAGGCTATGGTTGGGAAAGAAATGACCATTATTCCTGCGGTTATTCTGGGAGGAGCCAGTATTTTCGGCGGCGAGGGTTCTGTATTTGGTACGGTCTGCGCCGTAGGCATTATTACGGTCGTATCCAACAGTATGCTGCTGATGGGCATTGACACTTACTGGCAGAATTTCTTTAACGGCCTTGTAATCCTGGTTGGCGTTACGGTATCTGCTATTCAGGCTATGCGGCGCAGAAAGTAGAGGGGGAGGTCATTATGTTAGCAAAAATAAAAGAATTTTCCAGTAAAAATAACTATACTGTGATGCTGCTTGCATTGATGGTAATCCTGCTGATCTTTTTTACCATTACAAAAGGGGGAACCCTGTGGACCGTCGGTACATGGAAAGGGATTGTGATGCAGTTTCCGGAATTCGGGCTTATGACAATCGGCGTCATGTTCTGTTTCATCAGCGGAAATATTGATATGTCCTTTGTAGCATTAGGGGATTTTGCAGCGATTATGGCAGTTCGTTATATGGCTGCCCATACGACAGAAGGAATGTCCAACGGCCAGCAGGCGGGAGTCATCCTGGTAGGTCTTTTGATTGTAGCGGTGGTGGGGGCCATAGGCGGCATTATCAATGGCGTACTGATCGCCTATTTGAATATTCCGCCGGTTATGGCAACGATCGCTATGCAGTTGGTATGGCTTGGGCTGTCCACGGCTCTTACCCAGGGGTATGCTGTTACCGGAGTACCGGCATTGTATACAGAGGTTGGCCATATGATGCTGTTTGGTTTTTTGCCTGTTCCGCTTTTGGTATTCCTGATTGTATTTGCCATTGCAGCGTTCCTATTAAAATTTACGACTTATGGGAAAAAGCTGTATATGATCGGAACCAATGTAAAAGCGGCGAGATTCTCCGCCATCAATACAAAAGGCATGATTATTGGTACATTTGTGCTGGCTGATATCATCTGCTGTTATGGATGTATGCTGATGGTTTCCAGTATGAATTCTGCAAAAGCAGATTACGGTACTTCCTATGTGATGTCCGTCATCCTGATTCTGGTCCTGGCAGGGGTTCTGCCGGACGGCGGAATGGGTAAGATATTCAACGTACTGTTGGCGGTGGTGTCAATTCAGATTATTTCATCCGGCGTAAATATGTTCTCAAATCTGAATCCCTATCATGCGAGCTTGATTTGGGGCGGTTTGCTGATTATCGTATTGATCTTAAGCACAAAGTTTACCGGAGGAGGGTTTAAGCTGCGGAAACCGGGGAAGAAAAGTAAATAAACAGGTTTGAGTTTCAAAACCTGGTTAGGTATAACAGCATAAAAATTGCTTTTATGGGAAAGAAGGAGAATGATTCATGAACAGTAGAGAACGTTTTTTTGCAACGATCAACCACGAGCCGGTGGACCGTCCGGCGGCATGGCTGGGAATGCCGGACATTAAGTCCCAGCCCGCATTGTTTGAGCATTATGGCGTGAAAAATATGCATGAACTGAAGCTGGCGGTAGGGGATGATTTTTATGCGATTGAGGTTCCCTATAAATCCCCAACGGCAAGCGCTATTTATGCGGCATTTGACTGGTATATGGATGGAGAAGTAGATGCCGAGGATCGTACTCTGACGGCAGACGGCTGCTTTAAAGATGCAGAGGAGCCGGAAGATTTGGAATTCTTCCAGTGGCCGGATCCGGAAAAATACATAGACGTGGAAGAATGCCGCCGCAGAGTGGAGGCGGCCCCGGAGGATAAGGTGCGTCTCGCCATGTGCTGGTCCGCCCATTTCCAGGATACCTGCGCTTCCTTCGGCATGGAAACAGCATTGATGAACATGCTGGCCAATCCTGAGATTTATGAAGCAGTGGATGAGAAAATCGTAAAATTCTATCTCCGGGCCAACGAAATATTTTTTGAGGCCACAAAGGGAAAGCTGGACGCTGTCTTGATCGGCAATGATATGGGCAGCCAGAGAGGGCTGATGTTGTCGCCCCAATGTGTAAGAGACTTTGTCATTCCGGGCTGCAGACAGTTGGTGGAGCAAGCTCATTCCTATGGATTGAAGGTAATCTATCACTCTTGCGGTTCTATTGTGGAAGTGATTCCGGATTTGATTGAAGCCGGAGTAGACGTGGTGCATCCGATCCAGGCTTTGGCGGCGGGAATGGAGCCCCGGAATCTGAAGGACAAATTCGACGGCAAGGTTGCTTTTTGTGGCGGTGTGGATACCCAGGATCTGCTGGTAAACGGAACGCCGGAGATGGTTCGTGCAAAAGTAAAAGAACTGCGGGAAATTTTCCCCACCGGACTGGTGATTTCTCCCAGCCATGAAGCGATTATGGAAGACGTACCCCCGGCCAATATCCATGCATTATTTGAAGAGGCGCAGAAAGTATATTAGAGAATCGTACACGGGGCAGCTGACACGGCTGCCCCGTTTCGTACAAAAAGATTGAAGGAGGGTTCATATTATGGCAGTAAGAAGATTCGGAGAAATGATCAAGGTAAAAGATCTGGAGGCATATGCCAAATGGCATGCCAATCCTATGCCGGGAGTCAATGAAATGATAAAGGAGTGCCATCTTAAAAATTATTCCATCTACAGCAGAGGCGAATATTTATTTGCTTATTACGAATATGACGGGGATGATTTTGAGGCAGATATGGCTAAAATGGCGGCAGATCCCAATACCCAGGCTTGGTGGGATGTGGTAAAGCCTCTGATGCAGCCTTTGGAGGACCGGGAGGAAGGAGAATTCTGGTCCGGCATGAAGGAGATTTACCATCTGGATTGAAGTCACACAGTAATGAAAGGATGTTACTTCCGGAGATTAAGACGGAAACGGTAAAAAAGATTGGGGGCAAAAAAATGGCGGAACATGGAAGTATACGAATACCGGATACAGAGTATCAAGAAAGAATTAAACGGGCGGCAGAACTGATCCGGCGGGAGGGGCTTGACGCACTGATTGTGAATTCCAATGAAGCGGATTATGCCAATGCGCGGTATTTTTCCGGCTTCTGGCCTTTGTTTGAGCGATGCGGCGTAACCATTGCGCCAACGGGGGAAGCAGCCTTAATGGTGGGGCCGGAGAGCCGTGAATTTGCAGCCGACCGCTCCAGGATAGACCGGATTTTCGTACTAAAGGAATATCGGGAGAGTGCAGATCCCGCATATCCTCAGTTACAAGCCGACACGTATCATGATGTCTTTCAATCCCTGCATATCAATGGGAAAAAGCTTCGGATTGGGGTGGCCAGCTATCTGGATACTTCCGTTGTAATTATGGAGGGCATCAAAAATGCATTCCCGGAAGCGGAGATTGTGCGGGCGGATCATATTATGAGGGAACTCCGTTCCGTGAAGTCTGTCAATGAGATCAACTGCCTGCGGGAGGGCTATCGCATTGCAGAACTGGCTTCCCAGCAGGTGATCAAAGAGATTCGCCCGGGAATGACAGAGCTTGCGATGGTAGGCGTGGCTCAGCGGGTGGTCTATGAGAATGGGGCAGAGTATGAGGGACTTCCCATGTACGTGTTTTCAGAAAGCTCTACCCGTCATGCGATTTCACGTTCCAGCTACCGCAAATTTGAGAAAGGGGACATTGTTCAGCTGAACCTTTCTGCTAAAATAGACGGCTACTCTGCAGCGATCGGGTATCCGATTATTTTGGGAAAGCTAGAGGGCAGACGCAGGGAAATTGTAATGTTTGGGCTGGAAGCCCATAACTGGACCCAAAGCCAGGTAAGGGCGGGGGTGATGGCCTGTGACATTGCACAGCGTTTTTATGATTACTATGTGGAGAATGGCTATGAACGCAATTTTGTTTACGGCCCCTTACACGGAACGGGGATGATTGAAGTGGAAGCTCCCTGGGTGGAAACCAACTCTGAATATGCATTAAAACCAAATATGACGTTTCAGATTGATACTTTTATATCCACAGACACCTTCGGCGTACGTTGGGAGAAGGGGATTTCCGTAACAGAAGGAGGCTGCGACGTATTGTCTCCGGAAATCGGCGCTTTATATGAATTAGAATTTTAACGGAGAGATGCTTATGCAAATGGTAGATATGTTTTACGACCAGTTGGAAGACGCCAAGAAAAGAAAAGTACCTTTTGTAATTCCCATTGGCACCATTGAATACCATGCCCGTCATACAAGCTGCGGAACAGATACCATGGTAATTCTTGGGGTGCTGCGGGAGCTGGAAAAGCAAAAAGAGATCGTCGTCTGCCCGCCCATCTGGTACGGCGTGGCCAGCTATGCGGTGGCAGGACCTCAAAAAGGAACGATTCAAGTGGATGTGGATACTTATGAGAACTATATTTACTGTATTTTAAAATCCATGGTATACGGCGGAGTAAAAAACATCTATTGCATTGCCCACCACCAGACGGAAGAAGCAGGGCTGATGCCAATGACGCTGGCCTGCCATAAGGCGGCGAAGAAGCTGATCATGGAATATATGGAAGATACCCGGGGGATAGGCTGGTGGGGAAGCGATGCATATAAGGACTATTACAACAGTCTCGGCTCCGGAGAAGATCCCTTTTCCTATATCAAAGTCATTCCCTTGCTGGCAAAAGAAGCCCAGCATAAATGCGGGGGATTTGACCATGCCGGAAAATTTGAATCCAGCCTTATGTATGCTTTGTATCCGGAGCATGTGGACTTAAGAAGGGCAAAGGAAAATACAGAGTGGTTTTCCCAAAATGCCGTAGAAACAAGTTACGATCTGGGGTGGCATATGGTTCAGTGCGCATTGGAGAAGCTGCAGGATATCGTGATTTGAAAAAAGGAGTATCTATGACAGAATATGAAAAGGCAGAAGCAGGGCTTTTATATGACGCCCATTCTGACCAGGAAGTGGATCAGGGGAGAAGAAGAAGCCAGGAATTGAATTTTGATTATAATGCCCTAAGACCCTCCCAGCGCAAAGAGCGGGAGCATATGCTTCGGGAAAATCTGGGAAGCGTAGGAGAAGGGTGTATCATTGAGCAGCCTTTTTACTGCGATTTTTGGGAGCGGGTGTCCGTGGGAGACCACTTTTTTTCCAATTATAACTTTGTAGTTCTGGCGGGAAATAAAATCGAAATCGGAGACAATGTATGGATTGCCCCGGACTGCGGACTGTATGCCGCAGGTCATCCCTTTCATGTGGATATGCGTCTTTCCGGAATCGAGTACGCCTGGCCGATCCGAATTGGGAACAATGTATGGATTGGGGGCGGCGTAAAAATCATGGGCGGGGTGTCCATTGGGGACAACTCTGTGATAGCGGCAGGCAGCATTGTAAACAAAAGTATTCCGGCCAACGTACTGGCTGCCGGCAATCCATGCAGGGTGATTCGTGAGATACGGCCGGAGGATGATCGGAAATACCAGGAAGGATTCCCCGGATTTTGAGGAAGCGGAAAATACATGCCTGCCAAAATCCAACTCTTGACAAATTTTTCCCATGTGATAGAATTTTGAAGTAATAAGAGTACAGGCAGACCGTACAAAATCAGGAGGAATGATACATGTCAGAACCTTACAATCATAGAGCGATTGAACAAAAGTGGCAGAAAGTGTGGGATGAAGAAAAAGCATTTGCCGCCACCGATGATTATAGCAAGCCAAAATATTATGCATTGGTAGAATTTCCGTACCCCTCCGGCCAGGGGCTTCACGTAGGACATCCAAGACCCTATACGGCTCTTGATATTGTTGCCAGAAAACGCAGGATGCAGGGATATAACGTACTGTATCCCATGGGATGGGACGCGTTCGGGCTTCCCACGGAAAATTATGCCATCAAGAATAAGATCCATCCCAAAATCGTGACGGAGAACAATGTGAAACGATTTAAGGGACAGCTTCACGCTTTGGGTTATTCCTTTGACTGGGACCGGGAAATCAATACCACGGATGTGGAGTATTATAAATGGACCCAGTGGATTTTCTTAAAGTTGTTTCAGGCAGGGCTGGCCTATAAGACGGAAATGCCTATCAACTGGTGTACCTCCTGCAAAGTGGGGTTGGCCAACGAAGAAGTGGTCAACGGCGTCTGTGAACGCTGCGGCGCTCCGGTGGTTCGCAAGGTAAAAAGTCAGTGGATGCTAAAGATTACAGAGTATGCCCAGAAGCTGTTGGACGGGCTTGAAGATGTGGATTTTATTGAACGTGTGAAGGTATCCCAAAAGAATTGGATCGGCAGGAGCCAGGGAGCGGAAGTGGATTTTGCCATCGCCGGAAAAGAGGATAAGCTGACGGTGTATACCACAAGGCCGGATACTTTATTTGGCGCCACTTATATGGTTATCTCCCCGGAGCACCCCATGATCGAGACGTACAAAGATGACATTCATAATCTTGAGGAAGTACGTGAATATCAGGAGCAGGCGGCCAGAAAGTCGGATTTTGAGCGTTCAGAACTGGCCAAAGAGAAGACCGGCGTAGAGATTGACGGACTAAAAGCCGTGAACCCGGTAAACGGATGTGAAATTCCCATTTGGGTATCCGACTATGTCCTTATGAGCTATGGAACGGGAGCCATTATGGCCGTTCCCGCCCATGACACCAGAGACTGGGAATTTGCCAAGAAGTTCGGCCTGCCGATTATTGAAGTGGTGGCCGGAGGCGAAAATGTCCAGGAGGCGGCATTTACCGACGTAGCCACCGGAAAGCTTGTGAATTCGGACTTCCTCAACGGACTGGAAGTAGCGGAAGCAAAGAAAAAAATAATCTCCTTCCTGGAGGAGAAAAAGATTGGTACCGGGAAGACAAATTTCAAATTAAGGGATTGGGTATTTTCCCGTCAGCGGTATTGGGGAGAACCCATTCCGGTGGTACATTGCGAAACCTGCGGTTATGTGGCCCTGCCGGAGGAACAGCTTCCCTTGGAACTTCCGGAAGTAGAAAGCTATATGCCTACCGACAATGGAGAATCTCCTTTGGCAGCCATGACAGACTGGGTGAATACCACCTGCCCATGCTGCGGCGGCCCTGCAAAACGGGAGACAGACACCATGCCTCAATGGGCCGGTTCCTCCTGGTATTTCCTACGGTACACGGATCCTCATAATAAAGAAGCCCTGGCAAGCCCCGAAGCGCTGCGGTATTGGATGCCGGTAGACTGGTATAACGGCGGAATGGAACACACCACGCTGCATCTTCTGTATTCCCGGTTCTGGCACCGGTTCTTGTATGACCAAAAGGAGGTTCCCGTACCGGAGCCATACCGGAAACGTACCTCCCACGGCATGATTTTGGGAGAGAATGGGGAAAAAATGTCCAAATCCCGGGGAAATGTAGTAAATCCCGATGATATTGTGACAGATTACGGCGCAGATACGCTGCGTACGTATGAGATGTTTATCGGAGCCTTTGAATTAAGCGCTGCCTGGTCGGAGAACGGTGTAAAAGGCTGCCGGAGGTTTTTGGAGCGCGTCTGGAAACTACAGGATATCCTCACAGATGGAGAGGAATACAGCAGCGATTTTGAGACAAAGATGCATCAGACCATCAAGAAAGTCAGCAGCGATTTTGAGAATTTGAAATATAATACGGCCATTGCGGCTATGATGGCTCTGCTGAATGACTTTGCCAAGAAGGGAAGCATCCGGCGGGGAGAATACCGGACGTTTTTGATTCTCTTAAATCCTGTGGCGCCTCATATTACGGAGGAGCTTTGGAGCCTTTGCGGATTTGAGGGACGGCTGTATGCCCAAAGCTGGCCCGAATACGATGAGGCTAAAACGGTGGAGGACACCGTGGAACTGGCCGTACAGATCAATGGCAAGACCAGGGCTGTTATCACCTTAGCTAAGAATACGGAGAAGGATGCAGCAATTGCAGCCGGGAAAGAAGCGGTGAAAGAGAAGCTGACCGGAACTATCGTAAAAGAGATTTATGTGCCGGGAAGAATTATTAATATTGTACAGAAATAATAAGAAAGTTGAATAACTATTTTTAAGAATATTACGCAGTAATGGATACAAACGTACTGTTATCATCATCACTTTCTAAAAATGAAGATTCGGCTGCTGTTAAGGTCTTAGAGGCTGTATTTGAAGGGATAATCATTCCCTTGTATCATCAGGAAATTTTAGATGAATATGATGCTGTGCTTCATAGAGAAAAATTTCACCTGCGTAAGGAAGAAATACAAGTAGTTCTGAATGCGGTCAGGCAGTATGGGATAGAAGTATTTCAGACTTAGTCACCGGTAATCAAAAGCATTATCCATTTAAGGATTTTATTGTTACACCTGCGGAAATGACGGCAATTTTTGAAGCGGCAGGAGAAAATGAACCCATGGGAGCCGTGAAACAATCTTTGACAGAGTAGATGGCGCCAATCATACTATAATGTAAGCAGGACTTGAAAAGCAGTAACCTTTCAAGTCCTGTTTTTTGTTACGGATATTCTGCATAAATGAAAGTTCAAAAATTCCAATCAGCAGAACCATCACGCCGCTATTTCTTTCGTCCCTTCATCATGCTTAAAATCATATCTGCCTTTTTCCGGTCGCTTTCTGACATATTTTGTTTTAAAACCTCTACGATCAAATCCGTTTCCGAGGATTCAAAACCTACTCCTTTTTTCTGGGCGGCTGCGGAAGCAGCCATCAAGGCTGCGGCCATATCCTTTGGGGTGGAGCCCTTCTCCTGGCCAGCCATTTCCATAAGAAATTGAAGCTTTTCCGGAGATATATTTTTCAGTTGCGGGTTGTTTAGTAAAACTGACGGATCCATACATGCACCTTCCTTTCCATAATTCAAGTAAACAGAGTTTCGTAGGCAGAGAACATCTGCACATAATTTGTAAGCATATCGATGGTTTCCTGTTCCCGTTCCGTACAAAATTCTCGCAAGGCATTCAGCATTTGCAAAGGCAGCGGTTCTTCATCCTCCGAAACGGAGCAAATCTGCATGGAGGCGCCGGGATTGTTAAAAATAGATACGGTGCGTTGAAGTTCCATGAACTTGATGAGAAAAGCCATGGTTTTCTGGTTGGCGTTGTTGATGTAGGGGATGGCTGCCTTTAACATCTGAAGCTGCCGGTCCTGAACTAAAGAATCGAAGGTAGTTGCGTTTGTTTGATTTTCCTGTTCCATAGCATTACCTGTTTTTATTTCATCCTATGAGAAAAAAAGAAAAAATATAACTGTATTTGTGGAATTGCATATATTGTATAAGAGCGTTACTATGAGAGGGGGTTGGGGTGTGAATCAAGGGGACGCCAGGGAAAAGGGGAGGGAAACAGACGCAAATGGTCTGCGGATTTTTCCGGTTTCGAGATTAAGAATTCCTAAAATTCCTGAGTTTTGCTAAAGACAAAACAAACATCCACAAACTCGCTTCGCTCAGACAGTGTGGATGTTTGTTTTAACGCAAAATTCAGGGATTTAAGGACTTCTAAATCTCTGCAAAGTCAAAATCTGCAGACCATTTGCGTCTGTTTCCCTCCCCTTTTCCCTGGCTGTGCATCTCAATTCTTTTGCTAACTGACATTGGACGTGAATAGTAACGATAGAGCAGAGTTGTTGCCTTGGGAAAGAAAATAATTCTTAGGAAAGGGAATGTTATGGGAAAATTAATTATAGATGGAAATAGTGTATATGAAGTAGATGAAGAGTGTATGAAAAGAAAATATCCTTCGGGGATGCCTATTTATGTACAAAATTGCACGATTACGGAAAAGAAAGAGGACCAGGAGGAAGCGGAAGAAAAAAGGAATGCTTTCTGACAGATGCTTTCTCCTGCAGAGCAGGATATATGATATGTTATGAAATAATACCCCGGCAATGCACTGTCGGGGTATTATTTCATGGAAGCGTCCCCTTGTACACTGAGGGTATGTTTATGAAACGCAAAACTGGCCCCTGGGGGCCAAATGCTCTCCCAGGGGCCAGGTCATGCAGTTGCAAATTAGCAGCAGAAGCCGCCGCCGTTGTTGCCGTTTCCGCAGCAGCACAGAAGCAGCAGGATGATCCAGATGTTGTCGCATCCGCATCCGCCGTTGTTGCCGCCGAAGAATCCGCCGTTGTTGCCGCCGCAGCAGCACAGCAAGAGAATAATCCAAATCCAGGAACCGCACCCTCCGTTGTTGCTCTCACATCCGCATCCACAGTTTGTTGCAGCTAAATCACTCATGTTTTAAATCCTCCATAATTTTGATTACAGTTTACTATATGTGGAGAGCTTGTATCAGGTGCCGTATTTTTTCAAAAAAATTTTTGCTTATTTGGGAAAAGAGTGCTATTATAGTTTTGGGCTTTTACAAACCTGCCCGGATGTCATCAAATCCTGCCCGCGGCGCACCAGGAGAATGTGTGTCCTCTTGTACGTTGAGGGTATGAGTAAAAGAAAAAGAGTACAAGGGGAGATGCGCATGAATGAAGTGATAACGAAACTGTATGAGATGGAAGAGACTGCAGGAAGAATCTTAGCGGACGCCCAAAGGTACAAAGAACGCCTGACAGAGCAGAAGGAGCTGGAGCAGCGGGCCATGGAAAAAGAACTGGAACGAGAGCTTTCCATGCGTTTGGAGGAAGAAGAAAAGAGGCTCCGGCGAGAGGCAGAGGAGAAGATCCGGCAGCTGGAGCTTGGGCATAACCTGCAGATGCAGGAACTGGACAAGATGTACGACGGACATTTCAAAGAGCTGTCCGAAGAAATTTTTCAGAGGATAACAGAGGTGTAGCAGATGAAGCTTGTGCATTACAGCGGACTGATCACAAAGACCAGGGCCATGAGTGGAAAGCTTCTGGAGCAAAAACAATTACATGAGCTGACAGAGCTTGCCACGGTGGGCGAGGCCGTGAACTTTTTAAAGGGAACGACAGGATATGAAGAAGTCTTTCAGGGCCATGAAGGAATCTGGCACAGGGGACAGGCAGAAGCGGTAATCCGCAATTCTTTGTATCAGGATTTTGAAAAATTATACCGTTTTTCCAACAAAGAACAACGGCTGGCCTTTCGATATGTGTTTTTTCGGTATGAAGCAGATTTGTTAAAACGTCTGGTGAAGCATTTGTTTCGGGGAGAGCGGCAGGAGCTGGAAAAGTATTCCGACGTATTTTTTAAAGAACACGCAGGATTTCCCATAGAGCAGGCAAGAAGAGCGAAGGATATGGGAGAACTGGAACAATGCCTGGCCGGGACAAAGTATGAAACACTATTTATGCAATTGCGTAATCATGAACGGGGCCGGTACGCGGATTATGCTATGGGCCTGGATCTATTTTACTATGATACAGTTTTTCGGGAGATCAGGAGAATGAAGCCTTCCGATATGAAGTCCGTGTTGCTGCAGATTTACGGGACACGGATTGACTGGCTGAATATTATGTGGGTCTACCGTTCCAAACGGTTTTATGACCAGACGCCCCAGGAGATAACCGCCTGGATGATTCCCCATAGTTATCTGTTGAAGAAAAAGGAACGGGAGCTTCTGGCGAATGCGGCGGATTTGGAAGAATTGAACCGGATTCTGGAACATACGGGATATTTTAAAGGGAAGGACGCCTTTGTCCGAATGGAGGATGAAATTTCCTACCGGAAAGTGATAGAAGACACCTACGCCAGAGTGACAAGGAAATATCCGGTCTCTATGGCTCCGGTGATGAAATACATCCATGAAAAGGAGATGGAGATCGGGCGTCTGACTACGATCATCGAAGGGATCCGTTATCAGGTGGCGCCCAGAGATATCAAAGATTTTATTTTGATTACCATATAAGGAAGCGGAGGAACGATTGTGGTTGAAAAGATGAAATTACTGCATATCACAGGCCCTAAGCACGATATTGACCGGGTCATGAAGCAGTATCTGAAAAAATATGAAATACATTTTGAAAATGCCATGTCCAGCCTTGGCTCCATCACCAATGTGCGTCCCTTTATGGAAACAAATATTTATAAAGATGTTTATCAAAACGGAGAAGAGCTGCTGAAATATTTAGATTTCCAGGACGGAGAATCATTGGATGAAATGGCGCCGAAAGCGGCCCAGGAATTGATACAAGATTCTTATGAGCATACTAAGATGATCCAGGGGCGTCAGAGGGAACTGGCACAAAAAAATCAGGAATTAAAGGATTTTATGGAAGAGTTATCCTCTTTTCGGAACCTGGATTTTGAATTCAAAAAAATGCTGGACTTTCGGTTTATCAAGTTTCGGATTGGGCGCATTCCCATAGATGATTACCATAAGCTGGAGAAGTATATTCAGGAAGTAGCTTATACGTTGTTTTATGAATGTGACAGTGATGAGGAATATGTGTGGGGCGTTTATTTTGTCCCGTATATGCATGCAGTAGAGATTGACGCGATGTATCTCTCCTTCCATTTTGAGCAGCTCTATATGCCGGATTCCTTTGAAGGAACGCCGGAAGAAGCCTATCAGGCGGCCTTAAAAGAGATTACATCCAATGAAGAAGAAAATACAAGGCTGTCGGAACAGATGCATGATCTGTTAAAGGAAAACAGGCTGGAGCTGTTATCTGCCTGCCAGTCGCTAAAGGATTATTGCGAGAATTTTGATATCCGAAAACTGGCCGCCTGTACCAGGACAGAAAATGACGGAGAATATTATATTTTATATGGATGGATGTCCAGAAAAGATGCCAAAGCTTTCCAAAAGGAGATTGCAGAGGATGAAGCGGTGCACTGCATTGAAGAGGCAATGGAAGAAAATCTGGCTACCAGTCCCCCTACAAAACTGCGGAATCCTAAGATACTAAAGCCCTTTGAAATGTTTGTGGAAATGTACGGGCTTCCGGCCTATAATGAGATGGATCCCACACTGTTTGTGGCTTTGACATATACCTTCATGTTCGGCATTATGTTTGGGGACGTAGGACAGGGATTATTCCTGGTTGTGGGAGGATTCTTGCTATACAAAGTAAAACAAATGCGCTTGGCGGGGATCATTGCTTTGGCCGGAATCTGGTCCACTGTGTTTGGATTTTTGTACGGAAGCTTCTTTGGATTTGAAGAATTGATCCCGGCCCTGTGGCGCCGTCCCATGGACAATATTATGGGAACCTTGATGATGGCCATTGCCTTTGGCGGAATTCTGATCATTCTGGCAATGGTGTTAAACGTGATCAACGCCGTACGCGCCAGAGAATACGGCAGGCTGATTTTTGGCCAGAGCGGTCTGGCAGGGCTTATGTGTTACGGATTTACGGCTCTGTGCATCCTTTTATTTGCCACCGGCAATCCCCTGCCGGCAGCGGTAATCATGGCGGTTATGCTGGGGCTTCCCCTTCTGGCTATTTTGCTCAAAGAGCCTCTGGCCCGTTTGGTGGAAAAAAAAGGACACCTGTTTCCGGAAGGCAGCAAAGTGATGTTTTTTGTGGAGGCACTGGTGGAATTATTCGACGTAGTGTTAAGCTACGCCACCAATACCATTTCCTTTGTCCGGGTCGGGGCGTTTGCCTTAAGCCATGCCGGCATGATGGGTGTGGTGATGACGTTGGCAGGGCTGGAAAAAGGGTCGCCCAACTGGATCATCATCATTTTAGGAAATATTTTAGTGACCGGCTTAGAGGGTCTTGTAGTGGGCATCCAGGTACTGCGTCTGGAATATTATGAGATGTTCAGTCGTTTTTATAAGGGCAGCGGAAAGCCCTTTGTGGCATTCAACAAAAAGGAAAATTAAAGGTATGGCTGGTAGGAGCTGTTACAGATAAAAGACGAAAAGCAAGTATAGGAGGAGCGTTTTTATGATTACGAAAATAATTTTAGTTTTGATTTTAATCAGCAGTATTCTATTTCCCTTTGGAGCATTTTTGTTCAGTAAGAAAAAGAAGGGCGGCTTTAAGGCGGCTTTAGGATTCAACTTATTCTTCTTTTTCGGGACATTGGTGGTATCGGACATCCTGCTTTTTAGCGGAAAGGTACAGGCAGCTTCCCAGGTTTCCCAGGCATCGGCGGAAGGCTGGCGGTATTTGGCGGCCGCTTTATCCACCGGCTTGTCTTGTATCGGCGCCGGGATTGCCGTGGCCAGTGCGGCAAGCGCAGCTTTGGGGGCTTTGAGTGAAGATTCCAGTATTATGGGTAAAGCGTTGATTTTTGTGGCTCTGGCAGAGTCCATTGCCTTGTACGGACTGTTGATTTCCTTTTCAATCCTGGGCTAGAGGATACGTTATGAAGATGTTTTTGATCAGTGACAACCGGGATACTTATACCGGAATGCGTTTGGCCGGCGTGGAAGGGGTAGTGGCCCACGAACGCCAGGAAGTGGAGGAAGCAGTAAGGAGGGCTCTTTCGGACGGGGAAATAGGCATTATCCTTGTGACAGAGATATTGGGAAAGAAATTTTCCGATATTTGGGACGATATGAAGCAAAACCGCAGGCTGCCGCTTCTGGTGGAGATTCCGGACCGTCACGGAACCGGGAGAAAGGAAAATTTCATAACAGATTATGTGAACGAAGCCATTGGCTTAAAATTATAATGCGTGTTTGAATGGATGCTTGATCACGCTTTAGGAAGGGATTGCAATGGAGAATAAGGAGAAGCTGAATATTTTTTACACATCGGCTCTGGAAGCTGCCAATAAGCGCAGCAGCGAAGATATGCGCCAATTTGGCGTAGCCATGGAAAAGCGGATGGAAGAGTTCCGAAAGCAGAAAAAAGAAGAGCTCACATCCCGTTACCAGACAGAAGCCGAAAAGCTGAAACGCGAACTGAACCGTCATGTTTCGGAAGCCGTGACGGAATTGAAGCGCCGTTTGAATGAACATCAGCAGGAAAAAAAGGAAGTGCTTTTTGATATGGTTTCTTCCAGGCTTAAGGATTATCGGCAGACGGAAAGGTATCGCGATTATCTGATAGCCAAAATCCGCATGGCAAAAGAATTTGCCCGCCAGGAGGCGGTCGTAATCTATATCGATCCCGCAGACCAGGATCAAAAGGAATTCTTAGAACAGACCTGCGGATGCAGCCTTACCGTGAGCCAGCAGGAATTTGGCGGCGGTATCCGGGCCGTGGTGCGCTCTAAGAATGTTCTGATCGATGAATCCTTCCAGACGAAGCTGAATCAGGAACGGGAGGCATATACCTTTTAATACAGGAGGAGTTTCCAAATCATGAGTACAACAGGAAAAATATATGGGGTCAACGGGCCGATCGTAACAATTTTAGGCAATCAGGGCTTTCAGATGTCCGAGATGGTATATGTGGGCCAGGGACGGCTGGTGGGAGAAGTGATCGGCCTGTCCAGGGAGGAGACCACGATTCAGGTATTTGAGGAGACTACGGGACTTCGGCCGGGAGAGCTGGTGGAAGGCGCTGGGAGAGCTATCTGCGTGACTCTGGCCCCTGGGATCCTGACGAATATTTTTGACGGAATACAAAGACCCTTACAGTCTATCGCCAAGGTGGGAGGGGCTTTTATCCCAACCGGCGTCAATGTAGAAATCCTGGATAAGTCCAAGAAATGGGAGACTAAGATCTGTGTATCGAAAGGAGAACGGATTTATCCGGGGACGGTGCTGGCAGAAGTACCGGAAACCCAGGCTATTGTCCATAAGGTGATGACGCCGCCTGGTGTAGGAGGGATTGTAACCCAGGCGGTCTCTGATGGCGCTTATACCATAGAAGAGCCGTTGGTTACCGTAGAACTGGATGGGGGCGGGAGCCGTGAGCTTACCATGACCCAGCAGTGGCCGATCCGCGTTCCCCGTCCTGTGACCAGGCGGTTTCCCGCAGAACGGCCCCTGATCACAGGACAGCGGATCTTGGATACGTTGTTTCCCATTGCCAAAGGAGGGACGGCAGCTATTCCCGGCGGTTTTGGGACAGGCAAGACCATGACCCAGCATCAGCTTGCCAAGTGGTCCGATGCGGATATTATTATCTATATCGGATGCGGAGAGCGTGGAAATGAAATGACGGATGTGTTGGAAGAGTTCTCCAAGCTGGTAGATCCCAAAACAGGAAATCTTCTGATGGACCGCACCACATTGATCGCCAATACCTCCAATATGCCGGTGGCGGCCAGGGAAGCCAGTATTTACACCGGACTGACGTTGGCGGAATATTACCGGGATATGGGATATCATGTGGCGATCATGGCGGACTCCACCTCCCGTTGGGCGGAGGCGTTAAGGGAGCTGTCCGGACGTCTGGAGGAGATGCCGGCAGAGGAAGGCTTCCCGGCCTATCTGGCTTCCCGGCTTTCTGCTTTTTATGAGCGGGCAGGCTATGTGGAGAACCAAAACGGAACGGACGGCAGCGTTACCATTATCGGTGCGGTGTCTCCCCAAGGGGGAGATTTCTCTGAGCCGGTGACCCAGAATACCAAACGGTTCGTCCGGTGTTTTCTGGCTTTGGACAAATCCCTGGCTTATGCCAGGCACTATCCGGCTATTAATTGGCTCACCAGTTATACGGAATACTTAAATGATCTGGCCCCCTGGTATCATGACCATGTGGATCCGAATTTTATTTCCTGCAGGAATCAGATTTTAAATATTCTGACCACAGAGAGCCGCTTAAATGAGATCGTAAAGCTGATCGGGAGCGACGTGCTTCCCGATGACCAGAAGCTGGTGCTGGAAATTGCCAGGGTCATACGTCTGGGATTTTTGCAGCAAAATGCCTTTCATGCGGAGGATACCTTTGTGCCTTTGGAGAAGCAGCTGAAAATGATGGAGACGATTTTATATCTCTATGAAAAATGCAAATCCCTGATCGAAATGGGGATGCCCATGGCCTTGCTCCGGGAAGATGCGGTGTTTGAAAAAATCATTGCGATTAAGTATGACGTTGCCAACAAAGAATTGGAGAAATTTAAAGAATACCAGAGGATGATAGATGATTTTTACCAGAAAATCATGGATGCAAATGCATAACGGGAGGGAATCATGTCAATTGAATATTTAGGATTAAGCGAGATCAACGGTCCCCTCATTGCCGTGGAGGGCGTCCAGGACGGTTTTTATGAAGAAATTGTGGAATTTATTGTAGAAGGCAGCCAGAAGAAGCTGGGAAGAATTGTGGAGATCAACGAGGATAGGGCTGTCATTCAGGTGTTTGAGAGTACCGACGGCATGTCTTTGAACAATACCCACACCCGGCTGACGGGGCGCCCCATGGAGATCGGCCTTTCCGAAGATATTTTAGGGCGTACCTTTAACGGATTGGGAGAGCCTATCGACGGCCTGGGAAAAATCACGCCGGAATGTGTGAAAAATGTGAATGGCATGCCCCTAAACCCCTGCAGCAGAGAATATCCCAGGAATTATATCCGCACCGGAATTTCAGCCATTGACGGACTTACGACGCTGATTCGGGGACAGAAGCTGCCCATCTTTTCCGGAAACGGGCTGCCTCACGACCAGCTTGCGGCCCAGATTGTGGAGCAGGCTTCCCTGGGAGAAAGCTCGAAGGAGGAATTCGCCATTGTGTTTGCCGCTATGGGGGTAAAATACGATGTGGCGGAATTTTTCCGCAGAACTTTTGAAGAGAGTGGCGCCAGTTCCCATGTGGCGATGTTTTTGAACCTCAGCAACGACCCGGTGGTGGAGCGATTGATCACCCCCAAGGTAGCCTTGACTGCCGCAGAGTATCTTGCCTTTGAAAAGCATATGCATATCCTGGTGATCCTGACGGATATGACCAGCTTTGCGGAAGCAATGCGGGAGGTTTCTTCCTTAAAAGGGGAGATTCCAAGCCGGAAGGGTTATCCAGGGTATCTTTACAGTGAGCTTGCCACATTGTATGAACGGGCGGGCATTGTGGCGGGAGTGGAAGGGTCCGTGACCCAGATTCCCATCCTCACCATGCCCAATGACGACATTACCCACCCCATTCCCGATTTGACGGGGTATATTACCGAGGGCCAGATCGTGCTGGAGCGGTCCTTGCATCAGAAAACGATTTATCCGCCCATCAATGTGCTTCCCTCCCTTTCCCGTCTGATGAAAGACGGCATCGGCGCCAAGTTCACCAGAGAAGACCATCAGGATGTGGCCAACCAGCTTTTTTCATCTTATGCAAGAGTGGGGGAGGCAAGAGACCTGGCCAGCGTGATCGGGGAAGACGAGCTGTCTCAGGTGGATAAGCAGTATCTGAAATTTGGCGCGGCCTTTGAACAGGAATTTGTAGCCCAGGGGCCATCTGAGAACCGCAGCATTCAGGAAACCTTGGACATTGGCTGGCGGCTGCTTTCCATTCTTCCCAAGGAAGAATTAGACCGGATCGATACGAAAATACTGGAAAAATACTACGGGAGACAGACGACAGAAGAAGTATCACCATAGCTTCTGCCCAGGTATCCCCTCTAAAAGGAGCTGATCAGGATGGATCCAAATACATTTCCCACTAAGGGAAACCTAATTTTGGCCAGAAATTCTCTGGCTCTTTCCCGCCAGGGCTTTGATTTGATGGATAAGAAGCGGAATATTTTAATTCGGGAGCTGATGGAGCTGATTTCCGAAGCTACGGATATCCAGTCGGATATAGACCGGATTTTTCGGGAGGCTTATCAGTCCCTGCAGAAAGCCAATATCCAGATGGGGATCCATGAAGTGGAGGCTTTCAGCGAGACGGTTCCGGTGGAGCGGTCCATTCAGATTAAGCGGCGCAGCGTAATGGGAACGGAGATCCCACTGGTGGAATATGAGGAGGAAGAACGGAAGCCTTCCTTTGAATTCTATGGCACAACCATTTCCCTGGATGAAGCCAAGGAGAAATTCGGCCAGGTGAAGAAGCTGACGGTCCGTCTGGCCCAGGTGGAAAATTCTGCTTACCGCCTGGCGATGAATATTAAGAAGACCCAGAAACGCGCCAATGCTCTTTCCAATATTACGATTCCCAGATTTGAACGGCTGACCAGGGAGATCCAAAATGCCCTGGAAGAAAAAGAACGGGAAGAATTTACCAGACTGAAAGTGATCAAACGGATGCAGAAAACATAAGGGATATTTACGTAAAACAATCTCGGTAGAAAAAGGAGCAGCTATGAATGACTACGAAAGAGCCCTTCAAATTGTTGCGGAAGTAAAAAAAGCAATCGTTGGAAAAGACGAGTGCATCGCCATCAGCGTGGCGGCTATTTTGGCTGGCGGGCATATCCTATTGAACGATATTCCAGGGGTAGGGAAGACGACGCTGGCCTCTGCCCTAGCTAAGACTATGTCCTTAAAATCCAATCGGGTGCAGTTTACCCCGGATGTACTTCCCTCAGATATTCTGGGCTTTTCCATGTATGAAAAAACCACAGGGCAGTTTGTCTATCAGCCTGGAAGTATTTTGTGCAATTTATTTTTAGCGGACGAGTTGAACCGTACCTCGCCCAAAACCCAGTCGGCGCTTTTAGAAGCCATGGAAGAGGGGCAGGTAACGGTGGACGGCAAGTCCCGACAGCTCCCGGAGCCTTTCTTTGTGATTGCCACCCAGAATCCTTATGGAAGCGCGGGAACCCAGATGCTCCCGGAATCCCAACTGGACCGTTTTATGGTGAGTATGAGCCTGGGGTATCCTGAGTTAGAGGATGAGATTCATATTTTAAAAGGACAGCATAAGGAGCATACGCCGCAAGCAGTCACAACGGCCCAGGAATTGCTCCATCTCCAGTCCCTGACGGATCAGGTTTATGTCCATGAAGAAATCTACCGCTATATTGGGCGGCTGGTACACCGAACCAGGAACCAGGAATCTATCGATCTTGGGGTCAGCCCCAGAGGGGCGATCTGCCTTGTGAAAATGGCCAAAGCCTTGGCTTTCTTACGACAGCGGGAATTTGTGGTGCCCCAGGATGTGGCGGATATGGCGCTGCCTGTGATGGGGCATCGGATTCAGGAAAGCAGCCGGGCCAGAGTGGAGCGCCGTTCCAAAGAGCAGTTGATCGCGCAGATTTTGCGGGAAGAAAAACCTCCTTCTTTAAAGAGGGTGCACCAATGATAAAATGGATTGTGTATCTGCTGATTTTTTGCGTAACCGCCTACGGAGGGATCATCTATAACAGCAGTTCCCTTTTGTTTCTGGCAGGAGTGCTGCTGCTTCCAGTTTTCCTGTATCTGCTGCTTTTGGTACAGCGTCCGCTGCTGAAACTATACCCCTCCCAGAAAAAATATTTGCAAAATGACCAGGAAGAAGTAGCGGTAATGCTCATTGCAAAAAACAAAAGCCGTCTGCCAATCCGCCGTCTTAGCCTGCGGCTGACCATGAAAAACATTACGACAGGAGAGCAGAGAAAGCAAAAGCTGTCTTATGCCCTGGGAGGAACACGCACTAATCTCCTGGTTCGGGAGAAAGCAGGTTGTGGGATCTGGGAACTTTCCTGGAGCCGTATCCGAATGTATGATCTGCTTTCTTTTTTTTGTATCCGAAAATGGAAACGTATCTGTTGTGAAGTAGTATGTCTGCCCAGGAAGCAGGAAGTGGACATTATCACCGGGAGGGAATCCGTAGACTGGGAGTCCGAATCTGCTTTTTGGGAAATGGGAAAACAGGACAGGACAGACATTTGCCAGATACGGGAATACCACGTCGGGGACCGTCCTTGTGATATTCATTGGAAGTTGTCTGCCAAAAGGGAGCAGCTCCAAGTAAAGGAATACAAAAAAGCGGGGGAAGGACGGATGATCTTGGCTCTCAATGCAGCAATGTGGAACCTGGAATGGATGGAGCTTGTATATAGCCTGATCAGCGGGTGTGCGAAATCATTCCGGAGCCTTGTTCTGGTATGGAAGGAAAGAGGGAGCGAAACTCTTTGGGAGTGGGATGTGCATGGTCAGGGAGGAGAAGCGCTAGCCATGGAATTATTGCTGCGTCACCTTCCGGGAGGGCTGTCCCGTCAGGAACTGGAACCTGCCAATACGCCTGTGTTATGGGTAGAGGAGGATTTCACGTTATATTTGGATGATGTAAAAATACGAACGTTTACTCAGGGACATGTCATGGAAGAACTGATGGAGTTGACATTATGAAAATATGGAATCTGATATCCAGATTTGCCAGCCTGCTGTTTCTTTTGATGGCGGTATTTTTAGCCCTTTTAGACGGGATGAAGATCACATGGTGGAACGTTAAGGAAATACTATGCATTTGCATAATTCTTTCCCTCTGCGTGACGTTATGTTATAGCAGCAGGGTGACTGCCTGGGGCGGATTCTTTTTGTCTCTGGTATTTGGTCTGTGGATGGAATCTGCCTGCCGCAGTGAGCTGATCCAGGAGATACAAAAGATTTATAACCATGTAATTCCCCTTGTCAATCGGTATTACCGCACGGATTTTGTTCCAGGAGAAGCAGTCACAGAAAGCGACAGCCGGTTTTTACTGGTATTTTTGGCGTTGTTTTTAGGGCTGTGGTTTGGAGTGGGCATTGCCTCTTCAAGATGGAGGCCCTTTTTGTGGGTTGGCCTGGTCTCCACTTTTTTTTCAGGGCTTCTTTTGGGGTATGCCCCGGGGCTTGGGGCTGTGGCCTGCCTGGTGGCGGGCCTTGGAATGCTGCTTCTGGTTTCGGAAAAAGGAGAAAGCCGCCGGGAAGTAAAGGCTAAGGCTTGGTGTGCGGGGGCGCTTCTTGTAATTTGCTTCTTGTCCGCTGTTTTGTTGAGGCCAGTTTCCCGTTATCTCTTGTCTTATCATGAACCCTTGAAGGCATATCAGCTTTCCCTAGAAGATAGGGCTCTGAAACTGATGGAGGATCATCGCCTCTTTGATCGCCTTCGCTGGCGGATGGGAGGATATCAGAAGACGGCTGTGCTTTCCAATCTGCCGCCGGGACTGACGGACGAAGTTATGCTTGAGCTTACCACAAGCCGTCCTCCCACCACCCCAGTCTATTTGAAAAATTTTACCGGATCCGTATACAGCGACGGCGTTTGGAGCGACCCCATGGAGGAAAAGTTTGAGTCCTTTGCCCAAAGACAAGGCAGTACCGGGGAAGCATACGGCCGAAAGATTCTTACTTGGGGATACAACAGGAAAAAGGAACTGGAGCATGAGCCGGATCAGATTACGATACGAATTCGAAACCATACGGGTTCTTTCAGCCCCCTGCCGTATTTTTGTGATATACCTGAGGAGGCGAAAGTGATTGGGGACAGCGGAATCCGGGTATCAAAAGATACCTATCAGTTTTTGGGATATCTGAATCTTTCCGGGGATGCTTCAGATCAAATCAGCATTCAGGCGATAAACAGCAAGAGAAGAGAGTCGGTGTTTCAGGATGAAGCATATCGTATCTTTACGTCCCTGTCTTATACAAAGATTCCCGAAGACCAACTGAAAAGGCTGCTGAACCAACAAGAGCAGGCCTGGGAATTATTAAGTCGCAGCAGATACAGCTTTGATTTAGATCCGGTTCCTCCGGGGGAAGATTTGGTGGAATATTTCATATTTGAACAGCAAAAGGGCTATTGCATGCATTTTGCATCTGCCTACGTGCTGTTAAGCCGGATTGCAGGCGCCCCCACCAGGTATGCCAGCGGTTACCTGGTGCTTCCTCAGGATTTTGTACAAAATGAAGACGGCACCTACACAGCCAAAGTTCCTCAGAAACGGGCCCATGCCTGGCTGGAAGGATACAGCCAGGAGACGGGGTGGAGTCCCATAGAAGTAACTCCTGGCAGCTATTATGAATCCCTGCTGTCTGCCAGCCAAACGGATGACGTGGCGGACCTGGTGGAGGATTTGGAAGAGAAGGAAGAAGCGAAGGAGGAACCAAAGGAAGATTCAAAGGAAACAGAAGAACTACAGCAGGAAGAACCGAAGGAGATTCCAAAGGAAGAACAAAAAGACCGGCAGGAAGAGACGCCTTTGGGAGAAGCAGGTCAGTCAAAGGATGGAACAGCCGCCCCGGAGGGAGTGAAAATAGAACTCCCCAGTTGGTTTTTGCCGGTGCTCTTATCCTTCTTTGGTATTGCTGTCTTAACGGGAGTTCTATTGCTGCGGGCAAACTATGTAAAGGAAAAACGGATGCGCCGGATGACAGCGGAACATCCAAATCAGGGCGGCGCTGCCGCGGCAGAAGAAGTGTTTCGGCTTCTAGAACTGGCAGGCGTCCCTTATCAAGAAGGGGAGGATGAGATGGAGTTTGCCAGAAGCGTGGAAGAACATCTGCCATGTTTTGCAAAAGGAGAATTTAAGTCTTTTGTGGAGACCGTCCAGGTTCTGCGGTATGCCAAAACGGGCCTTACACCAGAGCAGCATACATATCTCTTAGAAATTTACCAAAAGCTTTTCACAGATATAACGGCTAAGATGAATGTTTTGCAGAAGCTGTGGTACGGTTTCATCCTTGGAAGGATATGAGAAAAAGTATTGACGTAAATTGCATAATTGTATACACTTGAAGATGGTTCAATGAGGAATATAAAGAAGAAAGCCATGAGATACATGGAGTCTATGGAGGATAAGCATGGAAAAAATTAAAATGACTACTCCGTTGGTAGAGATGGACGGAGACGAAATGACAAGAATTCTCTGGAAACTGATCAAAGAGGAACTTCTGCTTCCTTTTATTGATTTAAAGACAGAGTATTATGACCTGGGACTGGAGTACCGGAATGAAACCGACGATCAGGTAACCATTGATTCCGCCAATGCCACAAAGAAGTACGGCGTTGCGGTAAAATGCGCCACCATCACCCCCAATGCGGCCAGGGTAGAGGAGTACAATCTGAAGGAAATGTGGAAAAGTCCCAACGGGACCATCCGGGCTATGCTGGACGGAACGGTATTTCGGGCGCCCATACAGGTGAAGGGCATTGAGCCTTGTGTCAAAAACTGGAAAAAACCCATTACCATTGCCCGTCATGCCTATGGAGATGTTTACAAGGCGTCGGAAATGAAGATACCTGGGCCTGGGCGGTGTGAACTGGTGTATACTGCGGAAGACGGAAGCGAGATACGAGAACTGATTCATGAATTTTCAGGCCCAGGAGTGATCCAGGGACAGCACAATTTGACAGGCTCTATTGAAAGCTTTGCCCGCAGCTGTTTTAATTACGCCTTGGACATCCACCAGGATCTGTGGTTTGCCACAAAGGATACCATTTCCAAAAAATATGACCATACGTTTAAAGATATTTTCCAGGAGATCTTTGATCAGGAATATGAAAGGCGGTTCCAGGAAGCGGGCATCGAATATTTTTACACCTTGATTGACGATGCGGTGGCACGGGTGATGAAAGCAGAGGGAGGCTTTATCTGGGCCTGCAAGAATTATGACGGCGATGTGATGAGCGATATGGTATCCAGCGCCTGCGGTTCCCTTGCCATGATGACGTCTGTGCTGGTATCTCCGGACGGAAAGTATGAGTATGAAGCGGCCCATGGAACGGTACAGCGCCACTATTATAAGCATCTAAAGGGAGAAGTGACCTCCACCAATTCCGTAGCTACGATTTTTGCCTGGACCGGAGCGCTGCGCAAGCGGGGAGAATTAGACGGAAACAAAGAATTGAGTGCATTTGCGGACAAGCTGGAGAAGGCATGCCTTTCCACCATAGAGGCCGGAAAGATGACGAAGGATTTGGCCTTAATTACAGATTTCAAACAGCCGGAGGTATTAAACAGCCAGGAGTTTATAAAGGCGATCCGCGGGAATCTGGAGCAAATGCTGTAATCAGCAAAAGAGATAGAAAAAGCAGGAGGACAATATGGTTTTAGCATGCCAGAATATAAGCAAGTCTTTCGGCACAGATGAGATTATCAGGCATGCCTCCTTTCATGTGGAAGCCAATGAGAAGGCGGCCATTGTGGGAATCAACGGCGCCGGAAAGACGACGCTACTGCGTATCATTATGCAGGAAATGAAGCAGGACGAAGGAGAAGTGACGATAGCTAAGGGCAAGACCATCGGCTATCTTCCCCAGAATCCGGACATTACAGGAAATCATACCATTTATGAAGAAGTGCTAAGCGCCAAAGAATATGTGATTTCTCTGGAGGGACGTCTGAGGGAAATGGAGGAGCAGATGAAGGAGGTTCCGCAGGCGGAATTGGAATCGTTTATGGAATCCTATAACAGGCTTCACCGGGAATTTGAGGATCTGGACGGTTATACGTACAAAAGCGAGATTTGCGGAGTATTGAAAGGGCTTGGATTTTCTCAGGAAGAGTTTGAAAAACGGATGCAGGAGCTGTCCGGCGGGCAGCGCACAAGAGTCTGCCTGGGAAAACTTCTGGTGACAAAACCGGACATTATTCTGCTGGACGAGCCTACCAACCATCTGGATATCGGGGCCATTACATGGCTGGAAATTTATTTATCCAATTATCGGGGAGCCGTGGTGATCGTATCCCACGACCGGTATTTTCTGGACAAGGTGGTAGAAAAAGTCGTTGAACTGGACAGGAGCAAGGTCAGCGTCTATCTGGGCAATTATACTGCTTATGCAAAAAAACGCTCTCAGGTGCGTCTCGCCCTGCTGAAACAGTATTATAATCAGCAGCGGGAGATTAAGCACCAGGAAGAAGTGATCGCAAAATTAAAATCCTTTAACCGGGAGAAATCCATCAAACGGGCAGAGTCCCGGGAAAAGATGCTGGATAAGATCGAACGTCTGGAAAAACCAACGGAAGAGAATACGGACATTAAGCTGAAGCTGGAACCAAGGGTAAAAAGCGGCAACGACGTATTAAAAGCAGAACATTTGGCGAAGGCATATCCAGGGCAGCAGTTATTTTCTGATATCAATTTTGAAATCAAGCGGGGCGAGCGGGTTGCATTGATCGGGGACAACGGCACCGGAAAAACCACTATTTTAAAAATCATCAATGAGATGGTGGAAGCGGACAATGGAACCGTGACCCTGGGAGCCAATGTGCATATCGGATATTACGACCAGGAACATCAGGTGCTTCATATGGAAAAGACTTTGGTAGAGGAAATTTCCGATGAATACCCCAGCCTCACCAACACCCAGATTCGAAATGTGCTGGCGGCCTTTTTGTTTACCGGAGATGAAGTATTTAAACGCATCAAGGAGTTAAGCGGCGGGGAGCGGGGACGTGTATCCTTAGCCAAGCTGATGCTTTCAGAAGCAAACCTTTTGATCCTGGATGAGCCTACCAACCATCTGGACATTACGTCCAAGGAGATTTTAGAGCAGGCATTAAACAGCTATACCGGTACGGTGCTGTTTGTCTCTCATGACCGGTATTTTATCAATAAGACCAGTACCCGCATTCTGGAGCTGACAGGACAGACCCTTGTAAATTATTTAGGCAATTATGATTATTATCTGGAAAAATGCCAGGAGCTGACAAGCGTTTATGCTAAGGAACAGGGCGTCCAAGAGGAAGCCGTCTCCCAAGAGGAAAGCGACAATAAGCGGGACTGGAAGAAGCAAAAAGAAGAACAGGCCAGAAAGCGGAAACGCGACAATGACCTGAAAAAAACAGAAACGCAGATCGAAGAGGCGGAAAAGAAAATCGCAGAATTGGAAGAGGCGTTCCAGGATCCGGAAATTGCCACAAATTCCGGAAAGCTGGGGGAACTGCAGAGGGAATACGAGGTGCAAAAACAGAAACTGGACGAATTGTATGAAATCTGGGAAGAGCTGGCATCGATGTGCTAATTATTTGACGCATTGACAGATGTAGGCAGATTTTATATAATAAGCAGGAGTTTTTGTGCCAAGGAGGAAGAAACAATGAGTAAGGAGATATCCCAGGCGGTCATTCGGCGGATGCCCAGATATTACCGATATCTGGGGGAGCTTCTGGATGTGGGAGTGGAGCGGATCTCGTCCAATGAATTAAGCTCCAAGATGAAAGTAACAGCGTCCCAGATCCGGCAGGATTTGAATAACTTTGGCGGCTTTGGCCAGCAGGGGTATGGGTATAACGTAAAATATCTTTATGAAGAAATTGGTAAAATTCTGGGCCTGGACCATCAGCATAACATCATAGTCATAGGTGCCGGAAATCTTGGCCAGGCATTGGCTAATTACGTGAAATTCGAAAAAAGAGGCTTTATGATCACCGGGCTTTTTGATGTGAATCCGGCCCTTTTGGGCCTTTCTGTCCGGGGGATCGAGATTCGTTTGCTGGATGAACTGGAAGAATTCGTACGAAATAATAAGGTGGATATTGCGGCGCTGACCATGCCGAAGGAACGGGCGGAAGAAGTGGCCAATCAGTTGGTGGGCCTGGGTGTGAACGCCATCTGGAATTTTGCCCACCTGGATCTGGAGCTGCCGGAGCATGTGGTGGTGGAGAATGTACATTTATCAGACAGTTTAATGCAGTTATCTTACAATATTGTGAAAAAAGAATATAATGCAGAGAAGAAGTGATAGCGTATGGGATATCGTATCCGTGAGACCAGAACCGAACAGGATTTTTCTGCAAAGCTAAAAGGGAAAAAAATCCCCATCCTGGTCCTGGATCAAAAATGGCACCATATTTTTGCAGGAACGAAGAAACCGGATATCATATTAAAATATGAAAAGCAGGTAGATGAAGAACTGGCCCGGCAGGGACGGCTGACTCAAGAACTGAAGGAACTGAAAAAGCTGAAATCAACGTTAATGAAGAATATTGTGGAGAATATGGAAGGTGCAGAACTTAAAGACCATCCCAGCTCCAAAAAGCTTTCCCAGGACCGGCGGCTGATCGATGAGATTAACGAAAAAATGGAACGCTGTGAGGACGATCTGTTAGAGCTGCCCCACATACTTCGGCAAGCCAATGATAATTTAATGACAGAAACCATGAAGTACTGCTATGGACTGCTTCGGACCAATGAGACGGATATAGAAGAGATCGGAGAATGGATTAAAAATATCCGCGTCGAATTAAAAAAACAGATCATCATAAAGCAGAGTGCAGAAATCAAAAATAAAGAGATCTACTCCTATATGCATGATATTTTTGGTCCCCAGGTCATTGATGTGTTTGATTTGAAATACGAATCAAAAGAAGAGGACGCACAGGATTCGAACAATGGGAAAAAAGAACAGAATAACCCATAATCTATGGAGAGGCAGCCTGCTGATTGGTGCAGGAGGTCTCTCTTGTATTGCATAAGGAGGAGGTTTTATGAGGATTTTGATAAACAGCCGGGAAATGAAAGAATGTGATACAAATACGATTTCTCATTTTCAGGTTCCTTCCCTGGTGCTGATGGAACGGGCAGCCCTTGGGGTAGTGGAAGCAGCCGAAGCATTTGGGATGGACTGGACTAAGACCTTGATCGTCTGCGGAGTAGGGAATAACGGCGGTGACGGAGCGGCAGTTGCAAGGATGCTCTGGCAAAAAGGCTGTGATGTGTCGATTTTTCTGGCGGGGCAAGAAGAAAAGGCTTCCCCGGAGATGAAGCAGCAGCTTGCCATCGCCAGGCAGTATCAGATTCCTGTCCTTACCGAGATGCCCAAAGAAACATATACTCTGGTGGTGGACGCACTTTTTGGAATTGGATTATCTAGAGAGGTCACCGGGAAATTTCAGGACATCATAGAAGAAATGAACCGAATAGAGGGGCAGAAGTTGGCCATTGATATACCCTCCGGAATTTCCGGGGATGACGGCCAGGTATTGGGGTGTGGATTTTGGGCGGATCTGACGGTTACCTTTGCTTATGCGAAAACGGGATTGATGCTGTATCCAGGATGCACCTACGCCGGATGCGTGGAAGTAAAGGATATCGGCATCGACAAGGCAAGCTGGCTGCAGCGAAATCCTTCCGTCTATAGTCCGGAACCAAAAGATCTGTCCCTGCTGCCGAAACGGAGGCCCAGAACCAATAAGGGCAGCTACGGCCATGTCCTTGTGATCGCGGGGCAGCCCGGAATGTCTGGAGCTGCATTTTTCAGCGGAAAAGCTGCGGCAGTCACTGGCTGCGGGCTGGTAAAAATCATGACTGCAGAGGAAAACAGGAGCATTCTCCAGCAGCAGCTTCCGGAGGCTGTTTTAGACACCTGGAACAAAGAAGCATCTGAACAGGAGCTGGTTGCAAAGCTAGAGCAGCAGCTAGGCTGGGCGGATGCAGTCGTCATAGGTCCAGGACTTGGCACAGGAGATACGGGAGCAATGCTTTTAAAGGCCGTACTGCAGATGGCAGCATCGCCGCTGGTCATAGATGCAGATGCGTTGAATATCCTTTCCGGCAATCTGAAACTCCTTGATTCTTTTCAGGGAACGGCCATTGTGACGCCCCATTTGGGAGAGATGGCAAGACTTACCGGACAGGCAGTGGAAGATCTGCAAAAAGACCTTCTGGGAAATGCCGTTAGGTTTGCCAAGAAGCATCGTGTTATATGCGTCCTGAAAGACGCCAGGACCGTGACCGCTTTACCAGAAGGGGTAAGTTACATCAATACCAGCGGGAATCACGGCATGGCCACCGCCGGCTCTGGGGATGTGCTCACCGGGATTCTGGCGGGGTTACTGGCTCAGGGGTTAGACAGTGATACAGCCGCTCCCTTGGGCGTATATCTCCATGGCATGGCCGGGGATACCGCCAGACAAAAGACCGGATGCTACGGCATGCTGGCAACCGATATCATAGAAGGAATCCGAAGCGTTACAAGAGATGCATCGGAGCCTGCAAGAAAGGAACGATGAAAATGAGTATCTACAGCAGGGTATATGCGGCTGTTGATTTAGACAATATCGTGCATAACATGAAGGAAATGATACGTGTCATCGGAGAGGATACCAATGTAATTGCCGTCATCAAAACAGACGGCTATGGACACGGAGCAGTTCCCATTGCAAGAGAACTGGAAGGGCTGCCCCGGGTATGGGGATATGGGGTCGCCACGGTAGAGGAAGGAGAGATTTTGCGCAGAAATGGGATCCAAAAGCCGATTCTTGTGCTGGGGGCTACCTTTTTGGAGCAATATGAAGCGATGGCAGCATGGGATATCCGCCCGACGGTCTTTTCTCTGGATATGGCTCTGGAAATGGAAAAAGCTATGGAAAAGACAGGGAAACAGCTAAAAATCCATGTAAAGATCGACACCGGGTTAAGCCGTTTGGGATTTCAGGTGACCTCGGAAGCTGCCGATTGGATTGCACAGATTTCGTCTTTGCCTCATATCATATTGGAAGGAGTTTTTACACACTTTGTAAAATCTGATGCGGCAGATAAAACAATGGCCGAGGACCAGATGAAACAATTTCATGAGATGAAAGAAATGTTATCTGCCCGGGGAGCCTCTCCGAAGCTTTATCATGCCTCCAACAGCGCGGGCATCATTGATCTGCCCTGGGCCAATCTGGATTTGGTCCGGGCAGGAATCAGCCTTTATGGATTGTGGCCTTCCGATGAAGTACAAAGAGAAAACCTTACCCTGCGTCCGGCGCTGTCTTTGGTCAGCAGAATAGTGTTTTTAAAAGATCTTGAGGCGGGACGTACCGTCAGTTATGGAGCTACATATACCCTGAAGGAGCCTTCCAGAATTGCCACAGTGCCGGTAGGATATGGGGACGGATATCCCAGGAGCCTTTCCAACAAAGGTTATGTCTTAATTCACGGAAAGCGGGCGCCCATCTGCGGGCGTATCTGCATGGACCAGTTTATGGTGGATGTAACAGAGATTCCAGAAGCAGCCTTAGGGGATGAGGCTGTCTTGATCGGGAGCAGCCAAGGAGAATCCATTACCATGGAAGAGCTGGGTGAGCTGTCCGGTAGATTCCACTATGAATTTGCCTGTGATTTGGGAAAACGGATCCCCCGTGTATATACCAAGAATGGAAAGGTAATCGGGACCAGGGATTATTTCGGAGAATAATTGATGGAATACACACAAGAAAATTGGGAATAATAGGAATAGAAAACCTATGAATTTTGGAGTGTGAGATCATGATTATCCGAAGAGGAGATATTTATTATGCAGATTTGCGACCGGTGGTAGGCTCCGAGCAAGGAGGCATCCGGCCGGTACTGATTATACAGAATGACGTAGGAAACCGTCACAGTCCTACGGTGATCTGTGCGGCTATTACGTCCAAGATGAATAAAGCAAAACTTCCCACTCACGTGGAGCTGGATTCCGGAAGGTATGATTTGGTTAAAGATTCCGTGGTGCTTTTGGAGCAGCTTAGGACCATTGACAAAGTACGCTTGAAAGATAAAGTATGCCATCTGGATGCGGAGATTTTAAGAAAAGTAGATAAAGCCCTGGAGATCAGCCTGGAATTATTTACATAAGCTTGACGAATCTTGGCGTACATGGTATATTTCAAGTGTTTATACAAATGGCAGATGATGCCAGAAAGGTGTGGTTACAAGTTATGGAAGATGGCGATAGTCCGCTGATAGGTTTGTTCGTATTCTTATTGCTGCTGGCAATGGATATGGTGATTCATGGATTTATGGCGGCAATGGATAATCTGAACGACAGTCATTTGGAGAAGGAGGTTCAGGAAGGGAACCGGAAAGCATTGTGGCTTGCCAAGGTAAAAGAAGGTTCTGTCAGGATTTTTCCGGGGCTTTCGTCTTTGACAACATTCATCAGCGTGGCGGCAGGAATCTATCAAAGCAGGATGTATGGGAAGATGCTGGCGAAAGCTGTGCTGAATGAAGCTCATCCAATTTGGATGTATGGCCTCTGTTATGTACTGATTGCAATCGTTACGGTGTTTTTATTAGTAGCCCTGGGAATTTTGGCTCCGGAAAAAATTGCGGCAAGAAAGGCGAAGAAGTGGGCCTTTTTCCTGACAGGCATCATGCGCCTTTTGACAGCGGCGGTCTCTCCCTTTGCCTTTTTGGTGGATAAGCTCTCCGATCTTATGGTAAGGCTTTGCGGGATGGATCCTGGGGAAAACACGGATGATGTAACAGAGGAAGAGCTGATCTCCATGGTGAACGAGGTACATGAGCAGGGAGCTTTGATGGCCAGTGAAGCGGAGATGATACATAACATTTTTGAATTCAGGGATAAGGAAGCAAAAGACATTATGACCCGCCGGAAGCATATTGTGGCGGTGGACGGTGAGATGAGCTTGCGGGATGCCCTGGAATTTATGCTGGAAAAAAATAATTCCAGATTTCCGGTATATGTGGAGGATATTGATAATATTACAGGCATTGTGCATATTAAGGATGCGATGTTAAAGAGCCGTGAAGCGGATCTGCTGGATCTTGAAATTGGAAAAATCCCGGATCTGGTACGGGAGGCTAGGTTCATCCCGGAGACCAGAAATATTAACAGCCTGTTTCAGGCTATGCAGTCTTTAAAAAACCATATGGTGATCGTGGTGGATGAATACGGCCAGACGGCGGGGCTGGTGGCCATGGAGGACATTCTGGAAGAGATTGTGGGAAATATTTTGGATGAATACGATGAAGAAGATACCATGATTATCCAGCAGGGCGACGGGACTTTCCTGATGAAAGGCATGGCTCCCTTAGACGAAGTATGCACTTTATTGGGTCTGGATTATGGAGAACTGGAAGACTATGATACGTTGAACGGCTACCTGATCTCGCTGATCGATAAGATTCCCGTGGATCATGAAGTATTTGAGATTCAGGACAGAGGGTATCTTTTTCAGGTACTGTTTGTAGAAAATAAAATGATTCAGAATGTAAAAGTCATTCCGATTAGGGAGGACAGCGAGGGACAGGGGGATCGTCGGGGGACGGATTCCTCTTGTCAGAATGTCCAATCCATGATAGAATAAATCAATATATACATGTAACAGGACGGCTTGTCCGAACTGTTACATAATGATAATATGAAAAAATAAGGAAAAGAGGAAAAAGTATGTCTGGACATTCCAAATTTGCCAACATCAAGCATAAGAAAGAAAAGAATGATGCGGCAAAGGGAAAAATCTTTACAATAATTGGAAGAGAGCTGGCTGTGGCCGTGAAAGAGGGCGGCCCGGATCCGGCTAATAACAGCAAGCTGAGGGACGTGATCGCCAAGGCAAAATCCAACAACATGCCCAACGACACCATTGACCGGGGGATTAAAAAAGCGGCGGGAGATGCTTCCGCTGTCAATTATGAATATGTATCTTATGAGGGATACGGCCCCAGTGGGATTGCCATTATTGTAGACGCCCTGACGGATAATAAGAACCGGACGGCAGCCAATGTCCGAAGCGCCTTTACAAAGGGCAAAGGCAATATCGGAACGCCGGGCTGCGTCTCTTATATGTTTGACAAAAAAGGCCAGATCGTGATCGACAAAGAAGAATGCGAGGCAGACCCGGACGATCTGATGATGATGGCCTTAGATGCGGGAGCAGAGGATTTTACCGAGGAAGAAGACAGCTACGAGATTATTACGGATCCGGATGCTTTCAGCGAAGTGCGTCAAAAGCTGGAAGAGGAGGGAATTTCAATGGTTTCCGCTGAGGTGACCATGATTCCCCAGAACTGGGTGGAATTAACGGAAGAGGATGCAGTTAAGAATCTGCAGCGGACGCTGGATCTGCTGGAGGAAGACGATGATGTTCAGGCTGTTTACCATAACTGGGAGGAACCTGATACATTTTAAGAAAGGGGTTCAGGGAAGCAAATGGAATTTTTGACAGGGATATGTCCAAAGTGCCGGGGCGAGCTAAAGATTCCTGAGGGACATACCCAGATTATCTGCATGTACTGCGGTGCGGGGATTGATGTGTCCCAAGCCAAAGAGATGGCGCTAAAGGGGACAGAGGAAGTTCCGGTTCCAAAGGAAAGGCAGGCAGAGAAGGAAGCTTTGGCGGACAAAGCGCAAAAACAGTTTCCGGAGATGCTTTTTGCGATTCAGGATCCCTTAAAGGACTTTAAGAAGAACCTGTATGAACCCAGTTTCCGGGATTATGAGAAAGAACAGGAAGCTCTTATGGATCTTCTGGAGGATATTTATGAAGGGGTATCAGAGCCGGACCGTTTTCTAAAAGACCTTGCGTCTTCTATGGTGAAGCAGGTTCAGCTGCGACTGGAAGGTAAGAATAAGCGGAAACAGGAAGAGCTGATGATGGGTTTTAATATGAGCCTTGTCATTTATGTGATTCCGGCGTTAATTGACCATAACAAAAGTTCTGGACGGGCATTGGCCCAGAAGCTGCTGGATGCCTGGAAAGAGCAGTTTCCTAAGACAAACTTAAAATTGTCTGATTTTGATGCCATTAACAATGGATTCAAACGGCGGTTTTGCTATATTACCACAGCAGTATGCGGGAGCCTGGGAAAACCAGACGATTGTTACGAATTGAATTTGCTGCGGGAATACCGGGATGGGTATCTGATGGACCAACCGGGCGGGGAAGAAGAAATCTGGCGTTACTACGATATTGCCCCTACCATTGTGAAGCATATCGGAAAAAGCAAAGAAGCTCCCCAAATTTATGCAGAAATATGGAAAGATTATCTGTCTGTCTGCATAAAGTTGATTGAACGCCAGGAACAAGAGGAATGCCGGAGGGTATATCAGGATATGATGGATATATTGGCACAAAAGTACTTTCACCAGGAGGAATTTACATCATGAAAGAAGCATATAAGATCGAGACAAAATGCATACAGTCCGGATGGCAGCCGTCGAAAGGAGAACCTCGGGTTCTTCCCATTTATCAGAGCACGACGTTTTTGTATGAGAACAGCGACCAAATGGGCCGGCTGTTTGATCTGGAGGACAGCGGCTATTTTTACACAAGACTGCAGAATCCCACCAATGATACGGTGGCGGCAAAGATTACAGATCTGGAAGGCGGAGTAGCGGGGATGCTTACCTCCTCTGGGCAGGCGGCCAATTATTATGCCATTTTCAATATATGTGAAGCGGGAGATCATTTTGTATCTTCTTCTACCATATACGGCGGAACGTTTAATTTATTTTACGTAACTATGAAAAAAATGGGCATTGACTGTACGTTCGTGGATCCGGATGCACCGGAAGAAGAGATCGCAAAAGCTTTTCGTCCCAATACCAAAGCGTTGTTTGCAGAAACCATCGCCAATCCGGCTATTGTGGTAACGGATATTGAGAAATTTGCGAAAATTGCTCATTCCCACGGTGTGCCCCTGATCATGGACAATACGTTTCCGACGCCTATCAACTGCAGGCCCTTTGAATGGGGAGCGGATATTGTTACCCATTCCACTACGAAGTATATGGACGGCCATGCCATGTGCGTAGGCGGCTGCATTGTGGACAGCGGTAATTTTGACTGGGATGCCCACAAAGACAGGTTCCCTGGCTTGACAAAGCCAGATCCCTCTTATCATGGCATCGTATATACGGAGAAGTTTGGGAAAGGCGCTTATATTACAAAGGCAACGGTTCAGGTAATGCGTGATTTGGGCTCCATCCAGTCTCCGCAAAATGCCTTTTTGCTGAATATCGGCTTGGAAACGCTGCATTTACGGATGGCCCGTCATTGTGAGAATGCCCGAAAGGTTGCGGAGTTTCTGAATAACCACGAAAAAGTGGCATGGGTCAATTATGCCGACTTGCCAGGAGATAAGTATTACGAGTTGGCTAAAAAATATATGCCAGGCGGTACCTGCGGCGTGATCGCCTTTGGATTAAGGGGCGGAAGAAAGGTATCTGTGGACTTTATGGATCATCTGAAAATGGCCGCCATTGTTACCCATGTGGCGGATGCCAGGACATGTGTGCTCCACCCAGCCAGTCATACGCACCGGCAGTTGTCGGATGAGCAGCTGAAGGAGGCGGGAGTGGCGCCTGATCTCATTCGGCTATCCATAGGAATCGAACATGTGGATGATATTATAGCGGATTTGGAACAAGCATTAAGTTTAGTATAATAAATAAGGGGGAAGCAATATGAAGAACGTTCTCTTTGCTGCATCAGAGTGTGTACCGTTTATCAAAACCGGAGGATTGGCGGATGTATGCGGTGCCCTGCCGAAGGAATTTAACAAGGAAGAGTGGGATGTAAGGGTAGTACTTCCTAATTATAGCTGTATTCCAGAAAAATGGAGAAATCAGTTTGAATATGTGATTCATTTTTACATGAAGGCAGGCCCCTATATTCCGGAAAAATATGTAGGTGTACTCCAGTACAAGCATCAGGGAATTACTTATTATTTTATTGACAACCAGGAGTATTTCAATTCCTTTTTGCCTTATGGCAATATCCGGGAAGATATTGAGAAATTTATTTTCTTCGACAAAGCCGTACTCTCTATGCTGCCGCTGATTAATTTCCGGCCGGATTTGATTCATTGCCACGACTGGCAGACCGGGTTCCTTCCGGTATATTTGAAGACAGAATTTGCCGGCTCTGACTTTTTCAGAGGAATTAAATCTATTATGACCATCCACAATCTGAAATTCCAGGGCGTATGGGATGTGAAGACCATTCAGGGATTAAGCGGCCTTCCTTCTTCCCTGTTTGTACCGGATAAGCTGGAGTTTAACAAAGGAGCCAATATGTTAAAGGGTGGTCTGGTATATGCAGACTATATTACGACGGTCAGCGACAGCTATGCGGTGGAGATTCAATCCGACTATTATGGCGAAGGGCTAAATGGGCTTATGTACGCCAGACGGCTGGATATGCAGGGAATTGTCAACGGCATTGACTATGATGTATATAACCCGGAGACGGATCCCAAGATTTATACGCATTATAATATTGGGGATTTCCGAAAGAAGAAATGTAAAAATAAGCTGAGCCTTCAGGAAGAACTGGGGCTTGAGGTAGATAAAAAGCGCTATATGATTGGTTTGATTTCCCGTCTTACCGATCAAAAAGGCCTGGATTTGGTGGAATGTGTCATTGAACAGATCGTAGATGAATTTACCCAGCTTGTGGTAATCGGAACCGGAGATAGCAAATATGAGAACTTGTTCCGTCATTATGCATGGAAATATCCCAACCGGGTATCTGCAAATATCTGTTACTCCGATGATTTGGCCCATAAGCTTTATGCGGCGGCAGATGCATTTTTGATGCCTTCCAGGTTTGAGCCCTGCGGTCTGACTCAGATGATCTCCTTCCGCTACGGAACAGTTCCGATCGTCCGGGAGACAGGAGGATTGAAGGACACGGTGCAGTCCTTTAATGAATATGAGAATACCGGGGACGGCTTCTCCTTTACCAATTATAATGCCCATGAGATGCTTGGTACGATCAATTATTCCAAGAAGATTTTCTTCGAACAGAAGCGGAACTGGAATATGATGGTGGAACGCGGTATGGCAAATGATTACTCCTGGCGTGTTTCTACCGGAAGATATGAAGGGTTGTATCGGTATTTATTAGGATAATTCCAAGAGCAGGAAACCAGTAATGTGTTTCCTGCTTTTTTAAGCTTTTTATAAGAAATGCGCCAAGATTTTCGTAAGGAACCGCCGTTATACTAAAGGCAGGCAAAAGGAGGACGGCAAGGCTGCCGCCCATGAGTGAGAGGTGAAGAAATGAAGGAATGTGTTCTGGTGGTAGATGACGACAGGGAAATCGTAGGGGCAATTGCCCTGCTCCTGGAAAAGGAGGGCTATGGAGTCCGAAAAGCTTATGACGGAATGGAAGCCCTGAAGGTGTTGGCGGAGCATTCCATACAGCTTATTATTATGGATGTCATGATGCCTAAGCTGGACGGACTGTCCGCCATGATGAAAATCCGGGAGCGCAGAAATTTGCCCATTATTGTCTTAAGCGCCAAGACAGAGGAGACGGACAAGGTGTTAGGGCTTTCCATGGGAGCGGATGATTATGTATCGAAGCCGTTCCATCCGGCGGAACTGGCCGCACGGGTGAAAAGCCAGCTCCGACGCTATACGCGGCTGGGAGATATTCATTCCTGGAACGAGGCGGAGGAAATTTGGAACGGCCGGCTTTGTTACCGTCTCAAGGAGCGGATGCTTTATGCAGATGAAGAACCCATAAAGCTGACGGCTACAGAGACAAAAATCATAGACCTGTTTATGCGGAACCTGGGCCGGATTTTTCCGGCGGAAGAGATTTATCAGCGTGTCTGGGAAGAACCGTCCTTTGCACCGGAAAATACGGTGATGGTACACATTCGCCATATCAGGGAAAAAATCGAACTCAATCCTAAGGAGCCGGAATATATAAAGGTGGTGTGGGGCATTGGATACAAAATGGAAAAAATGGAAAATCGTTCTTAGTATGGCAGCCTTCTTTCTTGGTATGTCGCTTCTAATTACAAATGCAATTACGGCGGGCAAACTGCTCTCATCCTGGGGAATGGGGCTGCTGCACAGAAGCGGAGACTACCAGGAAACCGGAGAGTTTCGATGGTATGTTTCCAATCGTCTGGAAGAGCTTTTAAGCGCGGCTGTGGGAGGAAACAGCTGGAAAAACTATGGCGTAGCTTATTCTGACGAGGTGTGGGAGAACAAGGATCAAGGCTATTCCTTTGAAGAAACGATGGCAGAATCTGGGATGGCATATGAAGCTGAGGCAGAAGGCATCAGTGAGATTTCCCAGGAACAGCAAGAAGTAAATGACAGCACAGGCTATGTGGAGAATTCTTATGGAGCCTCTTCCTGGAGGAATTTAAGGGAATATATGAAGGAGAAGGCAAAGGACAAAAATCTCCAATACGCCTTGGTCTACCAAAAAAAGTTGGTCTATACCAATATAGAAGCCTGGGAGGGAAAGACCCTGAAAGAATGGGACGGCTCAGATTTTTACAAAAGCCTGGATCCGGAGGAATACAACTTCTGCTTATGGTTTAACAAGAATGGCGACGGCAAGGTAGAGATTTCACGAAACGGCTGGCAGGAGGATGTGTATGGAGACGGCGTTTATGATGATGACAGTCTTTGGTATGTGCCTGGGTATTCTAATTTCAACGTGGACGATTCCACAAAGGATGCAGTGGTATTTCTGGCAGTGACTAAAAATCCCAAGCTGTATATTACGGGAAATTATTCCGACGACGGAACCGTCCAGTATGGAGAGGGCCTGTATTATCGGCAGCAACAGTATTTTTCTGCAAAAAAACAGTTCAAAATCTGTTGTGCATGGCTTGCTGTTTCCATCGTATTATTACTGTTGTCCTGCTGTATGAGAAAGTATAAGCGTCTTGGAAATCAGGTGGTAGCCCGGTTCTTGGGAAAACTGTGGATGGAATTTAAAGTGCCCTTTGTCCTTCTGTTCCCTCCCCTGTTTTTATTTTTTACAAATCAGGATGCGATTCGAGAGGCAGAAATGATTTTAAGGGTCGGAGGATATTGGAGAGATGCCTTGTATCAGATGGAGCAAATCGTTAAGGGAAGGTTCTTTATTTTGGCTTGCTTCTGGCTGGTTTATCTGATTATCTTGGATTTGAGAAGTAACTGGGGCCATTTGAAAAAGCCTTTGATAGATTCGCTGCGGACAAAGGAGCTTTCCTATTCCGTGCAAAAACGCTTGGTGAGGCGGTATGGTCTGATGCTGGCAACCGGAGCGTTATCTTTTATGACGGTACTCCTCTCTTTCAGTCTGGCGTTTCAGCAAGGAAATGGAGCTTACGAGGGTGATTCGCCCTGGTATTTCCAGGCAACCGCCGTATGGCAGAGGGGGTGCTTGATCTTGACGGCACTCTTATCATTCTTGTTGCTGCTTTGTGTGATCGCCGGATTTGCCGCAATGAAAAAAAACCGGCGTTTAGCAGAAGATATCGGTGCACTCTCTGATCAGATCAAAGCAGTAAAGGGCGGCAATCTGAACAAAAGGTTAAAGCTTCCGGAGGATGCGGACTTAAGGCAGACTGCTGAAAATTTAAATGAAATCCAACATGGTTTGGAGAATGCTTTGAAAGAGCAGATGCACAGTGAACGGATGAAGGTGGAATTGGTGGCAAATGTTTCCCATGATATTAAAACGCCTTTGACTTCCATCATCAGCTATGTAGATTTATTGAAGCAGGAAGAAGAGCTGCCGGAGCATGTGCAGGAATTTATCCGGATTCTATGGGAGAAATCAGAACGGTTAAAGAGCATTGTGCAGGATGTATTTGAAGTGAGTAAAGCAGCATCCGGGCAGCTTCCGGTACAACTGGAAGAGTTGGATTTGGGGAAGCTTCTGCGCCAGACACTGGCGGATATGGACAGCCAGATTACGGAAAGCAGCCTGAAAATGCGTACGGTTATTCCGGAAGATCCGGTTTTGATCATTGCAGACGGCCAGAGACTGTACCGGGTATTTCAAAACCTTTTGCAAAATGCGCTGCAGTATTCCCTGGCAGGCTCCCGGATTTTCCTGTCATTGACGAAAATGGGAACTATGCATGTGGTCTGTATCAAAAATACTTCCAACCTGGAATTGGAACAGGGAAAAGATTTTACGGAGCGTTTTGTTCGTGGAGATGAAAGCCGTACAGACGGAGGAAGCGGTCTTGGGCTTTCCATAGCCAAAAGCTTTACGGAAGCCTGTCATGGCAGCTTTCAGGTGTCTATGGACGGGGACTTATTTACGGTGACCGTATCCTTTCCGGAGATTTCATAAAAATGTTCTTTACAGATGAGATGACAGGAAGTATACTAAAACATGAATCCAGAAGGTGACTTTTCATACCACAGAGGAGGCATGTATGAGACGTTTAAAAACGATTGATGTTGTCACAATTGCATTGGCGGCGGCCATTGTATGTATTCTTGCACCGGTTTCCATTACACTTGGATTTACCCCTATCCCTATTACCCTGGGACTGTTTGCGGTAGTAATGGCGGGAGTGATCCTTGGAAGCAGGAATGGGACGCTATGCATTTTCATTTATATCTTGATTGGCGCTGTGGGACTTCCAGTATTTTCCGGATATTCCGGAGGAATTGTAAAGGTTGCGGGTCCCAGCGGCGGCTACCTTTGGGGCTATCTGTTTTTGGCCTGGTTTACTGGTTTTTTTGTGGAACGTTTTGCAGGAAAATGGTATATGGCAGTCCTTGGCGCACTGATTGGAACGGTGGCATGTTATATGTTTGGCACGGTGTGGATGGCAGTACAGCTTTCCATGGGGCCAATGGAGGCATTGTGGGCCGGAGTAATCCCTTTTATCCCCTTTGACTTGATGAAAATTGTTCTGGCTTCCGTTTCCTGCTGTCCAGTGCGGTCCATGCTGATCCAGCAAAACCTGATTTCTGTAAAAAAGTGAATGAAAAAAGAAAAAGCTTTGCATACTAAAAAAGAATCCTGCTGCACAGGATTCTTTTTTTAGGAAAGGATAATAGGAAAGCTATGAATGAAAATCAGGAATTAAACCAAAAGGAAATCGAACAGAAAACAAATGAATCCATCCAGGATATGGGGCAGATGACATTGGATCACAGCCGTCAGAAACATAAGATCCATCTTTTGTCTATTATTGGGGAGATTGAAGGGCATGAATGTCTTTCCAATAACACAAAATCCACCAAATATGAGCATGTGCTGCCAAAACTGGCATCCATTGAGGATGATGATGAAGTGGATGGTGTGCTGGTTTTGATCAATACCGTAGGAGGAGATGTGGAATCGGGGCTGGCCATTGCGGAAATGATTGCTTCTTTAAGCAAGCCTACCGTCTCGCTGGTATTGGGGGGAAGCCATTCCATCGGAGTGCCGTTAGCGGTTTCTACCGATTATTCTTATATTGTCCCTACCGGCACCATGGTGATCCATCCGGTGCGGCTTACCGGACTGGTCATTGGCGCACCTCAGACTTATGATTATTTCCAGCAGATGCAGGATCGGATCGTTGGCTTTATCAGCAGCCATTGCTTTGCCAGGAAGGAACGGTTGGAAGAAATGATGCTGAATACCGGGATGCTCACCAAAGACCTGGGAACGATCCTGGTAGGCGCCCAGACCGTAACGGAAGGCATTATCAATGAAGTAGGGGGCATCCATGAAGCAATGAGACGGCTTCATATTATGATTGAAGATTGTAAAAATGAGGAAGAACTGTAACAGAAATAAAAATGCAATAATGACATCTCCTGGAAAATGTGCTATACTAATCGAGTATGAATTTTTACAGAAGCAACAGGCAATCGGAACGAATGAGAAACACAGGAGGGTACCATGTCATTATTAGAAGCGATATTTATGGGAATCATACAAGGTTTGACAGAGTTTCTGCCGGTGAGCAGTTCCGGGCATCTGGCTATTTTTAAAAATATTTTCCAGGTGAATACCGATACCGGGATATTGTTTGATGTACTCCTTCATATAGGGACGCTGGCGGCAGTATTTATTGTATATCACCGGGATATCGGGAAGATGATACGGGAAGGCTTCGGGCTGTTAGGAGACGCGTTTTGCAATATCGGGATTTTTTTCAAAAGAAACGCCGGGAAACAGGAAGTTCCATACCGGAGAGTGATAAGAAACGGATACCGGAAATTTGATTTGCTGGTGATCGTCTCCACCATACCTACGGCGGTGATCGGCTATACTGCCAGGGATTTGGTGGAGGCAGCCTCCGGGGTATTGCTGGTGCCGGGGATTTGCCTGATACTTACCAGCATTCTTTTATTTATTTCAGACCGGGTACAGGATAAAGGAAAAAGCCCCAAAAATGTGACTTATACCAATGCTTTTGGAATTGGTATTTGTCAGGGCATTGCTACGCTCCCGGGACTATCCCGGTCCGGAACTACCATAACGGCTTGCCTGATCAGCGGTTTTGACCGTAATTTTGCAGTGAAATATTCTTTTATTATGTCCATTCCGGCAATTCTGGGAGCTGCCGTGCTGCAGCTTAAGGATATCGGATCTATGGAAATAGTGCCTGTAGAAGTAGGCTATTATGCCCTGGGTACGCTGGTGGCGGCAATTGTGGGTTATGTCTGCATTAAGACATTGCTTGTGGTAGTACGGAAAAAGAAATTTACATATTTTGCAGTATATTGTCTGTTGATCGGTATATTGTCTATCGTCGGATATTTTGTGCTAGTTTAGGAGGGTGGCGGCATGGCAGCCAGACAACAAAAAGGAAAAGGGAAAAGCAGCGGTAAGAAGACTGCGGCCGCAAAAAAGAATCAGGAAACAAGCATTCCGTTTTTAAACGAGGTGCTGCTGCTGGGGATATTGGCAGTTTGTATTTTGTTATTTTTAAGTAATTTCGGATTGGGGGGAGCAGCAGGCAAAAAAGTAAGCGGGGTTTTCTTTGGAATTTTCGGATTAGTGGCATATCTAGTGCCTATTTGCATTTTTGTCGGGGCGGCATTTTATACATCCAATAAGCAGAACCGGATTGCAGTGGTAAAATTAGTGGCGGCCGCTTTATTTGTGATGTTTTTTTGTTTGTTTATCGAACTTGTGGTAACAGGAGAAACGAAAGCGAAGATTACTGCCTCCTATGCCTACGGCGTTTCCAATAAAAACGGCGGGGGAATCATTGGAGGAGCCCTGGCCCATCTTCTTTGCGGCGCCTTTGGACTGATCGGAGCCTACGTGGTGGACATTATTGTACTGATTATCAGCCTGGTATTGATCACGGAGCGTTCCTTTTTTGGAGGAGTAAAAAAAGGCAGTAAAAAGGTATACGATACGGCGAGAGAGGATGCCGTCCGGTACCGGGAGCACATAGTCCAAAGACGGGAGGAGCGGGCCCTGATGCGCTTAGACCGGAAGGTGGAAGGAGTTGCGGTAGACACGAAGATTGTCCCTCCAGTGTTGGAATCTTCAGACAATCTCAGCGAATTAAAGCCGGTGAAACAAACGCCTCAATTTACAAAGAATGCCGTAGAAAAACTTTTCCCTGGGGAAAAATCATCCGACGTCCGGCAAAAAGGGGCTTCTTCCCAGGAAGGGCGCAGAAGCTTTCAGGCAGAACCATCCTCATCAGGTTCCGAGCTTTTGGCATTTCGGAAAAAGTCCGTATCCACCGGAACAGAGTCAGCCATATCTCCGGTGGAGCCTGTGGTGTCCAGAGTGGAGCCTGTGGCTGTTAAAACAGAACCGGCAGGCGGCAGGACAACCCAGGCATATTCGGAGACAGAGCTTCTTCTTACCCGTGGAGAACCGGTTTCGGTACATTATATGCCCGGAGGATTTCAAGGGGAGGCTTCTGTTACCGTATCAAAGCATCATTTTGATCTGCCTGGAACAAGAGATCAAGACTTTGGCAGCTGCATAGAAGAGACAGCAAATACTGCAGCGGCCCAAGAGGCCATGGGTGAACAGGAAGCAGAGGGAGCTGTCCCCGCATTTTTGGAAGAAACCATGATTTCTGAGGAAGCGTCAGAAGATTTGATTTCCTGTGCCGAACCGTATTTGGAGGAATCCCCGCAACAGTATCCGTCAGAAGAGGAGGCCGTTTCCACGGAGGATTTAGACCTTTTTGAGGCAGAGCAGGAAGCCAGCCGTGCAATGGTTGTGGAGCGGGTACAAAGGAATCCCGTTCAGGTTCAAAACAGAACGGAATTGGAGCAGGCAGAAGCTGTAGAAATAAGAGAGGTTCCTAAGCCGGAGTATCTGTTCCCACCCACCTCCTTGCTGAAACCCGGGACAGACGCCAAAGGGGACAGCCAGCATCATCTTCAGGAGACTGCATTAAAACTCCAGCAGACATTGAAAAATTTTGGGGTAAACGTGACAATTACCGATGTGAGTTGCGGTCCTTCTGTCACCCGTTATGAGCTTCAGCCGGAGATGGGCGTGAAGGTCAGCAAAATAGTAAACCTGGCAGATGATATTAAGCTGAACTTGGCGGCGCCGGATATCCGGATTGAGGCGCCGATACCAGGAAAAGCGGCGATCGGCATTGAAGTGCCCAACAAAGAAACCGTTATGGTCCGGTTCCGGGATATGGTGGAGGCGGAAGAATTTAAAAATCATGCATCCAGCATTTGTTTTACGGCCGGAAAAGATATCGCAGGGCAGGTAGTAGTGGCAGACATCGCAAAAATGCCCCATTTGCTGATCGCAGGAGCTACGGGTTCGGGGAAATCCGTCTGCATCAACACGATCATAATGAGCATCCTTTATAAAGCGAATCCGGAGGATGTAAAGCTGATCTTGATCGATCCCAAGGTGGTGGAGCTTAGTGTTTATAATGGAATCCCCCATCTTTTTATTCCGGTAGTAACCGATCCTAAAAAAGCGGCGGGAGCGCTGCACTGGGCAGTGGCTGAAATGACGGATCGTTATCAGAAATTTGCCGAGTACCAGGTGCGGGATTTGAAGGGGTATAATCAGAAGGTGGCGGCGATCCAAGACGTGGAGGATGAGACAAAACCGGCGAAACTGCCCCAGATTGTAATCGTGGTGGACGAGCTGGCAGATTTGATGATGGTAGCGGCCGGGGAAGTGGAGGACGCCATCTGCCGGCTGGCGCAGCTTGCCAGGGCGGCGGGAATCCATATGATCATTGCCACTCAGCGTCCTTCCGTAGACGTCATTACCGGATTGATCAAAGCCAATATGCCCTCGCGAATTGCTTTTTCCGTTTCCTCCGGGGTGGATTCAAGGACGATTCTGGATATGAACGGGGCGGAAAAGCTTTTGGGAAACGGCGACATGCTGTTTTATCCCCAGGGGATCCAAAAGCCCATCCGGGTTCAGGGACCGTTTGTCTCGGATACGGAGGTGGAAACCGTTGTGGACTTTTTGAAAAAGCAAAGCACGGCGGCGTATAACACTGAGATTGAAGAAAAGATGAAATCCGTCTCTAGCCAGAGCAACGCTTCGGGCGGAGGCAATGAGCGGGACGCATACTTTGTGGACGCTGGAAAATTTGTGATCGAGAAAGACAAGGGCTCTATCGGAATGCTTCAGCGTTGGTTTAAAATCGGCTTTAACCGGGCGGCGCGCATTATGGACCAGCTGGAAGAAGCCGGGGTTGTGGGGAAAGAAGAAGGGACAAAGCCCAGGAAGATCCTGATGACTATGGAACAATTTGAGGAATTTATAGAAGAATCTGTATAGTAAAAACTTTATTAAGATAACATACGAGGCTCAAGGAGGAAAAAGATGAAAACAGATATTCAGATTGCACAGGAAGCATCATTAGCCCATATCAAAGATGTTGCCGCACAGCTACATATCTCAGAGGACGAATTGGAATTATACGGAAAATACAAAGCAAAATTATCCGATGAGCTGATGGAACGCATCAAAGATCAGCCGGAAGGGAAATTAATTTTGGTGACGGCCATCAATCCCACTCCTGCCGGAGAGGGAAAGACTACCACCAGCATCGGCCTTGGACAAGCCTTTGGAAAACTGGGGAAAAAAGCCGTCCTGGCTTTGCGGGAGCCGTCCTTAGGGCCGTGTTTTGGTATTAAGGGAGGCGCCGCCGGAGGCGGCTATGCCCAGGTGGTTCCCATGGAAGATCTGAACCTTCATTTTACCGGAGATTTTCATGCGATCACATCTGCCAACAATTTGCTGTCTGCTTTATTGGATAACCATATACAGCAGGGAAACGAGTTGGGAATCGATCCCAGACAGGTGGTATGGAAACGCTGCCTGGATATGAATGACCGGGTGCTCCGCAATATTGTGGTGGGTCTTGGGAATAAGACGGACGGCATGGTGCGGGAAGATCATTTTGTCATTACGGTGGCGTCTGAGATCATGGCGGTGCTCTGCCTGGCGGACGATATGGAGGATTTGAAAAAGCGTCTGGGCCGGATGATCGTTGCTTATTCTTTCGATGGAAAACCAGTGACCGCAGAGGATCTTCATGCAACAGGCGCTATGGCGGCGCTGTTAAAGGATGCCTTGAAGCCCAATCTCATCCAGACCCTGGAGCATACGCCGGCGATTGTCCACGGCGGCCCCTTTGCCAACATTGCCCATGGCTGCAACAGTGTCCGTGCCACAAAGACGGCGTTAAAGCTGGCAGATTACGTTATTACGGAAGCAGGCTTTGGAGCAGATTTGGGAGCAGAAAAGTTTTTTGATATCAAATGCCGCATGGCAGGCTTAAAGCCGGACGCTGTAGTATTGGTGGCAACGGTTCGGGCGTTGAAATACAATGGCGGCGCTCCGAAAACAGTATTAGATCAAGAGAACCTGGAAGCATTGAAAAGCGGCATTGCAAATTTGGAAAAGCATATTGAGAACTTGCAGAAATATAACGTGCCGGTGGTTGTCACCTTAAATTCCTTCCTTTCGGATACAAAAGCAGAAACAGACTATATTGAACAATTCTGCCGGGAGCATGATTGTGAATTTGCTCTTTCTAAGGTATGGGAGCATGGGGGAGAAGGAGGAATCGACCTGGCAAATAAGGTGCTGAAAACATTAGAGATAAAGGAAAGCCGCTTTGCACCGATTTATCAAGATGGCCTAAGTTTGAAAGAAAAAATGGAAACCATCGCCAAAGAAATTTACGGAGCAGACGGAGTTACTTATACGCCCGGAGCTTTAAGAGAGATTCGCCGGATTGAGGAACTTGGCATGAAGGAGTTTCCGGTGTGTATGGCAAAAACGCAATATTCTCTGTCAGATGACCAGACGAAATTGGGCCGTCCCACAGGCTTTACCATAAATGTGCGGGAAGTGTATGCTTCTGCAGGAGCCGGCTTTGTAGTAGCGATCACGGGAGCGATCATGACAATGCCGGGTCTGCCCCGGGTGCCTGCGGCAAATCATATTGACGTAGACGGAAACGGTGTTATTACAGGATTGTTCTAAGGAGGAACTATGGCTTATATTATTGATGGAAAAAAGATTTCCCAGGAAATTAAGGATGAATTGAAGGTGCAGGCAGAAGCGTTAAGAAGCAAAGGAATGGTGGGAGCTTTGGCTGTGATACAGGTGGGAGACGATCCGGCTTCCAGCGTCTATGTACGGAACAAAAAAAACGCCTGTGCTTATATTGGCATCGAATCACTGTCTTATGAGCTAAAGAGCAGCACTACGCAGCAGGAGCTTTTGGATTTGATCCGAAAGCTCAATGGGGACGATTGTGTGAAAGGCATTTTAGTCCAGCTTCCCTTGCCGGAGCATATTGATGAAAACGCGGTGATTCAGGCAATTTCTCCTCAAAAGGATGTGGACGGCTTTCACCCAGAAAATGTAGGCGCTATGGTAATCGGGCAAGAAGGGTTTTTACCCTGCACCCCTGCAGGTATCATACAGCTTCTAAAACGCTCCAAGATCGAAATTGCAGGAAAACATTGTGTGATTATCGGCAGAAGCAATATTGTGGGAAAACCGATGGCTCTTTTAATGCTTCGGGAACATGCTACCGTAACAGTTACCCATTCCAAAACTAGGAATTTAAAGGAGGTTTGCAAAGAAGCAGATATATTGATCGCTGCTCTTGGAAAACCCCAGTTTATTACAGCGGACTATGTGAAAGAGGGGGCCGTGGTGATTGATGTGGGAATTCACAGGGATGCGCAGAACAAGCTTTGCGGAGATGTGAAATTTGATGAAGTGGAGCCGCTGGTATCTGCCATTACTCCGGTTCCGGGGGGAGTAGGGCCTATGACGATTGCTATGCTTATGCATAATTGTGTGGAAAGTATTGCCGGAAAGGAGTAGTTATGCAGGAAATCACGTGTGCAAACTGCGGCGCTAAATTAAGGCTGGGAAGTGTCTATTGCGCGTCCTGCGGACATGAAGCCCAGATTGTATCGGATTCCAGCTTGCTGGAAGATGAACTGCTCCAGGAGCTTTTAAAGGAAGAGAATCCTTCCCAAAAGTCCAAAGGGAAGGAATCCTCTAAATCCTCCGGCGCTTCCCCAAAATCACCCAAAAAGCGGAGTCATAAGTCGCTGATTCTTACCTTATCCTGCCTGTTTGCGCTGCTGGCCCTTTGTGGGATCCTGATACCGGTATTGATCAAAAACAGAAATTATAATTCCTTTGATTATCAGATCCAAAGTGGAGAAGAACATTTTGAAGAAGGCAGGTATGCGGAGGCATTGGAGAACTATAAAAGAGCGAAAGAATTGGGAAAGCCCAGTCTTTTATCCCTTTATCAGATGGCAGAGATTTATCAGAAATCAAATGATCCGGAATCTGCCATCAGCCAGCTTCATGAGATTATTTCGGAATATCCCGAAGAAACGAAAGCATATGAACAGTTGATCGCCCTGTATGCCCAGATGGAGGATTATGAGTCTATTTTAAAGCTGAAGGAGTCCGTTACGGATAAATCACTGCTGGAGCTTTTTGCGGAATATACCGTTGAGATGCCGGAATTTGACACTTCTCCTGGGACATACGACGACTGGCTTTCCATTGGATTAACTGGAAAAGAAGATTGTGAAATCCTATATACCACAGATGGATCCGATCCCATCACCCAGGGACAGGTATATGAAAAAGCGTTTCTCATGAAAGAGCAGGGAACGTTGGAAATAAAAGCGGTTTGCCGGAATCAATACGATATTTACAGCGATGTTCTGGAAGGAACGTTTATTGTAAAATACCAAAAACCCAAAATGCCCGTAGCATCTCCCAGCAGCGGCAACTTTCAAAGCCCTGCGGTCATTGAGCTGACGGGCAGCGAGGAAAGCCGAATGTATTATACTTGGGACGGCAGTGTGCCCACGGTTGATTCCCAGGAGTATACAGGGCCGATTTCCGTACCGGAAGGTAATAATATTTTGTCTGTCATTTTAATTGATAAGCATGGGATGGTCAGTGATATTTTAAAATGCAATTATAGATATCATCCTTATTAAAAAGTTCCCAATGGGAAAGGGGCGCAAAGCCTTCTTTTTCAATGGGAACTTTGATTTTGGACTTTGTACACGAAAGCGTGTTTGAAACTTGCCCGGAAGCCAATTTTACTCTGCAAATTCGATCAAATCTTTGTCCAACTTTTGAATACGGGCCAATGCATAAACTTCAATGCCCTGTTCCAGGATTTTTTCGCGGCCTGGCTGGAATGACTTTTCGATGACAACGCCAAGTCCGGCTACAGTGGCATGGGATAAGCGGATTAATCGAATAGCTCCGGTGGCGGCTTCCCCGTTGGCAAGGAAATCATCTATGATCAATACGTGGTCTTTCTGGGAAATAAATTGTTCTGAAAGTGTTAATTCATAGCTGCTTCCCTTGGTGAAAGAAGTAACCTGGGTTTGGTACAGATTTTTGTTCAATATTTTGGAAGGCTGCTTTTTCAAAATCAAAAGAGGCACTCCCAAGGCGTCTGCTGTCATAAGGGCAGGGGAGATGCCGGAGCTTTCAATGGTTGCCACCTTAGTAATTCCCCGATCTTTAAAATGGTCCGCAAATGCCTGACCCAGCTGCCGCATCAGTCCTGGGTCTACCTGATGGTTTAAAAAACTGTCTACTTTCAGAATATCCTCACTTTGTGCCTGTCCCTCAGACAGAATTTTTTCTTTCAATAATTCCATGCTTCTCACCTCGTATGTAGTTAAATGTTTATTCTTCCGGAACAAAAATCTGATAGATTTTTTCAATCAAATAATCCAGATATGCTTCTTCCTGGAGATGATATTTTTCCTGAATTAATCTGGAAATTTGTTCATACCGTTCAAAATACCTCTGTTCCATGGAAAGATCAGGGTCGTTGATCATCTGATCCAAATCCTTTAAGGAATAGGATGAGGTGATATAGGAGACGATCTCTTTGGTGGAACGCTCTTCCCCACTGGCTTCTTCTTTTAGCGCTTTGCTTTTTTTCAAATAGTAAAAGCCGGTAACGATAAATATAAGAAAAAGTGCGCCTAATACGATCGTATATAATATCTTCATATAAAATGCGATCGGAAGAGGGATTATGCCAAGCCAGACGCAGAGAATCAAAGCAATCCCCAGAAAGCCGAAGATCAAAAACAGCCAGGAGCTGCTTTGGGCGTCTTCCAGTTTCTTCCCTTTTTGGGTGTAAGAGAGTCCTTGTGATTTCAGCAAATCTTTATTTTCTTGTTGTTCCATTGGATACCTCCCAGGAGTGTGTAACATGTGGACACGCCATTGAATACTCTCATTATATATGAGATTGGGATACAATACAAGAGGGGGATTTTGCTGCCGGCCTTTAAAAGCCTGCAAACTCTGCGCCTGTTACTTCTGCCAGTTTTAGGGGATTTAGGCATAGAGAAGTACCGATTCGTCCCCCGCTGATGTAGATTTCCGAGAATTCTTTGGCGCTTTCATGGATATAGGTGGGGAATTGTTTTTTCATGCCCAGAGGGCTGCAGCCGCCCCGCACATAGCCTGTGACGGTTGAAATCTCTTTTACGGGAATCATAGTTACGGATTTTTCCTTCAGCAGTTTTGCAGCTTCTTTCATATGCACTTCGCCTGCGATGGGAAGCACCAGTACATAGTATTGGCCGCTTTTTCCTTGAAGTACAAGTGTTTTGAAGGATTGCTCTACGGGGGCGCCGGTAATTTCCGCCGTGTGCAGACCGTCAATAAATGTATCGCATTCATATTGCAGAACCTTGTAGGGAACCTTATGTTTATCCAACAAGCGCATAGCGTTGGTTTTCATCTCTTTTTGTTTTGCCATAATCTTCCTCCAGAGTTTGCTGATATAGATTTATTGTATCTATTTCCGATTTTTTCGTCAATAGCTGTTTGGCGGAAGAAATGCGGGAAGATTAGAGTAGCAGATATGGAAAAAATATGGTATGCTTATGGACAGAAATGATTTTGGAGGAAGTATCAATGAGAATTCGGGTGTTGGCAGTGGGAAAGGTCAAAGAAAAGTTTTATAGACAGGCCATTGAAGAATTTCAAAAACGTCTGTCCAGGTATTGTAAGCTTGAGATCCTGGAAGTGGCGGATGAGAAGACGCCTGACCGCGCTGGGGAGCGAACCGTGGAATTGATCAAAGAACGAGAGGGTGAACGCCTCCTAAAGCATATTTGTGGGCAAGATTATGTCTGCGCGTTAGCCATAGAGGGGAAGCAGCCGGACTCTATGGCTTTGGCAGATATGATAAAGCATTTGGAGGTTGGTGGAACCAGCAGTATTACTTTTATAATTGGAGGCTCCTTGGGGCTTTCGAAACGTGTATTAAAGCGGGCGGATTTTTTGTTGAGTTTTTCGAACCTGACATTTCCTCATCAATTAATGCGGGTATTATTATTGGAACAGATTTATAGGAGCTATCGGATTATAAGTGGAGCACCGTACCATAAGTAAGGGCGAAAAGGAACAGAAGTTCAGATAAAAGAAAGGGAATAAGAGTTGTATTAGAAAAAAACCTCCAGTGATACAATAATGATGGTTTGCCAGCCACATTAAAGTACATAGGAGGTATCACAGAGAAAATTTGTAGAAAAAATGCGTTTCCTTATCAAAGTGTGGAATGATTGTAATTTAGCGGAGGACTGTGTATAATAGAACTATAAAAGAAAGCAGCTTTATGAAATATATAGTTTCCCGGTACAGGCAGTGACAGAAAGCAGGTAAAACAAAATGAAAGGCAATGAAGCAGAGCAGATAAATATAGAAACCAGACAAACAAGCTGGGAAGAATTAAGCATATCCAATGATTTCCTGTTTGGGAAAGTCATGCAGAACCCGGAACTATGTAAAGAATTACTGCAGAGGATTCTGCCAGATT
>JAAVYA010000055.1 GCA_022790855.1 Lachnospiraceae bacterium | reverse complement strand
TTCAAATTCAATTTCATGACGCAAGGGTATAGAATTTTCACCAATTAAAGGAATCTCTGGCTTTAATTTTCTTGAAATATCTAATGCATTACGGAACAGATGTGCCATGTCAAATCCTCTTTTTTGATAGAATTTAATGGCATTAATATTATCATTGGTTGTTATAAGAACAATCTTTTGACATTTTCTTTCCTTAGCCTCATATATAACAGCTTCTACCAGCTTACTCCCAATTCCTTGTTTTTCCTGCAGACTATCAAGAGATGTTATCTCTAATATATCGTTATAAACTATGTATGTTATCAAGCCAACAATATTTTTCTCTTCACTAAAGTAAAACCCCTCTACCTTAGTCATATCAATTTCTTTGCCACGAATAATCATGGTTGTCGTATACCAATGTTGCTTAATAAATGCATTAATAAGATTTCTATTCCCACTATTAATTCTTTTGCATTTCATATAAATCTCCATTCCGCCGCCTTTTAGTTGGCGGCACAAATAGTAATGAAAGTCTTCCAATCCTCCACGTTATTGATAAAATATTTTTTAAAAAAGCTACATAACACATGGTTTTGCACCTACACAAACTCTTTTTCTGTCCTGATTTTACCTTTTATATTGAATTTTAAAAAAACAGTGCCGTTTGGGTTACTCCCTGTTATTCTCGCCCCAGACACATAACTGATCCAAAACAACCATCAGGGACCGACCCCTGTCACTCAGGCTATATTCCACCTTCGGCGGTATCTGTGGGTATTCTTTTCTGATAATAAGCCGATCCGCCTCCAGTTCTTTCAGATTGCCGCTGAGTGTTTTGTCTGACACATTTTTCAGATACTGTTTTAACTCGTTGAACCTGACAACGCCAAACTCCATCAGGCAGTAAAGGATGACCATTTTATGCTTGCCAGATATCAGGGACAGCGTATAACTGAATCCCGTATCCTCAAAATTCGCCTCGCCAATATAATTCTTTATCATCTTACACTTTACTTTAAGACAGTACTTGTTTCTTTTCCATTACATGCTACAATTTGCTACAATTATATGCACAGACGCTGGTTCTGTCAATCCCATATAGAAACAAGGTAATCACAATGAGAAAGAAACTCAACATAACAGAAGGCCTCTTCCCGATGCCGGTCTTAATGGTAGCAACCTATAACGAAGACGGCAGCGTGAATGTCATGAACGCTGCCTGGGGCACTATGCAGGAAAGAGGCAATGTCTCCCTCAATCTGACGGAAACGCAATTGTATCTAATTTTTCATCTTTCTCTCTTTGTCCTTTGATAAAATCAATTTGGTCAAACACCGTCGGCTTGAAATAGCCAGAAACTAGCGTATTGAAATTCTGATAAATTCTTGTCATAATCAATAGGCGGGGCGAAATACGTTCTGTCGCCGCCATATTTTTCAATACTTTTTCATCTGTAATCGTCTGAAATTTCGGCATATCCTTGCTGTCATGAAGCATTACATTAAAATCTTTTTATCTTCGTTTGCCATTTTTATCGCCTCCTGCGTTAAGTTTATCTTTTTGTCAGAGGTAATGTAATGAGACTGTTTTGAAAAAATAGACTATTTTCATTCTTATAAATTTCGATTCTTTCGCACTATTTTACTTTCCAACAAACGAAAATTTTCAAATTATAAAATTTACTATCCCATATATCAAATGACAAATTGTGAAAATTGAAATTGGAATGAATGCTATCCCATTTTTTCTATCAATCGCAAAGAACAAAAAAGCGAAACAAAGTGGAATCGTCAATCCTATTATTACAATCTCATTTACTATACCGCCATAGTAAAATATCCAGCTCAGAAAATATAAAAAGCAACATCCTATCACAATGATAATGAAAAGGGTTACACGCATTTTTCAGTGTTCTCTGTTTCTAAAAATACATAAGGCAGCAATCATCAATATTTGACATACAGATGCTACCATATCAACTGTTTTTGTAAGTGATTTTGCTCTCAATATATCGTTTGGAGCAGGTATAGCATACCAAATAAAAGTTGTAAACAGGTGTCTTATATCTAAAACTCCTTAAAAATGCTGATTTTCTTTCCTCCATATGAAATCCTTGAGAATAATCTGGGAGGAAAAATAGCAAAAAGAGTTCTTGTCCGCATTACCTTTGTGCAACAAGAACCCTTTTCATTTCTATAATACTTTGGCTGTAACCATGTCTTCAGCCATCTCTAACTTTTTATTATTCGAAGTCAATTAATTCTCTTATGTCTATTACTTCCAATGCTTTTGCAATTTTCGAAAGATGTTCAAAATTGATTACCGTACGAGTACCACGAACAATATCACTGATCGTTGATTCTCTAATTCCAGACAACTCCGCCAATTTTTTCTGACTAAGTTCTCTGTTCTCTAATGCTTCTTTTACTTTTAATTTAACGACATAATCTTTTTTCATAATTAATTCATCCCCTGATGGAGTAATACTGTCATATATGCAAGATTCCAAATATTAGAATCCTTGCCTACTGCATTTGGATTATCTCCAATTGCAGATGCAAAGTTCATGATTTGACTTGCCATATTATTTTTGCACTTATCCCATACAGTAATAGGGTCGACTCCATTCTTCCATTCATACTTATCAGTATCTGGGTTCAAAACAACCAGAGATCTAAATGCCGCAACTGCTGGATAGATTAAACCATCTGGAATTTTGTAATAAAGTTCATGCAGACCAAACTTTGACATTCCGATTGTTTTTCCTTCTTTGTATCCCGAATATTTCTTACGTCCATATCGGCCACCGGTTTCATTAAAAGCAGTTGCGAACTCCATTTCAATTGTATCATATAGATCGAAAATATCCGGCATAATATTTACATATCTGCGATACCCTTCTGGATTCTCCAAATATAATTCTAACATCTTTGCTTTAGATGAATATGCTTTAATTGGATGTGTCACCGCATCAAACTTATCGATATTAAACATATTGATAATAGACACAACCTCACGTGCATCAATCATTTTTAGCTTCTTATTAGTATCATCATCAAATGCCTGTTGATTCTGCTTAAATGCAATTCTACTAAAAAACGACATCCCCTCAAGCCCTTCCTTAATAGGATCAAATTTCTGTTGAAGTTCTGCCATTGATTTTTCATCCACCTGAACAGAAGTGTTACGTGCTTCAGCCAATTTTTCGATAATATCTTCTACTCCCGTCATAACCTCAAATTGAACATATTGATCAAGACCAGCTTTGGCATACTCACATACAATTTTGTAGGTATGTCCTCCATCAATATTTCCATGAAGCATATCATCCGCAAAATTGATAGTTACTTCTTTCGTTTTGTTATTGTATGTTCAACTTTTTGCCGAAAGAACAATCCCTCTATTTTTCAAGTGAAAAGAACCATCATTACTCTCTAAAGATTCTCTAATTGCTTGTGCAACACCAGATGTAAGCCGTTGATCACGAGGGTTAGTTGCCATAGGAATCCCTTCTGGCACATCACACACTTTCGCATAAAATACATACTTTTTTGCAACATCATTGAACGGATCGTCCAACTTACGAAAGGTATTTTCTTTTACAAACATTGTTTTTCTTATAGACATATGAAGTCCTCCTTATAAAATAAATTTAGATCGACTATCCTACCCGGCACCATAGCACCGACAGGCTTTTTGCAAAGTATTTCACATTGCAACTTCACAATAACGCAATATCGTTATTTTGTCAAGAGCTTAATACAAATTACTATATTCAATTTATAATGAAAATTAACAGTGAAGGTTAATGTGGTTTACACTAGCTTGTTGTTCACGCACATAAAAAGGCCAGACAGGGAAAGTCGGCAACAGGCGTGGAAAGACCTCGCAACTAATCCTTGTCTGGCGGCTGGGCTATTTGATACTTTTTCTTTTATTTTTCTATTGCTTTGGTTGTTAATGAGGAGAAAATCCTGCAGTTACGGGAATTTCCCCGGCAACTGGCTCGACAATGAGATAGCAACGAAGTATGTAACAATAGTCCTTTTATTTATTCTTTCCCATAAAAGGATTCAATCGCCCGTGCAAAAAAATCCGAAGCCCCATCTCCATACTTTTCATCTATCATTGGCCTGATTTTTTCATTGCGGTAATATTGCGCCTGCGCCAGCATGAATCCTTTTTCCTCTTTTATCTGTGAGAATTGTTTCATGACAAAACCATATTCCCCGACAATCTCTTTTACTTCTAAAGAATCCACGGCACAATGCCCTTTGGCAGCAAGCTTTTGTAAAATTGCTTCCATCCGTTTGTTATAGCTTTCTGCAACTTCCTTGCTGATGGGATTCTGGGCGACAGATAAAAATTTATCTTTCCCGCCATACCATTCAACAACCTTTGCATAGCCTTTCTGCATTTTTTCAGAAGATACGACTTCCATGTAATGCTTTTTCCATTGTTCCATGCTCCCAAATTCGTTTATTGCGATGTTTCTCATATTCTCCGGCATATGCTCCATCATAGTCTGGAACATTTTCTCCATCTCTGTTTTACTGAAAATTGCAAAATCCATTTTGTTTTCTCCTTTCAGAATGTCGTCAATGCTGGCAATCAGGCGTTCCATGCGCTCCTTTTTTGCTGTCAGCATTTTCCTCTGCATTTGTAAAATCTGGTTCCTGTCAAGAGCCGGGTTCGCCATAATCGCTTTGATTTCCTTCAAAGGAATATCAAACTCACGGAAGAACAACACTTGCTGTAATGTTTCCAGTGCTTTATCGTCATAAAGCCGGTATCCCGCTTCACTTTTGCCAGTCGGCTTTAACAGCCCGATTTCATCATAATAGTGGAGTGTGCGTACGCTGATACCTGTTAAATTTGATACTTCTTTTACTGTCCTCATAGCTATCGGCCTCCTGTCCTTGATATATCCACTCTAACCCATGACGTTCCGTGAGGGTCAATAGGTAATTTCAATTATTTTTGAATATACCACATTTCAAGAATGGCAAAAAGAATTTCCGCCAGACTTTCAAAACTTGTCAGGCGAGAATAGCTGGCAGCGCAAGGTAATTCCGCCAGCAAGTTCACAAAAGGTAGCTGGCAAAACTATCACAGGGGAATCGTCTTCCCATTGGATTCCCTATGTAAAGTTTCACTATCGTTCATGTAGAAAAATGTGGAAAATGGTGCATTTGTGAGGTATAATAAAAAAGAAGATAATCTAATGGGAGGATTGACGTTATGGCTATGATACAATGTCCTGAATGTGGGCAAGAAATTTCAGACAAGGCAAAAAAGTGTATTCATTGTGGGAAAGTTTTTGTTGAAGAAAAACCAGTTAATGAAGAAATCAAATGCATTGAATGTGGTGCCGTTTTGTCAGGAACAGATGAAATATGTCCTAATTGTGGATGTCCGATAGAAGAACAGAAAGCAGATGAACCACAAAAAGTCGAGGTGACAAATGTAAAATTATCTGTGAATAAGAAAAAAGCTAAAATAATAAGAGGTGTTGCCATCGTTGTTGTAGCTGCTATTATTGCGGTTATAGGAATAAAATTTATATCTGAAAATAATGCAAAAAAAGAATATGTTGAAAATTATGAAAAATTAATTTATTTAATCTTAGATGGGGCAAGTGATGCTGAATCTGCCGGAGGACTTATTCATGATGTCTGGTATAATACAATTTATGAAGAAAGTGATTCTAAAACAGATAAGTATACAAAAGATTCAAATGGCATGTTTTACGATGATTTTAATACATCACTGCTGATGTTAATGTTAAGCGATAGTTTTACGTCCGATATTGATGATATTAAGAGTAATCAAGAGCAAGTGCAAAAAATGATGAAGGATATGAAAAATCCACCAGAAGGATATGCGGATGCATATGATGCCTTAAAAGACTTCTATGATGCATATACAAAGTTAGTTAATCTTGCGGTTGATCCTTCTGGTAATTTGTCGAGTTATACAAGTGAATTTAACGAGGCGGATAGTGAAACCATGAATACATATAGAGCTGCATTATTGTATGTGGAGGATTAATACAGTACGCCCTGTCATAATATTTCTTTTGGGTTGTTTGCAGCAAACATAGTATGAATATACAATATACGAGTCTTCTCGATAATAAGATTTATTGTTTTAATAAATCCTTCCATAATAAATTTTTAGTTTTAGATTTCTGCATCTTGTAAAATTTAATATCATTGCCATAGGTAGTAGCTAAATTTACATACTTGTTTATCGTTTGTTCCGATGTACGTACCCCAAAAACGATCTCACTTATGGGGGCTGGTAATGGGTATAGGCCAGAACTTGTCTCTATATATCTCCATTCTTTTTCATATGCCCAGGGAGTTGGTTTCGTTGCAACGACTTTTTGAAAAAATAAATCATAGAATGCGATTCGATTCTTGTTTGTCAAATAAAGTTCTTGCGTATGATCATCTATATTAAAACCAATATGTGTCTCAGTGCTAAAGCCAATATCAGTTTTTTGGGGGATATCATCGGTATAGTTTACCTTGAAACAATGTTCTGGATTTGACAGCATACTATGATCCGTAACATCAAACCCTATCGCAATGCCACGAGATTCATCCGCATAATGCGCCCAGAGTAGCTGATTGTCAATTTCAGCACTAAGACTGAAAATACCCACTTTTTGCAATAATTTTTTAAATTTGAAAAAGCAATCCTGCTGGTCATAATACCTAAATCCATTTTCTTTTTGGAATTCTAGTAATAACTGATAACGACCTTGCTTTGATAAAAGTGGCGATTTCATTGAATTCCAAAACTTTTCAAGTTCTGCTTGTGAAAAGCCAAATGGTGTTATTCCCCTTGATTCATATATCGCACATGTCATAGCAAAAGCTGTAATTTGACTCTCACACCAAGATTCAACATGCTTCTCCATATGCTTGAGCGGAATTTTATATGAGCACTCAAAGGGATCATTTAATGAATCTGGGGCTGCAAGCCATACTTGCTTTTTCTCAATTATTTGCTCTGTATTGATACAATCTGTCCTATATTTATAAAGCGTCATAGCGTCCTCATTTCCATGTTTATTTTTGCAGATATTCTAATAGCGGCATTAAATAGCCCCGATCTGTCCAATCACAATTTTGTCCTTTTGCACTCATAAGAGCTTTCATCCACGGTTCATATGTATTGGGATCTTTTTTAGCAACAGATTTTTGCAGCATTTTACACAAAGTTCTGTCCACAAATTTGTCATATCTTGAAGCCATTCAGCATATTTTTTTGCGGCGCCATATTTAGACTGATAAACAATAATTCCTTTTTTCATAAGGAACTCCCTTCTTTTTCGTAAACGGTAGATAGTGGGTACCTCGACTGCGAGAAAAAAATGTGTAACAATAGACTATATTTCTATCACGAGTATCAAAAGTTAAGTCTCAACCTTTGATACCGCTATCAGGAGGTAAGTCTATGCGTTCAGAAACAACC
>JAAVYA010000006.1 GCA_022790855.1 Lachnospiraceae bacterium | reverse complement strand
CAAGGGCTGCATCCAACTCGGCCTCCAAAAGCTCCTGGAGGATGTCTTTGAAACTGTCCCGAAGCAGGGCGTATACATCTGTAACGCTGCTGATGTTGTTTTCTGAAATAATCTGTCGGATCTGCTCCTTTGCAACTGGCATAAAAATACTCCTTTTCGATAAAAATTTTCATATCTTAATTCTTACCAAAAAGGAGCCATTTATTTCCAAAGACACAACTTATTTTACACTACCTTTTGTGCTGCTCCGTAGTTTTCTTTTGTGTCAAATTCCCAACAAAGCATATACTTAACACTTTTTACAATACGGGTAATTTTAAGGGGGGGGGCGGAAGTCCCTCTTTGATTTGCTCCATATCCATGTGATACCCTTTTTTGGCAAAACGAAGCAGAAGTAATCCCTCCTGATGCTCCAAAAGACTTTTAGCTTCCCGCATTTAGCGCTTCAAATTCCGCTACCTTTTGCGGTTTAACTTGATAAATACATATTTCAGTAAATGGCATAATTACATTCTCCTTTGTTTTATTGGCGATAAGAATATGATGTCAAGCGTGTCACATTTGCCTGCAGGTTCCTCATGGGCTCGACGGTCTGTCTTGGGGTGACACGCTTACCGCCTAGCGGTTGTTGTCTGAAAGTTGATCAAACAGATTTAATTGGACGGGGCTGTTCTTTTCTTCGAAGCTGCATAGATACTCAAAGATTTTTGAGTTATCATGCAGGATACCATTGGCCTCGCATATTTGATGAAATATTTTCATAAGCTCGTTATTCCTTGGGCTATTGATTTGATATTGCGTACCATAAGTACGCAGATACCGTTCTTTCATGTGTGGAAACAATCGGTCTAACTGGTTATAAAAATACTCTCTGTTTCCCTCGCGAAGGGTCAAACCCATTCCAAAGCAGATCACGCCAGAAACCTTTGCTTCTATGCAATATTCTAAAATCCCTCTGATGTTTTCTTCTGTATCATTGAGGAAAGGAAGAATCGGGCAAAGCCACACAACCGTTGGAATCCCCGCTTCCTTCAGCTTTTTCAGTGCTTCCACCCGTTCTTTTGTTGTACTTACATTTGGCTCAATTTTTTTGCACAAATCTTCCTCATAGGTGGTTAGCGTCATTTGCACGACACATTTTGTTTTGGCGTTGATTGCTTTCAATAAGTCCAAATCCCGCAATACACGGTCAGATTTTGTAATCAATGTGAAGCCAAAACCATATCGGTCTGCTAAAGCCAATGCTTTGCGGACATACCCAATGTTACTTTCAAGAGGTATATACGGGTCTGTCATAGAACCTGTACCCAACATACATTTTGACCGTTTTCGTTTCAGGGCATTTTCTAACAGTTCAATCGCATTTGCCTTAATTTCAATATCCTCAAAATCATGTTCCATGTGATAGCATTTACTTCGTGAGTCGCAGTAGATACAACCATGAGAGCAGCCGCGATATAAATTCATTCCGTTTTTGGCTGATAAAATACTTTTCGCATTTACAAAGTGCATAACGTTACCCTCGCCTAAAACTCATCTTACCGTATAGCGTAAAATGGTTTTAAGTTTGCTTTTTTCTACCCGGTTCGCATTGTTCAAATAAATTTCTCTATGGTAGCGTTTGGTGCGTTCTAAGTGATTGGATAACGCAAATTGCTCCATTTTCTCAAAAGAAACAGGCTCATCGTCATATGCGCCGATATGCAATAGTTCCACGCACGTTCCGTCCTGCATGGTGTCAAAGCTTATTTCATCAAAGAGAGGATTGGGCTTTTTCATTTTTACTTGCTCCAATGCAGCTTTTACCATATCCTTGCAAATAAAATCCGGCTGCCGTATCATAATGGTATATTCCAAATTTTCTTTCACCAGTTCTGCTCCTTCGGGTTTCTGCCAAATTCCTTCTAAAGGGAAAACTGTAAAATCGTGAAATTCATTTTGTATGGCGGCAGCCTTATAAGCCATTTTAACTGCATACGCCAAAGAATACAATGCAGAAACACGGTTTGAAAAATCAATGTCGTTTGGATTGCCTTTTCCACGGATCATAATATAATTTTGAGCCGGGACGGTCACCAATGCCGGAGATGTTTTCGCTCCGTAAAATTTTTTTCTTGCTTTTTCCATTCATATTTCATAAAAACGCCTCCTTACCCTCAAGGTATGATCCTAGAATATCACAAGTAACTTGACGCCCTATGTCATGTTATATATTTTTCCAACATAAGACCTAATTTTTCTTTCATACTGTGCCGCAAATAATCAGGTTCCAAAATTTCAACATGCTCCCCAAAAGAGAGTAGATAGCTAAACAGGGTTTCCTGATCCGGCAAATCAATGTTCACATACAAATTTCCTTGAGTATCTTCCGATACGTTGTCAATAAATTCATCATAGACATGGAATGCAGCCTTTGGAGAAAACTTCAATTTTACCGGGAGCTTAGTTTCATTCTGAATGGTTGTTTCTATTTTGGGAATATTCTCTGCGTTACGTAGGAATGTGTCAGATGAGATTTTCAAATCTTTGATGCGGGTGAGCTTAAAAAAGCGGAAATTATTTCTCAAAAGACAAAATCCATACAAATACCAATCCTTATTTTTGAAGATTAATTTTACAGGTTCAACCGTGCGGTTGGAATGATTTCCTTCTCTTGCAAAATAAGAAAAGCTGATCGTAGATCGGTTAAAAATGGCGCTTTTGATTTGATGGAACAGATCTGTTTTGGAAGTGTTCTTGTACCACTCTGAAAAATCGACTTCAATCCAATTCGTAACCTTGGATTGGAAAAGTCTGCTTAATTTTATAAGCAATTCGTCTGATTGGTTATGTTCCGTAATGGAAATACCTTGTAATGCCATTAAAATTTGTTCCTTTTCCCGCTGTGACAATAAGGATTTATCTAACACAAAGTCCTGCATGATAAATATGCCGCCGCCTTTTCCTTGCGTAGCATAAACAGGAATGCCAGCAGAACTAATCGCGTCTAAATCCCGGTATATTGTTCTCACTGAAACCTCAAATTTATCAGCCAGTTCGGGGGCTGTGGATTTTCCTTTTTCCAATAAGTGATACACGATCTTGAATAATCTGCTCTGTTCCATATAGCTTTCCTCCAAATCATATTGTATCACATAAACCTGACAAACAAAATAACGAGTTATATATTTTGCGATTTGTTTCCGTAAACACTGTGCTATGTGACGGGGAATATGAAAAGCTGGACTCCGAAATGGAACAGAGGGAATTTTATTCTGTGATGGACACACTCTATGAGCTGAACAACCTCTGGATGCTTTCCGGATTTATCCGCCAGAACCAGCAAGTTTTATTGCGGGAAACCCAGGAAGGTACAGAATACCGGAAGAAACCGAATTTTATAGAAATCTGCAGGATTGGGAAAGACACCATGCTATCCCGGATGTTCCAGGTTATGGGGAGATTCCATCTGGCTGAATATGTGGCAGAAGATACAGACTATACCATAATCACACGCAGGGGAAAGGCATATGCAGCCACAACAGGCAGTGGGAAAACTGTACCACAGATTATGCTGCAGGGAAACAGGGTCAGGAAATGGGGATTTGAAGCAGGGAGCAGTATGCGGGTAGAGTGTTTCCCAAATAAGCTGGTTATTTTGAAAGAATAAAAACCATAAAAGCAAAGGCATAGATGATTGTAATTTAGCCGGGGATTGTGTAGAATAGAAGCATAATAGAAAGCAGCTTTATAGAAGGCAGTTTCCCGGCAAGGAGTGACAGAAAGCAGGTAAAACAATATGAATGGCAATGAAGCGGAACAGATGGAAAGTATGGAAGACAGACAAGCTGGGAAGAATTAGGCATATCCAATGATTTCCTGTTTGGGAAAGTCATGCAGGATGCAGAGATTTGTAAGGAACTGTTGGTACATAACAAAAGGGGATGAAATGTTATTGCTTTTTCGGCAGTGCGGCAAAGTTGTGAGCGATACATGGGTGGGATCTGCGGGAGGCCATTTTGAAGAGAATGAACTAAACGATCCAAAAGCATGTGTATTGAGAGAGCTGAAAGAAGAATTGCAAATCAGTGAAAAAGGTATCAGGAATCTCTTGATGCGGTATGTTACTTTACGAAGTATAAAAGGAGAAATCCGGCAGAATTACTATTTTTTTGCGGAACTGGACAATGAAACAGATGATCAAATTGTATCAACGGAAGGGATAAGCAGATGGTTTACATTTTCGGAGTTACCGGCATTGGACATGCCATATACCGCTGAATTTGTCATTGAGCACTATTTGAAAATTGGGCGAAATACAGATGATCTGTATGTAGGCGTGGCTGATGGGAAACGAGTGAATTTTACAAAACTGCCGGAATACTAATGTAAAGGAAAAATGGTATCTTTCAAGACCTTGGAACAGAAAACCCATATGCCATCGCTGGAAGCAATGCAGACAGCATCTAGAAAAGCATTTAAGAAAGCAGATCAGCGTCTACCGTTGTCCTTTTTCATTTTTAAGACACCGAAGTAGTATTGACAAGGAGCCAAGACTGTGGCAAAATCACCATCTATACAAAAACAATAGGAGATGGATATAGTGGACACAAAGGATCTTAGATGTTTTTGCCGTGTATACGAAGAACGAGGAATCAATCAGGCAGCAAAGCAGCTTTTTATTTCGCCTCAAGGGCTAAGCAGAATTATTACAAAGCTGGAGGCGGAACTGCAGGTAACACTTTTTTGCCGTTCCGCAAGAGGGCTGAGTCCGACTGCAAGCGGAACCTACTTGTATGAGAACGGGCGGGAATTGTTAAACAGGCTGGAAGAGCTGGAGATTGGGATACGCCGAATGGAACGGATAGACAGAGAGCTTCAGCTTGGATTTTCCTGCGGTGTATTAAATGTGTTTCCATTTCAACAACTGGATCAATTTAAATCGGAAAACCCTGATATACATCTGCAGTGGGAAGAACTGGAAAATCAGGAGGTTATAGATCGAATATTACGGCGGGTCGTTGATGTAGGATTTGTCATCGGCAGTATACAGCAGGAAGGACTATACGCAAGGGAAGTGTATCAAAGCGGGATGGATGCTCTGGTATATGAGGGGCATCCCTTCTATGACAGGGAACAGCTTTCCGTTGACGACTTAAGAGATGAGCCGCTGATTATACTGAATGAACGGTATTCCTGTTATCATAGCTTTTTAAGCCGATGCAAAGATTTTGGGTTTATACCTCTCATTCACATTAAGTTAATGGAGAGCCAGCTCATTTATCGGTTCTGCCGGGAAAAGCTGGGAATTGGGATTGATACCAATATACATAAGCAGGATATCAGTATGGAGCATTTGCATAGGGTTAAACTATACGATGCGTTTTCATGGAAAATATCCATCGTTTGCAGGGAAGACCGCAAAAAAGAAAAGTTGATAAAGAAGCTTCTGGATCAGTTTTAAATGGAGAAAAAGGTATCCATTATTTGTTGACAGCTGTTATCTTTTTGATGATAGATCATATCTGTTTCCTGTGCTATTCTTATGTTGTCAAGGAAGTAGCAAGATAAGAATAGAGGAGGAACATCAATGGAGCGAAAATTTCCACACCTGTCAAGTCCTATTACGATTGGAAGGGTGACCTTTCGAAATCGTATGTTTTCTGCGCCAATGGGAGGTACAGACATCACAAATGACGGCTGTATCGGACCAAAATCATCTGCGTTTTATGAATTAAGGGGAAAAGGAGGCGCGGCTGCTGTGACGGTCAGTGAATGCATGGTGCATCCAAAGACGGACGGATCACATGCATACCACCTGGATACGGCAGTATTGAATTCTCTTGCCGCAGCTACCTATACGGCAGATGCAATACGCCGTCATGGAGCTATGCCGAGCTTAGAATTATCCCATTCCGGTATGTATGCGGGAACTTATATGACCGATCAGACAAAGCAAAAATCTATGAATCAGTGGGGCGCAAGTGATGTCACCCGCCCGGACGGGGTGGAAGTAAAGGCTCTCACAAAAGAAATGCTTGCGGAAATCGTAGAATCCTACGGTACGGTAGCAGGTCTGGCAAAACGTGCCGGCTTTGAAATGATTATGATACATGGCGGTCACGGCTGGCTGCTGAATCAATTCTTTTCTCCCTATTTTAATAAACGGACGGATGAATACGGCGGAAGCCTTGAAAACCGCTGCCGTCTGGCCATAGAAGTACTAAAATCAGTGAGAGAGGCCGTTGGGCCCGGATTTCCCATTGAGTTTCGATTAAGCGGCTCCGAGCTGTTTGAAGGAGGCTATGACCTTGCAGAGGGCTGCAGGATTGCACAGCAGATCGAGCCTTATATCGACCTGCTCCACGTATCTGCCGGTACGTACCAGAGAGGATTCGGGGATACGCATCCTTCTATGTTTAAAGAACATGGGTGCAATGTATATTTGGCTGCGGAAATCAAAAAACATGTATCTGTGCCGGTGGCCACAATAGGAGGCTTAAACGATCCCCATCAGATGGAGGAGATCATTGCCAGCGGGAAAGCAGATGTGGTCTATATGGCCAGAGCGCTTTTGGCGGATCCCTTCCTGCCAAGGAAGGTTGTGGAAAACCGTGAGGATGAGATTGTAAAATGTCTCCGCTGCTTTACCTGTATGGCAGAACGGGCGGCTACCTCTACCAGAAGGTGCACGGTGAATCCTTTGATTGGACGTGAAATGGAAGGGGCGGATATCATCCCGGCTGTAGAGAAGAAAAAAGTACTTGTTGCAGGCGGCGGCCCGGGCGGACTGTATGCGGCATATACGGCAGCACGAAGGGGCCATCAGGTGATCCTGTGTGAAAAAGAATCAGAAGTGGGCGGAATCTTAAAAAGTGAACAGGCGCTTCCCTTTAAGCATGAGATGTATGAGCTTGCTGGTACATACCAGCTTCTGGCCCAAAAAGCAGGTGTGGAAATCCGCCTGAACACAGAAGTTACGAAAGATTATGCCGAAAAAGAGCATGTGGATGCATTGATTGTCGCAGTCGGCTCCACGCCGCTGGTGCCGCCGATTCCTGGGCTGAATGGGCAGCATGTGGTCATCGTCAATCATTATTATCTGGAAAAAGATAAGGTTGGCGATGAAGTAGTCGTATTTGGCGGCGGCCTTGCCGGATGCGAGTGTGCTATTCATCTGGGCATGGAAGGGAAAAAAGTCAGTCTGGTAGAAATGCGCGAGGAACTTGCTGTGGATGCCAATGTGCGTCATCGTCCGCTTCTGTTAAAAGAGATTGAGAAATATGTAACCGTATATACTGGGTACAAAGGTCTGGAAGTTACAGCGGATGGGATTCTTTGTGAAGATAAGAATGGCGAAAAACAATTTGTTTTTGGCAAGTCGGTAATCTGTGCTCTGGGACAGCGTTCCCGTACGGATATGGTTGAAAACCTGCAGGATGCGGCGCCTTTTGTAAGAGTGATCGGTGATGCGGCGAAAGTATCGACGATTACGAATGCCGTCTACCTAGGCTACCATGCCGCACTGGATATTTAAAAGAAACGGTTAAAGGAGGAAACGTCATAAGTCAAATAGCCATCCTCGCGTGGCTATTTGGCCTTTTTAGTTTCACTGACCATATCTTCTGAATTCTGCAAATATTTCCTTCTATAAGAAATAGCCAGCAATGAAATCAACAAAGAAAAACGGGTATCGTCCAGTTGTGTCATAATCCCGTTAAAGCAATAAGAAAAATCTGCATATTTTAAAAACTGAGAATATTTGGAATTTGTAAACAGGAGAATGGGGATATTTTTATCCTTTAATGCCTGGAGAATATCAAGACTGAGGGTCTTTTCGTAGACGTTCGGAAGAGTCAGAAGTACCAAAGCATCCCCTGTCAACGTTTCAATATCCTTTAACTGGGCGGAAGAGGACCAGATTGCTTTCGCCTGCCGTCCGCTCATGATCAGGTTGGACTGTAAGCTGCTCTCATTGACGGAAACGCCGTGGGTGTAGATACGGATGGAATCATACTGATGCAGCATATCCGCCATTTGGTCAATCCGATTTAAATCAACGGTTTTATAGATATCGTCAATGGTTTCCCGCATAATGGAAAGATAGGCAATTTGCTCGTTGTCGTATTTTTCCAGTTGGTTGATGGGGGCAAACTGATTTAAAACATAGTAATTGTCTACGGCACTGGATAATTCCAGCTTAAATTCATGAAAACTTTTATAGCCCAGTTTTTGACAAAAACGGCTGATGGTAGCGGTGGAAACGTGGCATAGCTCCGCCCAGTCGTAAATTGTCAGCCGGAATAGATGATGAATATTCTTCAAAAGTATTTCTGCAACTGAATAATACACGTCGTTGAAGGAATAAGAATTGTAAAATAAAATCAATACGTTTAGGGCATGCATAGAATCTACCTCTTGTCATTGGGCTGGTTTTGATATTGTTTATCATTTCTCGGATGGTACGATCGTATTCATTATATCCAAGTTCATTTGAAAAATCAATCATTCCGTCTTTGTTTCGTGTAAGGGAAAATATTTTCTGGTAAAGAAAATGGTTTCCTGTATAAAACAAAAATGTGCACAATAGGAAAGCGAAAAAAAGAATGAAATGATACAATGTGTACATAAATTCAGTTTTCCTTATGGTATCAGGAAGGAAAGCGAAAAGAGGTACGAAAGGAGAAAACGACGTATGAAAAAGAGAATCGTAAGCTGTATGTTGGCAGTTGCCCTAACGGGAGCCATGATGCTGGGAGGATGCGGGGATGGCAAGGAACCGACCGCCCAGGGAAATCAGACAGAAGGAGAAACCACAAATGACAATCGGGGAAGCAAAACGGAGGATGGAGCCAAAAAGGACGGATATAGCTTTGCAGGAGATATTGTGGGACAGGGCGCCCAGGCCTTGGATATGATTGTGGCGGAAGAGGAAAATGTTTTTGAGACCCTGGGAAGCCAGTTTCAGATTTATAATGACAATTTTACCGCCGATACCCAGGGCACCAATATCCAGACTATGGCTTCTGCAGGATATGACGGTATGATGGTATTTGGATGGAATGCAACGCTTTATACCACAATTTCCAATACGGCCAAAGAGGCAAAAGTGCCTTTTGTCATGTTTGACCAGGTTCCCACAGAAGAGGAAATGATCAAACAATTGGAAGAAAATGAATATTATGTAGGCTGCGTAGGCGTAGACAATTACGAGCTGGGAGCCAACATTGCAAAACGCATGAAGGCGGACGGAATTCAAAAAGCCCTTGTTTTGGGCGGCTCTGTGGGAGACGTGGTACATGACGCCAGAGTAGCGGGATTTACAGATACCTTTACAAAAGAAGGAGGAGAAGTCGTGGGCACGGCCAGATGCTCTGATCCCACAGAGGCTACTGCAAAGGAAGACGATATGATTTCCGGAAATGCAGATGCAGAGGCTACGTATTGCCTCACCGGAGACTTTGCCATCGCAGCCATTGCGGCTTTGGAAAACCATAGCAGTACCGAAATGGCGTTGTATTGCTCCGATACCACCTCCGAAACAATTCCTTACATCAAAGACGGAACGATTGCCTGCGGAGACGGCGGTTCCAAAATCGCAACGGTTCTGGCTTCCTGTCTTTTGTATAACTATGCTGACGGCAATATCATTAAGGATGAAAACGGAAAAGCTCCTAATTTTGCCACCATTATATCCTTTGAGGTAAATGCCGAAAATGCAGATCAATATGAAGCAAGCTTTTTGAACGGCCATCCCATGGATCAGGAAGGGATTATGGGATTGGTAGGAGACGGCGTGACGTATCAGACATATGTGGACTATATTTCCAATTTTAGCCTGGAGGCAGTTTTAGGAGAATAAGGACTGCATGAGTAAGAGATGCCAGACCCGATGCGGCCTGGCATTTCTATAAAGAGGTGAAAGAATTGAGCGAAAAAAAGAAAAATGTCCTGCAGATGGGAGGAATTCTTGTTGTCATTCTGATCATCTGCATCGGATTTAACTTTAAGTATGAGGGACGGTTCCTTTCCGTTGACAATCTAAATATCCTGATTTCTCATGCGATTATCCCTACGTTTGTGGCCTGGGGCCTTTGTTTTGTAATGGCCTGTGATTATACGGATATGTCCATCGGCTCTGTCCTGGTCCTTGCCGCAAATGCGGCGGGAGCTTTGGGTTCCACCCAACTGGGCTATGGAGGCGTGATTCTGGGCGGAATTTGTACCGGGATGCTGTTGATGACACTTAATTTTTTGATTTTTGTGTATACCAAGATTCCTTCCTGGATCGCGGGAATCGGCATGGCCATGATCTATGAGGCGGCGGCTATCTTTTATTCCAATTATCAATTATCGAAAGGCTCTACGATTGCCCAGCTTAGCAGCGAAATGCGCAGACTTGGAAAGCCGCCCTTTATTTATATCATCTTTGCTTTGGGATTGATCCTGGCGTACCTGATTTATAACCGTACGGAGATTGGCTTAAATATCCGCGCATTGGGAAACGGCGTCAAGCTTTCCGAATCCATGGGAATCCATACGGTCAAGACAATCATTATGGTAGGGATTATCTGCGGCTTTTTTGTGGGCTGCTCCGCATTTTTGAATGAAAGCTACAATGCAAGGGTGAATGCCAAGACAGGGCTTACCAGCCTGGCTATGATTTTCCAGCCTATGGCGGCGTTTATGCTGGCCCAGGTGCTTCAGTCAAAAATCAATATTATCATTGGCGTTCCTATTTGTTCCCTGTTTGTGTATGGGATCTTTAATATGCTTACCTTTATGGGCGTACCTTCCGGAACGCTTCAGGAAGCCGTCCTGGGATTGATCGTAATCGTATTTGGTATTCTTGCCCAGCGCAAAGAGACGAAGGTGGTGAAATAATGGAACATATTTTAGAGGTAAGAGGATTATGCAAATATTTCGGCTCCACGGTGGCCAATGACCATATAGATTTTGATTTGAACCGGGGAGAGATCCGGGGGCTTGCCGGGGAGAACGGTTCTGGAAAATCCACGCTTTTGCAGCAGATTGCAGGGATTTACCGAAAAGATGAAGGAACTATGACGTTACATGGGAAGCCTTATGATCCCGCCACTCCCATTGACGCGATCCACAATAAAGTGGGAATCGTCGTGCAGGAATTGGGATGTCTCTCCAATCTTCCGGCAGGCGTGAATGTCTTCTCCGGCAGACTGGGACAGTTTAAAAAGCATGGGATTTTAGATATGAAACGGATTTATCGGGAGGCAGACGCTTTATTCGAGACCTATGGCTTGATGAAGGTTCCCTTGCATAAGCCCTGCAGCCAGCTTTCCATAGAATCCCGGAAAATGATTGAACTGGCCCGGGCCTTGTCCTCGGACCCTGATATTCTGATCCTGGACGAGGTGACCCAGTCCCTGTCTCAGAACAACCGGGATATGCTTTACCGTCTGATGGAGAGGCTGAAAAAAGAAGGGAAAACCATTGTGATTATCACCCACGACCTGGAAGAGATGTTACATCTTTGCGACACGATCTCCGTGCTGCGGGACGGTCATCTGATTACGACAAAACCTTGTGAGGAAATGGACACGGACGAGGTGAAACGTCTCATGGTAGGGCGTGAGGTGAGCAGCGAATATTACCGCAGCGATATGGAAGCAGATTATGAAGAGGAAGTGGTGCTAGAGGTATCTCACCTTACGGTTCCGTCAGAAATTGAGGATGTATCCTTCCAACTTCATAAAGGCGAGATTTTGGGATTTTGCGGATTGAGCGATTCCGGGATCCACGAAGTGGGAAAGGCGGTCTATGGAATTTCCAAGAATCGTACTGGAAGCGTTACCCTGCATAAAGAAGGCTCCGTGGAAATCAAAAATATCCGTACCGCCACGTCAAACGGTATGGCATACGTACCAAAAGACAGGGATGGGGAAGCGTTGATGATGCGGGATTCCATTGCCAGCAATTTTGTCCTGCCTTCCCTGGGAGAGCTTCAGGGAAAAGGAATTTTTTTAAGTCCCCGGAAAGTAAACCAGATGGCCCGGCAGGGAGCAGAGGAATTTCAGGTAAAATGCAGCGGGATCAAGCAAAAGATGGAAGGGCTTTCCGGAGGTAACAAACAAAAAGTGAATCTGGGGCGCTGGCTGTTAAAGGATTTGAACGTGATTGTCTTAGACTGTCCCACTCGGGGTGTGGACGTTTCTGTAAAAGCATATATTTATCATGTGATGTCGGAAGCTAAGAAAAAAGGCCTGTCCATGATACTGATTTCCGACGAGCTGCCGGAGGTCCTTGGTATGTCCGACCGCCTTTTGATCATGAAGGACGGAAAGGTACAGGGAGAATTTACCCGGGGAAACCGGTTTACCCAGGAAGCGTTGATTGAGGTGATGGTATAATGGAGAAAAGAATCGATATGAATAAGCTGGTGCCGGTGATCTCACTGGTGGCTATGGCGCTGATATTTACAATATGCACCAACGGCATCATGCTTTCCTTTTACAATATTCGGATGCTGATCGACCAAACCGTGGTTTTGATGATTGCCTGTATCGGAACGGTATTTGTCACTTCTTTGGGAAGCGTGGATTTGTCGGTGGGCGTTGTCTGCGGGTTTACGGCAGTCGTTGGAGATTTGGTGTACAGAAGTACCGGAAGCACCGCTTTGATGATTCTTGCAGCGTTAGTTGTGGGAACGGCTATTGGGGCCATGAACGGGTTTTTAATCAGTAAATGCAAGCTGCCTTCCTTTATGGCAACCTTATCCCTTTTGATTGGACTGCGGGGGATCATCAATTATATTCAAAGTATTGCGGGCATCAATTATGCCAGCCCGAAGCTGATGCTGCTGCAAAAGGAAGCAGTGAAAATTCCTCTTTTGATTGTGATTGTAGCTGTTTTTTGGTATACTTTTGAATATACGAAATTTGGAAAAAACTGCCAGTCCATTGGAGAAAATGAAATTGTGGCCAAATATACCGGCGTACCTGTGGCCAAGTCAAAGATTTTTTGCTTTATGATCTCAGGCTTTACCGCATCGCTGGCAGGTATTTTTACAGTAGCGCGTCTGGGAGGCACCAGCACCACCATGGGGACGAATTTTGAGATGAAGGTGCTGATCGCCATTTATGTGGGAGGCGTTCTTGTAAGAGGCGGCGCCACCGCCCGTTCGTATAAGGTGCTGATTGGAGCCTTCGTGGTAATGATCATTGAAAACGGGTTAAAAATTATGGGATATGCTTCCAGCGAGATCAACGAAGCGGCTCAGGGAATTTTATTGATGGTAATCCTGTTTTTGACCATCTATTTTGAAAACCATACCGTAAAACGGAAAAAAACCAAAGCATAGAAGGAGGAAAAGATCATGGGACATTTAACAACGGAACAAAAGGGGGAGCGTCTGTGGGACGTACATCAAATCAAAAACCTTATGGGAAGGTATGCCCTGTACCACAATGCCAATGAACATATGAAAACCGTGGAGCTGTTTGATTTAGAGCGGGAGGACTGCTGGCTGGAATGCGGAGGCATGGGAGTCTATAAAGGGCCGGAAGGCATCCGCAAATTTTTCTATGACTGGCATCTGTCTCTTGCAGGGGATGGAAAAGGGGCGCTGAATATGCATACTTTAACCTCTGAGGTGATCGAGGTGGCCGAAGACGGACAGACGGCCTATGCCGTATGGGTTTCTCCCGGCGTGGAAACACGGCGCAGCGAACCCAACGGGGACATGGTGGCCATGTGGATCTGGGGAAAATACGGCGTGGACTTTATCAAGGATAAGAACGGAGACTGGAAGTTCTGGCACTTTACCATTACCTTAGACTTTTTGACGGATTACGATCATTCCTGGGTGGAGACGGAAAGCGGAAAGGGCGTTACCGTGAAAAATGACGGAGTTCCTGCAAACGACGGCCCCAACACCTTTGAGGACGACGGTTATTCTCTGAATAAGGTTTGGGGGATGAATCCAAGCATGCCTATGCCTTATGAATCATATGATAAGAAATAAAAGGAGTGACAGATTTATGAGAAAGCTGACAGATTTGGAAAAAGGCGTAAGAGCCTATGAGATGCAGGAAATCCGCAATCTTATGGCCCGGTATGAGTATTATCATACGGCAAAAATGCATAAAGAAACGAAACTGTTGTTTGCACAACATACACCTGGCGTTTATATTGACAACAGCAGCCTGGGGCGTTATGATGGTCTGGAAGGTGTGGAACGGTTTTTCGTCCAGTTCCATGAGCTGTTAGACGGGGACAAAAAGGGATCTCTGTGTATCCATGAATTGACCACAGAGATCATTGAGATTGCCGGAGACGGCAAGACAGCCAAGGGGCTGTGGAGTTCTCCTGGATTGGAAACCAGGGTGTCCAATGTGACAGGGGAGCTGGAAGCTTATTGGGTATGGGGAAAGTATTATGTGGATTTTGTGAAGGAAGATGAGGAATGGAAATTCTGGCATTTCTATATTACGGACCACATTCAGTGCGATTATCATACCTCATGGACGGAAAAAGACGAAGTGAAGGGCGAAGTATTGAATGATCCTAGGATTCCAAAGGCGGACGGCCCTTCCCGTTATCCTGACACCGTATATTCCAGAACCCATGTGGAGCAGTTGGTTCCTCCGGTTCCGGCGCCTTATGATACCTTTGAGGAGTAAGCATGTCCATACATAGAGAAGTAGTATTTTCGGTTTGTCCCATACCAGATGATGTCTTTCGGCGGATGCAGGGAATTTCTTTTCAGGAGAATCCCTGGATTGCCCGGGAAGATCTGCGGTATCTAAACGTGGGGCATTGGGGATTTGACGGAATGGACCATCCGGGAGAGCTGGTGGTCCATAAAATGATTGCGGAAGAAATTTTGGAGATTTTCCGAGAATTGTATCTCCATCGGTATCCCATCGAAAAGATGCGTTTGATTGATGTTTATGGAGGGGACGACAATCGTTCCATGGAGGATAATAATTCTTCTGGGTTTAATTACCGTCTCATTGCCGGTACAACCAGACTTTCCAAACATGGATTGGGTATGGCGATTGACATAAATCCCAGATATAATCCCTATATCCGCCCCGATGGAACAGGCGGAGTGATTGTGGAGCCAAAAGGCAGCGAGCCTTATGCGGACCGGGACGGAAGGAGCCCTTATCTCATCAAAGAAGGAGATCTGTGCCTGGAGTTGTTTCGGGAACACGGCTACACCTGGGGAGGAGACTGGCATACGGTGAAGGATTACCAGCACTTTCAAAAAAATCAGGAAGGGGGTTGGTAATCGTTTGCGTTTGGCGGGACGATTGCTGACAAAAGAGAAACGGTAATTGACGATGATTTATGAATGCTTATTTTATTTTTTCCTATATTCCTTTTTGGGGTGGTGCCTGGAAGTCATCTATGCGGCACTCCAGAAACGCAAATTTGAAAACAGGGGGCTGTTAAGCGGCCCCCTATGTCCTGTTTATGGGACTTCTATGGTATTTTTCCTGATATTTTTCGGAGGGCTGAAAGAAAGCCCCCTGTTTTTATTTTTGGCCTGCGCCAATGTTTCCGGCGTCTTTGAATGGGCGACAGGCATATTGATGGAAAAGCTCTTAGGGCGCAAATGCTGGGATTATTCTGGATACCGGGATCACATTGGAACGTATATTTGTCTGCGTTTTATTGCTGTTTGGGCGGCTGTCGCCATGGTGATTATGGAATTTTTCCATCCCTTTGTGGCGTCGTTGGTGCAAATGGTTCCGGTTTTGCTGGGCAGGATTCTGCTGGGGATTCTGCTGCTGGTACTGTGCGTTGACATTGCGGCTACCTTTGCGGCTTTACGGAAACAGAAAATCCAGTTGGAGTATGTTCAGGAGATTGCCCAGGGGATCCGGCAGATTTCCCGGGCGCTGGACAATGCCATCACCAGGCGTGTGGAAAAGCACATGGAGCTGATTTTCCCTACCCAGGTGGTGGCCCAGGAAGAGCGGGAGGCAAGGAGACGGGAAAAGGAAGCCCGGTCTATGATCTTTGCTTATGGATGCAGCTTCCACAAGCTGGTTTGGTTGTTTTTCTTGGGAGCTTTTGGGGGAGACCTGGTGGAGACGGTATTCTGCCGGATTACCATGGGACGGTGGATGAGCCGCAGCAGTGTGGTATACGGGCCCTTTAGTATTGTCTGGGGAGCAGGGATTGCAGGTTTCACGTTTTTGCTGCACCGGTATCAGGACAAAACGGACCGATCCCTGTTTCTATTGGGGACCGTGTTGGGCGGAGTGTACGAATATATCTGCAGCGTATTCACAGAACTGGTTTTTGGAACCGTCTTTTGGGATTACAGTAAGATTCCCTTTAATTTAGGCGGTAGGATTAATTTGCTGTATTGCTTTTTCTGGGGAATTGCAGCCGTGATTTGGATGAAGGGATTGTATCCAAAGCTTTCCGCCTGGATTGAGAAGGTTCCCATGCGGGCGGGAAAGCTGATTAGCTGGATGTTTGTAGTATTTATGACATGCAATATTTTGGTATCCTGTCTGGCTTTGGCCCGTTATACGGAACGAAGCAACCAAAATCCAGCCCAAAATGAGCTGGATGTATTGTTGGATGAACGGTTTGGGGATGAACGGATGGAGCGCATCTATCCCAATGCGATTTTGCGGTGACGAAGAAAAATGGGGCGGTCTCGCTTATGGGGAGGCAGGCAGGACTTCATATGGGATGTCCTCTCCCATGCCGCTGCTGAATACCAGTTCATACGTATCGGTAATAAAGACGGCTTCGGTATCTTCAAGTTCCTCCACAAGAGCCATGCCCTGTTCCAGCCCCAGGGAAAAACAGGTGGTGCTCAAGGCGTCTCCGTCTGCGGAGGAAGGGCACAGGATCGTGACGGACAGCAGGCCGTTTTCGTAGGGGTATCCGGTGGAAGGATCCAAAATGTGATGATAGATCCTGCCGTCTTTTTCAAAATACCGTTGGTAGACGCCGGAGGAAACCACGGAGCCGTCCATGGGTTTTACCGTAAACATGGGGGTCCCTTCTGGTGAAAAGGGTTTTTGGATGCCGATTGCGTAAGGCTCTTTGCTGCTTTTGGGCCCCAGCAGCAGCACATTGCCCCCCAGGTTGATAAAGCCCTCCTGAATGCCCTGGGCGTTTAAATATTCTTTCATTTGGTCTGCCATATATCCTTTTGCGACGCCTCCTAAATCCAGCCTGGTATCCGGATTGTTCAGTGTAACCTGATTGCCGGATATTTTAATATTTTCTATGCCGGTTGTAGAGAGGGCTTCTGTGATTGCTTCCTGGGAGGGCAGATCGCCGGGGTTATTTGTTATATCCCACAAATCTGCCAATGCGCCGATGGTGATATCAAAGGAGCCGCCGCTTAAGCTTTCATATTTTTTGCTTATTTCCAGCAGCGCCAGGGTGTCTTCGGATACAAAAACAGATGCGCCGTTTGCGTGGTTTATCTCATAAATGTCGCTTCCTTTTTCTGTTTTGGATATCCTTTTTTGAAATGCTTCCGCCATGGCGAAACAATCGTCAATCAAAGCTTCTTTGCTGTCATCGTATAGGGTAATCTGGATGACGGTATCAAAATAAAAGCCGTGTTTTGTGACAGGCTCTTTTTTTTGCTGGCATCCCGCCATACAGGCTGCTCCTAAAAGAAACAATAAAAGGACGGCGGCTCTTTTTTTTCTGGAAAAAATCGTTCGTAAAATCATGAAATTGCTGCTCCTGTTCAAAATGTGATATCCTCCAAACTATGTTACTGTTCACTCCGTTTACATTAACCAAACCATACCACAACAAAAAGAAAAACACAAGATACCGTTCCCTTTTTTGCTGTTCTGTGCTAAGGTATATGTATTGTTTTATCTTAAAAGAAACAGAAAGGCTTATCATATGAGAAATTTTAAAAGTAAAAAACGGGTAGTAGTAAAAATCGGCTCTTCCTCGCTCCATTATCCGGAAACCGGAAGCCTGAATTTTACCAAGCTGGAACGGCTGGTACGGGAGCTGTGTGATATCAGAAACCGGGGCATTGACGTATGCCTTGTAAGCTCTGGGGCGATTGCCGTAGGGAGAAAAGCCATGGGTCTTACGGAGCGCCCTAAGACCATTTCTACCAAGCAGGCATGTGCGGCGGTGGGACAGGCCCGGCTGATGATGACGTATCAAAAGATGTTTGCCGAATACCATCAGACGGCGGGCCAGGTACTTATGACAAAGGGAACCATGCTAAACAATGTCTCCAGAAAAAATGCCCAGAATACCTTTGAAGAGTTGTTCCGGCTGGGTGTGATTCCCATTGTAAATGAAAACGATACGGTTTCTACGTATGAGATGCAGTTTGGAGATAATGATACTTTATCTGCGATCGTCTCTTCCCTGGTGGGAGCGGATCTTTTGATTCTTCTGTCCGACATTGACGGATTGTATACGGACGACCCCCACAAAAATCCAGGCGCCCGGTTGATCGAGGTAGTGGAAGAGCTGGATGAGTCCGTACTGCAGATGGCAAAGGATTCCACCGGAAGCGACGTGGGTACCGGAGGCATGGCTACCAAGCTGACGGCGGCCAGGATTGCAACGCTTTCCGGGGTAGATATGGTGATTGCCAATGCAAAAGATGTGGGGATCCTCCATGAAATGTTTGAAGGACCTTTCCGGGGAACCACATTTTTGGCCAACTGGAATGAAGACTTTTATATTGCAGATTATATTGAAGAAAGTATGGGGTAGCATTATGAATCAGGAAAAAATAGACAGAATCAATGCATTGGCCAGAAAATCAAAAGCAGAGGGACTGACAGAGAAGGAAAAGCAGGAACAGGCCCTGCTGCGGCAGGAATATCTGGCGGCAGTCAGGCGTAACCTCCGGGGACAATTAGACAAGATCGACGTGGTGAATCCCGACGGAAGTATTGAGAATCTTGGGGAAAAATATGGAACAAAAAAAGCCAATTAGGCAGACATACCGAAAGAGAAGAGATGGTTTATCCAGAAAACAAGTGCAGGAATGGTCTGCGGCAATGACAAAGCTTCTGACAGCTTCTCCGTTATTTTGCCAGGCAAAAACCATCCTGTGCTATTATCCTCTGGGGAATGAGGCGAATCTTCTGATCGCGGCGCAAAAAGCTTTGAATTTTGGGAAAACTGTGGGGTTTCCCAAAACGGAAGGAGAAGTGATACGCTTTTACCGGGTGCGTGGTCTGGACACGTTTCGGGAAGGCCCCTTTCATGTGATGGAGCCTGTGAGCCAGGAGCTTTTGCAGGAAGAAGCTCCTCTGATCTTGGTGCCTGGGGTGGCATTTGATGAAAAAAAGAACCGGATGGGCTATGGAAAGGGATACTACGACCGATATGGAGCCCATGCGCCAAATGCCGTCCGGATAGGGATTTCCTATGAAATGCAGTTGGCAAAACATATCCCGGCCGGGCCCTATGACATTCCCATGGATTATCTTTTGACAGAGAGGAGGCTTTTCTGACTGTGGTAGAAAATGATTATGTGATGAGGATAATTCACGAGGCCGTCAGGATGCTGCTTCGGCTGCTGTTTCATGTGGACGAGGAAAAAGACGAGGAACTCCGTTTTGCGTCCGTAGAGTTAGAAATGAATTATAAAAGGTTCAAGCTTCTGGCGTCTGAGGGCAAGATCAACGAGGCCGAAAATTTGCTGTGGGAGACCTTGGACGGAGTGAATCAGGAGAACTTCCAGGCAGCGATACTTTTTTATGATTATATCAATACCTTTACGGAGGAACAGTTGGAGCAGGCGGAATTTTCCAGGGAGGAAATCAGCGAGGGAATCCTGGAAGCGGCGAAGCTGTACGGATACGATGGGATGGTGCAGGCGATCCTGGGAGCATCTGAGCAGGATAAATGTGTGTAGAAAGAAAGGGGAATTAGATATGACATTAGAACAAATTGGAGCTCAGGCGAAAGAAGCGGAAGCCCTGCTTCGGGTGCTTGGGACAGATGATAAGAATCGTGTGCTGCTGGCAGCAGCAGATTTGCTTAAGGAGCGGGAAAAAGAACTGCTTGCGGCAAACCAGGAGGATGTAAAGAAAGCGCGAAAAAACCAGATGCCAGAAGCGCTGGTAGACCGCCTTGTGCTGCACGAAGAACGGATTGTCCAGATGGCAGAGGGGCTGCGCCAGATTGTTTCCCTGGAGGATCCGGTGGGGGAAGTACTTTCCATGAAACAGCGTCCCAACGGCCTGATCATCGGGCAGAAGCGGGTTCCTCTGGGAGTGGTGGGAATTATTTACGAGGCCAGGCCCAACGTTACGGCGGATGCGTTTGGATTATGCCACAAAACGGGAAATGCAGTGATATTAAAAGGGGGCAGCGACGCCATCCAATCCAACCGGGCCATTGTCCAGGTATTACAGAAAGCCTGTGAGAAAAACGGCGTTCCCAGGACCGCCATACAGCTGATCGAAGATACCAGCCGAGAGACCGCCAGGGCCTTTATGAAGCTGAATCAGTATGTGGACGTTTTGATCCCCAGGGGCGGCGCCGGACTAATCCGCACGGTGGTGGAGCAGGCCACCGTTCCCGTGATTGAGACGGGAACCGGAAACTGCCATATTTATATTGATGAATCCGCCGATGCTGATATGGCGGCGGATATCGTGTTCAATGCAAAAACCCAGCGGATCGGGGTATGCAATGCTTGTGAATCCCTGGTGGTTCATGAAAAAGCAGCCGGGCGTATTTTGCCGAAGCTTGCAGAACGTTTGTCTCAAAAGCATGTGGAAATCCGAGGAGATGAAATGTGCCAGAACATTTTATCCGATGCGAAAGCAGCAGATGAAGCGGATTGGGGAAAAGAATATCTGGATTATGTGATTTCTATAAAAACAGTTTCCGATATCGGTGAAGCGATTTCCCATATCAATCGCTATAATACTGGACATTCCGAATCCATTATTACTAAGGATTATGACAATGCCCAGAAATTTTTGAATGAGATTGACGCGGCTGCGGTCTATGTCAATGCGTCTACCAGGTTTACCGACGGGTTTGAGTTTGGTTTTGGGGCGGAAATCGGCATCAGTACGCAAAAGCTTCATGCCAGAGGACCCATGGGGCTTACGGCCCTTACCAGTACGAAATATATTATCTATGGAAATGGGCAGATTAGAGAGTAGAAAGTAAGTACGAATAGAGCGGATGATAAATAACCATCGCCTTCTTATCATTATGATTAAGAAGAGGATGGTTATTTTTATGTTTGTGCTTTTATTTTTTGCGGAATGTTTTGCTTTTGTATTTAAAATGTAAAATTGTAAAAAAATTGTATGTTTTTCCACGTTAAACAGATAAAAAACTGTAAATTAATTGAAAATTATAGTAAAATAATTGAATTATCAGTTTTATAGTGCTAAAATGAGTCTGAAAATGAGGAGAGAAAGGAAGGAGAAAAAAGTGAAATGTTTGGGAGTGATAGGCGGCTTAGGGCCCATGGCCACCGCTCTGTTTTATCAGATGGTGACAGAGATGACAGAAGCCAGGACTGATCAAGAACATATAGAATTATTGATTCATTCCTGTCCTAAGATTTCGGACCGAAGCAGTTATATTCTTGGTACATCCAGGGAGAGTCCTGCTGTTTCCATGGCGGCTGTGGGCAGGAAGCTGGCGGAACACGGCGCAGATTTTATCGTGGTTCCATGCATTACGGCAGGCTGTTTTTATCAAGAACTATCGGAACAAATTCCCGTTCCGGTCATGGATAATTTCGGGGAGATCGCCTGGTATTTAAAAGACCGTCAGATCAGCAAAATAGGCTTGATGGCCGCAGACGGCACCGTAAAAGCAGGATTGTTACAAAAGGAGTTAGAACTGGCGGGAATGAAAGTGCTTGTACCGGAAGAAAAGGAGCAGCAGGACGTCATGCATTTGATTTATCAGGACGTAAAAGCCGGGAGGCCTCCGGAGCCGGAACGTTTTTTTAAAGTAATAGGAAAACTTAAAGATGCAGGGGCTCAAAAGGTGCTTTTGGGCTGCACGGAATTATCTGTGATTGCCCGTCAGCTTGGCGGGGAGCCGAATTGTATGGATGCTTTAGCTATATTGGCAAGGCGGACGGTGCAGCTCTGTGGGAAACTTGGGAAATCATATGAGATCTGAAGGAGGGAAGAGAACATGGAACGAGAAGAAAGATTCCAAGAACTGGAGGAAATCCGAGAAGGGATTGTGGAGATCCTGTTGGAGCTTCACCCGGATATGGAAGTGGAAAGCTTAGCTTTGGTAGATGAGAGAATTTTAGATTCCTTTGATATCATTACATTGGTCACGCAAATCCGGGAGGAATTTGACGTCGTAGTACCGGCAGAGCGGATTTTGCCCCAGTATTTTAATTCTGCAAATGCGTTATCTGAAATGATATTGGAATTGATGGAAGAGGAATAAAATTTGATACCGCTTTCATTTACAGGAGGGAGAGAAAGCCATGAGCCGTAAAAGGAAAATCCGAAGAGGAATACAATCCGCAGCTTTGGTTGTGGCCGTATTGGCTTTTCTTCAGCGGCTTTTAGTTCCAAAATATGCGGTGACTGCTCCAGAGGGAGCCATGGTGGCCGAATATTATCCAGAAGTAAAAGATCATGATGTGATTTTTATCGGGGATTGTGAATTATATGAAAATATTTCTCCTATGGTGCTGTGGGAGCAGTATGGAATCAACAGCTATATTCGGGGCTCTGCCCAACAGTTAATCTGGCAGTCTTATTATCTGGCAGAAGAAACCTTTTCCTACGAGACGCCGAAGGTGGTGGTATTCAGCGTATTGTCCATGAAATATGGGACGCCCCAGCGGGAAGCTTATAACCGCATGACATTGGACAGGATGCGCTGGTCTCCCTATAAAGCGGACGCCATATGGGCCTCAATGACCCAGGAAGAGCATTTTATAGAATATGTCTTTCCACTGCTTCGGTATCATTCCCGATGGTCGGAATTGACCTGGGAGGATATCCGGTATTTTTGGAAAGGAAAAAAAATCACCCATAACGGGTACTATATGCGCCTGGATGTGCGTCCGGCAGCATTTATCCCTCCTGGAAAACATTTGGAGGATTACAGCTTTAGTTTTAGGGCCTGGGATTATCTGGAGCGTTTGAGAATCCTTTGTCAGGAAAAAGGGGTCATGCTTGTTCTTGTAAAGGCGCCCAGTCTTTATCCCTATTGGTATGAGGAATGGGACGACCAGATCAACGCCTATGCCAGAAGGTATGGATTAAAGTATTATAATCTCTTGGATGCAGCGGAGGAGATTGGCCTTGATTATTCCAAAGATACGTATGACGGCGGGCTTCATCTGAATTTGTATGGAGCGGAAAAGCTGTCTGTTTACCTGGGAAATCTGCTGGCAGAAGACTGCGGGCTGTTGAGCCGACGGGGAGAAGAAGCCTTAGAACAGAGATGGGCAGAGAAACGAAAGCGGTATCAGGAAGAAATATTGCAACAAACAAAACAGTATGAATTGGAGGAGAGCAAAAATGAAACAGTGGAATAATAAGAAAAAAATCGTATTTATGTATCTGGCCTGTCTTCTTTTGGCAGCTATGGCCTTAGGATGTGGTTCAGGTAAGGAGGAACCGAAAGAGAGCGGCAGTCAAAAGGCAGACGGCCAGGAGGATCCGGAAGAAAAGGAGGGCTCCACAGAGAGCTATATGATAGATGTAAACGGCGTTCAGTTTGGGATTAATATGGATTCGGAGACTGTGGTAGAAGCATTGGGAGAACCAGAAGAATATTTTGAAGGGGAAAGCTGTGTTTCTATGGGGTTAGAGAAATATTACAGATATCCGGGATATAGTTTCAGTACATATGAAAAAGATGGAAAACATCTGATTGCTTATATTTCCATCACGGAAGACACGATTACTACTGCAGAAGGCATAGGACTTGGATCTGTAAAAAATGATGTGTTAAAGGCATATGGAAATGATAACGGAGATGTACAGGGACTCATGAAATTCAAAAAAGGCGATATGGCTTTGAACATATGGATGGAAGGAGAGCGAGTCACTGGTATTGAATTCCAGAAAAATTGGCCTAAGCAAGAGGTAGATCAGCAGACTCAGGCGCCGGTATGCTGTCCCTGAGGAGCCGGTTCTATCGAAATTTCATGCTTTTCAAAAGAACTTCGTCAAGTTCATCGGTCTTGCAGTTGCTGAAATGGTTTGATCAGGACAACTCCCACAGACCTAAATTATTATATTTTGCAATCCTGCTTAAATGCGTGGAAAGAAACTTTTCCGCGCATTTTGCGATTTTATTTTTACGTTATATAAAATAGCCTTCTGGCGAAGTAATATATATGATTGACGATAAAGAAGAAATATCGTATACTTGTTCTGTCAAGAATAAATATGAAGATTCCATGGTGACAATATAGAATAAAAAGCAGGAGGAAGTTGTTATGACAGAGGCTCTAATGCAAAGTATACATAATGTAATCGACCATGTAATAGCCCACCGGAGGGCGCTGCACCAGATTCCGGAGCTTGGCCTTGCGCTGCCCGAAACATCTGCTTACGTGGAAAAATCGTTATGGGAGTTAGGGCTGCGGCCGGAAAGACTTGCAGGCTGCGGGATAGCTGTCACCTTAGGGCAGGGAGAAAAAACACTGCTTTTGCGGGCGGATATGGATGCTTTGCAGGTTCCTGAGCCAAAGACACTGCCATTTTGTTCCCGCAATGGAAATATGCATGCATGTGGCCATGACCTTCATACGGCGATTTTACTGGGAACTGCCCAGGTGTTAAAGCAACATGAAGCACAGCTTCCCTGTCGTGTAAAGCTGGCGTTTCAGCCAGGGGAAGAAGTAGGAACGGGAGCCGAGACCATGATCAAAGACGGACTGCTGGAACATCCCCATGTAGATGCGGCGGCGGCCCTTCATGTCAACCCGGATATGGAACCGGGAACATGCAGCTATTGCCCCGGTGTCGCAACCTCTGCCATCTATGATATTTATATCAAAGTATGGGGAAAAGGAGGTCATAGCTCCAAGCCGGAGGAAACGGTCAACGCCCTGGCGGCGGCAAATGGCATATATAACACATTGGGAGGTTTGATTCAGCGGGAAGTGGGAGGATTTGATACCGGGATCTTTGCCCTTTGTTCTATGCATGCCGGAAGTCAGCAAAATCCGAATATTATACCGGAATATTGTGAAATGGCTGGAACGCTGCGGTGTTTTGATCCTGAACTGGGAGAATATCTGATCAAGCGGATTCGCGAGATTGTAGAAGGAGAGGCGGCTGTGTTCCATGCCAAGGGGGAAGTAGAAACATTGCTGACGCCTTCCTTAAGAGTAGATCCGCATCTTGCCAAGATCATGGCTCCTTCCCTTGTGGAAATTTTGGGAGAGGATCATGTGACACGGGCCGATATGCCTTTTTCCGGCAGTGAAGATTTTTCTTATATCGCAGAGAAGGTTCCCTCCTTTTTTTGCTGGATAGGCGCCGGAAAGCCAGGAAGCCCTATGCTTCATAATCCGGATGTGATGTTTGACGAGCGGGCGTTGGAAACAGGGGTAAAAATTATGGTCAATTTTCCCTTTGCCTGGGCTGCCCAAATGTTTAAGTAAACAAGATTTTGAAAAGAGGGAAACTTATTGCAATATGAGCGAATAGATGTTAAAAAATTTGATAGAATTGGTTCCGGAAAAAGATATTGATACTTTGTATAGAGTGATTGCAAAGTTTCTATCTGAAGTAATCCCGGAACCGTGGAATTAGAAGCCATAAAGCCGTACGGTAAAAACCCCGCTTCTTTTTGATGATTATACGACAGAAAGGAAAAAAGTCAAGAGAAATGTATAATGAAATTGATTTAGATATAATAGATATAAATTCAGAGCTGCCTGCAGAGGAACCGTCCAGACAGTACTACTTTATGGCAAAATGCCGCAGGTGGGTGAAGGACTTTGAACAGAAAAACGGGCGTTTCCCCAAAGCTTGTGTGACAACATTCGGGTGTCAGATGAACGCCCGGGATTCTGAGAAACTTACAGGAATCCTGGAAAATATAGGCTACCAGGTGACAGATTCTGAGGAAGCAGATTTTGTGATATATAATACTTGTACCGTGCGGGAAAACGCCAACAATAAAGTATACGGACGATTAGGCTATCTGAACGCCTATAAAAAAACACATCCCCATATGAAAATCGCTCTTTGCGGATGTATGATGCAGGAGCCTCATGTGGCCCAGCGGATTCAAAAAAGTTATCCCTTTGTAGATCTGGTATTTGGAACCCACAATCTGTACAAGTTTCCGGAACTGCTTGCATCCGCATTAGAGGCAGATAAAATGGTCATAGAACTTTGGGAGGGAACGGAACAGATTGTGGAGGAACTTCCGGTGGAACGGAAATACACCTTTAAGTCCGGTGTGAATATTATGTTTGGCTGCAATAATTTTTGCAGCTATTGTATCGTTCCCTATGTCCGGGGCAGGGAGAGAAGCCGCAGCCCCAAAGATATCCTGCGGGAAGTGAAACAACTGGCAAGAGATGGGGTAGTGGAGATCATGCTGCTGGGGCAAAATGTAAATTCTTACGGCAAGACATTAAAAGAGCCTATAACATTTGCAGAATTGCTTACTGAGATCGAGAAAATAGACGAGATTAAGAGGATCCGCTTTATGACCTCCCATCCAAAAGATTTATCCCTGGAATTGATCCGGGTGATGGCGTCTTCCAAAAAAATATGCAATCACCTTCATCTTCCCATGCAATCCGGCAGCTCCAGGATTTTAGAAAAAATGAACCGCCGCTATACCAAGGAACAGTACCTGGATTTGGCTGGGCGGCTGCGGGAAGCGATTCCCCATCTATCCTTGACTACTGATATCATTGTAGGATTTCCGGGAGAGACAGAGGAAGATTTTGAAGATACCATGGATGTAGTACGGAAAGTGGGCTTTGACAGCGCCTTTACTTTCATTTATTCCAAACGCACAGGAACACCGGCTGCTTCCATGGAAGATCAGATTCCGGAAGAAATTGTAAAAAACAGATTTGACAGATTGCTCCGAGAAGTACAGGAAATTTCTGCCCAACGGGCCAAACGTCTTACCGGGCAGGTACGTACCATTCTGGTGGAGGAAGTAAATTCTCATGACCCTTCCCTTGTAACCGGAAGGCTTGGAAATAATTCCGTAGTACACATCCCTGGGGATGCTTCCATGATTGGGACTTTCGTAGACGTGACTTTGGAAGAGTGCAAAGGATTTTATTATTATGGAAAACCGATTACAACTGCGTAAATTAAATAAACGAGATTTTATATTGCTGTTGATCCTTTTAAGCGCTGCTTTGGGACTTTTAACCTGGTTTTGGTTTGGTCACCAAGAAAAAGGAGCCATGGTGGAGGTTACGGTGGACGGAGAGCTTTATGGAACGTATTCATTAAAAGAAGAACAGAAGGTTCCTATCACTTCCAAGACTTCCAGGGGCGGAAAAGAAACGGTCAATGATCTGGTGATCGCAGACGGCAAAGCGGACATGGTTCAGGCTGATTGTCCGGACAAGCTTTGTGTCCGGCAGGCAGCTATTTCCCATGTGGGAGAGACCATTGTATGCCTTCCCAACCGTGTAGTGGTAACGATCATAGGAGAAGAGGCGGCCGAGATGGATGTCACTATTCATTAAATTTTCATTTTACAAAAGGAAAAGAGCCTGATTTTATAAGGGAGATATCTATGAAGCAAAGAAGTAAAGGGGCGGCTGCTGCCCTGTTGGGAATGATGCTGGCATTGGCTTTGCTTTGCAGTTATATTGAGACGTTGATCCCTATGCCTCTGCTTGTTCCGGGAATTAAGATAGGACTGGCCAATCTGGTGGTGCTTGCAGCTTTGTATCTGCTTGGAACGAAAGAAGCGCTGGCGTTGTCTTTGGCCAGGATTTTTCTGTCCGGTTTTTTATTTGGAAATATGTTTGCAGTGGTATACAGCCTGGCCGGAGGGATACTGAGCTTTTGTGTTATGCTGTTGCTAAAGCAAGTATGGAAATACAATATTTTAACAGTCAGTGTTGCCGGGGGCATTTCCCATAATTTAGGACAGCTTCTGATAGCGGCCGTGGTAGTGGAAAATGCAAATCTTTTGTATTATATGTCGATTTTATTTTTTTCAGGGCTTGTGACAGGAGCTGTGATCGGATTGATTGGACGGGAAGTGATCTTGCGGCTGGAGGGACTGGAAGGGAGAAGCTAAATGTATTCTTACATCAAAGGAGAGCTTGTGGAAATGACGGTCGAATCCATTGTTGTGGAAAACCATGGCATCGGTTATAATATAAGGATTCCCCAGAGTATCCTGGATTCCTTTACCGGAATCGGACAGGAAGTAAAGATATATACATATACGTATGTGCGGGAAGACGCCTTGCATCTTTACGGCTTTCTGAGCCGGGACGACCTTATGATCTTTCAGCTTTTACTTGGGGTCAGCGGAATAGGCCCCAAAGGAGCATTGGCTATTTTGTCGGTGATGACGCCGGACGACTTACGTTTCGCAGTATTGGGAGAAGATGACAAGACCATTGCAAAGGCTCCGGGGATCGGAAAGAAATCGGCTCAGAGGCTGATCATAGAGCTAAAGGATAAATTAAAGCTTGAGGATGCCGCCGTGATCAAATCGGCTTCCTCAGAATCCGAATCTTTGGAAGCTTCCGGGATACATGGCATTAAGACAGATGCCGTTATGGCGCTGACGGCATTGGGGTACTCTTCTGGGGAAGCCATAAAAGCAGTCAGCCAGGTGGACATTCAGGAAAATGACAGTGTAGAAGAGGTATTGAAAGCGGCGTTAAAGCAAATGGCATGGATATAAGGTAGAGGGAGAACATGGAAAAACGCGTAATTTCAACACAGGTACAGGAAGAAGACCTGAAAATAGAAAAAAACCTCCGGCCCCAACGCCTGGAAGAGTATATTGGACAACAGAAGGCAAAACAAAACCTGCGTATTTATATAGAGGCGGCCAGACAACGGAAGGAAGCGTTGGACCATGTGCTGTTTTACGGCCCCCCGGGCTTGGGAAAAACCACATTGGCAGGGATTATTGCCAATGAGATGGGAGTGCATCTTAAAATCACCTCCGGCCCGGCCATTGGAAAGCCGGGAGAGATGGCAGCGATCTTAAGCTCTCTTCAGGAAGGGGACGTGCTGTTTGTGGATGAAATTCACCGCCTGAACCGCCAAGTGGAAGAAGTATTGTATCCCGCCATGGAAGATTACGTTATTGATGTCATGATTGGAAAAGGGGCTACGGCTCGTTCTATCCGTCTGGATCTCCCCCACTTTACGCTGGTAGGGGCCACTACAAGAGCAGGGCTTTTGTCAGCGCCTTTGCGGGATCGTTTCGGCGTGGTCCATCATCTAGAATTTTATACCCCAAAAGAGTTAAAGACCATTATCCTCCATTCCGCACGGAAGCTGGAGGTGGAAATTGATGACGAGGGGGCATATGAGCTGGCCTGCCGTTCCAGAGGAACGCCCCGGTTAGCCAACCGGCTGTTGAAACGCGTCCGGGATTTCGCTCAGGTGAAATACGAAGGGAAGATCAATCGGGAAGTGGCCAGCTTTGCCCTGGATCTTCTGGAAGTGGATAAACATGGTCTGGATCAAAATGACCGGAATATCCTGATGACAATTATTGAAAAATTCCATGGGGGCCCGGTGGGGCTGGATACCCTGGCTGCGGCCCTGGGGGAAGACTCCGGGACCATTGAGGACGTGTATGAGCCATATCTGGTGAAAAACGGCTTGATCAACCGCACTCCCAAAGGGCGGGTGGCAACGGACGAGGCATATCTGCATTTTGGAATCTCAAAGCCCTAGGGACGAAAAAGAGTTGTGTTTCTTCTAAAAATTGTTATAATTAGTATAACCCATTGCGCCCGCTGCTTTTTACAGCATGGCGCAGAATTACAGTGCACAGAGAGGAATCAAGGACATGTCGTCAAAAACGAGCGCAGACGTTATTATAGGAGGAAAGGTATATACCTTAAGCGGATACGAGAGCGAGGCATATCTGCAGAAGGTTGCCCTGTACCTTAACAATAAAATGAATGAGCTGGAAGTGCTGGAGGATTATCGGCGTTTATCGGCAGATATGCGGGCAACCCTTCTGGAATTGAATGTTGCGGATGACTATTTTAAGGTGAAGGAACAGGCTGAGAAGCTGGAAGAAGATTTGGACGCCAGGAATAAAGAAATTTATGATCTGAAGCATGAGCTGGTGTCGGCACAGTTAAAGCTTGAGACTCTTGAGAATTCTCTGGAGGAAAGCGAGAAGGAGAATAAGGAGCTGCTGCTGACGAAGACAAAGCTGGAGGCAGAATTGGAAGATTTGCTGCTGGCGGAACCGGTAAAGAAAACTTAAGGGAGGGGAGCTTGTGACAAAGGAAAATTGTTATAAGCCCCCTTTTCCCGTCAATTCCTCTATGGAAAAGACGGCGGGGGGCCATATAGAAAGCGATATATCATTGGCTCCAAGGCGGGTAGAGCTTTTGTCTCCCGCAGGGTCTTTCGATACCTTGAAAGCAGTTGCTGCCGCCGGGGCGGATGCCGTATATGCTGCAGGCGCCCGATTCGGAGCCAGGGCCTATGCCGCAAATCTTTCCCAGGAAGAGCTGCTTCTTGCCATTGATTATCTCCATCTTCACGGGAAACGGCTGTACCTTACCGTGAATACTTTATTGAAGGAAGATGAACTGGAAAAGGAACTGTATCAATATCTGCTTCCTCTTTATCTCCGGGGCCTTGACGGAGTGATCATACAGGATTTGGGCGTTCTTGCCTTTTTGAAGGAGTTTTTTCCAGGTATGGCCCTTCATGCAAGCACGCAGATGACAATTACGGGAGCATATGGGGCAAAGCTTTTAAAAAACATGGGCATAAGCCGGATCGTACTGGCCAGAGAGCTTTCCCTGGAAGAAATCCGCCATATAAAAGATCAGGTGGATATTGAGATTGAAAGCTTTATTCACGGGGCGTTGTGCTATTGTTATTCCGGCCAATGCCTGTTCAGTAGTATGCTGGGAGGCCGCAGCGGGAACCGGGGAAGATGCGCTCAGCCCTGCCGCCTTCCTTACGACACAAAAGGGGCAAAGGGATCATATCCCTTCAGTATGAAGGATTTGTGTACCATAGAGCTGCTTCCCCGGATTTTGGAGAGCGGAGTCTGTTCTTTGAAAATCGAAGGCAGAATGAAACAGGCGGAATATGCGGCGGGGGTGACCAGCATTTACCGAGAATATCTGGACCGGCTGGAAGAAGGAAGCGAGAAATCCTATCACGTATCTCAAGAAGATATAAAAAAACTTATGGAGCTCGGCAGCCGCAGCGGTTTTACAACGGGCTATTATCTTAAGCACAACGGCACGGATATGATGGCTATGAAAAAGCCGGCCCATGAGAAAACAAATCAGGATCTATGGAAAGAAATTGGCTCCCGATTTCGAAATCAGGAATTAGAGGAAAAAATAAAAGGAACTTTAATTTTAATACAGGAGCAACCTGCCCGACTAAAACTATACTGGGGAGAAGAAGAAATAGAAGTCTTGGGAGATCAGGTTCAAAAGGCTGAGAACTGTCCTATGGATCCTGGCGGGATTGAAAAGCGGATGAAGAAGACGGGAGGAAGCGGTTTTGCGTTAGAAGAATTAAAGCTTCAGATGGAGCCCGGCAGCTTTCTTCCGGTGGGAGCTTTGAACCGGCTTCGCCGTGAAGGACTTCATGCATTAGAAGAGAAGCGCCAGAAGCGATACCGCAGGATGGAACAGGCGCAGATAGAACAAGAGTCAGGAGAGTCAGAAAAAGAAATATTATCTGTCACCTCAGACAAGCCGGAAGAATCGTTTGCTCCGGATCCGCCGCCTAAGCCATATCTGGCCGTTCAAGTCCAAACAGTGGAGCAAGGACGTTTTTTGATGGATTATCCTTATATCCAGCGCATTTATATTGACAGCGGCGCCTTTCTGAGGGATTCGGAGTTAAAACAGCTTCCCGGATTTGCAGAGGAGCTGCGCCGGCACGGCAAGAAGCTTTTTTATAGAATGCCTTTGGTGGTGCGCCATGATACGGCCCGGTGGTATGAGACATACTGGGATAAAAAGACCATTTCCCTGATGGACGGCTTTGTGGCGGGGACTTTGGATACGGTAGGGCTGCTTTTGAGGCTGGGAGTGCCGGGAGAGAAGATTTTGGCGGACAGCAGCTTGTATGTGTGGAACAGAAAGGCGAAGCGGGCCTTAGAGGAGCTTGGAATATCCCAGTTTACTTTACCCATAGAAGTCAATGAAGGCCAGCTTTCCCACAGGGGCTATCAGGGAGGCGAACTGCTCCTCTATGGGTATCTGCCCCTGATGATAAGCGCCCAATGCTTGAGGAAGAATACCCAAGGCTGCAAAAAAATCCCCTGTCTGACTGAGGTAACGGATCGCTACAAAAAAGTGTTTCCTGTCCAGAGCCAATGCAGGGATTGTTACAATATCCTTTATAATTCCAGTCCCTTGTCCTTGCTGCATCAGTATAAAATAGTTTCCGGCCTGAAGGCTTTTGGATATCGGATCTCGTTTACCATAGAGAAGCGTTCACAGATGGAACAGATTTTGTCTTATTATGAACAGGGATTTCTGAAACAGGAATCGTTGGGGCAGGCACGATATTTGAAGGATTATACCAACGGCCATCTAAAGCGAGGAGTAGAGTAGTCAATGGCACATTTAATCACAGAATTATCCAAATATACAATGCTGATTTTATTTGCATTGTATACGTATCAAGGGTTTTCCGCCCTAAAGCGGAATTGTCCTGTAAAAAAGCAGAACCGGAAATACCGGCGTCAGATTTTCTATATTTACTTGATTCACTGTAATGCATACGCCGTGTTGTATGCTTCCACGAAAAATCGTGATTTGGTGATATTTTATCTGGCTCAGGTGGTGTTTTTTTCCGTTGTCCTGATTTTATATTATACGATATATAAGAAGTCTTCCCGGCTGGTGGTGAACCATATGTGCATGTTGATGATGCTGGGGTTTGTCATGCTGACCCGCCTGTCATTTGATTCTGCCATACGTCAGTTTGAAATCGCCATTGTGGCTGTAGGGGTGACGATGCTGATTCCTCTATTTATCAGCAGGCTTGATTTTTTCAGGAATCTCACGTGGCTGTATGCCATTGTGGGCATTGGAATGCTGGGGTTGGTGGCGGTGGGAGCGGCTACCAAAGGGGCCAAGCTGTCCTTTACGGTGGCGGGAATTACCATTCAGCCTTCTGAATTTATTAAAATTATATTCGTATTTTTAATTGCCGCTATGCTATATGAATCCACAGAATTTGTCCAGGTAGTAAAAGCAACGCTTTTGGCCGCCATGCATGTGATGATCCTGGTATTGTCCAAGGATTTGGGAGGGGCGTTGATTTTCTTCGTCACATACCTGTTGATGCTGTACGTGGCCACAAAGAAACCCTTGTATCTTTTCAGCGGCCTGGGGGCAGGGTGCGTGGCATCGGTGATCGCTTACTTTTTATTTAACCATGTACGGGTAAGAGTCATCGCCTGGAAGGAACCCTTGGCCCATTATGAACTGGAGGGGAACCAGGTATCCAATTCTCTGTTTGCCATTGGTACCGGAGGGTGGTTTGGCATGGGGTTAAACCAGGGAATGCCAAATCGGATTCCGGAAGTACGCAAGGATTTTATCTTTTCAGCAATCGCAGAAGAATTCGGAGGGATTTTCGCCCTTTGCCTGATATTGGTATGCCTTTGCTGCTTTTTGATGTTTTTAAATATTGCCATGCAGATGAAGGACCGTTTCTATAAATATGTAGCTCTGGGACTGGGGGTTATTTACGGATTCCAGGTTTTTTTAACCATTGGCGGGAATATTAAATTTATCCCTTCTACCGGTGTGACGCTGCCTTTGGTCAGCTATGGAGGCAGCTCGCTTTTGAGCTCTCTGATGATTTTTTCCATTATTCAGGGACTGTATATTCTGCGGCAAAGGGAAGGAGAATCGCATGAAGGACAGAGAAAACGAAAAAACAATCCCAAAAACAAACCGGGAGACAGAAGAAAGCGAAAATCTGACGGGGAAGAAGAAGACTTCATCACCTTCGACATCGACTAAAAGCGGGCAGAACCGGGAATTTGCCGTGATCACTTATTTATTTTTGGGCATTTTTCTTATGATGATGGGGTATTTTGCCTATTTTCAGGTGTTCCGCAGCGAAGATGTGATCAACAGTCCTTATAATAAGCGCCAGGATACCTTTGGGGAACACGTGGTACGTGGAGAGATCCGTTCTATAGACGGAAATGTCCTTGCCCAGACAATTGTAGGGGAGGATGGAAGCGAGACACGGTATTACCCCTACGGCTCTATGTTTGCCCATGCAGTGGGGTATGAAGCCAACGGCAAATCCGGGATCGAATCCTTTGCCAATTTCAATCTGCTCCGGTCCCATTCCTTTTTTGTGGAACGGGTGTTCCGGGGGCTCCAGGGAGAAAAAAATCCAGGCGACAACGTGGTGACAACCTTAGACACACGTCTCCAGGAGACGGCCTACAATGCCCTGGGCGGGGCAAACGGAGCCGTCTTTGTTATGGAACCTACCACCGGAAAAATATTGGCCATGGTTTCCAAACCGGATTTTAATCCCAATACCATTGCTCAGGACTGGGAAGGAATTGTATCAGATGAAAATAATTCCGTGCTGCTGAACCGGGTAACCCAAGGACTGTATCCTCCCGGGTCTACCTTTAAGATCTTTACTGTGCTCCAATACATCCGGGAGCATCCGGATTATAGTTCTTATACGTATGATTGTACCGGCAGCCTGGCGGTGGAAGATTATGAAATTCATTGTTCCGGAAACCGTGTACATGGACAGGAGGATCTGATTACGTCCTTTGCCAATTCCTGTAATACGTCCTTTGCCAATATTGGTTTGGGATTGAACAGAAGCGATTTTTCCAAGCTTTGTGATTCCCTCTTGTTTCATACGGATCTGCCCACGTCTTACCCTTCCCGGCAGAGCAGTTTTGTCCTCAGTCAGGATACGTCCGACAGTCAGGTGATGCAGACTGCCATTGGACAAGGAGAGACATTGATGACGCCTATGCACCTTGGGCTTGTGACGTCTGCCATTGCCAACAATGGGGTATTGATGCGGCCCTATATCATAGACCATACGGAAAATGACCAGGGAATTGCAGTAAAAGAATACCAGCCGTCTTCCTATGGCACCATTTTAAGTGAAGAAGATTGCCGGCGTATGCAGGAGTTTATGGGCCGCGTCGTATCCGACGGAACCGGGACGGGCCTTCTGGGAGGCAATTACCAGGCGGCCGGAAAAACAGGTTCTGCAGAATACAGCAATACGAAAGGCCAAAGCCATGCCTGGTTCACCGGGTATGCATCGAACGAAGCAAAAGGCAGCTTGGTGGTAACTGTGATCGTAGAAGGCGGCGGATCCGGAAAAGAAACGGCCGTCCCCATTGCCCGGGCGTTGTTTGACACATATTTCCAATAAGATATTCCGCGAAAAACATTGACGTTTTGGGAGAAATCTGCTTTTTTAGGATTTTCTGTCAAAGGACCGCGAAAGAAATACAGGGATATGTTGGTATATATTGCCGTGTTATGCTTGCAAGGAATTCAAAAAAGGGGTATACTGTTTTCAAATCAAAAAACCACATCGGAGGTAGAGCAATGATAGAAGCGACAAGTTGTGGTGGTGTGGTAATATTTCGCGGAAAAATACTTGTGCTGTATAAGAATTATAAGAACAAGTATGAGGGGTGGGTTTTGCCTAAGGGAACGGTAGAACCCGGGGAGGAATACAAGGATACGGCGGCAAGAGAAGTGTTGGAGGAGACGGGCGTCAATGCTTCCATCATTAAATATATTGGCAAGAGCCAATACACGTTTACCGTTCCGGAGGATACGGTGGAGAAGGATGTCCACTGGTATCTTATGATGGCAGACAGTTATTACAGCAAACCACAACGGGAAGAATATTTTATTGATTCAGGATATTATAAATTCCATGAGGCGTATCATTTACTGCGTTTCGCCAATGAGAAGCAGATTTTGGAGAAAGCATATAATGAATATCTGGATTTGAAAAAAAGTAATCTGTGGGGAAGCCGGAAATATTTTTGACCAGAAAATGTAACGGGAGCCTGTCTGAACTGTTACTGGCAAATTGATAATGTGAGGATGTTCCATGGTATGGTATAATGATTTGTATGCAGATGAAAGCATCATCCAAAAGAAAGAAAAGATCAAATGGAAAGTCTGCCATAATGCAGGGCAGATCAATGTGTATCTCATCACCTTGAGCCATGGGAGTTCCAATCTTCTGGAAATAGTTTCTACGCTTACGCTGATGCAGAAATACTATCCCAAGGAGCATTTGTTTGTAGTGGGAGTTGCCAAAGGATATGATCAGGCGGTGGCTCTTGCCTGCAAAATTGTCATGGAGGTATATGAAGCTACCGGCTCTTTCGATGTTAATTCTTACTTGCGCAAGAAACAGAAAGCGGGAAACGGGCAGGTGAGCATATGTCCATAGTTCTTCTGATCTTAAAAATTTTGGGAATCATTCTTCTGGTTCTTCTGGGCTTGGTGATTCTAGTATTTTTGTCCCTGATGCTGGTGCCGGTCCGTTACCAGGCCAGGGGCCGGATAGAAGAGGAGATTGACATTTCGGTTGGTGTTAGCTGGTTTTTGCATCTCATAAGCCTTCAAATTGCATTCGGTTCCGGGGGACAAGAACAGACATTACGGATTCTTGGAATTCCTCTGCGTCTTTTTCAGAAAGAAAAGGAAAAAAAGGTTCGAAAGAAGAAAAGAAAAAAAAAGATGCGGCTCCCAGAGCAGGCGTCCTCCCGGGAGCCGGAAAAGCCATTGGATGAAGAAAGTCCGCCGCCGTCAGAACAGACCGTTTCCCAGACGAAAAAAGAGCAAAAAGAGCCTGTTACGCCATCGGAGCAAGTCATTTCCAAGGCGGACAAGCCGCAAAAAAGGAGAGATAGACGTTCCTTTTTTGAAAAAATAAAAAAGATTCCCGGGATGATACGGGCCAAATGGGAAACCCTAATAGAAATAATAAAAGGATTTTGGGAAAAGCTGTCTCGTCTGAGAGAACAGGCCGGACGCATCCGGGAAGAATTGGGCCGGGAAGAGAATTGGCAGGCCATAAAGTCCCTGATGGGGGAGATGAAACGTTTGTTTCGTCATATCCTTCCCAGAAAGATACAGGGGGAACTATCCTTTGGCACGGCAGATCCGGCGACCACCGGACAGATTTTGGGAATCGTCAGCACGATACCGTTTCTCTATCGATATCGTATCCATTTGACGCCCGATTTTTCATCGGAATCTTATTATATACGAGGAACCTTCCGGCTGAAAGGACATGCCAGGGGCATACACGCGGTCATTTCGTGGTTCTCCTTATTCCGGGATAAAAATATACGAAAAATCATACAACGATACCGTAATTCATAGGAGGTTTATTATGCAGGATAATCAATTTAGCAACACTGTTTCGTCTCTGTTTCATGGAATGGACAGTTTCATCTCCACAAAGACTGTGGTGGGGGATGCCATCCATATCGGGGATACCATTATACTTCCCCTAATAGAGGTGACTTTCGGCGTAGGAGCCGGGGCGTTTTCCGAGGATAAGAAAAATAACGCCGGAGGCGGTATGGGCGGAAAAATCAGTCCAAGCGCCGTGGTGGTCATACAAAACGGCACGACAAAGCTGGTGAACGTCAAGAATCAAGATGGTATTACCAAGATTCTTGATATGGTGCCTGACTTTGTAAACAGGTTTACCAGCAAGGGAAAAGAAGCTTCCATCAAGGAGCCGGTGGATGAGAAAGCCAAAGAGCAGGCTGTCCAGGAGATGGCGGATATGCTCAACGTAACGGTGGAGACAAAAGACGTGGAATAAGGACTGGGAAAAAGCTTGAAGATTGCATATTTTCAGGCTTTTCTCATTTTTAAGAAAATTTGTTACAGGAGGCTTATAAGATGCATTACGATTGCCTGATTGTGGACGATGAAATAGATTTAGCCAATATGACATGCGAATATTTCCAGATGTTTGGACTGTCCTGTATCTGCGCGAAGGATTCTGCCGAATGTCTTGGGCTGCTGAACCAAAATACCATTGATATTTTACTGCTGGACATTAATCTGTCCGGTGAGAACGGCTTTCTCCTCTGTAAAAAAATCCGGGAGACATGGGATCTTCCGATCCTATTTATCAGCGCCAGACAAAGCGATGACGACGTATTGACGGCTCTTACCATCGGGGGAGACGACTATATCAAAAAACCGTATCCTCTAAGCGTCCTTTTGGCCAAGGTTAAGATCATGCAAAAACGGATGTCCGCTGCCAGAATCCAGGAACCTTTGGAGGAAGAGACCTCTCTGCGTCTTCAGGAGGCTACCTTAAGCGTTTCTGTAAAGGGCAGGGAGGTTCGGCTAAAGCCTCGGGAATTTTACCTTTTGCAGTGCTTATACGACCATAAAAATACCATTGTAACAAAGGAGACGTTGTTTGATACCGTGTGGAAAGATACATTTTACAGCGACGGAACCTTAAACGTACATATCCGTAGGCTTCGGGAAAAAATCGAAGAGAATCCCAATGAACCAAAATGGATTAAGACGGTATGGGGCATCGGCTATATATTGGAGACGGAATGAAATGAAATTACGCTATTTTGTGATTGCTTATACCCTGCTTATGGCAGGGATTTGGCTTTTTATGGGCCGATCCCTGAGAGAAGAAGAACCGCCCAAACGGGATCTGATTTTTTATAACAGGCAGCTAAAGGCGGTGGAACAGGCGCTTTCCCAGAATATGGGACAAAAAGAGATAGAGCAGCGTTACGGTTGTGAAGTTCTTTATTTTCATGATAACGATGATCAGCTCCGGTACTGTGATCTGTTTCGGGAAGGAGCTGTTTTTTTGGATCTTTCCATAGATGGGGAATTGGTTGGAAAGCTTGCCTGGAATGAAACATGGGAGGATGGGCAGAAGAAATATGCGTCTATGTTGGAACGGACGGCCTTGATTTGGGGTGCTGCGCTGATGGCCGGATATCTTTTGATCGGTTTGTTATATATCTATGTAGTTCGCCCTTTTCGACGGCTTCAGAAATTTTCCATGCAGATTGCCAAAGGAAATCTGGATTTTCCCCTTCCCATAGAAAAGTATAATTTTTTTGGCGCTTATACGGAAAGCTTTGATATTATGAGAGAAGAGTTAAAGAAAGCCCGGGAGGGAGAATATCAGGCGAATCAAAGTAAAAAGGAGTTGGTGGCCCAACTGTCCCATGATATCAAGACGCCCCTTGCGGCGATCAAAGCCGCCTGCGAAGTCCTGCAGCTGAAAGAGCAAAGCCCCTACACCAGAGAGAAACTGACAGTTATTGAAAATAAAGCGAATACGGCGGATCATCTGGCAGGAAATATGTTTCACGCCGCCTTGGAAGATTTAACGGTTTTAAAAGTGGAGGCTACAGCGGAAAGTTCACTATTTATCGAAAAATTAATTTCTGACTTAAAATTTTACGGAGAGATTTCGTGTGTGGGGAAGATTCCGGAGTGTTTGCTTTGGATGGATAAATTGCGGCTGGAACAGGCGGTTGACAATATTATAAACAATTCCTATAAATATGCCGGGACCCAAATTACCGTCACATTTCGGGAACAGGACAACGGCGTTATGATTCGGATCCGGGACGAGGGACCCGGCATGCCAGAGGAGGAAATCGCTTCCGTCACAGAGAAATTTTACAGAGGCAGCAATGCCAAAGGAAAGGCGGGCTCGGGGCTTGGACTATATCTTTCCAGGATATTTTTGGAACAAATGGGAGGCGGCCTGGAATGTTATAACCAGAATGGATTTGTGGTAGAACTGTTTTTACGAAAAGTTTAAGAACTATTGTACTGTAGTAAGAAACAGGTAAGAAATCCATAAGATACTGGTTAAGACTTTTCCTCTTGAACCAGATACAATAAGTTCAAAAGAATTTGTATGAACAGGAGGAAGGAAAAATGGAAGCAATTTTAACTGTCAAAGACTTGTGCAAGACCTTTTCCAACAAAAACATCCAGCAGCATGTCTTGAAGAATCTGAACCTGCAGGTGATGCGGGGAGATTTTACCGTTGTTATGGGGAATTCCGGCTCCGGAAAAAGTACCCTTCTCTATGCCTTATCCGGCATGGACCGCCCCACATTGGGAAGCATATCCTTCGGCGGGGAAGAGATTTCAAAATACACCAATGACAAGCTGGCGTTATTTCGGCGGAACCACTGCGGTTTTGTGTTTCAGCAAAATTATCTGAACGATACCATGAGCATATTAGATAATATTATGCTCAACGGACTTCTTGTAAACAAGAACCGGAAAGCTCTGGCACAAAGGGCAAAAACACTGTTAAAGCAGGTAAAACTGTCTGAACATGTTTATGACAAATTTCCGTCACAGCTTTCCGGGGGAGAGCAGCAGCGGGCGGCATTGGTACGGAGCGTCATCAATACGCCGGAAATTCTTTTCGCAGACGAGCCAACTGGTGCTTTGAATTCTCAAAATACAGAAGCGGTATTAGATGTTTTGACACAATTAAACCGGCAGGGACAGAGCATTGTCATGGTAACACATGCCATACATGCCGCTCTTCGGGGGAACCGGATTTTGTATTTGCAGGACGGCGTGATCACAAGCGAACTGTCCCTGGGAGCATACCAGGGGCAAGATGAGGGCCGCCATAGACAGCTTTATGCTTTTTTGCAGGAAATGGGGTGGTAGGATGTATGTATTGTATTTTCTTGCCAAAAAGAATTTGAAAAAGAAAAAGGGCGACGTGGCCGTGCTGCTGATCCTAACGTCTCTTGCCACCCTGCTTTTGTACACCAGCATCTCCGCGCTGACACAGACCTCACAAGTCATAGAAGCGGCCTTTGAAAAGGCCCATACGGCCCATCTTTTCTTTATGACGAATGCAGGTCACCAAGAGGAGATCAAAGAGATTTTGACCCGGCAGCCGGAAACGGTGGAATATGAATGCAGTCCCTGTATTTATGCCAGGGACACGTCATACAGAAAGGATTTAAAAGAGGACAAAATTGATTTCAGCTTTGTGATCGGCAACGGGGAAGAAGAGCGGACGATCGGATGCCTTGGTGAACAGGCCAAAGAAATGGCGTATGAAGATATTTTGATGCCTTATTATATGAAAAGCTCCGTTTCCATAGGAGATCACTTTTACTTGACTCTGGAAGAAAAAGAGTTTGAATTTGTGGTGGCAGGCTATACGGAAGACCCGTTATTTGCCACACCCTTGAATATGTCATCCTATAGTGTATATATCAGCCAGGATTATTGGGAAAAAATTTTAAAAGAATGCCCTGATTTGGAAAAAAACATGTACCAGCAGCATAAGGTCCGCCTCAGAGACGGAGCGAGCAGCGCCGATTTTGATGAAAAGGTTTCCCCCATTCTTGCAAAAGAAATCCCGGAGCTGTCCAATACGGTGAATGTTGGGATGAATGGAGAAACTATGATATCAGGCGTTGCTATGATGTCTAATATCAGTATGGGCGTGATCCTCATTTTTTCCATGCTCCTTCTGGCGGTGGCATGGATGATCGTGTGGTTCGACGTTCGGAATTTTATGGAACGGAACCTGAAAAATATCGGGATTCAAAAGGCGTCCGGCTTTACCTTACGTCAACTGTCCATGGTTTCCATTTTTGAGTCTTCCCTGATCTCTGTATCAGGAATTGTCATCGGACTTATGCTGGGAGCTGCCTCCGCCCGCTTGATCGGACAAATCCAAGGCGTGATGCTGGGGCTGAGCTGGAATCAAGGATTTTCCTTCGTGGCTGCCATATCTTCCGGAGCCTTTGTATTTTTAAATGTGGCGGCCGCCACTGCCGGGGCTTTTAGAAGCTACCGAAAGCTTACGGTCCTGGATGCGCTGCGGGGCGGTATTTACTCCCACAATTTTCGAAAGAATCATCTTTCCCTGGAAAAAAGCCGGCTGCCGCTGCCTTTGGCTCTGGCCTGCAAATATGTATTGGGAGAAAAAAAGAAAAATTTGTCTGTCTTCTTGATTGTGGTTCTTTTATCCTTTGCTACCTGCACAGGATTCGGCATGTACCAAAATTTTGCATTGGATACCGATTACTTGAAACGCATGGTGGGGATTGAGACAGGAAATGTGCTTCTCTCCGGAGAAGAAATGACAAAAACCGGGGCGGAATTGGAAACATGGGAAGAAGTAGAGCAGATTCTTTACTATAACAGCGCTTCCGTCCATATCAGCAATGGAGAGAAAGAACATACGCTAAATTGCGATATCTGGAAAGAACCAAAGCTTTTGGAAAATGAAATGCTGCTCCGGGGACGGCTGCCGGAATACGAAAACGAAATCGTCTTAAGCGCAGGAGCCGCCAGGCAGTTGGGCGTAGAACTGGGAGACGCCGTCTATGTGGAAGGAGCAAGCGAGCGTCTGCTCTATTTGGTATCCGGGATAGATCAAAAAATTAATAATCTGGGAATCAAATCCATGATGAACGAGAAAGGAGCCAGACGGTTAAACAGCATGTCCCAGGACGAGGAGCTTTATACCATGCTGTACCTGTTTACGAGAGAAGGAGTCACATACCAGCAGATGGAAGAGAAGCTGCAAAAGGAATACCCGAAGCTTTCCGTGTCGGACAGTGAAAAAATGACAAAAGAGGCTTTGGCCGGAGTATCGGCCTGTATGTTTGGTATCTGCATGATCTTTGTGCTCATTACATTTTTTGTGGTGATTCTGGTGGAAGTGTTACTGGTAAGCACAAAAATACTGCGGGAGCAAAAAAACTATGGCATCAGCAAAGCTCTGGGATATACGGCGGGGCAGTTAATGTGCCAGACCGTACTGATGCATATGCCTGCGGTGACGGCAGGAACGTTCATTGGCATTTTGATGGGAAATCTTCTGGCAAGTCCTCTGGTGGTATTTTTCCTTACCGGAGTAGGGATTGAAGAATATGAGATGGCCCTTCATCCAATCTGGATCTGTTTGACGGCCGTGGGAATTCCCCTGGCGGCGGCAGTATCTTGTAGTTTAGCTTCTATTAGAATCCGGAAAATGGAGCCTGTAAAACTGCTTTCCACCGAATGATTTCCGAAAAAAAGCATATAGTATAACGATATATGTAATTTGGTGATTTCATGAAACGGATGATCGGTTTCATTTTATTTTGGATAGCCATCGGCATGCTGCTGATGCTGTTTATACACAATATGCTCATTGGCATGATTCTCATTGCGGTGCTGCTCTTGCTGGGCTATAATCTATTTTGCTAATCCATCATTGCCCGCAGGAATAGAAAGCGAAAAAAGGGAGCTGCTATAGCAGCTCCCAATTCGTTCTTATGGATTAAGCTCTCTCGACTTTACCGCTTCTCAGGCAGGAAGTACAAACATACATCCTCTTCGCATTGGAGGATCCGTTTACCTTGCAACGAACGGACTTCACATTGGACTTCCACATCCGGTTGCTTCTTCTATGAGAATGGCTTACATTGTTGCCGAAATGCGCACCCTTTCCACAAATACTACACTTTGCCATAATTGCACCTCCTTGCAAATATACTAAGCCGTATTCCGTGCAGGCTCATAACATGGATATTCTAGCAGAAAGAGGAGAATAATGCAAGAAGAAAATGAAAAATTTTAAAAATCATAATTTTTTGTTTCCTTTTTGGCAAAAAGCGGTTATAATAAGGGATATGTTGATAAATGGAGGACTGACTATATGAAAGGACAAATAGACACAAAACTGGGCAGGGTGCTGATTGGTTCGGATGTCATCGCTACGTATGCAGGATCCGTAGCCGTAGAATGTTTCGGGATTGTAGGCATGGCCGCAGTAAATGTTAAGGATGGTCTGGTCAAGCTGCTGAAGAGAGATTATTTGAATCATGGGATCAGCGTAGTAATTGCCAACAATAAGATTACTTTGGATTTCCATGTGATTGTATCGTATGGCGTCAGTATTTCAACTGTTTCTGACAATTTGATCAGCACGGTGAAGTATCAGGTAGAAGAATTTACCGGTATGGAAATCGAGAAAATCAACATCTTCGTAGAAGGTGTAAGAGTGATTGATTAAGGAGGACATGAAAGTGGAGATCAATACAATCGACGCTTCCCTATTAGCGAAGATGTTTTTGGCAGGAGCTAAGAATCTGGATGCAAAGAAGGAATGGATCAATGAATTAAATGTATTTCCGGTGCCGGACGGGGATACGGGAACCAATATGTCCATGACAATCCTGTCTGCGGCAAAAGAAGTCAGTGCATTGGAGAATATCACAATGCCGGATCTGGCCAAAGCAATTTCTTCCGGCTCCTTAAGAGGAGCCAGAGGGAATTCCGGCGTTATATTGTCCCAGTTATTCCGGGGCTTTACCAAGGGAATCAGTAATTATGAAAAGCTGGATGTGGTAGTGCTTTCTGATGCGATGCAAAAGGCAGTGGAGACTGCCTACAAAGCCGTTATGAAGCCCAAGGAAGGAACCATCCTTACCGTGGCCAAAGGGGCCGCGGACAAGGCGCTGTCCCTGATTGGAGAGACGGAGGATCTTACTGTTTTTCTGGATGAGATCATCCAAGAGGCGGAAGAAGTGTTGAGCCGTACGCCGGAGATGCTTCCGGTATTAAAACAGGCCGGCGTGGTAGATTCCGGCGGGCAGGGGCTGGTAGAGGTATTAAAGGGCGCTTACGACGCGCTGATGGGCAAAGAGATTGATTATACCATCGAAGGAGCCGCCGCCTCTTCCCCCATAAAGATCAGCGCCCAGGCCCAGGAAGACATCAAGTTCGGATACTGCACAGAATTTATTATTGTGCTGAACCAGGAATTGACGGATCAGCAGGTGTACGAATTCAAAGGATTTTTAGAGTCCATCGGGGATTCTATTGTGGTTGTCGCGGATGAAGAGATCGTAAAAGTCCACGTACATACCAATGACCCTGGACTTGCGATTCAACGTGCCCTGACCTATGGTTCTTTGAGTAAAATCAAGATTGACAACATGCGGGAAGAGCATCAGGAGAAGCTGATCAAAGATGCCCAGAAGCTGGCGGCGGCCCAGAAGGCCCAGAAGGAAGAACAGAGACTCCAAGAGCCGGCGCCGGACGCTCCCAGAAAGAAAATCGGCTTTATTTCCGTGTCCATTGGAGCGGGCATCAATGAGATCTTCAAAGGACTTGGCGTGGATTATATTATCGAAGGGGGACAGACAATGAACCCCAGCACCGAGGATATTATCAATGCCATTGATGAGGTTCATGCGGAGACGGTATTCATTCTTCCCAATAATAAAAATATTATTTTGGCGGCAAACCAGGCGGCGTCTTTGATTGAGCATAAAGCCGTTATAGTCATTCCCACCAAGACGATTCCCCAGGGAATCACCGCATTGGTAAATTATATTCCAGATAAGGATGCTAAGGACAATGAGCAGCGGATGTTGGAAGAGATTCAAAATGTCAAGACCGGGCAGGTGACCTACGCGGTGCGGGATACGCTGATTGAAGATAAAGAAATCCGCCAGGGCGACTATATGGGGATCGGGGACAGCTCGATTTTGTCAGTAGGCAAAGACCGAGGAGACGTAGTCCGGGATATGGCGTCTAAGCTTATAGACGAGGATTCCGCAATCATCAGCATCTATTATGGAGAAGACATCAAAGAGGAAGAAGCCCAGGAATTTGCTTCCTATTTGGAAGAGACCTATCCGGATTGTGAAGTAGAAGTCCATTCCGGCGGACAGCCTATTTACTATTATGTTATTTCCGTAGAATAAGGAGAGATACTATGGATATCCAATCCCCCGTCAGTGCACTGAAGGGAATCGGAGCCAAAACGGAACAATTATTTCACAAAGTAGGAGTATACACCATCGGTGATATACTCCTTCATTATCCCCGGGATTATGAAAAGCTTCCTCCCCTTAGGACCGTGGGAGAGCTTTTGGCGTCCCAGACTATGGATGGAAAGACAGCGGCCGTGACCGGGCGTGTGGAACGTGTTCCTCTGGTAAAAAATAACGGGCGCACCAGCGTGACTTCCCTGCAGCTAAAGGAAGGGAACCTAAGCCTTTCTCTGGTGTGGTTTCATATGCCTTATCTGAAAAATTCTCTGAAGCAGGGCGAGCATTACGTATTCCTTGGAAAAATCAGCAAAAAGGGCAATCGAATTTCCCTGGACCAGCCTCAGATTTTGGCTCCCGAAGCTTATATGCAAATGCAGAATTCCCTGTGGCCCTGCTATGGCTTAACCCAGGGGTTGAGTAAAAATACCGTTTCAAAGGCCATCAAAGCCTCTCTGGAGCAACTAGATTTGTCTAAAGATTATCTTCCGGAGGATGTCCGCCAAAGGCATTGCCTGGCAGAGTATAATTTTGCCCTGGCGAATATTCATTTTCCCCAAGACGAAGCCTCCTTAAACGCCGCCAGAAAACGTCTGGTTTTCGACGAGTTTTTCCAGTTTATCCTGGCGGCCCAGCTCCAGAAAAAACAGATGGAGCAAGTAAAAAACGAATTTGTTTTTTGCCCCATGGAGGATTCCCTGGTGGATCAGGTCATTGGAAAACTGCCATATCAACTGACAAACGCCCAGCTTCGGGCGCTTTGGGAAGTACGCCAAAATCTGAGAGCCTCTGTCATTATGCAGCGCTTGATTCAGGGAGACGTGGGTTCCGGCAAAACCATCGTGGCTTTTTTAGCGATGCTGGATTGCGCCCAAAGCGGCTGCCAGTCTGCGCTGATGGCGCCTACGGAGGTGTTGGCAAGGCAGCACTATGAAAATTTCTGCCGAATGTGTCAGAAGTATGAGTTGAAGATTCCTGTAATTTTGCTGACAGGCTCCATGACCCAGAAAGAAAAGCGCCAGGCATACGACAGAATTCAGCTTTATTCCAAAGCTATGGTCATTGGGACTCATGCGTTGATTCAGGAGCGGACCATATTTGACAATCTGGCTCTTGTAATTACCGACGAACAGCACAGGTTTGGCGTGAAACAGCGGGAGCACTTGTATCAAAAAGGCTCCCAGCCCCATATCCTGGTGATGAGCGCGACCCCGATTCCAAGGACATTGGCCATCATCATTTACGGAGATCTGGATATCTCCGTGATCGATGAAGTTCCGGCCCGAAGACTTCCTATTAAAAATTGTGTCGTGGGGGCAAAATTCCGACCCAAGTCTTATGAATTTATTCGAGAAGAAGCAGCCAAAGGCCGCCAGGCCTATGTGATTTGTCCTCTGGTGGAGGCAAGCGAAGGGTTAAAAGCGGAAAATGTTATGGAATATGCAAAGAAGCTTCAGCAAGAACTTCCGGAACTTACGGTATCATGCCTTCATGGAAAAATGAAAGGCGCCTTAAAGAATCAGATTATGGAAGAATTTGCAGCAAACCGTATTCAGGTGCTGGTAAGCACCACGGTCATAGAAGTGGGAGTCGACGTGCCCAATGCAACGGTAATCATGATTGAAGACGCCCAGCGTTTTGGCCTGGCCCAGCTCCATCAGCTCCGGGGCAGGGTGGGGAGAGGCGACGCCCAGTCCTACTGTATCATGGTCAATACTTCCGATGGAGAAAATGCCAGGAAACGGCTGGATATTCTAAATCAGTCCAACGACGGATTTTTCATTGCCTCCCAAGATTTGAAACTCCGTGGCCCGGGGGATTTCTTTGGGATTCGTCAAAGCGGTCTGCTGGAATTCAAATTGGGAGACATTTATCAAGACAGCAGTATTCTAAAGGCTGCTGCCGAAGAAGCACGGAAGATCCTGGAAGAAGACCCAAAGCTAATCAGTCCCCCGTATCAGCCGGTACGCAGGAAGGTATTCCAATACCTGGATCAATGTATGGAAACGGCCAATTTGTAACGGTTACCGCCTAGCCAGCTCTTCCTGGAACTGGGAGAGCGTTTCCTTTCCGGCTGCCGTTACCGGCTTCACCCATTTTCCGCTTCTTGTATACCATAACTCAAAGACAAGGCGGATCAGCTCGTCGGTATACAGAAAAGCAAAGACAGCCAAAAAAGGAAGGTGCAGTACCATTCCTGCAATCCAGGTGGCCGGTACGCTGATGGTAAACAAACAGACAAGCTCTAGCACCGTTCCAAAAATCGCTTCCCCTCCGGCGCGGTAGCAGCTATTCATAATGTAGTTGCAAGTACGGATGGTTCCCGCCGCCAAGTAAATCAATAGCATAAACTTTCCGTAGAACATGGCGTTATCTCCCAGTCCAAACAGCCCGAGGATGGGCCTGTTCCATGCAAACCCAATCAGGCAGATGGAAAAGGTAATGGCAGGACACAGCATGGCAAAGCCTTTGGCGTACTGATAGCCCCGCATATGGCGTCCGGATCCCACTTCCTTTCCCACGACTACAGAAGAGGCGTCCGCCAGTCCGCCGAAGAAGGCAAAGACAAAGCCCTCCAGCACCCGGAATGCCGCCATTGCGGCGATGGCGGATTCGGACTGCCTTCCGATGACAATGTTAATTAGCATCTGTCCCACGCCATAAAATAATTCATTGCACAGAATGGGAATACATTTACTTCCATAAGTTTTCAGAAAGCCGTCTCCCCAAGAGAACATATCTTTCAGCCGAAGCGTTACCGTGTCCTGATCCCTGGCAAGAAAAACCAGCAGAATCATTACATTGACGATTCCGGAGGCAAGCGTACCAACGGCGGCTCCGGCGGCTCCCATTTTGGGCATCCCGAAACGCCCGTAAATCAGAATCCAGTTCAAAATAAAATTGGTAAGAAGCGCCGCGATGGACGCAAACAAGGGCGGTTTTACCCGTTCCGTGGAACGCATCAAAAAATTGATCGCCATAGCAATCACTTGAAGAGGATAAGCAAATCCCACAATTCGGATATAAGGAATTCCCACGGCAATGATATTTTCCTTGTCTGTATAAATCCGCAGCAGAAAGGCGGGATTTGTTACTGCCGCGATGCAAAATATCAAAGCTACCGCCAACATACAAGTCAAAGCCAGCCCGAAGGTGCGGTTGATTCCCTGATCATTGCGGGCGCCCCAATACTGGGAGAAGAACAAAAGCGCTCCGCTGGCGAACCCAAAGTAGCACGCAAAAAACAGAGATGTAATTTGGGAACAGATTCCAACGGCAGCTACAGAAAGCTCTCCCTGGCTGCCAATCATGATCGTATCCACCATGCTTGCCGTTGTAGACAAAAAGTTCTGGAATGCAATGGGCAATGCAATCACAAATACTGCTCTAAAAAAGGTCTTCCATTCCATCTTCTCGGTATAAACCATTGTATCTTCCCCCTGTAATTTTTATATTTTTTCAGAGATAACCTGCTTTTACATAATGTCCTCTATTGTAGCACAGCTTTTTTCTTAGCGCAATGTTTGAATGAGGATGCTTATATTTATATTGCGAACAAAGAGTGGAAAGAAGAAAAATATAGTGGCTTGTTTGGATGAAGTATGGTAAAATGCGAATAAAAGCAGGAGATGAGGCCATGAATACAAACACTACCATTGCGAAAAATATCCGTGTGGCCGATGAGAAAGCCAGCTATGATGCGGCCTGTAAGCGGCTGCTTTCGGAAAAGATTATTTTAGCATGGATTATGAAGAATTGCCTGGAAGTTTTCATATTAGAATGACTTTAGCTTTGGAAAGTGAGGTGTCGCTTATGTGTAATTTAAGTAATTTTGATATGTTACAAGGAGCATGATTTAAAACAAACGATAAGATTAAGGAGAGCGTAAAAAATGGGATTGCCAGAAATTTTTGGTATCATAACAATTGTTTTGCTTTTATTGGTTATCATCTTGCAGATGATGGGGCATAAGAAATCTGACACGGATGAAATCATGAGCTTATTAAGACGTACTGCGGAAGAACAACGGGACGTTGTGCAAAAACAGATTTCAAATGGCGCGACGGAGCAGTTTGAGCGTTTCCGTGTGATTCAAAAAAGCATTCAGGATACGCTTTCAGAAAACCGCAGGGAAGTCAACCAACAGCTTGCGGAGTTTCAACAGCAGATGAGAACACAATTAACGGCCATTCAAAAAGCGGGGACTGACAGTAACGAACTGATTGGCAGAAGCGTAACGGCCGCTTTGCAGACGAGCCGTGAGGAGCAGAACAAGCAGATTCATACATTTGGGGCTCAAGTCGACAGCCGTCTTTTAGCAATTCAACGTACTAATATTGAAAATATTGAAAAAATTAACACAACCCTGGAGCGGAACATACAGTTATTACAAGAAAGTAATGAGAAACGGCTGGAACAGATTCAGGGCGTGGTAGATGAAAAGCTTCAGAAAACACTGGAAACCCGCCTTTCCCAGTCCTTTGAACTGGTTAGTAAGCAGCTGGAAAGCGTAGGCCAGGGGCTTGGTGAGATGAAAGCGCTGGCTGCGGATGCAAAATCATTGAAAAATGCTCTGATAAATGTAAAAGAGCGAGGTACCTATGGCGAGGTCCGCCTTGAAAAACTCCTCTCTGATATTCTTGCCCCAAGTCAGTATGAAATGAATGTGGAGATTGCAAATGGCAAACGAGTGGAGTTCGCCATCAAACTCCCTGGAAACGGCGATACGCCGCTGCTTTTGCCAGTGGACAGCAAATTCCCCATTGAAGATTATAACAGGCTGCTGGATGCTGAGGACAAACAGTCCATTGACGACGCCAGGCGATCCCTTACAGCCAAAATCCGCATTTTCGCGAAAGAGATTCATGATAAATATATTGTACCTCCTAAGACCACAGATTTTGCTTTGATGTTTCTGCCAACAGAAGGATTATATGCAGAAGTGGTTCAAAATGCAGCCTTGTTCGAAGAACTTAGGGATAAGTATAAGATTACGGCCGTCGGCTCCACTACGCTTTCTGCGTTTCTTTCATCCCTGCAAATGGGCTTTAAGACGCTTGCGATCGAACAGCGTTCACAAGAGGTATGGGACACGCTCCGCGCGGTGAAATCAGAGTTTACAAAGTTTGGAGACATGCTTGAAAAAGCGCAAAAACAACTGCAGACTGCCGATAAAACACTCACCGAAATTGTCGGCAGACGTACAAGAGCCATTAACCGTACGCTGCGCAGCGTAGAAGAGCTGACAGAAACGAGCGAGTCTTCCCTGCTAGAATTAGAAGATTCAGCGGATGAATAAATGGGAAAGGAAAAACAACTGTTTATAATCTCTAAAAGAGGATCCATAAACAGTTGTTTTTCCTTGTTACATCAGTTCATTGCTTTTTTCAGTTGTAATTATTTCCCGGCCATCTGTTTTTCCTGGGCTTCGATCATTTTTTTAACCATATAGCCGCCCACAGAACCGTTCTGTTTGGATGTCAGGTTTCCGTTATAGCCGTCAGAAAGGGGGACGCCCAATTCGCTTGCTACTTCATATTTGAATCTGTTTAATGCGCTTTTTGCCTCAGGTACTACTGCCTTGTTAGAACTGTTAGACATAGTAAAAACCTCCTTTGTTGTTTGCAGCATTTTGCTACGGTACTATTATATGTGGCTGCCAAAGGAAGTAAACATGAAGTTTTTACATACATTTACATAATCTGTAAAAGCTAAGAAACTGCGGAGTAAATTACGGTTCTATAAAAAGCATTTTTAAATCAATATCTTCACAATCATACCCCACAATCTTCAATCTGTTTTGACCACTTTTTAATGATATGGTCTTTGTTACAAATTCATCCGTTGCGGTTTCGGGAGAACATTCGATGACTGTCGTAACCGTTCCGCTGCCATCAATATGCACAATTTTTGCCTGCCCTCTGGAAAGATAGAAGGAAACGTCTATTTCCATCTCATAATTTTCTTTTATTGTTTTGGTCCATAATGTTTCACGTCCGTCAAATTTAGAGACGGTTAGTGAATATCCTCCATCTATGGAATGAAAAACAGAAAATTCTTTTGCGTAGTGGTCTTTTTGATGCAAAATTTTTTCCGTTGAATCATACTCCTGTTTCGCAAAATCATTACTACATGCTGCGAAAAGTAAGCATAAAGAGCCAATCAATACCATTTTTATCTTTTTCATATTGTAAGTGTCCATTTTTTTATGCCTCCTTGTACACTGAGGGCATGATTCCTTTGGAAAGCTTATCTCATAATACCAAAGGCGCTCCCAATCTTTTCCCCTTTCATCATGGCTTCTTTTACCTGTTGCTGAAGCCGTGTTCCTTCCGGCAGCTCACATACCGGCGTCTCCTTATGTACCTGAAACAGCCATTCCAGATATTCCAGATTCTCCGGGTCCTCATCCAGAATCTGAAACCTGTTTTGAAAGGCCAGAATATGAGATTCGGAAGGCAAAAAGGGCCGCAAGCTGGGGGATAAGAGCCAGGAATCGCAAATATAAGCTCGGCAGTAATAGTTGGGGTAGAAGCTCCGGAAAAATCTTTTGGCCTCCGCCAGAGATTCATCCACCGCTTGAGGGGACAGATCCGCATCCGATGGGATATGCAGGGCAATGACCGGAAGGCTCTGATATTCCTTCAGTTCATACTCCAACGCTCCAATACGAAATATCTGCATACTGATTTGCCGGTATGTCCACCACCCACGGTCAAAGCAGAGGCGGCCGTTCTTTTTCTTACTTTCTTCCAGAAACCGGGAGAAGCATTTCATGGTATCCAGAAAAATTTTTTTCGGAATGCCTAATTTTTGATAGCGCATTCCGCTGCGTCTGGCACATTCCAGTTGGCAGTACAACAGACATATATGATCCGTATCTTCCTGGAATAAGTCCTTCAGGGAAAGATACGTTTCCTTTGCCGTGTCTTGATTCATTAAGTTTTGAAGAGGTATTTCCAGAGATTCCAAATCAACTTCTCTTTTTGCTTGCTCCAGTCGGGAAATCATTTCCGGCTGCAGTAAAATACTATGGTAAAATTCCTGTAACTCCATATCTTGTATCCTTTCCGTAATTAGGGTTGAAAACGTAGTGCGTACGCACTTTATTCTATCAACGTGAGCCCGGAAATATCCGAGTCGATGGTGAGAGAGTAATTGGTATAATATACCACAAAGCCAGGCTTGCTGCCGTTAGGCTTTTTTACATTCTTCCGCTCCAGGTAGTCGATCTCTACCTTATCGCTGCCCCGGGACTTAGAATAATAGGCCGCAAGGCGTCCGGCCTCCTCAAATACCCGGTCGGGAAGGGGCTCGCCCTGGCTCTTTACCACCACATGAGAACCGGGGATTCCCTTGGCGTGGAACCACCAGTCGCCTCCGGAAGCAAACTTGAAGGTCAGCTCGTCGTTTTGAAAATTATTCTTCCCCACGTACATATGGTAGCCGTCAGAGGAAAGATAATGAAAAGGTTTGCTTTTGTCACGTTCCTTTTTTCCGGTTCCCCTCTTTTTGATATAGCCGTACTGCACCAGTTCTTCTCGGATCTGGGAAAGGTCTGCTTCGGAAAGAGCGATATCCAGGGCAGTAGAGATGGATTCCAAATGCTGGATTTCGCTTTTGGTATCTGTAATCAGTTGGGATAATGCTTCAAAGGTCCGTTTTTGCTTATTATAGCGGTCAAAATATTTCTGGGCGTTCTGAGCCGGGGTCTTCGTTGGATCCAGGGGTATTTTTACAGGTTCGTTGTTGTAATAATTGACGGCGCAAAGCTCCTTTGCCCCTTCCAAAAGGCCGTAGCCATAGGTGTTGATCAGTTCTCCGTATACCTTGTATTTTTCCCGCTTTTCCGTATCTTTTAGCTGTTTCTTTTGTAAATCATATTTTTTCCGGCACCGTTCCAAAGCAGTCTGCACAACGCGGCGCAGATCAAAAGAACGCTGCCGGATGCGGGTATAGCTGTTTTTTTGAGCATAGTAATCCTCCAACGCCTCCGAGATGGAATCATAAGGGAATTCCTCATAATCCTCATATTGGGACAGATGTACGGAGGAAAATTCCACCGGCTCCTTGCCCTTTTTCACAAGATTGGGAAAAAAGTTCCCCCCTTGTATGTCTTCCATAAAGAGTTCAAACTGGCGGAAGAGATGCAGCTTTTCATCCCCGGAAAGACTCTGGGTGGGCATCTCTCCGTCAATGGAAGCCCGATGGCAGATTTCCGATGCAATCAATGGGCTGACGCCGTTGTAGGAGCCATAGATTGCCTTTGTAACAGAAACAGGTTTCGACAAAACTTGTTCTAAAAAGTGTTTGGAATCTGCAAAAAGAGGGCTGATTTTTTCCTGTGTCTTCGGAATAAAATAGGGCCGGCCGGGAAGGACTTCCCGAACCGTGCTTACATGGCCGGAGATATGTTTGATACTGTCGATGATGGTGCCGTCTTCCTCGCAGAAAATCAAATTGCTGTGCTTGCCCATAAGCTCCATAACCAGCGTCTTTTTGCATAGATCTCCCAAATCATTCAGATGTTCGATTTCAAAATTGATAATACGCTCCATATCCGGCTGGGTGATAGATATGATCCGGCCGTTGGCAATGTGCTTGCGCAGCAGCATACAGAAGTTTGGGGCAGTCATAGGACTTTGCTTATTCTGCTTGGTAAGGTAAATCAGGGGAAGAGAAGCGCTGGCAGATAAGAGCAGGCGCACCTGGCCCTGGCTTCCCTTGACTGTCAGCAGCAGTTCATCATTTTCCGGCTGGGCGATTTTGCTGATGCGCCCGTTTAACATATATGCATTTAATTCTTTTACTAAATTGGAAATCACAATTCCGTCAAAAGCCATAAGAATTCTCCTTTCGATGTTAGGAAGTTATCTTCCAGATACAATTCTCATTAGTATACCGTATTTTTCCACAAAAAGCAAAAAAGAAATTTGACTAATGGGAAAATTTGTTTTATAATACTTTTACTTATGCATGAAACTCAATTCAGGAGGTTCTTATGATAAAAAGCATGACTGGCTTTGGACGCTGTGAGCTTGTCAGTGAAGAGCGCAGAATTACGGTAGAGATCAAGGCAGTAAACCATCGGTATCTGGAAACCGGCATCCGCATACCGAAGAAATTAAACTTTTTTGACAGCGCCATACGCAGTTTCCTGAAACAATACATACAACGCGGCAAAGTCGATGTGTTTGTCTCCTATGAAGATTACACGGAACGCACGGCAAATCTTCATTACCACAAAGAGGTTGCCGCAGAGTATGTGGAGGATATCCGGCAGATGGTGAAGGAGTTTGGACTGGAGGACGATTTAACGGCGGCCCGCCTTGCCAGATTTCCCGATGTATTTACCATGGAGGAGGCTCCAGTAGATGAACAGAAGCTTTGGGAACATGTGCAAACAGCCCTGAAGGAAGCCTGCGAGAGCCTGGTGGAAGCCAGAAGCAGGGAAGGCCAGAACTTATATCAGGACTTGATGAAAAAGCTTGCAAACATCAAACGTCTGGTGGAACTGGTGGAAGAACGTTCTCCCCAGATTTTGGAGGAATACCGTGCCAAGCTGACTGCCAAGGCCCAGGAGCTTTTGGGAGATACCCAGGTGATAGAAGAAGGGCGCTTAGCGGCGGAGATCGTTTTTTTTTCAGATAAGATTTGTACCGATGAAGAAGCCGTCCGCCTGAAAAGCCATGTGGACAGTATGGCGGCCGCTCTGGAACAAGGAGAGGGCATTGGCCGCAAGCTAGACTTTATTGCCCAGGAGATGAACCGGGAAGCCAATACCATTTTATCAAAAGCAAACGACCTTACCGTTTCCCAGATCGCCATCGACTTGAAGACGGAGATTGAAAAGGTACGGGAACAGATACAAAATATAGAATAGGTGCAGACATGAATACGGAAAGAAAAGGTATATTAATCGTTGTATCCGGATTTTCCGGGGCAGGAAAAGGGACCATTATGAAGCAGCTCCTTTTAGAGCATGAAGAACAGTACGCATTGTCTGTTTCGGCTACCACACGAAGCCCCAGGCCGGGAGAAGTTCACGGAAGGGAATATTTTTTCGTATCGGAAGAAGAATTTCAGGCCATGATCCGGGACGGACAGTTAATTGAATATGCAAAATACGTCAATCACTATTACGGGACGCCAAGAAAATATGTGGAAGAGAAGCTGGCTCTTGGGAAAGACGTCATTTTAGAGATTGAGATACAAGGCGCACTGCAGATCAAAAAAAACAACCCGGATACCTTGCTGTTGTTTGTAACGCCGCCTTCCGCCCAGGAATTGAAAAACCGCTTAAAAGGCAGAGGGACGGAAGATGAGGCTACCATAGCCAGCAGGCTTTCCCGGGCCGTGCAGGAAGCCCAGGGGATAGAAGCTTACGATTATCTTGTAGTGAACGATGATTTGAATCAGTGCACCAAAAAGGTGCATGATATGATCGAATGCGAGCATGACAGGATTGCAAGGAATCAAGAGAAGATCAACAGCATGAGGCAGGAGCTTACGGGGTTTGTGAAAGGAGAATAAATTATGTTGCATCCATCCTATACGGATTTAATGAAAGTAGTAAACAGCGATGTGGAGATCGGGGAAGAGCCGGTGGTAAACAGCCGTTATTCCATTGTGATCGCCACCGCAAAACGGGCAAGGCAGATCATTGCCGGAGATGAGCCGATGGTGGAAGGGGCTGCAGGTAAGAAGCCTTTTTCCATTGCGGTAGATGAATTGTACAAAGGAAAGGTAAAGATTCTGGGAGAAGAAGATACGGAGGAAGACTCAGAGGAAAAGACTGCCAAAGAGTTGGAACAGACATCCGAATCTGTGATGATCGACGCAACAGAAGAATAGATGTATACTTATGCCCCGCAGCAGGCTGCGGGGTATTTGACTTATGCCCAAAGGGCACACCGTATGCCACGCCCATTGGGTGGGCGCTTAAAGTATAGAAAGGAACAGATTATGAAGCTGCTTTTTGTTTCCCTTGGCTGTGATAAGAACCTGGTGGATACGGAGTATATGCTGGGGCTTCTGGGGAAAGAAGGATTTTCTTTTACCGATGATGAAAGAGAAGCGGATGTCATTGTGATCAATACCTGCTGCTTTATCAATGACGCCAAGGAAGAGAGCATTCAGACGATTTTGGAGATGGCGGAATATAAAGACGCCGGGACATGCCGTGCGTTGCTGGTAACTGGATGTTTGGCCCAGCGGTATCAGCAGGAGATCCGAAAGGAAATCCCTCAAGTGGACGCCGTGCTGGGAACCAATTCTTATGAAGAGGTTACAGCGGCAGTACAGGAAGCGTTAAAAGGCCATGCATTTGAATTGTATCGTCCCCTATCGGGTCTTCCGAAACCATCGGCAAAGCGTTCCCTGACCACCGGAGGACATTACGCCCATTTAAAAATCGCAGAGGGATGCGACAAACACTGCAGTTATTGTATTATCCCCAAAATCCGCGGAAATTACCGGAGCGTTCCCATGGAAGAGTTGCTTGCCCAGGCCCGGGAACTGGCGGAGGCCGGGGTAAAGGAATTGATTCTGGTGGCTCAGGAGACGACCCTTTACGGCGTAGACCTTTACGGGGAAAAATCCCTTCACCGCCTCTTGAACGCCTTGGAGGAGCTTCCCGGGATTCGATGGATTCGGATACTTTATTGTTATCCGGAAGAGATTTACGAGGAACTGATCCAAACCATAAAGCACAGTAAAAAAATATGCCACTATTTAGATATGCCCATCCAGCATGTGAGCAACCGGATTTTACAGCGTATGGGGAGGCGGACCACCCAAGAAGAACTTACCGACCGGATTTGTTCCCTGCGCCAGGAAATACCGGATATCACGCTGCGCACCACAGTTATCTGCGGGTTTCCCGGTGAAACCGAGGAAGACCATGAAGCATTGATGTATTTTCTCAATGAGATGGAATTTGACCGTCTGGGAGCCTTTACGTATTCTCCAGAGGAAGATACACCGGCGGCAGGATTTTCGGATCAGATTTCTCAGGAACAAAAGGAAACCTGGCAGGAAGAAGTCATGGAGCTGCAGCAGGAGATTATTTTTGACAAGAATGAAACCATGGCTGGAGCCGAGCTTTGGGTTATGGTAGAAGGCAAGGTAGAACAGGAACATGCTTACGTAGGCAGAACTTACCGGGATGCGCCGGATATTGACGGCTATGTGTTTATTCATACGGAGGAAGAGTTGATGAGCGGTGATTTTGTGAAAGTACGCATTACCGGTGCATATGAATATGATTTGATAGGAGAGGTTGTTACGCCATGAAAATGAATTTACCTAATAAGCTTACGGTTTTTCGGGTAGTTCTGATCGTTCCCTTTGTGGTCTGCCTGCTGTTGCCGGAGCTTGACGCCACAAGAAGATATCTTGCAGCGGCTATTTTTATTGTAGCCAGCCTGACCGATTTGGCGGATGGGAAGATTGCCAGAAAATACAATCTAGTTACCAATTTCGGCAAATTTATGGATCCTCTGGCAGATAAACTTCTGGTAAACGGGGCCCTGATCTGTCTGATTGCCACCGGACAGCTTGCCCCTTGGTTTGTGATTATCATTATCAGCCGTGATTTTATCATCAGCGGGTTCCGTTTGGTGGCTTCCGACAACGGAGTGGTGATTGCCGCCGATTACTGGGGCAAATTTAAGACCACCTTTCAGATGGTAATGATTATTATGCTGATTTTAAACTTTGACCACCCGGCGTACAAGATGGCCTGTCAGATTGTTTCCTATCTGGCTCTGGCCCTGACGGTGATTTCTTTGGCGGATTGTATTTGGAAAAACCGGGAAGTATTAAAGGAACAGCATTGAGGAATGATAGATTCCAAAAGAAAAGAGGAATGATATGACAGTAGAATTGATCTGTGTGGGAACAGAACTGCTCCTTGGAAATATTGTAAACACCAACGCAGCGTATTTATCAGAGAAATGCGCCGCACTGGGACTCTCTATGTATTATCAAAGTGTGGTGGGAGATAATCCGGGGCGTCTGCAAAAACTTCTTGAGACAGCAAAAGAACGGTCCGAAATCATCATTCTCTGCGGCGGCCTTGGGCCTACCCAGGACGACTTGACCAAAGAGACGGCTGCTCAGGTGATGGGGAAAACCCTGGTGATGGATGAGAGAGCCAGGAAAGAGATTGAGAAGTATTTAAATCAGATGCACCATTCCATTACCGAGAATAACTGGAAACAAGCCATGGTTCCTCAGGACGCTATCGTATTGTATAACAAGAACGGGACCGCTCCCGGCATTATTATGGAAGGGGACGGCTGCACTATGATTCTGCTTCCGGGACCGCCGGGAGAGCTGATTCCTATGTTTGAGCAACAAGTATATCCTTACCTTCATAAACTTCAGCCAGAGGTTATCTGCTCTAAGATGGTAAAGCTCTCCGGCATTGGAGAGAGCCGTGTGGAGACAGAAATCCTGGATCTGATTGAAGGCCAGGACAATCCTACGATTGCCACTTATGCCAAGACTGCGGAGGTACATCTTCGGATTACGGCAAAAGCGAAGAACCAGGAAGCCGCCATGCACTTGATACGGCCTATGGAAGAGGAGCTGTACCGCCGTTTTGGAAGCCATATCTATACGGACGAAGAGGCCGTAACTTTAGAAGAAGCCATCGCAGCGCTTTTGAAGGAACGATCCCTTACCATTTCCACGGCAGAATCCTGTACCGGGGGACTTCTGTCCGGACGGCTGGTGAACGTTCCCGGTATTTCGGAATATTTTAAAGAAGGATATATTACTTATTCCAATGAGGCCAAGGAAAAGCTGCTTCATGTTTCCCATAGGACGCTTCAAAATTTCGGCGCCGTAAGTCCTGAGACGGCAAAAGAGATGGCAGAAGGCTGCAGGAAGGCGGCTGGTTCTGATATCGGCGTCGGTATTACCGGTGTGGCTGGGCCGGACGGTGGAACAAAAGACAAGCCGGTGGGGCTGGTTTACATTGGATGCTGCTGCATGGGAAACACGTATGTAAAAGAATTTCGGTTTCGTGGAAACCGCAGCCGTGTACGGGAAAGCTCTGTAGCCCAGGCCCTGAATCTGCTTCGGTCCGCCATTTTGGAGGAAACAGGCAAATGAGGATTATCGCAGGAGAGGCCAAAAGCCTTCCTTTAAAAACACTTCCCGGTTCAGAGACCCGACCGACCACAGACCGCATCAAAGAAACCTTATTTAATATGATTCACCCATATCTTACCGGGTGCCGGTTTCTGGATTTATTTGCCGGAAGCGGAAGTATTGGTTTGGAAGCCTTAAGCCGCGGCGCCAAAGAAGCGGTATTTGTGGAACGAAACAAAAAAGCGGCCGCCGTGATCCGGGAAAATATGGAATTTACAAAGCTTGCATCCGGCGGCAGGCTTTATTGCATGGATGTTTTTGCGGCTCTTAGAGAACTAGAACATCAAGAGCAGGAGCCCTTCGACATTGTGTTCATGGATCCGCCCTATCATCAGCTCTTGGAGAAGCAGGTAATGGAGGCGCTTCTTACTTCCCATTTGATTGCAGAACATACGCTTTTGATTGCAGAAGCTTCCAGAGAGACAGATTTTTCCTATTTGGAAGATTTGGGGTATGAACTGGAAAAAATAAAACTATATAAAACAAATGTCCACACATTTATACGAAAGAGGGCATAAAGGCAGGAGGCTTTTATGAAAAAAGCAATATACCCGGGCAGTTTTGACCCGGTGACCTTCGGACACCTGGATATGATCGAACGTTCCGCAAAAGTAGTAGATCAGCTGATCGTGGCTGTTTTGCGAAACAACGCAAAAAATCCGTTGTTTTCTACGGAAGAACGTGTTAGTATGTTAGAAGAAATGACAAAAAATATCCCGAATGTTGCGGTACAATCATTTGACGGACTCTTGATTGACTATGCAAAAAGCGTGGGAGCGACGATCATTATCCGGGGACTGCGGGCAGTAACAGATTTCGAATATGAATTACAGATGGCACAGACAAACCGTATTGTAGAACCGGGAGTGGATACTCTGTTTCTGACTACCAGCCTGGAATATGCATATTTAAGCTCAACGATCGTAAAAGAAGTCGCCTCTTACGGCGGAGATATTTCCCATTTCGTACCGAAGCAGTTAATCGAGCTCATTTATCATAAGTACAGAAAGGAAATCAAACAATGAGCAGCAGAATTGAACAGGTGATTGATGAAATTGAAGAATATATCGAAGGATGCAAATACCAGTCCTTTTCCAATACGAAAATCATTGTAAATAAAGAAGAACTGGAAGAGCTTTTATCGGAGCTTCGCATGAAGACGCCGGACGAAATCAAGCGGTATCAGAAGATCATCAGTAATAAAGAGGCCATTTTGGCGGACGCCCAGTCAAAAGCAGACACCATTATCGCCCAGGCCCAGGTACAGACCTCGGAGCTGATCAATGAACATCAGATTATGCAGCAGGCATACGCCCAGGCAAATGAGATTGTGATGACGGCCTCCAACCAGGCCCAGGAAATCCTGGACAATGCCACCAACGACGCCAACAGTATCCGGCTGGCGGCCATTCAGTATACCGATGATATTTTGAAAAACCTGGGAACGATTATCGGACATGCCATGGATTCCACAAAGGCCAGGAGCGAAAGCTTGTTAGCTTCCTTACAGAACTGTTATGATATGGTGAATTCCAACCGAAGCGAACTGATGCCCATGGAGGAGCCGTCTCCCCAGCCCATAGAAGAAGACCCCCAGGGCTAACCCTTACGGCAGAAGAACGGCTAAGGCTGCGGACATCAGGCTGCAGATCACCTTTGTTTTTACATAGGACCCCATAGAAAGCCCCGCTTTTCGTACCATGGAGGCCGTTTGGGCAAAACCGGACAGCCCGCCCAATGCTGTGCAAAAGACCGTCAGCAAGTATATTTCCCGAAAGGGAAGAGGCGCTTTTGCAAGATGCGAGGTTCCGTTGGTGATTTCCGTGATACCCACAAGAAGGCTGCTGAGGGCAGGATTCTGAAACGGGAGCACTGTGACGATTTGGGACAGGATGGCAAACAGCATAATATAGCCTCCCAGCCTGGTTAAAGTTTCAAAACCGCTCATAATGCCGGCATCGATGATTTTAAAGCTTATTTGAGATCTTGGTGCCGCTTTTTTTTGCGGTATCATAACATCCTCTTTCCCGGGAAATAACCGTGCGGTTATGACAAAGTAAAACAAGGGCGGCAGATAGAGGATCAACAATGTTTTGGCAGTTAAATCCGGGCGCTGTAAGGAAGTCTGGAGGATAAAACCACTGATAAAAACAGGACTTATGTTGTTGCATATGGCAAACAGACGATTGCCTTCCCCATAACTCATGCGGCCTTCCTCCACAAGCTGGGCCGTAATCTTGCTTCCCAAAGGGAAACCAAACAAAAATCCTGCAAACAGTGGATATACCCCTTCCGGGCTTACGGGAATCAGCCATTTGATGCATCGGTGAAGCAGGCGGCAGGGAGTCTCTAAAAGGCCGGAAGCCACAAATATATAAGAAAGAATGGCAAAAGGCAACAGAGTGGGCAGCATTTTTGTATACCACAGCACCAACCCAAAGGAAGCCGCCTGTATGGCGTCTTTTGGGAAACACAGTATGTAAAATACAAGAGTGGATAAGATAATACTATACACAATTTTTTTCATAGTATATTATATGGACGAAAGCCATAAATATGCTAAGGAGGTAGAATATGGATATTTGTAACAATTTGGAACCAAAACAAGTATTTCAGTATTTTGAGGAACTCTCAAAGATCCCCCACGGCTCCGGCAATACAAAGGAAATCAGCGACTATTGCGTTTCCTTTGCCAAAGAGCGGGGCCTTTCCTATTGTCAGGACGACCACAATAATGTGATTATTTTCAAAGACGGGACGAAAGGTTATGAAACGTCAGATCCGGTGATCATCCAGGGACATATGGACATGGTCTGTGAAAAAGAGGCGGACGCAGACATAGACTTTTCCAAAGACGGCCTGGAGCTTTACGTGGACGGGGATTTCCTGAAAGCAAAAGGAACCACCTTAGGGGGCGACGACGGCATTGCCCTTGCTTATGCCCTTGCCATCTTAAACAGCAGCGATATTCCCCATCCTCCCATTGAAGCGGTGTTTACCGTAGATGAAGAGACCGGGATGCTGGGAGCCAATTCCATTGACGTGTCCATGCTCAAAGGCCGGAAGCTTTTGAATATTGATTCCGATGAAGAAGGGGTGTTTTTGGCAGGCTGCGCCGGGGGGCTTCGGATGGACTGTGAGATTCCGGTTACCTATACGAAGGCGGAGGGGATTTGCATTTCCTGGAAGCTGACCGGACTTACCGGAGGACATTCCGGCGCTGAGATTCATAAGGAACGAGCCAACGCCATTGTAGAGGCGGGAAGGATCTTAAAATCCCTTCAGGATACGGTGGGGATTTCCCTTGCAGAACTCAGGGGCGGCCTTATGGACAACGCCATTCCAAGAGAAGTGGAGGCTTCTGTCGTGATAGAGCCTGAAAAAGAAGAAGCTCTAAAGAATGCATTGTTGTCCTGGGAACAGACGCTTCAGAAGGAGTATCATATATCTGACCCCGGATTGTCCATGGCCGTCTCTCCTTTAGAGCATGGAACATATGATGTTTTGGATTCCGGCTCATTTGTGAAAACACTGCTGTTTTTGCGGAGTATTCCTTACGGTGTACAGCATATGAGCCTGGACGTACCCGGCCTGGTGGAGACGTCGTTAAACCCAGGGATTCTGCTCCTTACAAAAGAAGCTTTAAACGTGCATACTTCTATCCGAAGCAGCGTGACCAGTCGTAAAATAGAAGCCGCTGACCGTCTGGAATTTTTGACGGAGTTTTTGGGCGGGACTGCGCTTCGTTCCGGGGATTATCCGGCCTGGGAGTATCAAGAAAGCTCTCCCTTGCGGGAGCTGATGGCGGAATGCTACCGGGACTTGTTTGGAAAAGAACCCAAGATGGAAGCCATCCACGCCGGCCTGGAATGCGGCCTGCTTTCCGGCAAGCTTGCGGGATTGGACTGTATTTCCTTCGGCCCCAATAATTTTGACATACACACCCCCCAGGAACGCTTGAGTATTTCCTCCACAGAGCGCGTGTGGAACTTAATTCTGGAATTTTTAAGAAGGGCGAAATAAATTGAAAAACAGGAGAGCTGCCTACTTGATTTCCATTGCCGCAGCGGTACTATTCATCCTTTGGATGCAGGATTACTGCGGCAGCCTTGGAAAGCTGAACCGTCTGCTGTTGACGGAAGATACGGTGGAGAAAATCAGGGAACATAAGATTTCTTTGGAGCTGTTGTCAGACTTTCGAGAGTGGGGAAGCAAAGAGGACGGCCTCTCCTGTCTGGAATATCTTAGCGCCTATTTGATCACAGGAACGGAATCAAAGAAAGAATTGGAATGGTATTACAGACAGTTAAAAGAATATAAACCGGAAGAATGTAAGGTGTTTACCGGATATCTTTCGGCTGTCTGGGAGGATCTGAAATATTTTCCCGTACCCTTGTCCTCTGTCAGCGACGCCAATGTTTCCTACGTGGATTCCTGGATGTATGAGCGCACCTTTGGAGGGAAGCGGGGCCATGAGGGCACGGATCTGATGGCCAGCGTCAACCAGAGAGGCAGATATCCCATTGTCAGCATCACAGACGGTGTTGTGGAAAAAGTAGGATGGCTTACCAAAGGCGGATACCGTCTGGGCATCCGTTCTCCCCACGGCGGGTATTTTTATTATGCCCATCTGTATGATTACGCCAGGGATTTTCAGCCGGGGGACACCATAAAGGCTGGGGAATGGATTGGATTTATGGGAGACAGCGGCTACAGCGAGGTGGAAGGGACGGTGGGGAATTTTGATGTACATCTCCACCTTGGGATTTATGTCAACCGGCCCGACGGGGAAGAAATGAGCATCAATCCTTATGTCATACTTCAGTATCTGGAAGACAAAAAGCTAAACTACATATTTGATTGAGGATGGTATGATAAGATTGGATAAATACCTGGCGGACGCAGGAATCGGCACCCGAAGCCAGGTAAAGCAGTATTTGAAAAAAGGGATGGTAACCGTCAACGGCCAGATACAAAAGCGGCCGGAACAGAAAGTAACGCCTGGGGAAGATTTGATCCTTTTTCAGGGGAAAGCTGTCGCTTACACAAAATATGAGTACTACATGCTGAATAAGCCTGCCGGATGCGTCAGCGCCACCAGGGATTCGGAGCACAAAACCGTATTGGATTACATAGACAGCAGGCGGGACGATCTATTTCCCGCCGGAAGGCTGGACCGCGATACAGAAGGGCTGCTGGTCATTACCAACGACGGAGCGCTCAGCCACCGCCTGTTATCCCCTGCACATCATGTGCCGAAATCATATTTTGTAAGGGTGTCGGGATGCGTGAGGGAAGATGCGATAGATCTCTGCCGCCTGGGTCTGGATATCGGAGACGAAAAGCCCACGAAACCTGCGCTTCTTGAAATTTTATCCGCCGGGGAATCCTCGGAACTGTTGCTCACCATTACAGAAGGACGATACCATCAAATAAAACGCATGTGTCATGTGCTGGGGCATCCTCTGGAATATTTAAAACGCGTTTCCTTTGGCCCCCTGGCTTTGGATGATTCCCTGGCTCCTGGGCAGTACCGTCCCTTGACGCCGGAAGAAATTGCACAATTAAAAAATGAGGAAAATATATGTTGCATCATAAAAAAGCAGTAATTTTTGACTTGGACGGATCTTTGGTGGATTCCATGTGGGTGTGGCAGGAGATTGATCTGGAATTTCTGGGAGCCAGAGGAATTGCCCTTCCGGACGACTATCAGAAAGAAATCGAAGGCATGAGCTTTACCGAGACGGCCTGTTACAGTATTGAACGTTTTCATCTTTCCGAGACGGTGGAAGAGCTAAAACAGATTTGGACAGAAATGGCTCGGGACAAATACCAGCATGAAGTATTTTTAAAGCCCGGCGCAGAAGAATTTTTGCTCCATTGTAAGGCCCAAAACATCCCCATGGGGATTGCCACCAGCAATTCCAGAGAGCTGGTAAATACGTTGATGAAAGCCCAGGGCTTGGACCGCTATATCAGCCTTGTGGTGACCTCCTGCGACGTAAACCGCGGCAAACCGGCGCCGGACGTCTACCTAGAAGCCGCCAGGCAGCTTAAAACCCTCCCTAAGGACTGTCTGGTATTTGAAGACGTACCGGCAGGGATTTTGGCCGGAAAACGTGCCGGAATGGCAGTTTGCGCCGTGGAAGACGCATTTTCATCGGAGTACAGGCAAGAAAAACAACGCTTGGCGGATTTTTACATTCACGACTATCGGGAGGCGATTCCCTCATGAAAAAAGGATTTTTGCCAATTTGCCGGGAAGATATGAGAAAGAGCGGCATACAACAATTTGATTTTGTCTATGTCATCGGGGATGCCTATGTGGACCATCCCTCTTTTGGACATGCCATCATAAGCCGCGTCCTGGAATCCAGGGGGTATTCTGTGGGAATCATCTCACAGCCAAATTACAAGAATCCTGAGAGTATTACCATTTACGGAGCCCCCCGGCTGGGATTTCTGGTAACAGCCGGAAACATGGATTCCATGGTGAATCATTATTCCGTTTCCAAAAAACGCAGGGAAAAGGACGCTTTTACCCCGGGAGGCGTTATGGGAAAACGGCCGGATCATGCCACCATCGTCTATTGTAATATGATCCGGCGCATGTATCCCAAAGCTCCGATTCTAATAGGAGGCATTGAAGCCAGCCTAAGGCGCCTGGCTCATTACGATTACTGGTCCGATCAGCTGAAACGCTCTATTTTATTGGATTCCGGCGCGGATCTTCTGTTATACGGCATGGGAGAGCGCAGCATTGTGGAGGCTGCAGAAGCATTAGACAGCGGGCTTTCCATACAGGATGTCACGTTTATAGATGGAACAGCCTATGTTACCAGAAAAAAAGAGGACATCTACGACGCCTTGTTCCTTCCATCCTTTTCAGAACTGGTCAAAGACAAGAAAACCTACGCCGAAAGCTTCTATATGCAGTATTGTAATACCGATCCATGTTCCGGAAAACGTCTGGCGGAGGAATACGAAAACGGGCGTTTTGTGGTGCAGAATCCTCCTGCAAAACCTTTAAGCCAACAGGAGATGGACCATGTCTATGCACTGCCTTATATGCGTACCTACCATCCCAGCTATGAAGCGGCGGGAGGAGTGCCGGCGATTGAAGAAGTACGGTTTAGCCTTCTTAGCAGCCGGGGATGCTTCGGAGGCTGCAATTTCTGTGCGCTGACCTTTCATCAGGGACGTATCATCCAGGCAAGAAGCCATGAGTCGATTCTAAATGAAGCCGAACAGATGGTGTGGGAGGAGGATTTCAAAGGATATATCCATGATGTGGGAGGCCCTACCGCCAATTTCAGATCTCCCGCCTGTAGCGGCCAGTTGTCCCGGGGAGCCTGTCCCAAGAGGCAGTGCTTATTCCCGGAACCCTGTAAGAATCTAAAGATTGATCATTCCGATTACCTTTCCCTTCTCCGGAAGCTGAGAAAGCTGCCTAAGGTAAAGAAAGTATTCATTCGTTCCGGCATTCGTTTTGATTATCTGATGTACGATAAAGACCAGACATTTCTTCGGGAATTATGCGAACATCACGTCAGCGGACAGTTAAAGGTAGCGCCGGAACATATTTCCGATGAGGTGTTAAGCAAGATGGGAAAGCCAAAGGCGTCTGTGTACCGCCGTTTTGCAAAGGCATATCAGGATATGAACCAACAACTGGGGAAAAAGCAATATCTGGTGCCATACTTAATGTCCTCTCACCCCGGTTCCACCTTGAAGGAGGCGATAAAGCTGGCGGAATATCTGCGGGACTTGGGCTATATGCCCCAGCAGGTGCAGGATTTTTATCCCACCCCCTCCACCTTGTCCACCTGCATGTATTATACGGGGCTGGATCCTAGAACCATGAAGCCGGTCTATACGGCAAAAAATCCTCACGAAAAAGCCATGCAGCGGGCCTTGATCCAGTACCGTAACCCCAAAAATTACGCGCTGGTGGAAGAGGCGCTTATAAAAGCAAAGCGCACGGATCTGATCGGATATGACAAAACATGCCTGATCCGTCCAAGGAAGGGGCAAAAACCCCCCTCTGCCCCCACAGCTTCCAAGCCAAAAAAGAAAAAGACCATCCGCAACATTCACAAAAAGAAGGTGTAACCCTATGCGGCAATATCAGATTCGGGAAAATGAGGCCGGGCAGCGTCTGGACAAATATTTGAAAAAGCTGCTGAACCAGGCTCCCGGCAGCTTCCTCTATAAGATGCTGCGAAAAAAGAATATTGTGCTCAATGAGAAAAAAGCCGACGGCGGCGAAAAATTGAATGTTGGCGATACGGTGACTCTCTTTTTATCCCAGGAGACCATTGAGAAATTCCAAAGGCCCATGAAAGCAGAAGGAGATCCTTTCGTAAAATATCCGGTTGCCAATTTAGAAATCTTATACGAATCCAAGGATTTTCTGGTTATCAATAAGCCTGCCGGCATGTTGTCCCAAAAAGCAAAGCCAGACGATATCTCAGCCAATGAATATATCATCGGCTACTTACTGGACACAAAAGCCATAACAAGAGAGGAACTGGCCACCTTTACCCCCTCTGTGGTGAACCGCTTAGACCGGAATACCTCAGGCATCCTGGCTGCCGGAAAGACAATGAAGGGGCTGCAGCAAATGTCTCATATGTTAAAGCAGAGGGAACTGGGCAAATATTACGGCTGCCTGGCGGTGGGAGAAATTCGAAAAGAACAGACGCTTACGGACTGGCTAAAAAAAGACGAGGGCACCAATCGTGTTGTCGTTACAAAAGAAGCGGAAGAAGGCAGCGTTCCCATCCGCACGATCCTCCATCCCCAAAAAATCATTTCGGGGTTCACGCTCCTTAACGTGCAGCTGATCACAGGGCGCTCCCATCAGATCCGGGCACATTTGGCCTCATTGGGACACCCCATTGTGGGAGATCCCAAATATGGGAATCCAGACGTCAACCGCAGATTCCGGGAGAGCTGTCATATTCACAGCCAGCTATTGTATGCCTGCCAGATGGAACTGCCGGATCAGACGGTGATAAACGCCCCTCTTCCCAAAAGCTTTCAGCGGGCCATCACGGAAATACAAAGGAAGGAAATGGTATGAAGCTATATATGATGAGACATGGGGAAACAGACTGGAACAAGCAAGGCCGCATCCAGGGTTCTGCGGATATTCCCCTAAACGATTATGGAATTGCCCTGGCAGAGCAGACCAGGGATGGAATGCGGGCGGAAGGCATTCATTTTGACCATGTGTTTACAAGCCCTTATGTCCGCGCCAGAGAGACGGCAAGGATTATCGGGGGAGTGAAAGAAGAAGAATTAAAGGTCCGGGAGACCATCCGGGAGATGAGCTTTGGTTCTTTTGAAGGCGTCCGCCTCTCAGAGGTCCGTACAAACCCCAAATATCATGACTTTAACCTTTGCTTTGAAGATCCCGTTCATTATGTCCCTCAGGGGACGGCGGAAAGCTATAAAGAAGTATTTTCCCGCACCCGGGCGTTTCTGAAGGAAGACATCCTTCCCCTGGAGGGACAATGCGAGGCGGCTTTAGTAGTATGCCACGGCGCCATTCTCAGAGCGCTGCTTAGTATAATAGGAAAGCTCCCCTTAGAAGAATACTGGAACATCCATCAGCCCAACTGCAGCGTCAATCTTGCCCAAGTGTCAGGAGGAGAGATTACCATGATCAAGGAACGGATCTTATATTACCATGCCAAACATATGCGGGGAGGAATCCTCTGATGCCCACCTGGAATTCCAGAGGGCTTCGAGGCTCTACCCTGGAAGAATTTTTAAACCGTACCAATGAGAAGTATCTGGAAAACGGCCTTGCCTTGATTCAAAAGGTTCCTACCCCCATCACCCCCATACGGATCGACAAAGAAAGCCGCCACATTACGCTGGCGTATTTTGAGCAGAAGAGTACGGTGGATTACATCGGAGCCGTCCAAGGCATTCCGGTATGCTTTGACGCCAAGGAATGCCATACGGATGCCTTTCCTCTGCAAAACGTCCATGAGCATCAGATTGTGTTTATGGAGAACTTCGAAAAGCAGGGGGGCGTTGCTTTCTTAATCCTATTTTTTTCCCACCGCAATGAATTCTACTATCTCCCGCACAAACGGTTGATGGAATTCTGGGAGAGAGCAAAAGGCGGTGGGCGGAAAAGCTTCCGGTACGAGGAGCTGTCCCCGGAATTTTTTCTTCATTCCAGAGGAGGGGTTCTTGTCCCCTACTTAGAAGGGCTCCAGCAGGACTTAGATGCCAGAGGTTGACAAGGCAACAGAGTTTTTGTATAATGAGTGGAGTTTTGATTTTACATGGTAGCACATTGAAGTGACGAAATAAAAGGAGCAGTTATGACACACAGCTTATTACATACCCCGGATGGAGTACGGGATATTTATAATCAGGAATGCGCTCGGAAGATGGAGCTGCAGGACCGTCTGAAGCGTCTGATGGAACAATACGGATATGGGGCGATCCAGACCCCTACCTTTGAATTTTTTGATATTTTCGGAAAAGAAATCGGGACGACGCCCTCCAAAGATCTGTATAAATTTTTTGACCGGGAAGGAAATACACTGGTGCTTCGCCCGGACATCACCCCGTCCATCGCCCGGGCCGTAACGAAATATTTTTCCCAGGAGGACATGCCCATCCGCCTGTGGTATCAGGGAAATACCTTTATCAATAACAGCAGCTACCAGGGCCGCTTAAAAGAATCTACCCAGTTGGGAGCCGAATTGATTGGAGATGATTCGGTGGATGCGGATGCCGAGATTATCTCTCTTGTAGTAAATGCCCTGAAAGCCGCCGGATTACAGGAGTTTCAGATTACCATTGGCCATGCAGATATTTTAAAGATTCTGATACAGGAGGCCGGATTTTCCCAGGACGTCCAGGAAGAACTCCTGGATTTGATTTCCAACAAGAACTTTTTCGGGGTAGAAGAGTTGGTTGGCCCCCTTCCCATGGCGCCGGAATTGAAATCACTGTTTGGCTGCCTGGGAGTTCTCTATGATAATAACGGGCAGCTTTTGGACGTCTTAAAACTGGCAGAGCCCTACCCGCGGCTCTGGGCGGCCGTCAAACGGCTGGCGGTTTTGTATCAGGTTTTGGGCTATTACGGCGCAGATTCTTATGTATCTTTGGAGCTTGGTATCAGTAGCAGCTTTCATTATTACACGGGGATTATTTTTGCAGCCTACACCTTTGGCAGCGGAGAACCTATTGTAAAAGGCGGGCGGTACGATGACCTTCTTCCTTTTTTTGGAAAACATGCCCCCTCCATTGGCTTTGCCGTGGTGGTGGATCAGTTAATGGCCGCATTATCCCGGCAGAAGATCATGCTTCCCCTGCCGGAAGGCTGCCGCTGTATCATCTATACTCCTGACCGCTTACAGGAAGCCATAGCAAAAGCGAATGACCTTCGCGGCCGTGGGGAGAAGGTTGTGTTGAACGTATGGCAGGAAGGCAGGACAAAAGAAGATTATGAGGCTTACGGAAAACGGTTTGGCTATCAGGAACCTGTATTTTTCCAGTGAGACAGGAGGAAAATCATGAGATATTTGACATTTGCATTGGGAAAAGGTCGCCTTGCCAGACAGACGTTAGAAACCTTTGAACAAATCGGCATTACTTGTGAAAAGATGAAGGATGCGGATACCAGAAAGCTGATCTTTGTCAACGAAGAATTAAAGCTGCGCTTTTTTTTATCCAAGGGTCCGGACGTGCCCACCTATGTGGAATACGGCGCCGCTGATATCGGAATTGTAGGCAAGGATACGATATTGGAAGAAAAACGCAACATCTATGAGGTACTGGATCTTGGCTTTGGGAAGTGCAGAATGTGCGTCTGCGGGCCGAAGGACGCCCAGGAACTCTTACAGCATCAGGAATTGATCCGGGTAGCTACCAAGTATCCCAATATTGCCAAAGATTATTTTTACAATAAAAAGCATCAGACCGTAGAAATCATTAAGTTAAACGGTTCCATTGAGCTTGCCCCCATTGTAGGACTGTCCGAAGTCATTGTGGACATTGTGGAAACGGGCTCTACCTTGAAGGAAAACGGACTGCAGGTGTTGGAAGAAATATGCCCCCTGTCTGCCCGGATGGTGGTAAATCAGGTGAGCATGAAGATGGAGCATGAACGGATTTCTAAGATGATTATGGACTTAAAGAACTTACAGGAGGGTCAGGGCAGATGAGAATCTTGACATTGACAGAGGAGACGAAACAGAACCTGAAGGAAGATCTTTTAAAACGCAGCCCCAACAGTTATCGGGAATATGAGGCAAAGGTGGGAGAAATTATAGAGCGGGTAAGGAAAGAAGGCGATACGGCTGTTTTTTCCTATACGGAGCAGTTTGATCACGTTACTCTTACCAAGGATTCCCTTCGTGTGACCAAGGAAGAGATTCAGGAAGCTTATGAGAAGGTGGATCCGAAGCTTTTAGAGGTGATGCGAAAAGCCCTGGTGAATATCCGGGCTTACCATGAAAAGCAGCGGCAGTATAGTTGGTTTGACAGCAGAGAAGACGGCGTGATGCTTGGTCAGAAGGTGACTCCCTTATCCAGCGTAGGCGTCTATGTGCCAGGCGGAAAAGCCGCTTATCCATCCTCTGTGCTGATGAACGTCATACCGGCGAAAGTGGCCGGAGTAGAGCGGATCATTATGACGACTCCCTGCAGCCGGGATGGGAAGGTGAATCCTGCTACCCTTGCGGCAGCCCAGGAGGCAGGAGTGACGGAGATTTACAAAGTGGGGGGCGCCCAGGCTGTGGCAGCATTGGCCTTTGGAACCGAGCGCATTCCCAAGGTAGATAAAATCGTAGGACCGGGAAATATTTATGTGGCATTGGCCAAAAAAGCAGTGTTCGGCCATGTGAGCATTGATTCTATCGCCGGGCCCAGCGAGATTCTGGTATTAGCGGATGAAACTGCCAATCCCCGGTTTGTGGCTGCAGATCTCCTGTCCCAGGCGGAGCATGATGAATTGGCCAGCGCCATTTTAATTACCACCAGCGAGAAACTGGCCCGTCAGGTATCAAAAGAAGTGGATTTATTTACGCAAACCCTCTCTCGAAGGGCCATAATAGAAGCCTCTCTGGAAAATTATGGCTATATCTTGGTGGCCTATGACCTGGAGGAGGCCATAGAAACGGCCAATGAAATTGCTTCCGAGCACCTGGAGATTCTTACCAGGGATCCTTTTGCCGTTATGTTGAAGATCAAACATGCAGGGGCTATTTTTATGGGGGAATATTCCAGCGAGCCCTTGGGAGATTATTTTGCCGGCCCCAACCATGTACTGCCTACCAACGGAACCGCAAAATTTTTCTCTCCTCTGGGCGTGGATGATTTTATCAAGAAGTCCAGCATTATTTCTTATTCCAGAGAGGCATTGGAACCGATTTACGAAGATATTGCCCAGTTTGCAGCCTGCGAGCAGTTGACGGCGCACGCCAACTCCATCCAGGTGAGATTTGAAGGAGAAGACAGGAGAAAATAGCCATGGCAGAACGAAAATCACAAGTAACCCGCAAAACACGAGAAACAGAAATTAAGCTGAGCCTAAACCTGGACGGACATTGCACTGCCCAGATCGATACGGGAATCGGTTTTTTTGACCATATGCTGGATGGATTCACCCGCCACGGCATGTTTGATCTGACCCTTTCTGTGGCCGGGGACTTGATCGTAGATACCCATCATTCCATTGAAGATACAGGAATTGCCTTAGGAAGCGCCATCCGAAAAGCCGTAGGCAATAAAAAGGGCATGAAACGGTATGGAAGCTGTATCCTGCCCATGGATGAGACCTTGGTGTTATGTGCCATTGACATTTCCGGGAGACCGTATTTCTCTTTTGAGGGGACGTTTCCCACGGAAAAAATCGGATACATGGATACGGAAATGATACGGGAATTTTTCTATGCCATCTCTTACAGCGCCGGAATGAACCTGCATATGAAAATTCTCTCCGGAACTAACAGCCATCATATGGCGGAAGGGCTGTTTAAGGCGTTTGCCAAAGCCTTAGACGAGGCCACCCAATTAGATCCCCGTATTACAGATGTACTTTCTACGAAAGGAAGCTTATAGGTGACGGTATGAAACATAAAGATTTGATTGCTTCGATTTACTTGAAACATGGACAAGCCGTGGCAGGGCCTGATTTAGATGAGGCCATTGAAGATATTGATGAGCGGATTCGGCAGTACAATGACAACGGGATTGACCGTCTGCTGATTTTTGACTTGTCCGACAGCGACCTGGAACACGAACGTCATTTAGGTATGATTAAAGAATGGAACCGTAGTATCCAGCTTCCGGTATGTGCCGGGGGACGGGTCAACCGTTTGGAGGATATCAAAAAGCTTCTGTATGCGGGATGCAAACAGGTGATGCTCAACGGCTCACGGTCCGATGTGGCTGCATTGGCAAAGGAAGGCTGCCAGAGATTCGGAGCAGAAAAGCTGGCATTGTCTTTGAATAATGTGGACATCCTGTTCAAGCACAAGGACGCTATGGAAGAAAGTGTTTCTGAAATGATTATCATCAATGAGAAGATTGTGGATTCCGTCAGCAATATAACAGATATCCCTTCTATTGTCATGCAGGAACAATATGACCTAAACTGCTGGACGAAACTGCTTCAGCGGGAGCATGTCCGGGGTATTTTCGGGGATTGTCTCAATCACATAGATACCGATGTGATGAAGTTAAAAGCGGATCTGTCTCAGCAGGGGATTGATACCAGGCAGTTTGAATCAGCATTGGACTTTGATACCTTTAAGCTGAATTCCGACGGCATGATACCGGTGATCGTCCAGGATTATCAGACCCAGGAAGTATTGATGCTGGCTTATATGAACCGGGAAGCCTTTGACCACACCATTGCATCTGGTAATATGACGTATTACAGCCGCAGCCGGAAGCAGCTATGGGTGAAAGGGGAGACCTCCGGTCACTATCAATATGTGAAGAGCCTGACGTTGGATTGTGACAATGATACGATACTGGCAAAGGTTTCACAGGTGGGAAATGCCTGTCATACCGGAGCCCCAAGTTGTTTTTTCCAGGAGCTTGTGAAAAAAGATTATGTGGTGAAGAATCCCTTAAAGGTATTAGAAACCGTCTATGATGTCATTGCAGACCGGAAGGAGCACCCAAAAGAAGGTTCCTATACCAATTATTTGTTTGAAAAAGGGATCGATAAGATATTGAAAAAAGTGGGAGAGGAAGCCACGGAGATTGTAATTGCCGCGAAAAACCCGGATGCAGAGGAGATCAAATATGAAATCTCGGATTTCTTGTACCATGTGATGGTGCTGATGGTGGAAAAGGGCGTTACGTGGGAGGATATTTCTCAGGAGTTAGCGCAGAGGTAGAAGTATATTTGGGTACGGACGGCGGCATTTTTGTATGTGGATACAAACGACAATTCAGGGCCGCTGTTCCTTCACAAACGCAGGTAACTACGGTGAAGGAACAGCGGCCCTGGATTGTCTGGGTATCGAAAGATAAAAACGGCTGGGTGCGGTTACTGTCATGTGCAAAGGGGTGTCCATGTTTACTTCAGTGGAAACTGAAACTGATTGTTGTCATAAAATATTGTTCTGGACATACATTTTAATAAGAAAATCGATAGGATTTACATAATTTTGTTATGTAAACATAGGAGCGTTTTATGACGACGAATACGTTGGAAGAGCGGAAGCGCTATATTAATCAGATCAAAGCTTCTTTTCAGGAACCAGGAAAATCAAATCAATATCAGGATGTGGCTCCAGGAGGAGAGGAAACGGCTCCGGCAATGGGGTATTTTAAGCTGCGGCTTTTGATTGCGGCTGTGTTGTTTGCGGCATTTGTGTATTGTGATAAGAATCATGTGAATATTTATACATATACCACAGATCAGATGTGCGAATATATCCAGGCAGATATGGATACGGAACAGATTATGGAGGCTATGAAAAAGCTGCCGTAAAGAGGTTCTGTGAATTGCAGGATAACGGAGAAAAGGAGGTAGCGCTTTACAATAAAGGCATTATCTCCTTTCACATACGATTTAGTGCGACGGAATCGCCGGATTACAATATTTTTTATAGTCCTGGTTAAAATCGTGCATTTTCATCCTGAAGGCGGAGAAGCTCGGCTTCCGTTAATCCGGTAACCTTCATAATATCTACGATGATAATATTACGCCTTAACATTTTTAATGCTATTTCCCGTGTCTTTTGATTTCCATATTCAATCTTCTCTTTTTCATACAATGAACTTTTCATTGTCCAATCTTGCGTTTTTATCATATATCGGTTATACTTGTACATGAATTTAACCACCTGAATATAAGGAGAATCCATGATAAAACCAGCATTATCAGATGAAATTTTACTGTCCGTGGACAAGCCGGCCCGCTATTTGGGCAATGAAGTGAATATGGTAAAAAAAGATCCCGCCCAAGTTAAGATGCGGGCGGCTATGTGCTTTCCGGACGTGTATGAAATTGGTATGTCCCATTTGGGAATGCAGATTTTATACGATATGTTTAATCGCCGAACAGATATGTACTGTGAAAGGGTCTACGCCCCCTGGCCGGACCTTCATAAGATCTTAAAGGAACAAAAAATCCCTCTGTTTACCTTAGAGACCCAGTCTCCGGTACGTGACATGGATTTTTTAATGATTACCATTCAATATGAAATGTGCTATACCAATATTTTGCAGATCCTGGATTTGAGCCAGATTCCGCTGCATACCCGTGAACGGGAGATGACAGATCCCATCGTCATTGGCGGCGGCCCCTGTACGTATAATCCGGAGCCTCTGGCGGATTTTTTTGATTTGTTTTATATTGGAGAAGGCGAGACACGGTATGACGATTTATTTGCCTTATACTTAGATTGCAGGGAAAGAAGCTGCAGCCGGAAAGAATTCTTGAGAGAAGCGGCAAAGCTTCCAGGTATCTATGTTCCCTCGTTATATGAGGTATCTTACCATGAAGATGGCACAATTCTTTCGTTTTCTCCAAAAGTAGACGGAATTCCTGCAAAAATTAAGAAAGAAATTGTCCTGGACCTGGATCATACCAGCTATCCCACCAAGCCTTTGGTTCCTTTTATAAAAGTAACCCAGGACCGTGTGGTACTGGAAATCCAGCGGGGCTGCATAAGGGGATGCCGGTTCTGCCAGGCCGGCATGATTTACCGGCCTACCAGGGAACGAGGCTTAGAACAGTTAAAAGAATGGGCCAGGGAGATGCTTGAAAGCACCGGGCATGAAGAGATCTCTTTAAGCTCCTTAAGTTCTAGCGATTATTCCCATCTCCCGGAGCTCACCTCCTTTTTGCTGGAGGAATGCCGGGGGCGGGGCATTAACATTTCTTTGCCGTCTTTGCGTATCGACGCTTTTTCCCTGGACGTGATGAGCAAGGTGCAGGATGTGAAAAAAAGCAGCCTGACCTTTGCACCGGAGGCAGGTTCTCAGCGTCTTCGGGACGTCATCAATAAGGGCCTTACCGAAGAAGCGATACTGGAAGGGGCGAAAGAAGCCTTTGTGGGAGGCTGGCAGAAGGTAAAGCTTTACTTTATGTTAGGGCTTCCTACGGAAAATCAGGAAGATCAAAAGGAGATCCCAAGACTGGCGGAGAAAATTGCAGAATGCTATTACGAGATTCCAAAGGAGCAGCGAAACGGCAAATGCCAGATCACCATCAGTACTTCTTTTTTCATACCTAAGCCCTTTACCCCGTTCCAGTGGGCCTCCATGTGCCCCAGAGAAGAATATTTGGCTAGGGCGAAGACAGTAAACGACGAGTTAAAGCTTCAGAAAAATAAGAAGAGCTTAAGGTATCAATGGCATGAAGCTGACGTTACGGTGCTGGAAGGCGTTTTTGCAAGGGGAGACCGCCGCGTAGCAAAGGTATTGGAGCTTGCATACGAAAAAGGCTGTATCTTTGACGCATGGACGGAATTTTTTGACAATGAAAAGTGGATGTCAGCCTTTGAAGAAGCCGGAATTTCTATTGACTTTTATAATATCAGAAAACGGGAAATGGATGAGATCCTGCCCTGGGACTTTATTGACTGCGGCGTATCAAAGGAATTTTTAAAACGGGAGTGGGAGAGAGCCCAGGAAGGGGTAGTTACCCCTAATTGCCGCAAGAGCTGTTCCGGTTGCGGAGCGTTGCAATTCAAAGGAGGTGTGTGCCTTGAAGATAAGGATTAAGTTCCGAAAGTATGGGCTTATGCGCTTTATCGGCCATCTGGATATGATGCGTTACTTTCAGAAGGCTATGCGCAGGGCAGATATTGACATTGCTTATTCAGAAGGGTTCAGCCCCCATCAAATTATGTCCTTTGCAGCTCCTCTGGGCGTTGGCATTACCAGTAACGGAGAATATTTTGATATAGAAGTCCATAGCTCCAGAAGCTCCAAAGAAGCTTTAAGAGCTTTAAATGAAGTTATGGTAGAAGGTGTTCAAGTTACGGAATACAAACGCCTGCCGGATCATGCTCCAAACGCCATGTCTTCTGTGGCGGCTTCCTCCTATACCGTACATTATAAGGACCCTCTCAGGAATCCTTTTTCCCTTCCGGCGCTGAAAGAAGCAATCAAAGACTTTTATGACGGTCAAGAAGAAATCCTTATGACAAAACAAACGAAAAAAAGCCAGCGGATCTTAAACTTGAAGCCCTTGATCTATCAGCTGGAAGGGGTTGAAGAAGCAAATCCCGGGTTTGCTTTACAATTATCAGCCGGAAGCGGAGAGAATATTAAACCGGAACTGGTACTGGAAGCATTTTATGATTATTTGAAACGAAAAGAATGGGAGATTCATCCGGGTTACTGCAGCATGAATATGCAAATCCACCGTCTGGAGGTCTACACCAGAGATGAAAAGGGAGGGTTTCTTCCTCTGGGAGGTTTGGGGGAAGATATTCTTTAGATTATACATGAAACGTAAAAGGATTAAGATGAGATTATGGGACAACGTCTAGTTATCACAACTGTAACGAGAGAAGAAAAAGAATATATTGTCTGTGCCTTTTACGAAGGGAACCGTATGCTGGAGGTGAGTTCTCAGCTAAAATCAGAGGTTTCGGAAGTTCTCTTAGATCGCCCTTCCCCCCGTAAAAAGCATGGCTTTCAAAAAATCCTGGGTAATATCTACGTAGGGCGCGTAAAAGATGTGGTGAAAAGCCTAAACGCCGCTTTTATTGAAATAGCTCCCGGCGTTCCCTGCTATTATCCCTTAGAGGAATTTGTCAATCCTGTGTTTGTAAAAAAGAGCAGTCATCCTGAATTAGTTCAGGGCGATGAGCTTTACGTTCAGGTAGAACGGGAGAGTATGAAGACGAAGCCTCCTAAAGTTACCACAAACCTGAACTTTACCGGGCGGTATCTGGCGCTGACCACCGGAAACCACTCCCTTGGGATTTCCAAAAAGTTGGACCGGGAGACCCGCAGCCGCCTGAAGGCTCTTTTGGAGGATGTGAAGCCTAAAAATCTGGGAGTCATTGCAAGAACCAACTGTAAGTTTGCCCAAAATAATGAGATTCTGGAAGAACTGGCTCATCTAAAACAGGAAGCAGAACGCTTGCTGGAACGAGCCTGTTACCAGACTTGCTTTTCCTGCGTCAAACAACAGGAACCGGATTTTATCCAGGTTTTGCAGGATGCTCCTTCTTTGAGCCTTGAAAAAATCGTGACGGACGACGATTTTTTATACCAGAGAATCCACAGTTTTTTGAAAGAACATCAGCCGAAGGATTTAGATCAACTGTCATTTTATGAGGATGATATTCTGTCCTTAAGCAAATGCTATAGCCTTGAGGTAAAATTAGACGAAGCCTTAAAAGAACGTGTTTGGCTGAAATCCGGCGGATATCTGGTAATTCAGCCCACCGAAGCTATGACTGTCATTGACGTAAATTCCGGAAAGAGCATCGGAAAACGGGATGTGCAGAAGCATTATCTTAAGGTAAATCTAGAGGCTGCAGAAGAAATAGCCTTCCAGATGCGGCTGCGGAATCTTTCCGGAATTATCCTGGTGGATTTTATTGATATGGTATCACGGGAGGATCAGAAACGCCTGATGGAAGACCTCAGGAGGTTTACCCAAAAGGATCCTACGCCTGTTCAGGTGGTGGATATTACAAAACTAAATCTGGTTGAAATGACTAGAAAGAAAGTAAAGAAAAGCTTAAGAGAGCAGTTTATGTAATCAATTCGGCCATCTTCCTTTCAAAAAAAATAGTAAGTTTACATAATTCAATTATGTAAACTCTATATTCCAGGAAACAAGAGGACATATGGCAAAAGCTAAATTTTATCCCATGAGGTAAGGAGCATTATGGAGCAACGGCGAAACAGAAAGACTGCAGCTACCAACTGCGAGAGCTGCGCCAATTACTGTTATGAAGAAGAGTATGAATGTTATAGCTGTATGGTAAACCTGGATGAAGACGAGTTTGGCCGCTTTCTGACGGGATCCTTTCACGATTGTCCTTATTACCGTTTGGACGATGAATATAAAATCGTAAGACATCAGATGTAATGCATAAAAACGGCAGGAAAAACCAGGAAAAATCCGGCAAAATAAAGGTTGACGAATGGAGAGATTCATGCTATGATACAACGGTATGCCGCACAGCGAGGTTAGAAAGACTGCCAAAGCAGCACCGAAGCTGGCGAGTAATGATAATAGGAGGTGTGCCATATGTACGCAATTATAGCAACAGGCGGAAAACAGTACAAAGTATCCGAAGGCGATATCATTACCATTGAAAAGCTTGGTTTGGAAGTTGATGAGAAGGTTACTTTTGACGATGTATTAGCCGTCAGCAACGATTCCTTAAAGGTTGGAGCAGATGTAGCCAATGCAACTGTAGAGGGTTCTGTCGTAGCCAACGGCAGAGGCAAGAAAGTGATTGTCTATAAGTACAAGAGAAAGACTGGCTATCATAAGAAGAACGGCCACAGACAGTCCTTCACCAAGGTTAAGATTGACAAGATTAACGGCTAATTGACAGGAAATTATTATGATTCATGTAACGATTTACAAGAACCATGATCAGGAATATGAGGGTTTTGACAGTATCGGACATGCCGGGTATGCCCAGGCAGGGGAAGATATCGTATGCGCAGGCGTTTCCGCGCTGGTATTGAATACCGTGAATTCCATCGAAGCCTTTACCCATGACAAATATGAGGTAAAGACGGAAGAGGAATCCGGTTTGGTCTCTTTCCGGTTTCAGGAAGCGGCATCCGATGCAGGAAGACTTCTTCTGAAGTCATTGTTTTTGGGCTTACAAGGAATACAGGAATTTTATGGCGACGAGTATATTTCGGTTTTATGCAAGGAGGTGTAAGAATATGTTGAATATGAATCTTCAATTGTTTGCACATAAAAAGGGAGTTGGTTCTACCAAGAACGGCAGAGATTCCGAATCTAAGAGATTAGGTGCGAAAAGAGCTGACGGACAATTCGTAAAGGCTGGAAATATTTTATACAGACAGCGCGGTACTAAGATCCATCCGGGCGTTAACGTTGGAAGAGGCGGAGACGATACCTTATTCGCTAAGGTGGACGGCGTTCTTAGGTTTGAGCGCAAGGGAAGAGACAAAAAGCAGGCTTCCGTATATCCAGTAGCAAGCAACGAATAATAAGACTTGATAGACTCGACTGTTTCAGCCGGGTCTATTGTGTTTTTTGCTGTAGAAAAATTGTCGTTCCTGGCGATTTTTCCCAAAGAGAGGTGAGACCATGTTTGCAGACAGTGCAAAAATTATCATAAAGTCAGGAAGAGGCGGAGATGGGCATGTCTCTTTTCGCCGGGAGAAATATGTTCCCAACGGCGGGCCGGACGGCGGCGACGGCGGCAACGGCGGAAGCATTATACTAGAAGTAGATCCGGGTCTGAATACGCTGGTGGACTTCCGCCACAGACGCAAATTTGCTGCGGAGAACGGAGAACCGGGCGGGAAACGCAATTGCCATGGAAAAAATGGCGCCGATCTGGTATTAAAGGTGCCGGCAGGAACCATTCTTCGGGATGCAGCAACAGATAAAGTGATTGCCGATCTATCCGGAGGAAACATGAGACAGGTCATCTTAAAAGGCGGAAGAGGCGGTATGGGGAACCAGCATTTTGCCACAGCTACAATGCAGGCGCCCAAATATGCCCAGCCCGGGCAGCCTGCCATGGAACTGGAAGTACGGCTGGAGCTTAAAGTGATCGCAGACGTAGGTCTGGTAGGCTTTCCCAATGTGGGAAAATCCACTTTTTTGTCCAGAGTCACCAATGCCAGACCCAAGATTGCCAATTACCATTTTACCACATTGAATCCAAATCTGGGAGTTGTGGATCTAGACCAGGGACAGGGCTTTGTCATTGCCGATATTCCAGGGCTTATTGAGGGGGCGTCCCAGGGCGTGGGCTTAGGACACGAATTCTTAAAGCATATTGAGCGCACAAAGGTTATGATCCATATGGTGGATGCCGCCGCTACGGAAGGCAGAGATCCGGTAGCGGACATTTATGCCATTAATAAGGAACTAAAAGCTTATAATCCAAGCTTGCTGGAAAAACCTCAAGTAATCGCCGCCAATAAAATAGATGCCATTTACGATGAGCAGGAAAGCTTTCTGCCTAAGCTGAAGGAGGAGTTTGAACCCCAGGGAATTTCTGTGATTCCCATTTCCGCAGTCAGCGGCCAGAATTTAAAGGAACTTCTGTATCATGTAAACCACCTTCTTTCCACGGTAGACGAAACGCCGATTGTATTTGAACAAGAATACTTTCCAGAGCTTAACGTATTTGAAAATGAACCTTATACGGTGGAATACGAGCCGAAAGAAGACGTTTATGTCGTGGAAGGCCCCAAAATTGAAAAAATGCTGGGGTATACCAATATAGATTCAGAAAAAGGATTCCTGTTTTTTCAAAAGTTTCTTAAAGAACAGGGCATATTGGAATCCCTGGAACAGGCAGGTATCCAAGAAGGGGATACGGTCCGCATGTACGGATTGTCCTTTGATTACTATAAATAGAAATATAGCATGTAATTCATTACATGAAGGAGGAACACCTATATGACAAGCAAACAGCGAGCCTACTTAAAAGGGCTCTCTACCCATTTAACGCCTATTTTTCAGGTGGGAAAGGCCAGTTTAACGCCAGAGTTTTCCGCTGCCGTAGATGAAGCATTGGAAAAAAGAGAATTAATTAAGCTGTCCGTACTGAAAAATTGTTTTGACGATCCCGGGGAAATCGCAGAGACTCTGGCAGGCCGTACCCATTCCTCGGTGGTTCATGTGATCGGCAAAAAAATCATTTTATACCGTCCTTCCAAAAAGGATCCTAAAATTCAATTACCAGGGTAACGGAGGTGTATCCTGTGAGTGAAAAGCAAATAAGAACTGGCATTATGGGCGGAGCCTTCGATCCCATTCATTACGGCCACTTGCTGATTGCGGAAAACGCAGCCGCCCAATATCAACTGGATAAGGTTATTTTCATTCCCAGCGGGCATTCGCCCCATAAGACCAAACAGCATATGACAGACGCTGCCCACCGCTGCGAAATGATACGTCTTGCTATTTGGGATAATCCATGCTTTGATTTATCCCTGTTTGAGATTCATTCTGCCGGTATTAATTACACCTATCGGACACTGGAAGGATTGAGGGAACAATATCCCCAGGATCTGTTCTTTTTCATTATGGGGGGAGATTCTCTGCAGGATTTTGGCCATTGGAAGTATCCAAAAAGAATTCTGGACGCTTCCTGCATATTGGCGGCCGTAAGGGATGATGTGGACGGCAGTAATTTTGAAAGACAAAAGGATGAACTGAATGCATGGTATGGAACAGAGCGGATCTTCCGGTTAAATACCCCCAATTTTTCCGTATCTTCCCAAAATATCCGGGAGCGGGCAGGAAGTGGAAGAACCATACGTTATATGTTGCCGGAACCTGTGAGAGACTATATTATGGAGCATCAACTATATGACAACGGCGCTGCAGCCACCAGGCATGTGCCGGACCGGAACATAAGGAATCAATCATATGAAACAAATTGATATTGAAAAAAAGCTTCGAAAAGAATTAGATAAAGAGCGCTACCGCCATACGATGGGGGTGATGTATACCGCCGCTTCCCTTGCGATGGCCCATGGCGGAGATGTGGAAAAGGCCATGATAGCCGGACTGCTTCATGACTGTGCAAAATGCATTCCCAATGATAAGAAGATGCAGCTTTGCATCAAAAATAAAATCGAGATTACTCCTTACGAGCAGAGGAGCCCCTTCTTACTTCATGCAAAATTAGGGGCGTATTTGGCCAGAGAGCAGTATGGGATTAAGGATCTGGAAATTCTCCATGCCATTAAAGTACACACCACAGGAGCCCCTTACATGAATCTTTTGGATAAGATCATTTATATTGCCGATTACATTGAACCAAATCGTGACAAAGCGCCGGATCTGCCTAATGTAAGGGTAGCGGCTTTTCAAGATTTAAATGAAACCATGAAGATCATCCTGGAAGACACTCTGGAGTACTTAAAAGAGGGGAAAGGGGAGCTTGATCCCATGACAATGAAAGCTTACGAATATTTTACCCGGAGCAATCAGGAAGAAGAGTAAACCCAATGCAACTGATTGCAAGGTGTAAAACACGAAAGTCAGGAGGTAGGAAATGACAGAATCAAGAGAATTGGCAAAAGCAGCCTGCAATGCCTTAAATGACAAAAAAGCGGAAGATATCCGCATTATTGATATCAGTGAAATATCTGTGCTGGCAGATTACTTTATTATTGCAAACGGTATGAATCCCAACCAGATACAGGCGATGGTGGATGCCGTAGAAGAATCACTGTCAAAAATCGGCCATTCGGCAAAGCAAATCGAAGGGAACCGCCAATCCAGTTGGGTACTGATGGATTATGGCGATATTATTGTCCATGTATTTTCCAGGGAAGACCGCCTGTTCTACGATTTGGAACGCATCTGGCGGGATGGAAAAGCCTTGGATATGGACGCCCTGTAAACAATTATCTGTGCCCATCCCATAGAAAGCCCCTTTGGCATTCTTTCTAAATGCCATTGAGGCTTTCTTAAAAATTGATCCTACTCATAAATCGGGGTGTTTTTTACGAAAAGAATCGGAAAATTCCAAATACCTTTCCAAGGATCTCCACCTGATCCACAATGATCGGCTCCATGGTATCATTTTCCGGCTGCAGGCGGTAATGCCCTTCCTCCTTAAAAAATGTTTTAACAGTGGCGGAATCCTCCACTAGAGCCACCACCATATCCCCATTCTGCGCATCGGCTTGCTTTTGGACCAGAATATTGTCTCCGTCAAAAATCCCGGCGTTGATCATACTTTCCCCTTTGACCTTCAGCATAAAAGTCTCTGCATTGGGCATGTACTCAGATGGAATCGGGAAATAAGTCTCTATGTTCTCTACAGCCAGCAAAGGTTGGCCGGCTGCCACGCGCCCGATTAACGGAACGTTTACCACCTCCCGCCTTAATAGGTTAAAGTTATCGTCAATGATCTCAATCGCCCTGGGCTTCGTGGGATCCCTGCGGATATAACCGTTCTTCTCCAATGTCTCTAAGTGGGAGTGTACGGAAGAGGTAGACTTTAAGTGAACTGCTTCACAGATATCCCGTACAGCCGGGGGATAACCTTTATTTAAGATTTCACTTTTGATAAATTCCAAAATCTCCCGCTGCTTCTCACTGATCTTTCCATATGCCATAAAAAACCTCCTTATCATGATACACAAGATATTGTAATCTTACTTGTTTTTCACTTGTCTGATATCAATTATAAGTATAGCACACCTATGTGAGGAAAGTAAATATTTATTCGAAAATTTGTTCGTTTTTTGGCGTGTGATTTGCTTTTCAGGAGAAAGAGGATACGTTTTTTCGGCAAATTCTGTTGTTTTTTGCAGCGTTTTTGACTATAATAGAAAGAGTGGGTAAGGAGAGAAGACGACTATGCTAAGATTTTTATATGTAATATTTATGAATTTATTCCGTGCGCCCTATATGATTCCCAAAATGCGGTATCAAGCCAATCATCCGGAGAAATATTCCGAGTTAAAGCGCTACAATTTGGTACGCCATGCCATTACCTTAATGAAACGTAGTGGACGGATCCATACACGTTCTTATGGGGAAGAGAATCTTCCCGAAGAAGCAGGGTATGTAATGTACCCCAATCACCAGGGAAAATACGACGCCTTGGGGATTATGATTTCTCATAAAGAGCCTTGTTCTTTTGTGATGGACAAGAAAAAATCCCATACCCTTTTGGTAAGCGAGATTGTAGACCTGGTGCAGGGAAAGCGCATGGATATTCATGATGTACGTCAGGCTATGACTGTCATCAATGAGGTTTCCCATGAAGTAAAAGGCGGCAGAAAATACATTGTTTTCCCGGAGGGAGGCTATGAATTCAATAATAAAAATATCCTGGGAGATTTTAAACCCGGGAGCTTTAAGTGTGCGGTAAAAGCCAAAGCTCCCATTGTTCCAGTGGCTCTGATTGATTCCTACAAGGTATTCAACAGCTTCTCCTTCGGAAAAGTTACAACTCAGGTACATTTTTTGAAGCCGCTTTACTACGAAGAGTATAAGGGTTTAAAGACCGTAGACATTGCAGAGATTGTAAAACAACGGATTTCAGAGGTAATGGCTCAATATAGCTTTACAAAGCTTCTCTGAAAGATGATTTCAAGGAGGGTGAACATGAAAGATATTTTAGTTGTAGTTGATATGCAGAAGGATTTTATTGACGGATCTCTTGGCACAAACGAAGCGGAAGGAATTGTTTCTTCTGTTGTAGCGTTGGCCAAGAATTTTCCGGGGGACGTTTTGTTTACCAGAGATACCCATTCAACGGAATATCTGTCTACGGCAGAAGGAAAAAAACTGCCGGTAGAACACTGCATCCAGGGAACTGCGGGGTGGGAGCTCCATCCCGAATTAGGGAAAATACGAAAAGAACGAGATCTGCCTGTTTTTGACAAAGGCACATTTGGCTCCAAAGAACTGGCATTTTATTTGAGAGATCAGCAGGAAACCACAGAGGGAATTTCTTCTATAACATTATGCGGCCTTTGTACCGATATTTGTGTCATCTCCAATGCTTTGCTTTTCAAAGCATTTATGCCGGAGGTGCCCATCCGCATTCAGGCGTCCTGTTGCGCAGGGGTAACGCCAGAAAGCCATAAAAATGCCTTGGAAGCCATGAGCATGTGCCAAATTGAAATTATAAGTTAACAGTTCAGAAGGTCTGCGCACTTGCTTGAACTGTTACAATTATAAAGGAGTAACCACATGAGATTTGTAATACAACGGGTGTCAAAGGCATCTGTATCAATAGAAGAAAACGTTATTGGAGAGATCCAGCAAGGATATCTTGTTTTGATTGGCATCTCAAAAGAAGATACAAAAGAAATCGCGGATAAGATGATCCGAAAGCTGATCGGCCTTCGGATTTTTGAAGACGAAAACGGCAAGACAAACCTGGCTCTTAAGGATGTCCAGGGGCAATTACTGTTAATTTCTCAGTTCACCCTGTATGCAGACTGTAAACGCGGCAACCGTCCGTCCTTTATCAATGCCGGAGCTCCGGATCATGCCCAGCAATTATACGACCATATCGTTGCAGCCTGCCAAACTGAAATTGATGTAGTCCAAATGGGCGAGTTCGGTGCTGATATGAAGGTATCTTTATGTAATGACGGACCCTTTACGGTCATTCTTGATTCAGACCATCTATAAACAAGAATAAGGTATCCTGGAGCTGGAGAGAGCAGGATATGTATAGATCTATCAGTTCGCGAAATGTTGATTTTGCGAACTGATAAGGAGGTTTTTATGGAATACAGCCAACAGATCAATTTGGAAAACAAACGCAAGCTAAATCTTCTTTTAAAAGAACTGCCGAAATTCTGCAGTGATTATTTCAGATACCTGGATACAAGGAATACATCTTCCAGGACACGTTTGGCCTATGCATATGACTTGCGGTTATTTTTTCAGTTTATACAGCAGAATAATCCGATTTTTAAGGATAAGGATATGCATGACATTCCCATTTCCCTGTTAGATCAGCTGACCTCCACAGACATTGAGGAATACTTAGCGTATCTTTCTTTTTACGAAAATATGGAAGGCGCTGAGAAAACCAATGGGGAAAAAGGAAAAGCGAGAAAATTATCCGCTCTTCGCACCATGTATAATTACTTCTATAAAAAAGAATTTATTACTACCAATCCGCCGTCTATGATCGAGACCCCGAAAAAGCATAAAGAAAGCATTATCCATTTAGATAAGGATGAAGTTGCCGATTTGATCACCGCTGCCGAAAGCGGAAGCTCCATGACATCAAAGCAGCTGGCCCTTCACGAGAAAACCAAATATCGGGATACTGCGATCCTAACGCTTCTTTTGGGAACCGGGATACGTGTGTCCGAGCTGGTAGGTCTGGATGTAAAAGACGTTAATTTTAAATACCAATGCATCCGGGTGATTCGAAAAGGCGGAAATGAATCTACGGTATATTTTGGAGATGAAGTGTCTGCCGCCTTAATGGAATATTTGGAATTGGAACGGGAGCAAATTGCAGCAAAAGCAAGTCCAGAGCATGCGGACGCCTTGTTTCTGTCCTTAAAATACACCCGTCTTACTACCCGTGCCGTGGAGAAATTGGTCAAAAAATACAGCGGAGCCGCTCATATCAACAAGAAAATCACTCCGCATAAGCTGCGGAGTACATATGGAACAAATCTATATAAAGAAACCGGAGATATTTATCTGGTGGCCGATGCCTTGGGACATAAAAGCGTGGAAACCACCAGGCAGCATTATGCTGCCACCGATGATGAACGCCGCCGTCTGGCGGGAAGTTTCTCTGGAAGTATTTTCCAGAAACATCAAAAGGGAGATACGCCCTCCTAAATTGGCGTGTCTCCCCAATTATCATATTAATTTTAAAGTTGGCCTAATCCCCGCAGCTTTAGGCAGTTTAAAATTAATTCCACACATCCTTCGATTCCGAACTGGCTGCTGTCCAAAGAAAGGTGATAGCTTCTGCTGTCGCCCCACTTTTTGCTGGAATAGTAATTATAGTAGCTGGCACGTTTTTTGTCTGTCTTATGCATCATATCCCGGGCTTTCTCCGGAGTCCAGCCGTAAGTATCTGCCAGATGTTTCATGCGGAATTCTTCGGATGCATGCACAAATACGCTGAGGCAGTTTTTGTATTCCGATAATGCATAGTCCGCGCAGCGACCCACAATGATGCAGGACTCTTTTTCTGCCAGATTCTTAATGCTGTCGAATTGTGCCAGAAAAACTTTATGGTTCAGCGGCATATCCAAATAGGAGGAGGCAGTGTAACCGCTGACGGAATACGTATCCATAACCAGGGAATATAAAAAACTATTGGTGGGCTTTTCATCGTGGTTATGGAAAATCTCTTCGCACAAACCACTCTCCTTTGCTGCCAACTGCAAGAGCTCTTTGTCATAGCACTTGATCCCCAGATGTTCGGAAAGCATTCTTCCAATATCCATACCCCCGCTTCCATACTCTCTTCCAATTGTGATTACATAATTACCCATAGTAAATCCCACCTTTCTAGCTAACACACGTTTCTGTTTAGATATTATACCATAAATATCTCTAAATGTATATACAATTTCTAAAGCTTTTTCTCCAACAGCTCTTGGAAATATTCCGGCAGCGGCGCGGTAAATTCCATATACGCCTGATTGGAAGGATGCAGAAATCCAATCACCATGGCATGAAGGGTTTGGCCCTTTAGATGAAATGGATTTTTTCCATTGCCATATAAAGCATCTCCCAGAAGCGGATGACCCATGCTGGCCATATGAACGCGGATCTGATGTGTCCTTCCCGTCTCCAGTTGGAATTCCAGATACGTATGTTGGCGAAAACGCTGCAATACACGATAATGAGTGACTGCCGGTTTTCCGTTTTTCTCATTGACCGCCATTTTTTTTCGTTCTGTGGGATGGCGTCCGATGGCTCCTTCTATCCGTCCGGAATCCTCCTTGACGCGTCCCAGGACGATTCCCCGGTAACGTCGGGTTACCGTGTGCTCCTTAATTTGATGAGCGATGCATATATGGGCCGCATCATTTTTACAGACGATAAGCGCTCCTGTGGTATCCATATCAATCCGGTGTACGATTCCGGGGCGGATTTCCCCGTTGATACCGGAAAGACTGTCTTTGCAATGATAAAGTACGGCATTTACCAACGTGCCGCTGAAATGACCTGCCGAAGGATGCACCACCATCCCCTTGGGCTTATTTACAATCAGCAGATCGAAATCCTCGTATAGAATATCCAGAGGAATTGCCTCCGGCAGCACCGCAATTTCCTGTGCCTTAGGCATCGTGACGGAAACGGTATCCCCCGGTTCTACCCGATAGCTGGTTTTTGACAAACTGCCGTTGACCAGCACCAGCTCGTCTTTGATTAATTTTTGAAAAAAAGACCGGGACTGCTGGGTGTAGATAGAGGCAAGGTATTTGTCCAGACGCTCTCCCCCGTCGGTAACCTCCGCTTCAAATTGCTGTTCCATTATGCTTCCCCTTTTCTTTTTCCGGGCCAAATGCGGTTTAGATCTTCTTCTTTATAATAAAATAGAAACAGTATGATCAACAGGACAACGGAGCAAGTCACATAAATGTCCGCCACATTAAAAATGGGGAAATCAATAAATTCAATATAGAAGAAATCTATCACATATCCCAAACGCATCCGGTCAATAAAATTGCCCGCAGCCCCGGCTAAAATAAAAATGATCAGCCAGCGCAGAGGCGAAAAATGTTTTTCCAAAGGAAGGTGGAAAAACAGCCAGCACAAAAGAAGGAATACAACGACTGTGGTAACTACAAGAATCGTCTTTTGCCCCTGGAATATACCGAAAGCCGCTCCACGGTTCTCCAGATACCGAAGCCGGAACACCCCTTTTAAGAGAAGCACATCCGTTCCACCCTCTTGGGGAGATAAGTGAAGTACCGCCAGGTATTTTGTTGCCTGATCCAGCACGGTCAATAGAATCACGCAGATCAGGAGTGTAACGGTATTTTTTACTTTTTGGTTCATAAGCCGCCTCCCATTAAGTGAAAAGATATTGAATTCCTTCTAAAATCTGCAGGTCTGTCAGCTCTTTAGAGATGTAGGCTTTTCCGGGATGCTCCAAAAGAATGAACTTGATTTTGCCCGACTCCATTTTTTTATCCAGCTTCGTGGCAGCCAGCACCTCCTGGGGCGTAAAATCCGGGTGTGTGAGCCGTACCGGAAGGCCAAAGAAGGCGATGGTTTCCTCTAATTGTTTCAGGCTTTCTTTTTCATATGTGCCAAAACGATGGGATATATAAGCAGCGCTCACCATCCCCAGGGCGACACATTGGCCGTGAAGCAGTTGAAAATGAGACAGTTTTTCAACTGCATGGCCAATGGTATGGCCAAAATTTAAAAGCGCCCGCTCTCCCTGCTCTTTTGGATCACGCTGCACCACATCCCTTTTGATCTTGCAGCTGCCATAGATCATTTCTTGAAGAACTTCCAGATTACGCTGTTGCACGGACCGACTGCTTTGGGCTACCTGAGAAAAATACCTTTCATCCATAATCTGTCCATGCTTTAAAATTTCCCCCATACCGGAACAGAATTGTTCCTCCGGAAGGGAACGGAGGACAGACAAATTCATATATACCAGCTTCGGCATATAAAATGCGCCTACCATATTTTTGTATTGCAGGAAATCCACTCCGGTTTTGCCTCCGATGCTGCTGTCCACCTGAGACAGCAAGGTGGTTGGAATCTGTATAAAGTCAATGCCTCTAAGATATGTCGCCGCGGCAAACCCAGCTAAATCCCCCACAACTCCTCCTCCCAGGGCAACCACAAAATCCTTTCGGTCCATGGAATGGCGGATAAAATGTTCATAGGCTCCTCCCACGGTATCCGTATTTTTATGCTCCTCTCCCGCCGGAAATACATACATACTGGCGTCGGCATATTGACTTTCCAGCTCTTTTTGCAATGCTTCCCCATACAAAGGCGCAACATTGGAGTCTGTAACGATACATACTTTTTTATCCTTGTGATAGCCTGCTTTGACAAGGGCAGGAATCAGGCCCTCAAAGTCCTCCTCCAGGTGAATGTCGTAGCAAGGTTTTTGTTCATAGCTTACAGAAAGTAATCTGCTCATAATGTTCCCTCTTTATCCTGTATATTTCTCATATTGAATCTTGATCCTGCCTTTTTTTGTTTCTCCCGAGCTTTCTAAAAACCGGAACCGTCCCACTCCCCGGACGGAAATAATCTCTCCGGGCTTACACCGGATGCTAGTGCTTTGTATTTCCTTTCCATTGATAAATACGCTTCCTCCCTTGATCAGATCTCCGGCCCGGCTTCTGGATAGTTTGCACATATGGGCTACGAAAGCGTCTAGCCGATTGGAAGTGATAATGCCCTGACAAGCTTGTACCGAGGGACAAAGATCGGGAATATTCGTTTCTATGGAAACGGAGACAGGAGTGTGGCGAATTTTTGTCAGTTCCTCCCTAAGATAAGATTGGATGGCGTTATGACAGAAGACATAGATCTGCTGGTCTTTGATCATGATATCTCCAAGCCTTCCGCGTTCAATCCCTAAGCTCATCAAGCTTCCCAAAACGTCACGATGAGAAAGCACATCTGCAAATTTTTGATTGACAGGAACTATTTTTAGACACGTCATAGGAAATTCCGGCTCAAATATAAGAGCATCAGGTAGAAAGGCTATCATCTGACGCTCTGCATAATCGAATCCACCGGACATCTGGTAGCTGCTTTCAAGCATAGGGATGCATGTGTGGAAAATATTCTGTTCATTGAGATTTAAAAAATCGCTGAATGTGACGATCCCTTTTTGATACGCCCGCCTGGAGAGATCCAGAAGGCGTTTGGCAACCATACTCTCTTCCTGTATCATACAACTGCCCTCATCAGTAATCTGCTTTCAAATTCGAGTCAAAGGTGTCTACGATATTCAGAAAATCTCCGGAAATATCTACATTAGGAGGCGTTATGATAAATATGTAATTGGAAATCTTCTGAAGGTTTCCGCTAATGGCAAAACAGGAACCGGATGTAAAGTCGATAATACGCTGGGCAATTTCCAAATCCAGCCCTTCTACATTCAACACTACGGTGCGGTTCATGAGTAATGTCTCCGTAATCTCCCGGGAATCTTCAACGGAATTCGGCTTAATCACACACACCTCCATACCGTTCCCCGTTTTCCGGGGACGCATAGGCGTCACCTTCGGCGTTGTCTTCACAGATTTCTCTTTGATGGAAGATACCTTCCTGTCATCTTCGTAGAAATCTTCGTCCAGGTCTTTTTCTTTTCTCCGTTTCTTTACCGGTTTCTCTTCTTCCTCGTAGTCATCCTCTTCGTCATAATAATCTTCATTATAAAAATCGTCCTCGTCATCCGGATTCAACCGCATCACGTTCAAAAATTTATCTAATACGCCCATGATAATTCTCCCTTATCGTTCTATACAATCTGATAATTTCGTTCTCCGAAAATTCCGGTTCCCACTCGTACCATGGTAGCGCCCTCTTCAATAGCAACCATATAATCACCGGTCATTCCCATGGACAGAATGTCCATATCTACATTATCAATGTTTTTGTGGGCGATGTCAACAGATAAATCCCTCATTTTACGGAAATAGATACGGTTTTCTTCGGGATTTTCTACAAAAGGAGCAATCGTCATAAGGCCGCAAATATGGATATTAGGCAATTTGGAAATGTTCTCCACCAATTGAAACGTCTCTTCCTTTGAGATTCCGAACTTGGATTCTTCCTGGGCAATGTTTACTTCTACCAAGATATCCTGGCACAATGATTTCTTTACTGCCTGGCTGCTGATTTCTTCCGCGAGCCGCAAGGAATCTACGGAATGTATCAAAGAAACCGTTCCCACAATATATTTTACTTTATTTCTCTGAAGATGACCGATCATATGCCAATGGATGTCCTGAGGGAGGCTAGGCTGCTTCTCAGACAATTCCTGAACCTTATTCTCACCGAATTCCCGGATTCCCGCCTGATAAACCTCCTGGAGCATGGAAACAGGCTTTGTTTTGCTGACGGCGATCAGCGTAACTTCCTGACGTGCTCTGCCAGCCTTTTCGCAGGCAAGTGTTATATTTTTTTCTACGTTTTCCAAATTTTCCCGTAACATGTTTGTCCTCCTAATGTACAATATCATTTTCATTTACGGCGGCGCTGTCCAGCGCAATATGGTCATATAAGGAAACACCATAAGAAGTGCCGCTTTTTATAATGGTATACTCTTTATTTTCAAATACTTTTTCAATACGCTTAAATACGGCGTAACCCCGGTTGATATTGTAAACGCCTTCTAAAGCTTCCCGTTCCGTTAAGACATAATGCTCCTTAGAATCCGGGTGTACAATCGTATCTCCCAATCCAATTTCATTGGAGTCAACGTAATAAAATTCCTCTGTTTCATAAAAAAGCGTTACATTGGTAAATACGGGGGAAAACTCTCCTTCCTTGTTTTCCCGAAGAAGAAATACGCCACTGTTGTCCGATTCGCTGTCTGTTGCAATATAATCCTTGGGAACTAATAGGAATTCTTTCTGGGTAATAGCTGTATTTGGAATTTTTAGTCCTGAAGTATCGGTAAGCAAAAGTTCCAGGTCTACGTAACGGTCCATAGCAAACCGGATCATGGAATTTTGAAATTCCAGTACCAAGTAATATCCGCCGTCCCGTTCCAGAATCTTAGAAGTTGCCCAGGCGGAAGAATGATCCTTCTTAAAAGAGACTTTGATATTCTCTTCTTCTGACAGGTCCTTGGCCAGAGAATCGTCAATGGGGATCACCACCTGCCAGATTTCACTGTTGATCAATTTATAAACGGCGTCTCCGGAAGAAACGGTTTGGCGTTTGAGAAAATTCTCTTTCTCATAAGAATGGGAATCAAACATTTCAGACGTAAAGCTGTCAACAGTAACGTTCTCAAGGCCGTCAACATGATAGACTACAACGCCAGGCACACTGGCCGTATATACATGAAGTCCGTTTCCGCCTTCCTGGGGAGAATTTCCCAGCTCCTGACGGGCTGCCGAGTTTAAGACCTCCACTAAAGTTCCTTCCATATCATATTTAAATTGGTATACCTGGTAAAAGTCCATATCAGAATAACTGGTCAGATACTGGTCTGTCACAGCTTCCAGCTGGCTGTACCCTTCATCGGAAAGAAGCAGTTGGCCGTCGTTGGCAGCAGACATCCGCTGATAAAAATCACCTGTTTCATCGATAGAATAGATATAGCTTCCCACGCTTGCCTTGGAACCGTCCTTGCAGTAATAATTCACATATCCGCTGCTATCGGTAGTATAAACTGTCTCATCCCGCAGGATCAGTCCCTCTACGGAGGTGTTCTGAGCAATGGTTCCCTGGCTGACCTCATAGACAGAAATATGCTTTGCCGTAAAATAGGCATAAATATAATAAAGCATGTACAAAAATATAAATACGAATACTAGAATTCCAATGTTGATGCGAAAAGGCTTTCGATATTTTACAATTTTACGATTCTTTTTTCCTGCCACAAATTTTCTTTCCTTCCATCTTTTCCCAACATGAAAAAAGTAATTCCTGAAATACTATAATTACAAAGGAGGTATGATCATGAACACAAAAGGACTTGACTATACACTATTGGCACTTGTGATTATTGGCGCAGTCAACTGGGGCCTGATTGGTTTCTTCCGATTTGACCTGGTTGCCTTTTTGTTCGGCGAAATGTCCTGGCTCAGTAGGATTATTTACGCCCTTGTAGGGATCGGCGGCCTGTATTTGATCAGCGCGTTTGGTCGGATCCGTTCTATGGAACAGGCATAAAAACAGTATTTCTTCCAAAAGACAGACATTTCCTGTCATAAGAAATATGTTTTTATGACAGGAAAAAGCTGTCAGAATCATTCTCTTTCCAACAGCTTCTCCCAATGCCTTTTGGCATCTTGCCAATCATCCTTTTATGTAATCCTGCATTATGTTCTTTGTTTGTCCATCTCTCATTACAGAGAAATATTAATCTTTGCCTTTGCACATTCCGGTAGATCGGCTTCATTTTTGGAAACGCTTAAGATAAAGTTTACATGAAATGTGCTGCTGATCACGTCCAGCCGTTCAATGGCATGGCCAAGTTCCTCATCTTTTACAGATGAAATTGTCAGAAAACTGTCTAAATACATCTCTTCCAGGTCATGATCCTGGGAAATGATACCACTTAAAAATCCCAAAAATTCATCACAATTTGAAATCGGAAAATCCGATACATTGATTAAGCGTACCTTATTACTGAGCTCATACATATGCTTGGAGCTCTTATCTAAATATACGATGCTTCCGTTTGCTGTCTTAACGGCCTCGTTCACCTTCTCCAATAAATGCTTTGTCTTTCCTTTTCCCTTTTCTCCTGCAATTATCTGTATCATAGCAATCTCCTCCTAGTTTTTGGCGCTTATTCAATATCGTAAAATTTGAACAAATTCGCTTCTTTTCATAGCCATATTATAGAACATATTTACAGAAAATTCAATGATTAATTCCAAATTTTTTTCAACAACTCCGTCATCTGCTGATACAACTCATCCTTGCTATTCGCCTTCATTACAATTGAAATATAGGGCTTGGAGCTTGTGTTTTCGCTGTATAATACCAGACAGTTGCCGGCATCGTTGGTAGTTCCGGTCTTTCCGCCCACCACATGGATTCCCTCGGGAATCTCTTTTTCTCCTTTCAGGTAGAGATTAGTAGTCTCCCATTGCCTTGTAACAGTCTCTCCCTGGCTATTGGTGAATTCCGCCGTATACTCTTTCGTTTCGATGAGTTTGCGGAAGTTCTCTTCTTTCAGAGCAGCCTGAAAAATAAGGTAGAGATCGTATACGCTGGTATAATGCTGTTCATCCGGCAGTCCATGGGCATTGGTAAAATTGGAATTTGTCGCTCCCAGGGCACGTGCTTCCTGGTTCATCAGTTTGGCAAATTCTTCCGTATTGCCGGAAATCATTTCCGCAATTACATTGGCCGCATCGTTGCCGCTGCAAAGAATTAATCCATATAAAAGCTGTTCTAAAGTGATCTGGTCCCCTGGGGAAAGACCGCTTACGGTAGAACCTTCTTCCAGGATCAGCGCATTTTCACTTACCGTTGCTGTGGCGTTTAAATCCCCGTATTTTAAGGCTACATAAGCGGTAAGTATTTTCGTGGTACTGGCAGGATACACCCGTTCATGGATATTTCTGGCATAAGGAATTTCATGACCAGACAGATCAAATAGTCCTGCCGCATAAGAAAGGGTTTGTGTCACCCCTTCATCCGTGGTATTCTCATTGCCTCCAACGCAAAGCTGCTCCCCGAAAAAAGAGACCGGTTCTTTCTCTTCCTTTTTTGCATCATCGTTCTCTTTTTTTTCAACCTGAATATCAAATTGTTTGGTTGTCTGATATAAATCATATGATTCTTCCAGCTCTATGTTTTCTCCGCACCCGGCTGCGCCGACTGCAAGCGTAAGAGCCAGAATCGCCCCAAGGCTTTTCTTAACGATACATTTCACGCCACTCTAAATCTCCTCTGTCTAAGGCTCTGATCAACAATTCTGCCGTTGCAAGATTGGTAGCCAACGGGATATTGTAGGTATCACATAATCGCACAACTCTGTTTACATCCGGTTCATGGGATTTAGGCGTTAAGGGATCCCGCAGGAAAATCACCATATCCATTTGATTATGCTCTATCTGCGCTCCCAACTGCTGTGCTCCGCCCAGATGTCCGGCCAGATACTTATGGATGGACAAATTGGCAACTTCTTCGATCAATCTTCCTGTAGTGCCAGTTGCATAGAGACTATGCTTGGAGAGAATCCCCCGATATGCGATGCAGAAATTCTGCATCAGTTTTTTCTTTGAGTCATGTGCGATTAATCCTACGTTCATAGAAAATCATCCCCCATTCTGTGTATAGTCGGTTGAATAGCAACGTTTATAACCAATCCAATTGCAATATAAAGACTGACTAACGAAGTCAGGCCGTAGCTGACAAACGGAAGCGTAAGCCCGGTATTTGGCATCATACCGGTAACAACGCAGATATTGATAAAAGCCTGGAATCCCACAAAAGCCGCAACACCGCCGCAGATCAGCCTTCCCTGGAGATCTTTTGCCCTTCTCCCTACTAGAATACATTCCAGTACGATCAATAACAGCAAAATCAAAATCGTGGCAGCGCCTACAAAGCCCATTTCCTCTCCCGCAACAGCAAAAATAAAATCTGTCTGAGGCTCCGGTATGAAATTTCCGTTTTTTACAGAAAAGACAGCGTCATTGTTCAGTCCTTTTCCCCAAAGCCTGCCGGATCCAATGGCCATAATAGAATTTTGCTGCTGATACGCATCCTGGGCATATTTCTCCGGCTGCAGCCAGGCCATGACCCGCGTATACTGATACCCTCTCAAAATTTTTTGGTTTGGCTGTAAAATCAGGGCAATAAAAACAGCTCCTGCCGGAACGGCTACTGCCAATACCCCTAAAATGATCTTATAACTCAGGCCTGCTAAAAACAGCATAGCCAGAAAGATCAGCGCCGTAACAATACTGGTAGACAGATCCGGCTGCTTTAAAATCAGTACCCATGGGATAAAAATCAGGATTCCGGAAAGCATGATCATCAAAAAGGTATTCAGCTTTTCATGGACTTTCCCAAAAAACCATGCAAAAAACAGGATGATGCATATTTTAGATACTTCGGAGGGCTGGAACCGGAATCCGCCGATATCGATCCAACGCTGGGCTCCCAGGGCAGAATCTCCCAGAGAGGTAAGCTTTACTAATAACAGCATCCCGATATTTCCGAAATAAATCAGCCAACTGAATTTTAAAATAAAGGAATAATCAAAAAGGGCAACGATCATCATAACGAAAATGCCAAGCCCCATCCCCATAATCTGCTTATTTTGAACGGATTCCCTTGCGCTTCCCACCACTGCAACGCCAAGAACGGTCAGTGCGATCACAAAAAACAGAAGGCGCACCGGGATGCGTTTGAAATGATACGCTTTAAACATGGTTCCAATTCCTATATTCCGGCAGAGCCGGCTTTCCCAGCAGGGCTGGTTTTATGCCGCATGTCTTTGATGGGGATATTGGCATATAAAGCGGGCACCGTGCCGTTATTTCCTTCGGACTCCGTCTGAGTAATCTGGATATCCAATCCTTCCGCATCTATTTCCATGTATTTTGAAATAACCTGGATGATATCATTCTTGATCATCTCCATTACATCCGGTGAACAATTCGCGCGGTCGGAAATCAGCAATAATTTCAAACGGTCCTTAGCGATATCACCGGAATTCTTCTTCTTAAAAAAGTCCATTAATCCCACAGCGATTTCCTCCTAATTTTTTTTAAATAAGTTTACGATTTTGGACCAGACGCTGCTTTTTGCAGCCAGATCCAGCAATGGTACTTCTTCCCCGGTAACCCTCCGGCAGATATTCATATAAGCCTGTCCTGCCAAAGTATCGGTTCTTCCAGCTAACGGTTCTCCTTGGTTGGTAGATATGACGATCTGCTCGTCATCCGGAACTGCACCAATCAGCTTGATGGCCAGTATATCCGTTACATCATCTATGGACATCATATCCCCGCGGCTCACCATATCCATCCGCAGGCGGTTGACGATCAAATGGATCTGCTTGATTTCATTGGCTTCCAGCAGTCCGATGATACGGTCGGCATCCCGAATGGCAGATACCTCCGGGGTTGTGATCACAAGAGCCCTGTCAGCGCCGGCAATGGCATTTTTAAATCCTTGTTCTATGCCGGCAGGGCAGTCTAACAAGATGTAATCGAATTCTTCCCGCAGCTCTTCCGTCAGCTTCATCATCTGCTCCGGCGTCACGGCTGATTTGTCCCTGGTCTGTGCAGAAGGCAGTAAATACAGGTTTGGATACCGTTTATCTTTAATCAGGGCTTGTTTCATCCGGCAGTTCCCTTCTACGACGTCTACCAGATTATAGACGATGCGGTTCTCCAACCCCATAACAACATCCAGGTTCCGAAGCCCGATATCGGTATCGATTAATACCACCTTTTTGTCCATCTGGGCAAGCCCCGTCCCTACATTGGCAGTCGTGGTGGTTTTTCCCACACCGCCTTTTCCAGATGTTATTACTATTACTTCGCTCATACTCTTATCTCCTCCTGAAACATTCTTCATAAATTATTTAAAAGGCCTCTGGTGATCGGTTCGATATAGATATTACCGTCTTTGACAACTGCTACCTGAGGGTCTATCACAGGTTCTGCCTTTTTCTTTTTTTTACGACCTACCCAAAATGCTTTGTCCGCGCTGCGCCCAATGACGTCTCCGATCTTAATCTGCACCGGATCCATCTCCAGCGCGGCGACAAATGCTGTTTCATTGCCTCCGGCGCCCGCATATGCATTGCCTTTCAGAGAACCAAGAACCACAATGTTCCCCCTGCAGACAACCTTTGCGCCAGGATTTACATCCCCCAGAATGATAATACTGGCTTCACATTCCAAAATCTGTCCGGAACGGAGCGTCCCTTTGTAGAACTGGCCCGTCTTTACGGCGTCCTCTTCTTCCTGCTGCTCTATGGCTTCCCGGATCATCTGTTCCCGCAGCTTGTCATTGTCTACAATGCAGACGATAGCAAGCTGGCTGTGGCTGGTAATGGTATCTACAATCCGAAGCTCTTCTTCTTGGGTAAGCGTTCGCCCTTCAAAGGATAAGGCCATTTTAGCCCCCTTAAAAAAGCTTGCAGCCTCTTCAAATTTTGCGGCAATATCCTTTAAAAGCTGATCAAAATCAATGGAATGATCCAGAATCAGATTGATTCCGTATTTATTACTTTTCAAAACAACTGTCTGTGACATGTTTTCCCTCCTGGGCATTAGTCTGTAACGCTGTTTGCGCTGTTTCCAACATCCTGTGCCTGCCCGTTAATCAAGTCCTTTTCGTCAGTCAAATGGAAATAATATTCCAGGATATCCCTTGATACTTCCACGGCGTTCGCAGACGTATAGCCATAGGCAATTCGCGTGGCGATGGCAATTTCCGGATTATCGTAAGGCGCATACCCAATAAACAACGCATGGTTAGGCCTTGTGGTAATCTGCTGCGCCGTACCTGTCTTTCCGGCAACTGCAATCGTCTCAGAAAATCCCTCAAAGGTTCGGTTATCTTCCACCATCATCCGCATTCCCTGATGGATGGCGTCCCAGGTAAAGGGATTGATTTCTTCCATATCGCTAATAACCTCGGGCTTATAATCTGTTACAAGATTTCCCTGAGAATCTGTTACTTTATCCAACAGCGTAAGCTGATAGACCTTTCCGCTGCTGGCAATCGCCGCCGTATAACGGGCCAACTGGGTGGTGGTGAAGTTATGCGTCCCCTGCCCAATCGCAGACGGAATCGGGAGCACATCGGAAACCTGCGGTTCACTCTCCGGAACCTCAATACCGGTCTTGTCTCCCAGACCGAACATTTTGGCATATTTTTCCAAGGCCGCAATACCTTTGGACTCTTGATATGTCTCGCCATTTAAACTCATATTATAGCCCAGGGTGTAAAAGAAATAATTACAAGAATCCCGGATTGCTTCGGATACGTTTACATTTCCATGGGTACTGTTGGGATAAATCCAGCATTTCGGGCCGTCCTGTACCAGTTCAAACTTACCTTTGTCTTCAATCTGGTCTGTGGTGCCAATGATCCCTTCCGTCAGCGCGGCCGCAGCCGTCACAGGCTTAAAGGTAGATCCGGGCGCCGTCCGCTGCTGTGTGGCGTTGCTGTACATGGGCGACGTCAAATCGTCCCGCAGTTTGTTGAAGTACTCGTTATCCATATTGTTGGCAAGGCGGTTGGTGTCATATCCCGGATAAGATACACAGGCTAAGACTTCTCCTGTCTGGGGCTGGATGATAACGCTGGAACCGGTACAGGGATCTAGGGCCAGCTGAGCAGGCGTAATTTCCAGGTTTTTAATTTTTTCTCTCATAAAATCAAAGCCGTTGATACTGCCGTTGCTCAAACCGGCATATTTTTCCCCGTCTTCCGGCAATATGCCCTGTTCAAATAAAATCAGGCAGATCTGGACGCCGTCTACCATATTATCCCGAATCATGTATTTGTATAATTTCTTACTGAAAGATTTGTCTGTTTTCAACTGTTCCTGAATATATTGAAGCAGGGAGTCATATAATTCCATTGTATCGGAATATTTGGAATCTGTCTCAAACCCGGTGATATCGATCCATTCATTGGAGATCCCGTAACGGAGATATTCTGCCAGGCTGAGCTTATCATTTTTCCAATTCTGATATACCTCGCTGTCCGTATCGATGGCTGACGTATTGACAATCTTCTGCTCCGTGAGCATATTTAAAATATGGCTCATATATGCCTGCATTTCATCGGAAAGATCCTCATAGTTTGCAGGAGTGGGTGAGGATAACTGTTCATTCACCTGGGCCAGCACGGAAGCCTGCTTATTCAGGAATGCCTGGTACACGGCCTGTTCTACGGAGCTTGCGTCTTCATCGGAAAAAGAAGCGATATCTATAATATTGTTATTGATCAGGGCAAAATAAACGTCGTCAATGGGGATTACAATATCTGCGGCGCTGGAATTACTGTCCGCATTGTATTCCTTGATATTTTCGATCTTCGCATATACGATACCTGCGATCTGTTGTTCCAGAAGGTGGTAAACGGCAATCTGAAGATCGCTGTCAATGGACAGGTAAACGTCCTGCCCCGAAGCGGCTTGTATCAGATCCTTGATCTCTACCACCCGCCCCACATTGTCAACGTAGAATTTCTCATATCCTTTCGAACCCTGGAGTACGGATTCCATCTCTTTCTCAATGCCGGATTTTCCTACGATATCCGTTAAGGTATAAGAATCATTTTCCTTCACCAGTTCGTCGTATTCCTCCTGGGAAATCTTACCGGTGTATCCGATAATATGGGAAAAATATTCGCTGTCCACGTATTTGCGGATAGTATCTTCCGTAACGTCGACGCCCTCCAGACGGTCGGAATTTTCTTTGATCGTAGCTACCGTCTCTTCCGATACGCCCTGGGCAATGGTAACCAGAATATATTTCTGGTAATTATTTTGGTTCATAAAATACCGGATGACAAGAATCTTATAGGCGTCTTCCATGCTGAAAAACTTATGGCCGTATTTTTTGTCCTTTTCCGTAGGGGTATCTACTCCTTCAATGCGGATTCCGAATTTTTTATCAGAGCGCAGATAATCAAAAATCTGCCGGGGAGTTGCCTCTTCCTCAGAATATCCCAGTTTGTTCTTGTTTTTTTTCAAATCTTCTGTCTTGGAATAGCCGTAAACGTCCGCACGGAACCGCTGCAGGGCGGAATCAGAAATATTAAATTCCAATTCCCCTCTTTCATCCATCTGAATGGAAAAATCGTTGGACAACGTATCTCCATTATCTTCAATCATATGAATGACATCGTACAATTGGGCGTTTAATTTGCTGTTTTTGGAATCGTTATTTTCATAAACGCCGCTGTCTTCGATGGTTACCGTATAAGAAAGTTCATTGTACGCCAAAAGCTTGCCGTTCCGGTCGAAAATATTCCCCCGCGTACCGCTGATGGTACGTTCTTTTTCGATCGTCAGGGAATATTTGTCTTCATATTCCTTGCCGTTTACGATCTGCAGGAAAAAAACACGCTGCAGCAGTACGCCAAACAGCAGAATCATCACCAGAGAAAACACAAACAATCTGGAACTTATGATTTTTTTAGCTATGTCTTTCAATGCTTCAAACAAATTTACTTGCACTCCTTCGTTCCACTGCTTCTAACTTTTGATTGATCTTCAGCAGGATAAAATACAAAAACACAGTAACGCCTATGGTATAGATCAGTTCCGGCAGCATAATATGGACAAAATAGTAAAAAATCCGGAACCTGCTCCTTAAAAGGAAGAGGAACAAATATACCAGTAAATTATATGCCAGGTCGCTGACGGAAATCAGTATGATCGGAAGCTTAATATCCTCGGGGAAAAACCGTTTTCGGAAAAAGCCGTTGACATATCCGATATACATGCATACCAGTGCATAAAAGCCCAGCACGTTCCCGAAAAAAATGTCCAAAAGCAGTCCGCTGAAAAAACCGATCCACATGCCTTCCTTCCGTCCCCGCATAAATCCAAAGGCGGATGTGACTACCACCAGGAGGTTTGGAGAGACAGAAGCCAAAGACCATGCCTGGAACAAGGTGCTCTGGAGCAAAAAGCAAATGACTATAATAAGAAAAACTGTGATTTTACGTCTCATATGGATTCCTACTTTCCTACCTGCTTCTTCTCCAGAATTACCAGCACTTCTTCCAAATGTTCAAAATCCACAGCCGGGGTAAGCGTCCCGGAGCTGGTCAGGTTATTGGGATCCCTGTCAATCTGCTGGATATAACCGATCAAAATCCCCGGGAGATATCTATCGCTGATATTGGAAGTAACAATCTGTTCTCCTGCTTCCACGGTATCCTCTCCGATTTTCAAGCCGCTGAATTCAATGACTCTGTTTTCATTCATGGTCTGAAGATTGCCGTTGACAATGCAGTAATCCGTCGTGGACAGGGTGGCGCCGCTGATATTGCTGGAGTCGTCGATCACAGCCCGGACTTTCGCAAAATTAGGACCCACGTCAATGATAATGCCTGCCAAGCCGCTTCCGGCCAGTACATTCATATCTTTCTCAATGCCGTCCTTGCTTCCTTTGTCAATCAGAAATGTGGAAAACCAGTTGCCCCCGTCTTTGCTGATGACCCGGGCGCCTACTTTTTCGTAACTGGGATAGCGTTTGTCAAGTTCTAAAAGCTCCCGCAGATTGTCTAATTCATACTGCTCCAGCTTGATGGTATTCAAATCCGTAGTCAGCGCATCCACCTGGGCTTTCAATTCTTCATTTTCCTTCATAACCGCCTGTAGGGATTTCAGATTATCCGCTTTATCGGAAAACCATGTGCCTATGGCGTTGATCCCCTTTTGCATAGGGACAAATACGTATCCCGCCGCCGTGTTTAAGGGGCCTCCCGATATGTTCAGCGTAAAGCTGACAAACAACAGGACAACGCACAGGCAAGTCAGGATCAGCAGTATATATTTTGTAGGCATCGTATGTTTTGGCTTGCGCTTTACTCTCAATGTTATAACCTCTATCTGAATATTATCGTTTTCATGCTGAAGGCCAGCTTCTTATATTGCTCTTCGGACACGATTTTGTTTAATCCCCTTACGGCGCTCTCCTCCGGGGATTCACACGTATTTACCCGAATATTGGTGATTTGGGAAAACAGCTCGTCCAAACGGGAAATTTTTGACGCTCCTCCGGTAAGATATATGCCGGAATGGATAATGTCCCTCGCCAGCTCTGGAGGCGTCCGCTCCAGGATCATTTTGATGGAGGTGCAGATACTGTTTAAGTTCTCTTTGATGGCCTCGTATACCATTTCCGCAGAAACCTCCATCTCAATGGGAAGGCCGCTTACCACATCACGTCCCACAATGACCGAGGATTTTTCTTCCACATCCGGCAGGGCGCAGCCCAATTCTTCCTTTAAAAAACTGGCGGTCTTCTCTCCGATGAGCAGACTGTAATTCCGTCTCAAATGGCTCATAATAGATTCATCCAGCCGCTTTCCGCCGAAGTGCAGAAGCTCGCTCAACACCAGGCCGCCCAGGGAAATTACGGAAATCTCTGTGGTGTCGGCTCCCATATTTACGATCATATATCCTGTGGGGGAATTTACATCCAAATCCAGTCCCACCGCATCTGCAATAGGTTTCTCACAGAGAAGCACGTTTTTGGGTTTGAACCGGCTCTTATAGAACAGGTCAAAAAACGCTTTTTTCTCTACTTCCGTAATATCCGTAGGTACCGCTACAATAAATTCCGCGCCCTTGATATGGCTTCTCATATGTTTTTCCAGGATCTCACAGATCATGGTCTGCATGTTGTTATAATCGGCAATTACGCCGCTTACCACCGGAAAGGATACCTGGATGGATTCCGGCGCTTTCTCATACATTGCATATGCATCGTTGCCAAAGGCATAAAGCTGGTTCTTATTGACGATAGCAATCGTATTCTTCTCGTTAATCACTTTTCCCGTAGCCTTGCAGAAAACTTTAAGGTTACAGGTCCCCAAATCAATTCCGTATACGTTATTTGACATATCCTTGTTCCTTTCAGTTCAACATTCCCTTTTCTCTAAAGCTGATATATTGGTGGTCGCCGATGATTATGTGATCCGCCAATGTGATCCCCAGCATCTTTCCGCATTCAGCCACCTGCAGCGTAGCTTTGATATCCTCATGGCTGGGACCCGGGTCTCCGCTGGGATGATTGTGCAGGAGAATAATATTGACAGCCTGGCTCTTTAACGCTCTCAGAAAAATCTCCCGGGGAGATACTAAGGAAGCGTTTACAGTGCCAATGGATAAAACTTCGTCCTCCAAAAAATGGTTCTTCACATCAAACATGACGATTAACAATTCCTCTTTCGTCTCATGCCGCAGTTTCTCCATATAATAGGCGGCAATCGTATCCGGCCGGTTCAGCTGTATGTTCTTTCGGTACGGCATGGCGGCCATCCGTTTGGACAGCTCCGCAATGCATTTTAGCTGAATCGCTTTCACTTTCCCGATTCCCGGAATGTCCATAAGCTCGTCCACGGACATCTGGTGCAGGTTCAGCAGGCTTTTTTGCTTTCGGCACAGTACTTCCCGGGCCAGCTGCAAGGCGGAAAGCTTTTTGCTCCCGCAGCGCAGGATGATTGCCAGCAGATCCGCGTCGGAAAGTCCTGCTGTCCCGATCTGAAGGTATTTCTCGTAGGGCAGTTCGGATTCTGGCAGTTCCTTCATTGTGTAATGGTTGTACATACTTTTCCTTTCCACTCTCCGCATGTTAGCGGCCTCAACCACAAGGAAAAAGTTTTACATTTTATTCTAGCACATGTGGACAGGGATGTACACGCTTTTAATTCTTAATTTTTTGTAAATAAAATGACAGCCGCTACAGTTGCACCAGTCCTGCTTCCCAGAGTTTTTGAAGAGACATTAAAATTCCAAGCTTTGCATGATACCAGGTAAGGCCGCCCTGGAAAAAGGCCGTATAGGGAGGCTTCAGAGGGCCGTCGGCGCTGAGTTCGATGGAGGAACCTTGCACAAACGCTCCCGCCGCCATAATCACCGGGCTGTCATAGCCTGGCATATCCCAGGGTTCTGGCGTCACATGGCTGTCCACCGGAGCTGCCGCCTGGATTCCCTTGCAAAAAGCGATCAACGCTTCCGGGGAATGGAGGGTCACGGCCTGGATAATGTCGTGGCGGGATTCCGTTCCGTTAGGGATCACAGGAAATCCCAGCTTTTCATAAAGATTCGCGGCGAAAACCGCTCCTTTTAAAGCTGCGGCCGTTACGGTAGGCGCCAAGAACAATCCCTGGTAAAAAGACTGGATCACTCCTAAGGAAGCCCCCACTTCTTTGCCCAGCCCCGGGGAGGTCAGCCGGCAGGCGGCGTTTTCGATGCATTCCTTTTTGCCGACAATGTAACCGCCGATTGGCGCCAATCCTCCTCCGGGATTCTTAATGAGGGAGCCCACCATCATATCCGCTCCTGTTTCTGAAGGCTCTTTTGATTCTACAAACTCTCCATAGCAGTTGTCTACCATTACCAGCACATCCGGCTTTATTTTTTTCACAAAAGCGATGAGTTCTTCTATCCGCGCTACAGAAAGGGTGGGCCTGGCCTGATAGCCTTTGGAACGCTGTATGGTCACTAATTTTGTTTTCTCATTGACAGCGGCTTTGATATTTTCATAGTCGAACCCTCCGTCCGGAAGAAGATCTACCTGACGGTACGTAATGCCGTATTCTGCCAAAGAGCCTCTGGAGGGCCTTATGCCGATCACTTCCTCTAAAGTATCGTAGGGTTTTCCCACCGGGGAGAGAAGCTCGTCTCCCGGCCGTAAATTGGACATAAGCGCCAGGGCCAGGGCATGGGTGCCGCAGGTGATCTGAGGGCGCACCAGAGCCGCTTCTGCCCGAAAGCAGCTTGCATAAACTTCTTCCAGCGTATCTCTTCCTAAGTCGTTATAGCCATAACCATTGGTCGCCATAAAGCATTCGGCGCTGACACGGTGTTTCTGCATTGCCCCAAGGACCTTCAGTTGATTGAATTCTGCCGTTTTGTCAATTTCTTCAAACCGCCCATCCAGTTTCTGCGCCACTTCTTTCCCCAGTAAATATATGGGTTCGTCAATTCCCAGTTCCTTATAAATCTGTTTCATACTTCTCCTCTTTTCGGCATATGTCCGGCCGGAATTTCCAGACATACTGTTATTCTATGGTAAGTTTATTCCGGCTTCTGTCATTTTTTGTTTCATATAGTCCAGTATTTTATGGTGGTCATATCCAAATTCCTGCTTATCCAGCCAGATGACGTCCCGTTCCCGGCGAAACCAAGTGAGCTGGCGTTTGGCAAAGTGCCTGGTGTCCTGTTTGATCAGAGAAACAGCTTCCTCCAATGTCCGCTCTCCCTCCAGATAAGAAAGCAGTTCTTTATACCCCAGTCCCTGCATGGATACCATATTTCTGGAAAGCCCGGCTTGTTGCAAGGCTTTTACTTCTTCCAGAAGCCCTTCTTCCATCATCTGGTCCACTCTGAAATTGATGGCACGGTACAGCTTATCCCGCCGGTCGCTGAGGACAAAGTAGCAAAAAGCATAAGGTGATTCCTTTTGCCTCTGCTGCCTGTTGTGCTCCGAAATTTTCTGTCCGGTAAGATGGTGGTATTCCAGGGCACGGATGACCCGTTTTACATTGTTTGCATGGATACTTTTTGCCGCTTCTTCATCCACTTGCCGAAGCAGGCCGTGGAGGGCGTCCGCTCCCTGTTCTTTTGCCAAGGCTTCCAGCTCGCTCCGGTACGAGGTATCCTCTTCTTCCTTTGTAAAATCAATATCATACAAAACCGCCTGAATATAAAACCCGGTTCCGCCTGTCAAAATGGGGATCCGGCCCATTTCGTAAATTTCCTCCATGGCCTCCTTTGCCATCTCCTGGAACCGGGCCACGTGAAATTCTTCCCTGGGGTCTATGGTGTCTATCAAGTAATGGGGAATCCCCTGCATTTGCTCCGGTTTGATTTTGGCGGAGCCGATATCCATGCCCCGGTATACCTGCATGGAGTCCGCCGAAATGACGGAACCTTTTACGTCTTTGGCCAGAGAGAGGGAAAGCTTTGTTTTGCCCACTGCCGTAGGCCCTGTTAAAATAATCAATGGCTTTTTCATTATAACACCCGCTTAAACTTTTTTTCCAGTTCATATTTTGTCATAGAAATAATGGTGGGACGTCCGTGAGGACAATGGTAGGGGTTCTCAAGGGTCAAAAGTTCTTTGATCAGCGCTTCTATTTCCTGACGGGATAAGCGTTGATTTCCTTTCACCGCCGCTTTGCAGGACATAGAGGCCACTTTTTCCAGAATCCTTTGGGGCGTCTCTTGCCCCTTTAGCTGCATTAGGCTGTCCAACATTTCTATGAACAATGTCTGTTCGTTGATTCCCATCAGGTTGGCGGGCACACCAGTCACAGCGTATTCCTTTCCCCCAAAGTGCTCGATGACATAGCCGATTTGTTCAAAATATTCCCGGTATTTTGTAAGAAGCGCTTCCTCCTGCATGGACAAGGATAACAGAAGGGGCGGGAATATGGCCTGGGAGGTATATTCCCGGGACTCTAAGGATGCCATCATGCGTTCGTACAGCACCTTTTCATGGGCTGCGTGCTGGTCGATAATATATAAATGATCCTCCATTTGTACCAGCCAGTACGTATCAAATAACTGTCCGATGATCTCATGGTATTTCAGGGAATCTTCATCCAAAAGGCGGCGGGAGGAAGGCGGGGATGCTTCCTGCACCTTTGGGGCCGTATGTTCCAAATCCTCCTTTGCAATAGCCGTATCTGTAAGGGATTTCGCCTGATAGGAAGAGGGTTCTTCCTTTACCAATAGCTGTGAAAGCTCCTGCTGCTGATAGGCCGTATCTGTTTTTTTCTCTCTTTCGGGATATTTTTTTTCATAAGGGCTGTCCTTTTGTACGGAAGCCTTTAACGCTTCTATCCTATGTTTCTCAAAGGGTTCCGGAAGCTTCCTGGCAGCCCTTTCCTGCTCTTTCAGGGTTTGGGGCGCTTCTTCCTTGGGGGACAGAGAGACTTCATAGACCAATTCGCTGCTGTTAATGGCCTCCCGGACGGCAGCGCTTACAGTCTCATAAATCTCCTCCTGATTGCGAAAACGCAGTTCCATTTTTGAGGGATGGACATTCACATCCAATAATTCTCCCCGGATGGAGAAATGCAGCGCCACAAAGGGATATTTGTGCTGCATGACAAAGGATTGATAGCCGTCTTCAATGCTTTTTGCGATCAGGCTGCTTTTTACATACCGTCCATTGATAAAATAATTCTCGAAACTGCGGTTTCCTCTGGAAATCAAAGGTTTGCCCAAAAATCCTTCCATGGAAAAGCCGTCGCCCTCCTGCTTACAGGGAATCAGATTGGCGGCGATCTCCCGGCCATAAATATGATAGATGACTTCTTTCAGGCTGGAATCCCCGGAGGTATGAAGCTTCACCTGATGATTGACAATGAATTTGAAGGAAATCTCCGGATGGGAAAGGGCCATATGGGACATCAGGTCGCTGATGTATCCGGCCTCCGTCTGGGGGGTTTTTAAAAATTTCCGCCTTGCAGGGGTATTGTAAAAAAGGTTTTTTACCAAAAAGGTGGTGCCCTCCGGCGCTCCGATTTCTTCCAGTCCCTGCTCTTTTCCTCCTTCTATTACGTACCGTACGCCTCCAAGCTCCTGGGAGGTCTTGGTGATCAGCTCTACCTGGGAAACTGCCGCAATACTGGAAAGGGCCTCCCCCCGAAACCCTAAGGAGGATACGGTCACAAGATCCTCCACACTTCGTATTTTGCTGGTGGAATGGCGCAAAAAAGCCAGGGGAACCTGATCTTTGGGAATGCCGTATCCGTTATCGGTAATCCGAATCAAGGAAATTCCTCCCTCTTTGATTTCTACTGTTACGGCTGTTGCCTGAGCGTCAATGGCGTTTTCCACCAATTCTTTTACAACGGAAGCCGGGCGTTCGATCACCTCCCCGGCGGCAATTTTGTCAATGGTCTGATCATCCAATACTTCTATTTTGGGCATCTATACTTCCTCCCTGGCATTCTTTTTGGAACATGCAAAGCTTCCTATTCGGAATATTGCCATCGGTTCTTAATTTTACTCTGAATCTGGTAAAGCTTGTTTAATGCATCAATGGGGGTGAGGCGGCTTAGGTCAATTTCCGTAATCTCTGCAATAATATCATCATCTTTTACGGTATCAAAAAGGGAAATCTGGCTCATATCCACTTCGTCCATCTTTTTTCGGGGTTCCCGCACAGAAAGCGTCCCTTCCGTTGCAATGCTGCTGACTACGCCGGAAATATCGTTTTCACTGAGTTCCTGGGCAATGGCTTTCGCCCGTTCAATGACGCTCTCAGGCACTCCCGCCAGCTTGGCCACCTGAATGCCGTAGCTGCGGTCCGCCCCTCCTTTTACGATCTTTCGCAAAAATACAATGTCGTCCCCTTTTTCTTTTACGGCGATACAGTAATTATGTACGTTGTCAAGCTTGCCTTCCAGCTCCGTAAGTTCGTGGTAATGGGTGGCAAATAAGGTTTTTGCCCCTAAAAGCTTTGGATTGCTGATATGCTCTACCACGGCCCAGGCAATGGAAAGCCCGTCAAAGGTGCTGGTGCCCCGGCCGATTTCATCCAGTACCAGCAGGCTGTTTGCGGTGGCGTTCCTTAAGATATTGGCTACTTCCGTCATCTCCACCATAAAGGTACTTTGTCCCGAGGCCAGATCGTCCGATGCTCCCACCCTGGTAAAAATCCGGTCTACAATCCCGATATTGGCCGTTGCAGCGGGCACAAAGCTTCCGATCTGGGCCATGAGCACGATCAGGGCGGTCTGACGCATATAGGTGGATTTTCCTGCCATATTGGGGCCTGTAATAATGGAAATCCGCTGTTTGCCGTTGTCCAGATACGTATCGTTGGCAATAAACATATCGTTGGTGATCATCTGCTCCACCACGGGATGACGCCCGTCCTTGATGTCAACGACGCCTTTTTCATTGATGGAGGGACGGCAGAAATGGTTCTGCTTGGCCACCGTTGCCAGGGCGGCAAATACATCTGCTTTGGCCACTGCCTTGGCCGTCTGCTGGATGCGCAGCACCTGGTCGGCAATTTTTTCCCGTACTTCCCGGTAAATTTCGTATTCCAGGGATACCAGCCGGTCTTCCGCTCCCAGAATGATATCTTCCAGTTCCTTTAATTCCGGGGTGATATAACGCTCTGCATTGGCCAGCGTCTGCTTTCTGGTATAGTAATCCGGCACCATGTTTTGGTAGGAATTGGTCACCTCCAGATAGTAGCCGAACACTTTGTTGTATTTGATCCTGAGATTCTTGATTCCGGTTTTCTCCCGTTCTTTTGTTTCCAGCTCCATCAGCCAGGTTTTCCCTTCGGTTTTGGCATGGCGCAGCTTGTCTACTTCTTCGTGGAAGCCTTCTTTTAAAATATTGCCGTCCCGGATGGAAATGGGCGGTTCTTCCAGAATGGAAGCGTCGATCAGCTGATACAGGTCTTCTAAAGGATCCAACTCCTTCTGGATCTGCTTCAATTCTTTACAATGAAATTCCCCCAGCACTGCCTTAATATGGGGAAGCATGGACAGAGAGCTTTTAAATGCGATCAAATCCCTGGGGTTGGCGGTCTGGTAGGTGACCCGGCTCACCAGCCGTTCCATATCGTAGACAGGGGTTAAGTATTCCCGCAATTCTTCCCGGTTCATGGACTGGCCGTTCAATTCTTCAATTGCGTCCAGGCGTTCTTCAATCTCTTTTTTCTCTATTAAGGGCTGTTCCACAAAATTCCGCAGCATCCTGGCTCCCATGGCAGTTTTTGTTTTATCCAGCACCCACAGCAGGGAACCCCGCTTCTGTTTTTCCCGGAGCGTTTCCACCAACTCCAGGTTCCGTCTGGTGGAGCTGTCAATGATCATGTATTTTCCGGTACTGTAAAGCTTCAGATGGGACATGTGGCTCAGGGAAGTTTTCTGCGTTTCATAGAGGTATTTTAGCAGTGCGCCGGCCGCGATCGTCCCGCAGTCATAGTCTTTCAGACCCAATCCGTCCAGGCTGGAAAGCTTAAAATGGGAAAGGAGTATGTTCACGGCCGTCTCATCGCTGAAATACCAGGATTCCAGGGGATAGACGGCAATTCCCAGCCGTTCTTTCAAATCCGCCAAATCCACGCCGCTCATAGAAAACGCCTCGTTGCAAATGATTTCCGAAGGTGCAAAACGGTGGATTTCATCTAAAAGCTTCCTTTCATTTTCCAGTTCCGTCACATAGTAGTCCCCGGTGGTAACGTCTGCAATGGAAACGCCGTAGTTGTCCTCCAGATTGATGCACATAATATAATTGTTCCTGGTTTCATCCAGCGCCTGGGCGTCCAGATTCGTGCCCGGCGTTACAATCCGCACGACTTCCCGGCGTACCAGCCCCCGGGAGGTTTTGGGATCTTCCACCTGTTCGCAGATGGCCACTTTGTACCCCTTTTGCACCAGTTTGTTCAGGTAACCTTCCAAGGCGTGAAAGGGAACGCCGCACATAGGCGCCCGCTCTTCCTGTCCGCAGTTTTTTCCGGTTAGGGTAATTTCCAGTTCTTTGGAGGCAGTCAATGCATCCTCAAAAAACATCTCGTAAAAATCTCCCAGACGGTAAAACAAAATACAGTCCGGGTAATTTTTTTTAGTTTCTATATATTGCTGCATCATTGGTGTATATTCTGCCACGTTTTTCTTCCTTCCTACATATGATATCTGCTGATAATTGCTTCCGCTACTTTTAAACCGTCCATAGCGGCGGACATAATCCCTCCTGCATAGCCTGCGCCTTCCCCGCATGGATATACGCCCCTTCGATTGCTCTCGAAGGATTCATCCCGCAAAATCCGTACCGGGGAGGAGGTACGGCTTTCCACGCCGGACAAGATGCAGTCATATCGGCAAAAGCCCGAAATCCTCTTTGAGAATTCCTCCATTCCCAAAAGAAACGCGTCATTGATCTCCCTGGAAAACAATCCGTGAAGAGGCGCAAAGGCAGTCATTCCTTTTGCTTCGCTTTGGAATTCCCCGTATCCGCCGCTTTCTTTCTGGCAGGCAAAGTCTCCCAAAAGCTGCTGGGGAATCCGCCCTCCGCCCAATTCATAAGCCTTTTTCTCCAGCTTTTGCTGGAATCGGACGCCGGAGAGGGGATCTGTTCCTCCAAAATCCTGGGGCGTGACGGATACAATGATTGCGCTGTTGGCATTGGCGCCGTCGCGTTTGTGGTAGCTCATCCCATTGATCGCCAAATGCCCCGGCTGTGAGGAGGCATTGACCACGTACCCTCCGGGGCACATACAAAAGGAATAGATTCCTCTGCCCAAATGGTTGGAAGATAATTTGTAAAAAGCTGCCGGAAGCTTTCGCATTGCTTCTTTGCCGTATTGAGCTTCATTGATCATCACCTGGGGATGCTCCACCCGGAATCCTGTGGCAAAGGACTTTGGCTCCATAGCAAATCCCTGTTCCAAAAGCATCTCAAAGGTATCCCGGGCGCTGTGTCCAATGGCCAGCACAGCCGTGCTGGCGGCCAAACGGATCTGCCTGGATCCATTCTGCAGCAAAAGGGCCGAAAGCCCGGATGCATCCCATTCAAAACCGGTCAGACATGTTCCAAAGAGAAAGCCCCCTCCCAACTGCTTGATAGCCTCCCGCATCCGTTCCACTACGGAGGCCAAAACATCCGTGCCGATATGGGGCCTGGCGTCGTATAAGATTTCTTCCGGCGCACCAAAGGACACGAAAGTGTCCAGCACCATTTTGCTGCGGCCCTTGGTATCCCTTACCAGAGTGTTCAGCTTTCCGTCAGAAAACGTCCCGGCTCCGCCCTCGCCAAACTGTACGTTGGAATCCGGATGCAGCCTTCCGCTTTTCCAAAAATCCTCCACGTCCTTTTGTCTCTTGCGGATTTCCCGTCCCCGTTCCACGACTATGGGAGCATAACCGGCCTGAGCCAAAAGGTATGCGGCAAACAATCCTGACGGACCACTGCCAATCACCACAGGAGGATGGGACAGCTTCTTTGTTCCTCCGGGAGGAATCTGGTAATGCTTCTCATTAGTTGACATAATATTATTATTGTGAACCTTTTTTAAGATCCTCTCTTCTTCCGGAAGGGAAATGTCCAGCGTATAGACATAACAAACCTCGGACTTCTTCCTGGCATCGATGGAGCGTTTTGCGATTTTCAGATTTTTGATCTGTTCTGGAGAAACCTTTAGCAGCTTTGCGGCTTTTTTTAACAACTCATCTTTTGTATGGTCTAAAGGCATCTTTACCTGTTGTATCCGAATCATATGTGACCTCCATGAAATCCTGCCACCCAGCCACTGGACCAGGCCCATTGCAGATTGTACCCGCCGCAGGCTCCGTCAATGTCTATTACTTCTCCTGCAAAATACAGTCCCTCAACCAGCCTGGACTCCATGGTGTCCGGGTTGAGTTCAGAGGTATCCACTCCCCCGGCGCAGGCTTGGGCCTGGTCAAAGGATTTGCTTCCGTTGATATCTATACGCAGCCCTTTGATGCATTCCGCCAGACTGTGGATGTTCTTCCTGCTGCATTGCGCTAGGGAAATTCCCTGCTCCAGCTCTGCTTCCCGAAGCAGTACCGGAATTAATTTTTGATTTAACAGTCCCGGAAGACAGTCTCCAACCGGGCAGTTCCCCCGACGTCTTTGCTGAAATCTCAGATAGTCTTCCAATTCTTTCAGGCTCTGCTCCGGGGCAAAATCTATGGCCGCATAGACGTCCAATCCCGCGGACAAAGCGTAAAGAGCATATCGGCTCACCTGAAAAGCCGGAATCCCGGAAAGCCCAAATTCCGTCAATTGCAATTCTCCTGGTTCGCTGCAAAAGCGTTTTCCGTCTATGTAAAGAGACAGGACAGAATCTGCACGAATTCCTGCAAGTTCTTTCAAAAACGACTGTTTTCCTTTCATTTGTACCAGAGCCGGAACAAGTTCTGTCACATGGTGGCCAAATCCCACAATATATGGGATGCCGCTTCCGTCGCTTCCCGTCTTTTTGGCGGCTTTTCCTCCGGTGGCAATGATGCAGGAGCGGCTTTGATATTGCCCTTGCTTGGTGTCATAATAAAACAGGTTCTTTTCTTTTTTGATACTACGGATGCCAACGCCATAGCAACAGTCCACGTTCCAATGCAAAAGTTCCTGTACCAATGCCTGACGGACGCAAGACGCCTGGCCGCTGGCAGGATAGAAATATCCGCCTCTTTTTTCCCTGGGAAAAATTCCGATTTCCTGAAAGAAGGCCAGCGTCTCGGAAAGTCCGAACTGTTCCAGTACAGGCAAGACAAAGGCAGGGTCCTGTCCCCTGTAGCATTCCAGGCCCTGCACTCGATTGGTAAAGTTGCATTTTCCGTTTCCTGTGGCCAAAAGTTTCTTCCCGGCCTGCTCCATATGCTCCAGCAAGGCGACGTTTGCCCCCTGCCTGGCCGCGCTGATGGCGGCCATCATACCGGCTGCTCCTGCACCTACCACTATGACGTCATATTTCTTCTTGTTCCTGCTGTTCATTTCCGTCTTCCTCCAACGTTCCGAATGCCGCTTCTTTCTCTGGCCGGCTTTTGGAATTCCCGGAGCGGATAATCAGATACGTGGTACTGACAACGGATAGGATACCGTCCCCGATCAGCACCAAGTATGTAAACTGGTTCCGCACCTCCGTTTTTGAAAATGGATTCACTAAGATGAGAGCCGCGCAGATCACCATTACCACAGATAATCCTAAAAATATAAAAAATCCTGAATCTCCCAAAGCCCGCAGATCCATGGCGTTCTGTACTTTCACAATAGCGGTTAGAAGAATGCCAATCCCCAGGCACAAATGAAAAATGTCTGCAAACTGCTGAATCCGTATGATAATGCAGGTCCCGAGGATAATGGTGAATACTCCGATGGAAAATCCATACTGGTTCACATTCCGGTAATTCTCTTTGATAAAATACTCTCCAATCCGAAGAATGCCAAGTAAGATCAGTCCTCCCGCCAAAAGGTAGCAAAATTGTTCCGCTTCCAGAGTGGGAATGACAAGAAATGCCGCCCCAAGGACAATATACAGTATGGCGGCCACATATACAATAATCGTGGTAATCTTATTATCTTCTGTTTCTTTTGTAAATCCTGTTTTCATAATGTTACCCCTTTTCGGCTAAAGTCCTGTTTCTATTCTGCCAGAAATGTTGATTTTTGGCAAAAGCCTTTTTGTAGTATAGCACAATTTTTCCCAGGATTCAACTGGAATAGCTCTCTAAAAAATTGTAAAGCTCCTGCTGGCTGCCCATTTCCTTTCCTTCCCGAATTTCCTGCTGAAGATTTGCGGGAAGGTCCTCCAAGCGGATATCCGTCGTATCGTAAACGGTTTCCCTGTCTGCATAATATACAATGACGTAACCTTCTTCTTCACACAAAACAAACTCATAGGACACCGGCTGGGCTGTGCTTTGGGCAGTCTCTTTTGGGTCTTCTTCCTCTTCTTCTGGTTCCTCTAAAGTTAAGAACTGTGTATGTTCCTCTTCTTTTGGTTGCTGGACGCCGAAATAATATCCTCCGCCGTAGGCCATGCAGCATAAAACGGCGGCCAGTGCGCAAATAAGGCGGATACGATTTGCTTTTTTCATGATTTGCTCCTTTTTTGCATAGTATCCGCCAAATTTTGGAATTTATTCTGTTTATTTTAATAAATGAAGTTTTTTTGTAATTTTTGTCAGGAGACGTCCTCCTGGAAATGCTTTTAAATCCGTCTCATTCAGTCCCCGAAACAGCAGCATAAAAATACCGTAGACGAAAATACCTGACACAATGGCGGTGACAGCAGCGACGGAATTCTTATCCAATGCTTTCATCATACCCAAGTACACAAAATATACGGTCCCGCCCATAAAAGCGGCGGATAGGCCGGGAATCAAAAAGGTTTTCAGGATTTCCTGGCGGTAACGGACATACTTTCGAATCGCAATGCCGTTTAGAATGCACATCATGAAAGAAAAAAATGCATTGGCGATCACTACCGCATAAATATTCCAGTTCAGGCCATACATCAGTCCAAATAACATGGCAATATGGGCCACCAGGGCAATCACTGCATTGTATACCGGCGTCTTCATACGGTTAATGCCCTGGAGAATGGCATTGGATAAGGTGGACAGGGAATAAAACACAATGGAAACGGCTCCCGCAGTCAATAAATTGGCGGCCAGCCGGTTTGCTTCCTCTCCTGCCCCGCTTCCTGCCGGATATAAAAGGTCAATGATCGGCTTGGCCAAAACCCCCATCCCCACTGCGCAGGGAATAGCCACTACCATGCTGAAGCGGATAGCCGAGTGGATCTTGTGTTTCACCTGCCGCATATCCCTGGAAGCGAAAGCCGTGGCAATACTGGGCACACTGGAGGCTGCCAGGGCGGAAGCCAAGGCAATGGGCACATTCACTAATGTTTTATATTTTCCCACGAATACGCCCCACATGGTACTAAAAGTCACTTCCGGATATTCCTGGAGAGCGGCTACATTTTTGAAAATACCCTGATCTAAAATGGAACTGATATTGTAGATAGTGGTACTTAATAAAACCGGTATAATGGTAAGGAACAAGATACGGAACACTTCCCCGTAGCCTTCTGTCCGTTTGGAGATATCCTTTTTCATCTGCCGCTTGTATACCGGCTTGTAAATGAGAAATACAAACAGCGCAAAGCCCAGGGCAAACAAAGCCCCGGCTCCGGTACCGGCGGTGCCTCCTGCAGCGCCGTAGGCTTCTCCGTAGTGCTCGGAATTTCCAAGCACAGCTCCGATCCTGGCGCCATAGCTATACAGCATATAAGCTACCCAGATACTGGTAACGGCATTGACTACTTGTTCAATGAGCTGGGAAACGGCGCTGGGCATCATGGTTCCCATTCCCTGGAAAAATCCCCGGAACACACCAAGAACCGCCACCACCAAAAGGGTAGGCGCCAGCACCTGAAGGGCAAAAATACTCAAAGGCGTTTTTAATAGCTCCGTAATGGCTCCGGCTCCAAAGTAAACCACCAATCCGGCAGCCGTACCGGAAATGAATGCAAACAGCAACGCTCCCTTGAAGATCCGATATGCATTTTTCCGCTGCCCTTTTGCTACTCTTGTGGAAACCAGCTTGGAAACAGCCAAGGGCAGGCTGTAGGAGGAAATCAGCAAAAGAATGCTGTATACTTCCATAGCCGCCCCATAGTAGTCATTTCCAACATCACCAATAATAGCGGTTAGGGGAATCCGGTAAATCAATCCAATCATCCTGCTGATCATAGATGCAATAGCCAGAATCGAACCCTGGATTAGGAAACTGGATTCATTTTTTCTGTTTCTTCCCATAATTATCCTCAAAATATCTTAAAAGATGGTATTTACTGCTCCTGAGCCCTTGCCTCCTGCAGCTCCTCCACCGTCTGGTAAACGTGGAATCTGTCCTGGTAATTATCCCTTGCGATGCAAACCCAGGTTTTTCCCTGGTTGATGGTAATCTCTTTTCCGGAAGCATCAAAATAGCGGGCCGGAGAATTCTCGTCTGCTTTCGTCCAGGTAACATCGATCATTTTTCCATTGGTAATATATTTGCCTACGCCGGACTCTCCTGAGGGAATGGTATGGATGTCCAGATAGCCGTTTTCATCCGCATAGTCCCAGTTGCAGTATTGTACCAAAATGTTTTTGAATTTCAGCTGAGTCTCGGATGCGGCATCCATATGCTCCTGTTTGTAGGCATAACGGTAGTACACGCCTTCTTCCGGGTTATAAACAAACCAAGGATTGTTGATAAAATATCCGGGGCTGATGACTTGGGCATCCGTCCCCTCTGTCAGCTCTATCTGCTCATCGTCCTCAGCAAACTGGTAATGTCCCTGATAATTCTCATCCAATTGGGCGCGGTAGCCTTTTTCTGCCACAGCGTTTTTCAGCCGTTCTTCACTGGTAAATACATTATGGGGAGATTTGCGGTTCTCATCCCGGTAAAAAGCAATGGGCTCAATGCTGTAATCCATACCGTTGATATTATGGATATCTTCCCGGGCCAAAACCGGCTCTGCATAGATGGCTTGTCCATAATGCACATAGATCGCATCAAATTCCTTTGCAAAATAAATGAAATAGTGACGGCAGCTTCTGGTGGAACCGATTTTTTCCAATCCGGTGACATCCTGGAATATGGCCATCAGCCTTGTAATGGAACCTTCCACGGGAACTTCATAGATAATATCCGCGTTGGAAATGCCATATTGGGGAAGGGCATCCACCGTATTCCCGATCATAATGGCGAAAGGACGCTGTGCGGCAATCTCTTCGTCAATCCATTCTCCGGTAAGATAGCTTCTGGCCATACCTTCTGGAACGACATCTTTCTCGGGTTCCGGCTCGGGCTCGGGTTCCGGCTTGGGCTCCGGTTCCGGCTCGGGTTCCGGTTCTTCTACCACTGGCGGCGCCGGTTCTTCTTTCTTTTTGCCGCAGCCTACGGCCGTAACCGCCATCATTGCTGCAAGAAACAGCAGTAACAATTTTCGTTTCATGATTTAACCTCCTGGTTTATCTAAAAATTTGCATATTTCGCAAAATATGTCTTTGCTTTTCTTCCATTTGGGACGCATCTTCTTCACTCATATGGTCATATCCCAAAAGATGGAGCATACTGTGAAGGATCAAAAAGCAGAATTCCCGCTTCTCGCTGTGGCCATATAGCTTCGCCTGTTCTTTTACCCGGGCGGCGCAAAGAACCACATCTCCCAAAAGAGCTTCCCCCGTATCTGGGTCAAAATTGTCCAAATCTTCTTCTATATTTGAAAAATCTCCCGGCCTGACATAGGCAATCAGGGGAAAAGAAAGCACGTCGGTGGTGGCGTCTATGGCCCGGGCCTGGATATTCACGCGGCGTATTTCTTCCTCTGTCACCAAAAGAATGGAAACCTGGGCTTCGTAAGGGAATTCTTCCGCCAAAAGCGCCGCTTCCACCGTAGATACCGCCAGCTCTTCTTCCGGAAAGTCAAAGCAAAGCCCGCTGTCATTTTTATAGGTGATCGTCATATAATCCAGCCTCCTTGATCAAATAGTCCCGGATCTGTAAAAACAGATTCATGCTGAGCCCTGATTTATCGTATAATCCCCGGGCGGAATTTTCATTTAACGTCTGATATACCACGATATCCTGGTTCCAACTGCTGGAAAGCGTTGCCGAATCCAAAACGTCAAATTTTGTTACCACATGGTCCACAATATGCACTAGAGCCGATTCCGGCGTGGAAGGAAGGGTTTTCTCTCCATTGTATTCTCCTAAAATCTGAATGACCTCCGGCGGAAAATTGTGTTTTTTGGCAACCATGATGCCGTTTTCCACATACGGTTCCCCTTCCAGGCGGCCCACCCGGTAATAAAAACCGGCCGCTGCCGCTATACGCTGGTCTACGTGGAGTCTTTTTGCACATGCTTCGGCAATTTTGGACACTTTTTTTGCATGTTCATAATCTGCCTTGGAAAATTTTCTCATCTCTTGTACCAAGCCAAAGGATTCATCTATGATCTGTTCCAGCCGTTTTGTGCGGCTGTGATTTATTTTATCATTCCACAGGCGAAAAAGCAACGTGCCAAAGGAAGCGCTGATGGCTCCGCAAAGAACGCTGTAAAGGATGGTCGTTCCATCCAGCGCTCCCCCCTCTATCATAGCGGAGGAAACGCAAAGGCAGACAGTAACTGCAAGGAACAAAAAAGCGCTCCAGGCAAGGTCTGCTTTTTCCTGCATATACTGGGTGATCACGCAGCCGCAGACACACAACAGCAGGTAACAGGACAACAGGGGAATGCTCTGGCTGGCCGTGGAGCACACCAGCAGGACGGAACTGTATACTCCTGCTAAAAGCCCAAGAAATGGAGAGGCTGTCATGGTCATAATCATTGGGGTCAGCATCACCGGACGGGCATATCCCGGGAAAAAGCTCATAGCTGCCGTAAGGATGCAGCAGCATCCATAGGCAGCGGCAATTCTTGGAAAATTGTTGGCTTTTTCATCCAGATATCCCATATCCAGGCGGTTTTTCTCCAGTCCCAGCACCATCAGGACACAAAATGCGATCCCGTTATACAAGGAAAACAGCCAATCTCCGGGATGGCCGCTGTTCATGATCAGGACAAACGACGTCATAGCGGCCACTTCCAACAGCATCACCAAAATCATAGTAAACCGTTTCCATGACCATTTATCTTCCAGTACCATATCTGCTCCTGTTCCTTGGCTTGTCCTTTGCTCTGGTGTTTTTTTGTTCTCGTCTTTCATAATCTTCGTATGCTTTTACAATCCTCTGTACCAGGGGATGGCGCACCACATCGCTGCTGGTCAGTTGGCAGATGCCGATCTGGGGTATATTCCTAAGGACGCGGATAGCTACATCCAGCCCTGATACGGCTCCGGGAGCCAAATCCTTTTGGGTAGCGTCTCCGGTGATCACCACCTTGGAGCCAAACCCAATTCTTGTCAAAAACATTTTCATCTGCGCCGGGGTGGTGTTCTGGGCTTCGTCCAGGATAATAAAGGCATTGTCCAGGGTACGTCCCCGCATATAAGCCAGAGGCGCCACCTCGATCAGCCCTTTTTCCATATTTTTCAGAAAGCTGTCGGCCCCCATGATCTGATGCAGGGCATCGTACAAGGGACGCAGGTAAGGATCTACCTTGCTCTGGAGATCCCCAGGCAAAAACCCCAGCTTTTCACCAGCTTCGATGGCGGGCCTTGTAAGTATGATGCGGCTCACCTCTTCCGTCTTAAATGCATGAATGGCCATAGCCATAGCAAGATACGTCTTTCCCGTACCGGCAGGGCCGATCCCAAAGACGATCATCTTTTCCCGAATCGCTTCTACATAGGAGCTTTGCCCCAGGGTCTTGGGCTTAATAGGCTTTCCGTTTATGGTATGGCAAATCAATTCTCGATCAATCTCCGTCAAAGCGTCTTCTTTCTCCTCGAAGGTAAGGGAAATGGCGTAGTCTACATTCTGTTCCGTAATCGTATTTCCCCGCCGGGACAATTCCAGAAGCTGGCAGAAAGCCCGGGATGCTTTTTCCACATCCCCCTGGCTGCCTAATAGCTTCATATGGTCTTCCCGAATCACGGCCGTTACAGAAAACGCCCGTTCTATTTTCTTAATGTAAGTGTCAAATTGGCCGAATACATTGGCCATATGCTCTGTCGGCATATTAATTGTTGTTTCCGTCAGACTCATCTGTTTCCTGCCCTTCCTGTGGTAATTCGGCCCTGCCGGCGGCCTGTCTGCTGCCAATCGGCTCCATTACGGTAATGGTTCCTTTTGCGGTACAGTGTTTTTCCTCTGTTACTATAATAACACTATTTTTAAGAATTTGAACCCCTTTTTGTTCTAATTTTTCGCAAAACTCTGCCAATTTATTCCTTGCCAGAGCCTCCGCCTCTTGTTTTGTGTAAGTTTTATCTTGAAGAACATACTCTTTTGCCTCTTCTTTATAAAAAACAATAGGCAAATAAAAGCTTTCTCCAATTCTCAGAGGAAACTCCGTCGTTATTTTATCACAGTGGTCGAAGGAATTTTTACCGAAGGGGAGACTGATCAATTTTTGAAACAATCCCAACTGATAGGATTTCTTGACGTTTCCGGTGAATACCTTGTCCTGATAATCCAAGGAAAAGCTGTCGGAATATTCATATCCGGTGATGCCCAGGATATCTGCATCGGCAGCGCAATACTGATAATTCACAATTTCTCCGGCATCGTTTTTGATGGGAAGCTTTCCTTCCACCAGAATATCTCCTTTGGCTACTTCGCTTCCTTTTTCCACATAAGGAGTTCCGCTTCTTGTAAAAATACTGTAGATCTTGGCATCTTTTTCGGCTATCAGGTCGCTGGGGCTATCCTCTTTCTCTTTGGCCGCCTCCTGGTTGGCCGCCAGATTTTCCTGAATATCGATCACCAGCCGGGTTCCCTGGATTTTTACGGAAGCCCAGATCACATCGTCATACTGGCTGCGGAGAAGCTCTTCCAATGCCGCGCAGTCCAGTTTGCTTTTGGGAACTCCGTGATAGACTTGATGTTCTTCCAGGAATTTAATGATCGTGCTGTCCGTCCGGTGCTGATTTCCTTCTACCTGGATATTCCAGATAAACAGGGACATGACGTAAAGCGCTCCGGCACACAAAAGAATCCCGGAAAAAAAGATTTTTCGTTTTCGATATTTGTGCAGCCAAAAGGGAAGGCCAAAGCGCTGCAAAATGATAAGTCTTGTCTTTGTTTTTCTTAAAATAGGCTTTAACTGCCGAAAGCCCGGAAGGCTGATACAGAATTCGTAATGTTCGTCTCTGTATTCCAGATTCCAGATTAGAATATCCCGGTTGCTGCACAAATTCAAAAAACGTTCCGGCGCATATCCCGTCAGCCGGACTTTCACATATCCCCTGATAAATTTCAGCTTATCTGCAAACAAATTCTCTCTCCTTATGGGTCATATACGATTTGATGAATGGAACCTGTGATTTTCATTTCATCATTGGTATAGTATTCCACTAAAAGGCATTTGCCACAGACTTCCACCTGGCACCCCTTGGTCTGGAGACGGATTTTTTCATTGGTATATTCCAGGATTCCTTTATAATTTTCAATCAGTACTTCGGATTTCCCAGTGGCGGTGACTATGACCGCTCCATACATGATGTCCTTGGGCAGCTCCAAGGATTCCACAAGATTTGATTTTACTTTTTTAAGTTTTTGTTTTCCCATAGTTTACTATATGATGGAAGGGGCGAAGGTATTCTTTGGAAAGGGGCATTTTGAATATGTAGGACTCTTCCTTCATGCAAACCGAAAAGCCGGCAGATTAAGCCTCTTTGATAACGCCTTTAATCATAGGACATTTCTCGGGAGTCTCTCCGATGTGATAGGCGTTTACGATTTTTCCGTAAGCTTCCAGGGCTTTATCCATGCTACTGGCATAGATAGTGGCCAGGGTGTCGCCATATTGCACATGGTCGCCCCGTTTTTTCTTCAGGAGAATGCCTACGGACAGATCGATCTCACTGTCCTTGGTACTGCGGCCTCCCCCCAGGATCAGGCTGGCCAAGCCGATTTCTTCCGCAAGGATGCGGGTGATAAATCCTTCTTCGCTGCTTTTCACTTCCAGGATATGGGGTGCGGCCGGGAGAAGTTCGGGGTGATAGACGTAATTGCCGTCTCCTCCCTGGGCTTCTACGAATTCCGCCAGTTTCTTTAAAGCGGCGCCGCTTTTAACGGCGTCAAGGAGCAGGGCGCGGGCTTCTTCCTGAGTGTCTGCCTTTCCACCCAAGATGGCCATTTGTGCGCCTAAGGCGTAGACCACTTCCATAAAGTCCGCAGGCCCTTGTCCGTTTAAGGACAAAATGGCTTCTTTTACTTCCAGGGAGTTGCCCACGGCAAACCCCAGGGGCTGATCCATATCTGTAATAACGGCTACCGTCCGCTTTCCTGCTCCGTTGCCGATGCGCACCATTTCTTCTGCAAGCGCAAAGGCGTCGGACTCTTTCTGCATAAAGGCTCCGTTGCCTGTTTTTACGTCCAGTACGATGGCGTCGGAGCCAGCGGCTAATTTTTTGCTCATAATGCTGCTGGCAATCAGCGACATTTGGTTTACCGTAGCAGTTACGTCCCGAAGGGCGTATAACTTCTTATCTGCGGGAGCCAAATTCCCGGTCTGGCCCATAATGGCCAGTTTGATGCGGTTTACATTTTCTATAAACTGGCTTTCAGAAAGACTGGTGGTAAATCCCGGGAAACATTCCAGTTTGTCGATGGTGCCTCCGGTGTGGCCCAATCCCCGGCCGGACATCTTGGCCACTGGGATCCCTAAAGACGCCACCATTGGCGCCAAAACAAGGGAGGTCTTATCTCCCACCCCGCCAGTGCTGTGTTTATCCACTTTGATGCCGGAAATGGAGGACAGATCCAGCACATCGCCGCTGTCCCTCATGGAAAGGGTCAACTGCAGCGTCTCCGTTTCGTCCATTCCCTGAAAACAGATCGCCATCATCATGGCTGACATCTGGTAATCCGGGATAGCGCCGTTCGTATATTCTTTGACCATCCAGGAAATTTCGTCTCCCGATAAAGCTGCTCCTTGCTTTTTCTTTTGAATCAGGTCATACATTCTCATATGCATTCTCCATTCTCACGTCAAACAGGCCAAAATAATGTAACAATCAAGCCTGGCTTCACTGTTACGAACGAATCTCTACGCAAACAAAGGCGTGGAGAAATAGCGTTCCGCCGTATCCGGTAAAATTGTCACGACTGTTTTTCCTTCTCCCAGCTTTTGGGCAAGCCGAAGAGCCGCCGCTACGTTGGTTCCGCTGGAAATGCCGCACATCAGCCCCTCCAGTCTCGCCAGGTCCTTGGCGGTTTTCAGGGCTTCTTCATCCGATACGATATAAATATCATCGTATATTTTCTGATTCAGCACTTTGGGAACCACGCCGTCCCCAATTCCCATTTGGATATGGGTTCCCACCGTACCTCCTGCAAGAATCGCTGCATTTTCCGGCTCTACGGCCCAAATGGCCATATCCGGATTCAAAGCTTTTAAGGTCTCGCCAATGCCGGTGATCGTGCCTCCGGTGCCGATACCGGAGCAGAATCCATGAATAGGACCCGCCACCTGTTCTAAAATTTCCAGTCCTGTGTGATGGCGGTGCACCATTGGATTGGCTTCGTTTTCAAATTGCTGGGGCACAAAGACTTTTGGGTTTTCTTTCGCCATGCGGGCTGCCGTCCGGACGCATGCTTCAATGCAGTCCCCGATATTGCCTGCATCGTGAATCAAAATCACTTCCGCGCCGTAATTTTTTACCAGAAAACGCCGTTCTTCACTGACAGAATCCGGCATAATGATCTTGGTTTGATATCCTTTTACGGCGCCCACCAGGGCAAGGCCGATGCCCTGGTTCCCGCTGGTGGGCTCTACAATAATGGAATCCGGCTTTAAAATGCCCTGCTGCTCTGCTTTTTCGATCATGCTGTAAGCAGTTCTTGTTTTTACGGAACCTCCCACATTCAATCCTTCAAACTTCACCAGGACCCGGGCGCTGCCGGGTTTCACCATGCGGTTCAGTTGGATCATCGGCGTATGGCCGATGGCTTCTAAGACATTATGGTATACCATATCATTCGCTCCAATCTTTTTCCTTCTGTGCTATTGCTCTCACTATGTAATATAATATATGATATTCCTGATACAGGATACCACGGGAATGCCGGAATGTCTATCTTAAATTTGTAAGGGTTTTTTGTACCTGTTCATCTAGCTTTTGGGAATGCGTGGATAAATAGCGGCTGATCTGCGTCCGCCAAAGGGCAAATTCAATGAGCTTGTTATAAGTTCCTTTCTGATAATCTTCTATGTACTGGCGATAGCCGAACAGACTCATGGCCAGGGAATAATAATAAAAATCAAATCCCCGTCCAAGGTCATCTTTATTTAATTCATTGACTTTTAAATAGTAGCGAAGGTATTCGCAGTACAGATTCACGTCGATGTCTGCGCCGTCCTTGCATTCTTTTCCTCCATACGTATAAGAACGGATCAATTCCCATATCACCGGCAGATTGCTGCAGCTTCCAAAATCAATCACAGCCGTAATGATATCTCCCTTACAGATCCACTGATAGGTATTGTAATCTCCATGGCTGTTTTTCCTGGTCAGTCCTGCAAAATGGTCTTTCCGCTTTGGTAAGTCTTCCATGGCTTGAAGCTTCCACTTGCAATCGGAAAGGATCTTGTCTTTCTCATCATGAGACGGCAGCGTTTCCGCCAAAGATATCAGTGTTTCTATTTTTTTGGCATGGCGGTCCAAATCCGCCATTTCTTCAATCCATTCCGGTGTAAAATCCTGATTCAGTCCGGAAATATCCGCCAAATGAAGATGGATGTTTCCAAGAATTTCAGCGGAGTGCGCAAGCACCGGCCCAGGGACTTGGAATTTTTCGTAGGTGATTCCGGAAATAAATTTTTGTATCGTGAAAAGTCCAAATTCCTCAGCACTTATAAAATCTCCATTTAAATTTTTGACATATTCCGAAACCTGCATTCCCTTTGCTCTTAAGTGGTCGCAGATCCTGATTTCTTTGGATATCTGCTCCAAGTCATGTTTTTCTTGATAGATTTTAAGAAAAATGTCGCCGTTTTTGGTGTTGGCAATGTAGCACTGGGCTGACCCCAAAGAGGTTCTGGCAAGCTTTTGAATGTTTTGGCCATAATGCTTCTTTACCGCGTGTATCAGGATTTGGTCGTTTGTTTGATGTTTCAATCATAGCACCCCGCTTTCTATTTGGTTCCTTCTTCGTAAAGCCGAAGGCTGAACTGTTACCCTTCTTCTTGGTTCATTTTTTCTATGACTTGCAGATTTCTTGCAGACAGTTCCACCCATGCAGGTCTGAATCCACTTTTGATCGCATTGCGCACGGAAGGAATATTGGACCAGGCCGCGCAATAAAAAGGCACCTTGCCTAAATTTAGGATTTCAAAGGACAGCGCGGTTGTCAGGCAGGAAGCCACTCCCTTTTTCCGGTAAGATGGGAGAACGTCGATCCCAATCTGGTACATCGTTTCACAGTCGGCGCTGGCGCCTGCGAAACCGATTAACGTGCCCTTGTCATAAGCTCCCACCCCTATGACGTCCTTATCTTTTCTTCGTTCACATAAGGCGTTGCTCCACTGGGGTTTATATAGTCCTGCAAAATCCTTCGGATGCAGGACCTTCAGTTCGTAAGGGCAGGATTGTTTTTCAAGCTTTGTCATATCCGGAAGAAAGTATTCTGCCATAAAGCAAACGCCCATGTGAAATTTTTTTAATTCTTCATTTAATACTTGCAGATTCGGCGTTTCAAAACAATGGGCTGTGGAATACGTATGAATATAGGAGCTTACGGTATCCCGAAGGCGTTCACTCACTTGGGCTACGATGTTATTCCCGTAGGATACCAGATCGCATTCCAGGGGCAAGGGCAGATATACCCTTGCTTTTTCACATTTTTTTGACTCAGTTATCACATGCTCTTCTGAAAGAAAATCCTCGGGGCTGCAGTTGCAGTCTAAGGCGGATTGTTCCAGGGCAATCTTTAGAATCTCTTGATTTGTCATTTCTTGAAACCTCCTATTGGTTTTTACTAATTTCCAGCTCCTTCATAGCTTTTCATTGCTTTGGAAAAGATAAATTTGCGAACAGCGATACAAAGAATCGTCGCTCCTGGCAAAATCAGGAAATATTCTAATGGCTTCTTCCCCAGTAATACCGTAGCAGGCACATAGCTGATAGCGGCATAAGGAATCAGAGACAGCAATACAATCCGAAAGGCTTTGGGATAAATATCCAAAGGATACTTCCCCATTTCGTAGATGCGCTCCACAACGCCTTTGATTCCCCCGGAGCCTTCCAGCCACATGGAAATGGCGCTGGAACCGAAATTAATATTGACCCGGATAATGGCCCCTAATATGAGGCTGACGATCAAAAGAAGCGCTTTCCCCAAATTCCAGGAGAAATTTAGCTTGTAAAAGGAAAAAAATATCACCGCCAGTCCGGTAATGGCAGTTCCGGCCCCCGCCAGATTGATATTCTGTCCATAAATCTGCAAGGTGATGGGAAGGGGCCTTGTCATAAACTGGTCAAATTGGCCGATACGGACTAACCGCCAAAGGCCGTTGGTTCCCTGGAAAAATAAGGTGAGCATCCCTTCTCCAAAAAACATATAACTGTAAAGAATCGCTACTTCATAGACATTCCATCCACCCACCGCCGGAATATTTCCAAAGAGGACTCCCAGAAACAACAGGCCGATGGTCTGGGACAGAAGCCCTGCAAAAAAGGACACCAGAAAATCCACTTTAAAGGACATGAGCCCTCTTAAATTGGCCGACATCATCTGAAAAAAAATCCGAACACTACGCATGGCTCACCCTCCTTGTATTGTAACTTTCCGGACTGCAAACCGGAAGAGTAATTTTGCTAAAATCCACAGAACCACCACCCACATCGCCTGCAAGGCCAATGTCCATACTACTTCTATTCCTGAGATTCTTCCCAAGAAAATCTGGGTAGGAAGATACACGGACGCCTGAAAGGGCAGTACGCCGGAAAGCTTCTGAAACCATCCCGGGAAAAAGGACAGCGGAAGCAATGCTCCGGAAAATACGTCTGTAATTACTTGACGCAGATACACAACGCCGTACCCGTTGGAAGTATAAAAGCACATCAGCCCGCCCATGTATGCCAGGCAGAATTTCAGGAGAAAAGCCAGAATCAGACTTACAAGAAACAACAACATTCTGACGGGAACCAGATATTCCGTAAGATCCACGAAAAGCAATGCCGTTACAGCGATGATTAGAATAGAAATGCTGCCTTCAACAAGGGATTCCCCCAGTGCATGAAAAAAGCTCATATTCTGGAAATCAATGGGCTTTGTCAAATCACTAGCAATGGAACCGTCCAATATTTTCTCCGAAAGCCCCATTTCTGTCCGGAAATTTAAAGTAGCATTTAACATTGCGGTAATCAATGCATAGAGAATCATCTGATCCCAGTTATAGCCCTGGATGGTACTTTGCTCCTGGAACAGAACCCTCCAGATGAAGATGGACACTAAAATTCCCACAAGCTGAAATAAACCGTTCATCAAAAATCCGGCTTTGTAGGCCATGCGCTCTTCGATCGCGCATCGGGTGAAGCCGCCGTATCGTTTCAGGAACCGCTTCATTTCTTCACCTCCCCGGAACGGTAAATTTTCTCAATCATGCGCTCGATGCTGGGCTCTGTCAATTTGAAATCCTGAATCTGCGCAAAATCATTTACCTCTTTCACAATCTCAAAGGCCGTATGCTTCTCCGGGGTAAAGGTTAGTTCCAATGTAAAAGCATCCGCCATTGCCACGCTGGTGATTCCTTCCATCGCCTTTAGGCGCCCTAAAAGTTCCGGGCGCATGTTTAAGAGAGTGATCATAAGGCCCCGGTCCATCGGGTATTCTTCCGTAAGCTGGTCAATCCGTTTATCGCAGATGATCTGTCCATGGTCGATGACGATAATACGCTCACAGATATCTTCCACATCCCGCAGATCGTGGCTGGTGAGAATGATCGTTACCTCCTTTTCGCGGTTGATTTTCTGAATCAGCTCCCGCATGGCTTCTTTCGTCCCCACATCCAGCCCAATGGTAGGCTCGTCTAAAAATACGGTGGAAGGATTATGTAGAAGCGCCGCGGCCAGATCCGCCCGCATACGCTGTCCTAAGGAAAGCCTTCTGGCGGCACGGCCGATAAATTCCGACAAGCCGAAAATCTCATGAAACAATCGCATATTTTCCTGATAAACTGCGTCTGGGATTTCGTAGATATTTTTTAATAATGTAAAAGATTCTTCGATGGGAATATCCCACCAGAGCTGCGTACGCTGTCCAAATACCACGCCGATATTCTTGGCGTTTTGTATGCGGTTTTTCTGAGGGTCAATCCCATCAATTTGTATCTTACCGGAAGTTGGTTTTAGAATTCCGGTAAGCATCTTGATGGTGGTGGATTTTCCGGCGCCGTTTGGCCCGATATAGGCTACAAGTGGCGGACGGCGCCTTTTAATCCAGGCTGTTTTACAGGCGTCTTAAATTCTTTTGTTAGATCTGCTGCTTCAATCATTTGCTTCCCTCCTTCATATCGTTAGTCTTTCCATTCTACCATGCTTTTCTCATTTCTTCAATTCAGATATAAAAAATTACTGTCATTTTTTATATGATTTTTATGTCGAATACGTCTATATAGGAAGGAAACTGGCTTTTTTTGATCTATACGCCTGCTTGTTTGCAAAGATCCGAAAGGCAGCATGTTTCGCAGTGGGGTTTGGTTCGGGCAGTACATACCTCTCTTCCGTGCCATACCAGCCGATGGCAGAATGCGCTGCCTTCCTGGGGCGGTATGATTTTCCAAAGCTCTTTCTCTACTTTGGCGGGTTCTTTGATCTGATCCACCAATCCCATTCGGTTGACCAGGCGGATGCAATGGGTGTCTGTTACAATGGCCGGTTTTCCAAAAACGTCCCCCATAATCAGGTTCGCGCTTTTCCTTCCCACCCCGGGCAGCGCCAGCAGGCTGTCAAAATCTTCCGGCACTTTTCCACCATGCACATCCCGAAGCTTTTTCATACAGGCACTGATATCTCTGGCCTTGCTTTTCCCCAAGCCGCAGGGACGGACAATCCGTTCAATCTCCTCCACCGGCGCTTCTGCCAAAGCTTCTACGCTGGGATATGTTTCATATAATTCTTCCACTACTACGTTCACCCTTGCGTCGGTGCACTGGGCTGCCAGCCGGACGCTGACTAAAAGCTTCCAAGCCTGGTCATAATCAAGGGTACAGACGGCTTGGGGATATGCCGTCTTAAGCCGTTCTATTATTCTCAACGCTAATTCTTGTTTTGTCATTTGCAAAATCCTCCGTTTTTGAAATTACTGCTGATTTTTATTCTTTACTGCCATTGTACATAGGTAAGAGAAGGAATTCAATGAAATTGTACGCGAAGCCATCTTTTCACTTGCAATATCAATTTGACAGAAGTATACCCATGGTTAGAGGTGATACTATGAAAATTGCAGCCTATCAATTTGCCGTTACAAATAATCTTGACCAAAATATGAAACAGATTCAAAAAGCCCTCCTGCAGGCATCCCACATGGGCGTGAAGCTTTTAGTTTTTCCAGAATGTGCCTTGGCGGGTTATCCTCCCCGGGATTTGAAGAATTCCTCTTCTGTTTCCTTCCATGAATTGGCCTCTGCCTTTCAAAAACTAGAGAAATTGTCTGCTGACTACGCAATCCATTTGATTGTAGGGACAGTTATACAAGAAAATAAATCATGCTATAACAGCGCGGCTCTCTTTTCTCCGAATCAGAAACCGGCCTTTTATCATAAAAGGGCGTTATGGGGATGGGATCAGGATAATTTTTGTATGGGAACTGAAAAGGGCGTTTTTAAGATAGAAGGATGGAGCATAGGAATACCGTATATGCTATGAAATCCGATTTCCGGAATTCTTCCGGGAATTGTACGTGGAACAAACAGATTTAAACGTCATACTATTTTATGATGTTTCCGACTTTGCGGATGCTGCAAGATATGATTTGATAAAGGCGCATATTCAAACCAGGGCGGTGGAAAATGTTACGCCTGCTTTATCCGTAAATACGACCCGTCCATATCAGACGGCTTCTACCGGGCTGTACAGCGCCTCCGGCCGCACATTAAAAGAACTGAAAAAGGGAGAAGAAGATTGGAAAGATATATCTGTTTTATATGCATGAAAATCTGACTGATACCTTTTCATAAGAAAATCAATGTCCAAACAATATTTGATTATTCTTTCAATTACTTTTTTATCTTTGACGTTCATATAATAGTATCCTTTCTTTCCATATATGATTTAAAAACTGTTTATCTTCAATTTCTGTAGTAACAACATCTATATGACAATCCAATTTTTTTCTAAAGCATTTACAAATTCAAAATACTGAAAAAGGCTTCTGAGGTCTCCCTTTTCTATACAAAAATCGATATCACTCTGATCAGTAGCTTCATTTCTTGCATAAGAGCCAAAAATACTAACCGATTGTATTCCATAAGATATAGCAACTGGAATCACTTTTTCTTTAATCTCATTGAGTGTATAACACATAAGAGCCTCCTCTCATCAGCCATGTACTATAGAAAGTTTACCATTAATAATACTTATTCTTTAATCTTCTTCGCACCTCATCAACCAGCAAAGGCTGTATAGCAGGATACGTCCACTCTCCCTGAAATTCATCAAACAACGCTATTTTTTCCATCTCGCTATGTAACTGTTCCTCAAAGCTCTCGATTTCTGCATAGTAGAGCATCCCATAAGATTCTTCTCCGGTTCTATTTACCCTGGTTTTTCCTGTGACAGAATATACACATATGGGTATGATAGAAAACGCTAGGGCGCCGGTCTCCTCCATTAATTCCCTTTTTGCTGCCTCTAAGATTGTTTCCGCTCTTTCCCTGTGTCCGCCAGGCACTTCATAAGTATTCCTTTCTTTGTGTATGCAAAATACCCACTTCCCCTTCGATTTCGAAACAATAACCGCAAACTCCAACAATTCATCTTCCACACTTTCATAAAATTGTACGTTCATAGTAGAATCTTTCTATCTCCTTTTCATTATTATGGAAACAAGCTAAGAGGTTACTTAAAATTCTTTTTCTATATGGCAGCATTCTTCTTTGGAAACCAGCTTCTCCCCTTCAAAATCAAATGCAGCGATATAAGACATCCAATCTATGATACGTAAAAAATCACTGGAGCCAAAATTGGAGTCAAAATAATGGAATATGGCGCTTAATGCAGTCCCATGAGTTCCAATCACAATGGTTTTACCCTCATACTGTGATAATAATTCCATCAACGCTTCTATATTTCTCTTCTGCACCATATGGATGGATTCCCCATGCCTTTCATGGTAATCAAGATCCTTCCAGCGTTTTTCAAACAGGTCATGTGTGTTGCCGCCCGCGCCCTTATCCCGCTCCCGAAGCCTTTCATCCTCCCACCTACGTTTTGGCTGCGCATGGCGTACAAAATAGATTCTGGTCATACTGCCTCCCTTTCCATTTTTCCATTATAATATAGCAGCACCTTACCACTGTCCTGGAAATTTTTGCTTTTCCAATGTATGAAAACTCTTTGTAAAAGCTTCTGTCTCTGAATCCTCTAAATCCTCAAACACATCCGGAAGACAATATTTGCCGCCAAAACCCTTTAGCCCTCCTTCCACAAACTCCAGCCCCATAAATGCAGCAAAATTCTTTCCATCCGAGGTTGTAATTCCAAAATGGTCGCAAGTTAGAAATCCATGCCGTGGATAATAGTCTGGCTCTCCAAAAATTATGACTCCTTCATAGCCCGCCTCTCTGGCAAAAGCTAGGGTTTCGGTGAGCAACCGTCCTCCGATGCCGCATCCCTGCCACTTGGGAGAAACGCAAAGGGGACCGAATACCAGGATTTCTTTTGTTCGATGTTCCTGTTCCAGCCAGGCTTTTGCATAGAAGATTGCACCTACAATTTCAGTTCCAACCACTGCAATCCTGGAGAGCTTGGGTAGATATGCGTCGCTGTTCCTTAATTTGTGCACCAAAAGATGTTCGCTGCATCCCGAACGGTACTTATTCCAGAACGCAGACAATACCATCTGCTCTGTTTGATGGTAGTCCCCTTCCTCCTCCTTTCGGATGACAAGCGCTTCCTTGGCTTTTGTACAATTCTTCCGGAAAAAATATCCCATATTCATGCGGATCTCTTTCCGTTCCTGGTCATGATTGGAGTAGCAGCAGCTATCAAACCCGATCAGTTTAAATCCTTCTTTTTCGTAAAACTGAATCGCCCTGGTATTGCAGGACTGAGTCTCCAAAATGATTGCCCTTCGGTGCTCCAGTACCGCCTGTTCTTTGGCTATTGCCATCAGCCGATGCCCGACGCCTTGTCTCCTAAGAGATTCATGTACCCATAGCTCCGTAACTATAAGCCGATTGCTCCATTCCTCCGGGCAGGTTTCAATACAGGCCAGCAACTCTCTTTCCTCTCCCTGGCCTGCCACGATCCCCCAGGCGAATGCTTTTTCCCAATGCGGTTGATATAATTTATCCGGAAAATCATATTCCTCCGGACCATGAGACACAGGCTGGGCAAATTTTTTCTTGTAAAATCTTGCCTCATATCCTGCGTCCGTTTTTTCCATTTGTAAATCAAAATATTCTTCCGTGGTATATCCGATAGGGATGATCGTCCCCTCCCACTCCTCTTTTAAAAGGGGGACAATACGCAGCTCCTCCTTCATTCCACTCACTTCTTTCCTTAATATTTTACTGAAGATTTTGGTTCCTTTGCTCCAGAACCTCCGCAGCAATTCATCCAGAGGGCATGTCACATGAACCGTATACTATTCACAAAACGCCAGCGCATTCTTTAATTGATCAAAAATGCGCTGGCTGGTGATGACGTGATCAATGATGACATTTTTTTCTCGCGCCATTTCAGCCGCCGTAGTGCAAAGCAGCCCCGATATTTCAAATACATCGTCTTCCTATATCTTCGTATCCACAGACATAGGAAGAAACTCGTCAATGGAGATAACTCCATATGCTTCGCCTGTTCTGGCTTCCAGCTCCCTTTGGAGCAGCTTTGTCAACGTGGACTTTCCGCTGCTGGATGGGCCGTTGCGTAATATTACCATATGTGAATTTACCATATTTTTATAGCAGAAACAACACCCATGACAGATTTATGATTGATACTGTTGAGCGAGGATACGTTTGTTAAAAATAGCTTGCCTGCATTTAAGATAAGTTCCCCAATATTGGGAGGCATCTGTTCCGGGTTCTCTGTTTTGGCCGCTATCGCCTGTTGATATGCCTGGGCGGCGCTTTCCAATTTCTTTGCGCCATATTTTTTATAGACGCTTACGATTTCTTTTTCTAACCCCATCGCATGTTCCTGCTCCAATTGAACGCACCTTTCAAAAAAATCAGTATAATCCTCAAATGCCTGGTTCAATTTCTCCAACTCTTCTTCCTTCGTTAAAGGCCTGTTTTCATAAGATTCCGTAAACATGTTTCTGGTTCCGTTCTCATGGCCTTCTACGATTTCTGCATATAAGGAAGCGTATGCCTCCATGATACTTTGCGCTCTATCCTTTACCGTAGCATTTCCCTTTTTACGATTTATTTCATTGACACGGGCAGAAATCTCCATATTATAATTTATAGAAGTAAAACTATCGTTCAAAACAATCCGAAGCTTTTTTTCTTCTTCTTGATCCGGCATATTTGCTTGAATTGTCTTCCTGTATTGGGCGATTCCCTCCGCTGAGAGATCAACCTTGACAGGTACATCCGGAAATAAATCTGTACATTCTTTTATTTGTTTCCTTGTTCCAATATTTTTATCTTGATTTGTCTGAATCAAATTACACTGCTGAAATCTTTCGTCTATTTTCATAACATCCTCCCACTTTCGCCGCAATTTTTGATCTTACACCATGGTTTCCCTATAAAATTCTATCTCTGTTTTATTACATATATCGGCAGTTTACCCTCAGTGTACAAGAGGACACTAAGGGTATCTGGTGAGATTATAGAATAAAATCATTACTCCCAAACAGATTTCCTGCCTGGGAGTAATATTCTACATAAATATTTAAATATTCAGCAAATCGCTATATGCCTTCAACGCTCCGTCCGTGTCATGGGCAAGTACTTTCTTAGCCAAAACCTTACCCAACTGTACGCCTTCCTGGTCAAAGCTGTTAATGTTCCACACAAAGCCCTGATACATCACTTTATTCTCAAAGTGAGACAAAAGAGCTCCCAGCGCCTGAGGCGTCAGCTGATCGCCGATGATAATACTGGAGGGACGTCCCCCTTCAAAATTCTTATTACGGTCCTTATCCTCTTTGCCGCATGCAAACGCGACGATCTGCGCCACAACGTTCGCGGAAAGCTTCTGCTGGCTTGTGCTGTCCTGAATCACAACGTCCCTGCCCATCTGGCTGTTTTTAAAGCCTACAAACTGCAGCGGGATAATATTCGTTCCTTGGTGCAGTAACTGATAGAACGAATGCTGTCCGTTGGTGCCAGGCTCACCGAAAATAGCCGGGCCTGTCAGATAATTTATCGGCTCCCCAAAGCGGTTTACGGATTTGCCGTTAGATTCCATATCAAGCTGCTGCAAATGCGCCGGGAAACGGCTTAAGGCCTGAGAATAAGGCAAAACTACCGTACTCTGATACCCCAGGACATTGCGCTCATATATTCCGATCAATGCGTCCAACATGGCCGGATTTGCAAATATATCCTTGTTCTTGGCAAGCTTATCTTCTTCGGCAGCTCCTTCCAAAAACTGCGCGAACACCTCTGGGCCAAATGCCAGGGATAATACGGCGCCTCCCACGCCGGAAGTAGAAGAAAAACGGCCGCCGATATAATCGTCCATAAAGAACGCCGCCAGATAGTCGTCGCTCTTTGCTAAAGGCGAAGTCTCGCTGGTAACGGCGATCATATGCTTCGAGGGATCCAGGCCGGCATTCTTCAAGGCGTCTTTTACGAAGGATTCATTGGTTAATGTCTCAAGGGTCGTACCGGATTTCGACACCAGAACAAAAATAGAATGCTCCACATCAATGGTATTTAATACAGCCGCCGCGTCGTCCGGATCCACATTGCTGATAAATCTGGCTTCCATCTTGAATGTATGATTGACCTTCGCCCAGTTTTCCAGCGCCAGATACATAGCTCTGGGGCCAAGGTCGCTGCCGCCGATGCCAATCTGCACCACCGTGGTAAATTTCTCCCCCGCCGCGTTGGTAATTTGCCCATGATGTACCTGATTGGCCAGTTCCGCAATCTTTTTCTGCTGCTCCATATAAAAGCTGCGCTTATCTACGCCGTCGGCTACCACTGCCTCTCCCAGTTGTCCCCGGGTCATATGGTGAAGCACCATGCGCTTCTCTCCCGTATTGATTACTTCACCGTTGTAAAGAGCTTCAAATTTTTCCGTAAGCTGCATCTCTTCTGCCAACTTTGCCAAAGCTTTCAGCGTTTCATCATCCACCTGCTTAGCGGCATAATTATAGGTAAGCCCGGCCGCCATGGGAACGTTGTATTTCTTTACACGGTCTGCGCCATTCTCCCCGGTCATTGCTTCTGCAAGATTTATAGGCGTCGTCTTTTGCAGCTCTTTATATGCTGCGATCGTATCCAGATTGTTCCAGGTAATCATAATTGATTTCTACCTCCTTGAAAAAGTATTTATTCTATCGTAAATCAATCGTTCTTATTCGATTATACTATTAAACTTTCACGAATTCAAGCGTATGGATCAGGAACTTTTTTCGATTACTGTCAAGTAACTTGACAAAATCATCACTACTCCTATTGTATAAAACAGAAGGCCAGCCTTCCTTGGCCAGCCTCCAGTTCTCTTCTATGCAATTGTAATAATCTTCTTCGGACATTTCTGCGCACAAACCCCGCATCCAGTACATTTCTCCTGATCAATGTGAGCGATATTGTCCACCACCGTAACAGCCCCGGAAGGACAATTTTTCTCGCACAGCTTGCAGCCGATACATCCCACGGAACAAGCTGCCATCACATCCTTGCCCTTATCCTTGGACATACACTGTACTTTATGCTTTGCTTCGTAAGGCACCAGCTCGATCAAATGTTTCGGGCAGGCTGCAATACATTTTCCGCAAGCCTTGCAGGCCTCTGGATCTACCACTGCAATCCCGTCTACCACATGAATCGCGTCAAAGGGACATGCCTTTACACAATTTCCAAAGCCCAGGCATCCGTAATTACAGGACTTGGGTCCGCCGCCAGGCACAAATCCCACCATGGCGCAGTCCTCTTCTCCGTAATACTCATAATCCTTCTTTGCCTTTTCGCAAGTGCCGGCACATTTTACAAAAGCCACCTTTTTCACAGAAGCTCCCGCCTCTATGCCCATGATTTCTCCTACTTTTGCTGCAACGGGAGCGCCGCCCACCGGACAGCCGCCCACTTCCGCTTCGCCCTTAACGATCGCAGCCGCCAATCCGGAGCATCCTGCATAGCCGCAGCCGCCGCAGTTATTACCCGGAAGGACGCCTGTAATGGCCTCTTCTCTTGGGTCCACTTCTACTTTTAATTTCTCACCGGCAATTCCAAGGAAAAAGCCGATGATGATTCCTGTGCCACCAACAATGACAGCGGCCAGTATAATTCCTGTTATACTCATATGTCCGCCCTCCTAAATGACTCCGGAAAATCCGAAGAATGCAATCGCCATCAAGCCTGCAGTCACAAGGACAATGGCAGACCCCTTAAAGGCATTTGGTATATTGTTGTACTCAATTTTCTCACGGATTCCGGCCATAATTACAATGGCAATGGTAAATCCCACAGCCGTAGCAAATCCATTGACCACGCCGCTTAAAATACTGTAATCATTCTGAACATTCTTCAATGCCACGCCAAGAACCGCACAGTTGGTGGTAATCAGAGGAAGATATACACCCAGGGCGTTATAAAGAGGCGGCATTGCCTTTTTCAAAAACATCTCCACAAACTGAACCAGCGCTGCAATCACGAGAATAAACACGATGGTTTGAAGATAATCGTACTTGGGATATAATATAAATTTGTAGATGATACTGGTCACCAAGGAAGCCAGCGTCAATACAAAGATAACAGCCCCGCCCATGCCGGCAGCCGTATTTACCTTCTTGGAAACGCCCAGGAACGGACACAAACCAAGGAACTGGCTCAATACGACATTATTGACGATTGCAGAGCCAATGGCTATAATAATTAATTCTTTCATCTCATCTGCCCCCTCCTATGCATTCTCTTTCTTTTCTGATGCAGTGTTCCTCTTACCGGTACACATACCGCTCTGTCCGCAGGAAGCACAGTCTCCTGCCAAACAGCCCTGTGCTGCAGGCAGCGGCTTTCCTTTTTTCTCTGCTTTGGCGCGAACCACATTCATGATTGCTACCAGGCATGCCAGTACAAAGAACGCTCCGGGTGCCAGTACGAAAATGGTAATGGGGGTATATCCCAAACCGCCGTTTTCTGCCAGAGGAAGTACCTGGGCACCGAAGATCTGTCCGGCTCCTAAAATCTCACGTACGATACCGATGCAAGTTAAACCTACGGTAAATCCTAAGCCCATGCCGATTCCGTCAAAGATGGAAGGCACGACAGGGTTCTTGGAGGCATAGCTCTCCGCTCTTCCTAAGATAATACAGTTTACTACGATCAAAGGAATGTAGATTCCCAGAGAATCATATAAGGAAGGAATGAAGCCCTGCACCAAAAACTGTACGATCGTTACGAAAGACGCTACTACTACGATAAAGGCAGGTACACGTACCTTATCCGGAATAATATTTCTTAACAATGAAATCAGCATATTGGACATAACCAATACTACGGTAGTGGAAAGCCCCATACCAAGGCCGTTGATGGCAGAAGTGGTTACCGCAAGGGTAGGACACATACCAAGCATCAAAATAAAGGTAGGATTCTCCTTAATGATACCGTTATAAATACGTTCTGTACATTTATTCATTTGCGCCGCCTCCTTCTGAAATCGTCCTGAAGTAAGATAACGCTGCGTCTACGCCGTTTGTCACCGCACGGCTGGTAATCGTTGCGCCGCTGATCGCTTCAATCTGATTGTCGCTTGATGCAGTGCCTTTTACCACTTCAAAAGCTTCTGCATTCTTTCCCGCAAATTGGGAATAAAACTTCTCTTCCTTGGCTTTCATACCAAGTCCTGCAGTCTCGCTGATGGATGTGATGGAATATCCGTTTACCGTACCGTCGCTTCTGATTCCTACGGAAAACGTAATATCTCCGCCGTAACCTGCATGGGATGTAACTGTGATCACATATCCCAAGGTTGCTCCAGAAGCGTCCTTGGCCGCAACAACGCCTTCAATGGTATTTTCCGTGTATCCGCTCTGGGCGACTACTTCCGCCGCCGCTGTCTCGTCAAAGCCCTCGTAATCTTCAAAGGTCCCCGCTCCCTCAAACACCGTCTGGTATGCTTTCTGCTGGGTATTGTATTGCGCCGTGGCGATGGGCTCTTTGGTGATCTCATACACCAGGCCCAGCAGGCAGCCGGAAACTAATGTAATGACAGTTATAATAATCGCGTCTTTTACGATTTTGTTCATTATCTCTCGCCTCCTTTTCCAAAGGGCTTCGGAATCGTAACCCGCTCAATCAAAGGCACTAAAAGGTTGCTGAAGATAATCGCATAGGAAACGCCTTCCGCGCTGGCTCCGAAGATACGGAAAATTCCGGTGAGGATTCCTAAGACAATTCCGAATATAATTTTCCCCAAAGGCGTGATCGGGGAGGTCACATAATCGGTAGCCATAAAGAAAGCTCCCAGCATCAGTCCGCCGCCGCACAGATGAGCTACCACATAGCTCCAGTCAAAGCCATGCCCCCCGAACAACAGGACAAAAATAATAAAGGTAATGATATATGTAGCCGGGATTTTCAGGTCAATCACACCCATCAGAATCAAAAAGATCGCCCCGATCAATACGGCAATCACAGAAGTCTCCCCGATGGTTCCGGGAATCCGTCCGATGAGCATATCCATGGTGTTGACGCTCTCTCCTGCTTTTAAAGCTGCCAGAGGGGTCGCGCTGCTGATGGCATCCATGCCCTGGCTAATATAATATTTGCTGTTGGCAAAGCTGGTCATAGGCCCGGTAAAGGAAATCAAAAGAAAGCATCTGCCTCCCAAAGCCGGGTTCATAAAGTTCTGTCCCAGACCGCCGAACAAACATTTTACAATCACAATGGCAAATACTCCGCCTACGATCGCCATCCACCAGGGAAGGGTAGGCGGCAGGTTCAGGGCCAAAAGAAGGCCGGTGACCACCGCGCTTAAATCCCGAATCGTATCTTTGCGTTTTGTAATCTTATCAAACGCCCACTCGGATACCACGCAGCTTAAAATTGTAATCACAATCAACAGCAATGCATGAAATCCAAAGTTGTAAATTCCAAACAAACTAGCCGGCAGCAATGCAATAATCACGTACAGCATAATTCTGTCGGTGGTGTCTTTGGATCTTACATGGGGTGAGGATGAAACATTATACATATCACTCACTTTTAATCCACCTCTTTCTTATCGTATCATTATTTTTTCCGTTTATTGGCAAGCACTGTTTTCTTCATGGATTTGATCGCCTGAGCAAGCTGGCGTTTCGCCGGGCAGATAAAGCTGCAGCTTCCACACTCGATACACTCTAGGCCATTCCATTTTTCAAACATGTCTTCCTGATAATTCTCCGAATAATCTGCCAATCTGGAAGGAACGATTCTGGATGGACAGACTTCCACGCACCGGGCGCAATTGATACATGCGCTTGGCTGGTACTTCGCCACTTCATCCTCTGTCAGGCACAAAAGCGCAGAGGTTGTTTTGGTGGTGGGTACATCCAGCCCAAACATGGCAAATCCCATCATGGGGCCGCCGGAAATGATCTTCTTGGGCTGTTCTTTAAAACCGCCGGCCATCTCCGCCAATTCTGCAAAATTCGTCCCGATGCATACGGAAAAGTTCGCGGGGTCTTTGACAGCCTTCCCGGTAATCGTCACAATACGGTGCATCAGAGGTTTTCCCAGCTTCACGGCATTGTAAATAGCTACCAAGGTATCTACGTTGTCCACAATACATCCTGCATCCGCCGGAAGCATAGACGCGTTGATCGCCCGCTTGCTGATGGCATAGATCAACTGACGCTCGGACCCTTGGGGATACTTGGTCTTTAACGGACAAACCTCCACTTTGGGCTCATCCTTCACCATCTCCGTAAGCTTCTGGATACAATCCGGCTTATTATCCTCGATGCCCAGATAGGCTTTTGCATTGGGAAAAAGCTGCAATACGATTTTCAAGCCGCCGATTAATTTCTCCGGCTCTTCTAACATCCTGCGGTAATCTGACGTCAAGTACGGCTCGCACTCTGCGCAGTTGGCAATTATGTACTCAATCTTCTCCGGCTCCTTGGGAGACAGCTTCACATGCGTGGGGAATCCGGCTCCTCCCATACCCACAATTCCGGCCTCTTTGATCTTATCGATGATTTCTTCCTTGGTTAATGATGCCACATCCTCTGTCTCTTTAAATTCCACGGACTTGAATTCTCCGTCATTTTCAATCACAATGGATGTTACCATGTCCCCCACAACCACCCGGCGCGGCTCAATGGCCTTCACCTTGCCGGAAGCGCTGGCATAGATTGGTGCGGACACAAAACCGCCTGCTTCCGCAATCTTCTGCCCTTTTAATACGGTATCCCCCACAGCCACCACCGGTTTGGCCGGTGCGCCGATATGCTGGGAAAGGGGATATACCATATCGCCTTTGGGTAATACTTCACGTATTGGCTTATCTTTGGATAACTCCTTCCCGTCATAGGGATGGATTCCACCTTTAAAAGTACCTAAACCCATTTCGTAGCCCCTCTTTCTCTTATTTTGTAATTTCCCTTTATTATATCATAAAACCCTTTCGAAAAGGCAGGGATTTTTGTACTTTTTTACAAACACGCACAAACCCAATCCCAGAAGTGACATTGTAAATTTTCCGGTTTTCAGGTACAATATGAGAGATCCATTTATTACCCTGACAATTTCTAGGAGGAATTGTAATGAAAGAATATATCGAATATATCCCCCTTTCCCTATCCTTCCCTATTTCCTCTTCCAGCTTGTTTTTTGATATTGAAACTACCGGGCTTTCCGCAAAAAAGAACCATATTTATCTTTTGGGCTGCGCCTGTTATCAGAACAACCAAATGGAACTCCATCAGTTTTTTTCCGAATCTTCGAAGGAAGAACAAAACATTTTGATTGCTTTTTCTGATTTCTGCCAAAAATTCCACACTCTGATCACTTATAACGGAACGGGATTTGACCTTCCTTTCCTAAAACAACGCTGCGAATTTTGGGGACTTGCCAATCCTCTGGCCAAATTTGACCACATGGACTTGTTACGACTGATTTCCCCTTTCAAGAAATTGTTAAAACTGCCCGACATGCGTCAAAAATCTTTAGAAGTCTTCCTCTCCATTGAGCGAGACGACCTCTATTCCGGGAAAGAACTGATTGACATATATCATACGTATGAAGCTTCCCAAGATCTCAGAAGCTTATCCTTACTTCTTTTACATAACAAAGAAGACGTACTGGCCATGCCCAGGCTTTTTCCTATTCTATCCTACCGGGATTTCTTTTCCGGCTGCTTCCGGGCCGCTGACGTTACCATTTCTCCTTACCGGGATTATTCCGGCGAAGAAGCCTGGGAACTATTTTTTACATTGATACCGGATACTCTCTTTCCCCGCAGTTTTTCTTGCGTCTTAGAAGAACTCCATCTTTTGGGACAGGACAAGAGCGCAAGACTGAGAGTAAAAGTCTTCCAGGGAGAGTTAAAGTATTTCTACCCCAACTATCAAGATTACTACTATCTTCCCCAGGAAGACACGGCCATTCACAAAAGCGTCGCCACATATGTAGACAAGGAATTTCGCCAAAAAGCGAAAGCTTCCAACTGCTATATCAAAAAAAGCGGAAGGTTTCTTCCTCAATATAAAGAATGTTTTACGCCCTGTTTCAAAACCGCCTTTCATGAAACGCCTCTCTACCTGGAGCTTACGGATGAATTTCTTGCCTCCCGGGAAATCCAAAAAAAGTACGCGATGCATCTTCTATCGGTACTTCAGCCCCTCCCATAGGAAAAGCAGCCTGCACATTGCAGATGCAATGTACAGGCTGCCTTATAATTAAATCTTTTGGAAAAAGAAGGACTGGTTTCTCTGATAATTCAATTCCTTATAATTCATAATCTGTTCCGTACTTCCGATAAAGAGGATTCCGTCTTTCGTAAGCGCCTGGTTAAACTTCTTATAAATCTCTTCCTTCGCTTCCTCCGTAAAGTAAATCATAACATTGCGACAGACAATTAAATGGCATCCGGTGGGATAAGCGTCCTTTAACAAGTCATGCTGCTTAAACTCCACCCTTGCCTTAATCTCATTGGCGATCTTATAGGAAGCTCCTACCTTTGTAAAATACTTCTTCTTCAAATCATCCGGCACAGCAGCAAGGCTCTTCTCATTGTAAAGGCCCATCCTGGCTTTATCCAGAATCTGCTTATCAATATCCGTAGCAATAATCTTAATTTGGTTCAATGGCAAATGCTTGGACAATGCCATAACCAGGGAATATGGTTCATCCCCAGTGGAGCACGCCGCGCTCCAAATCTTAAGATTCTTTCCGAAACGATTGATCAAAGCGGGAAATACATCCCGGTCCAAAAGCTTCCATTGCTCCGGATTCCGATAAAATTCAGAAACGTTAATGGTCAAAAAGCTGATAAATTGTTCAAATTTCTCTTTGTCCTTTTTGATCAACGCCACATACTCATCATAGCTCTTGACCCTATTCTTCGTGATCAGCGTATCAATGCGGCGCTTCATCTGCTTTTCTTTGTAAGAATTCAGGTCAATCTGAGTCAACACTAATATATCTTTTTTAAATTTTTCATATCCCTGCAACATGTATGTACCTCAGCTTTTCATTCATTACATTTAGTTACGATGAAACTTATATCTCTTACTCTTCCTCGTATTCAGAGCCTTCTGCTGCGGTATTTTCCTCATTCATCAGCGCCTTCATGCTCAGGCTGATCTTCTTGTCCGCTTCGTTAAAATCTACGATCTTGGCTTCGATCTCCTGTCCCACCTTCAATACATCAGAAGGCTTCTCCACATGCTCTCTGGAAATCTGGGAAACATGCAGCAGAGCGTCCACACCGGGAGCTAATTCCACAAATGCGCCAAAATCTGTCATTCTTGCCACTACGCCCTGGATGATCGTTCCGGCAGCATACTTCTCTGAAGCATCCTTCCAGGGATTCTGGTCTTCAAACTTCATACTCAAAGCAATCTTCTTATCGTTGATATCTTTGATAAAGGCAGTCACTTGTTCTCCTACCTTAAATACCTTCTTGGGATTCTCCACTCTTCCCCAGGACATCTCGGAAATATGAAGCAGGCCGTCTGCGCCTCCCAGATCAATAAATGCGCCGAAATCCGTCACATTCTTAACAGTACCTTCCACAACATCGCCGATTTGAATTCTTGCAAACAATTCCTTCTGCAGTTCTGCTTTCTTAGCCAGCATCAACTGCTTCCGGTCGCCAATGATCCTTCTCTTTCTGGGGTTGAATTCCGTGATCACAAATTCAATGTCCTGACCGTTATATTTGGTTAAATCCTTCTCATAAGAATCGGATACCAGGCTGGCGGGAATGAACACTCTTGATTCGTCAATGATAACGCTCAATCCACCGTCTAATACCTGGGCTACCTTTGCGGTAAGCACTTCCTGGTTGTTAAACGCTTCTTCCAGACGCTTGCTGCCTCTTTCCGCTGCAAGGCGCTTATAGGTCAATAATACCTGTCCTTCGCCGTCATTCACCTTCAAAACCTTTGCTTCCATAGTGTCGCCGACAGATACCATCGTGGTCAGGTCTACATTCGTCTCGTTTGTATATTCATTACGGGTAATGATTCCGTCTGACTTATAGCCAATATTCAATATGATCTCGTCTGGCTTCACATCGATAACGGTACCTTCGACTACTTCTCCATTTCTGATTGTTTTAAATGATTCTTCCAGCATTTGTTCAAAACTCATTTCTGACATTCGTTTGAACCTCCTTAATAATATAGTTTGGGGTGGAAGCCCCTGCGGTAATACCTACACTATCAATGGATTGTAGTTTTGTTACATCCAAATCATCAATTGTTTGTATATAGTAAGTATTTTCACATTCTTTTTTACATATTTCAAATAGCTTTTGCGTATTGGAACTGTTCTTCCCGCCAATTACAATCATGGCGTCCACCTGGGCGGAAATCTCTTTGGCTTCCCTTTGCCGTTCTTGAGTGGCATTGCAAATCGTATTTAAAACAATTATATCATAACCTTTTTTCTCTATAATTTCAACTAAATATTTAAATTTATTGTTATTAAATGTCGTTTGTGCTACGATACAAAGTTTCGTATCCTCCAAAACCCTGAATTTTTCAGCCTCTTCTGGTGTAGACAGCACAGAAGTCCTTCCAGAAATTCCCCATCCCCGGATACCTTCCACCTCCGGATGGCTGCTGTTTCCTATGATTAGGATGTGGTATCCTAATTTGCTGTATCGTTCCACATACTGATGAATCTTACGTACAAAAGGACAGGTGGCGTCCACATATTCCACGCTGTTTTCCTTTAGCATATCATATACTTCCCTGGATACGCCATGGGAACGGATGATCACCGTACCTCCCCGGCAGTCCGCAAGCTGTTCTTTGGTATCTACCACCCTCACGCCTTTTTGTTCCAAATCCTTAACTACCTCTTCATTATGGATAATAGGGCCGTAGGTATATACAGGCTTTTGGCTCCCTTCTGCCTGCTCATACACCAGATCCACCGCCCGCTTCACACCAGGGCAGAATCCTGCGCTTTTTGCTGTCCTTACTTCCATCTATTCCTGTCCCTTCCTCATACGCTCTTTGGCATATCCCACCACAAGTGAGGTTACCTCCTCAATCCCCAATTCGGAGCTTTCCAGCAAAACGGCGTCTTCGGCCTGCCTCAAGGGAGAAGCCGCCCGATTCATATCCCGCTCGTCCCTGGCGGCGATATCTTCACAAATCGCTTCCAGATCACAATCCATACCCTTCTGGGTCAATTCCTGATATCTTCGGTTTGCCCGGGTCCTGACGCTGGCAGTCAGATACAGCTTCAAAGGCGCATGGGGCAATACGCATGTCCCAATGTCCCTTCCATCCATAATCACATCTTCTTTTTCGGCAAGATTCCGCTGTAAATGAAGAAGCTTTTCCCGAACTTTTGGATAAGCGCTGATGACCGACGTCACATTGCCTACTTCTTCCCTGCGGATCTCTCCGCTTACATTTTCTCCGTTTAAATACACCTGCTGTTCTCCACTCTCATAGGCAATAGATACTTTCACATCCTGGCAGGCTTTTGCCACTGCCTGCTCGTCTTCCCTGGGAATCTGATTTCTCAAAATATGAAGCCCCATCGCCCGGTACATCGCCCCGGTATCCACGTAAACAAAACCTAATTCCTTCGCCGCACGTCTGGCAATGGTACTTTTGCCGGCTCCTGCCGGACCGTCGATCGCTATATTAAAACCCATGTGTTCTAATTCCTCCTTACCACAGCCTCTTTCCTCAAAAGGAAACAACTGCTTTTTCATTTCCAGGGTATGTTCAATCACTCATTCCCGCCCAAGGGACTCTCCGGCCAGGTATCCGGTAGACCATGCGATCTGCAAGTTGAAGCCTCCTGTCAGGGCATCCAGATCCAGCACTTCCCCCGCAAAATAGAGACCTTGAACTAATTTTGACTCCATGGTGGAAGGATTCACTTCCCGGACGCTGACGCCGCCTCTTGTAATAATCGCTTCCTGGAATCCTCTGGTTCCGGTAAGAGTTACTGGCAGACGTTTGATCCGCTCTCCAAAGTGCATACGCTCTTTTTTTGTAATCTCAGAAACCTTTTTTTCTCCCGGAATACCGCATAACGTTATCATAACAGGAATCAGCCTGGAGGGAAAGAGTTTTTGTATGGCATTTTTAAAAGTTTTATTATGATTTTCTTCAAAATCCCTTAAAATTCTCCGATCCAACTGTTCCTTGTCCAGAGCCGGCTTCAAATCTATATACAATTCCAAAGGAAACTCTGCCTTGGAAACCGCCGGGATGCTGCTGGCGCTGATCAGTAACGGGCCGCTGACACCAAAATGGGTAAACAGCATTTCTCCAAAGCCCTCATAAAGCCTGCGTCCGTCTTTTTCCATCGTGACCGCAACATTTTTCAAAGCCAGCCCCTGGAGGTCTTTTACCCAATCCTCTTTCGCCTCAAAAGGAACCAGCGCCGGAGTAGGCTCCTTCACCTGATGTCCCAACGCTTTGGCAAAGCGAAAGCCGTCTCCTGTAGAGCCTGTAGACGGATAGGAACAGCCTCCGACCGCGACGATTACAAAATCTCCTTCCAAAATGCCGCCCCCTGCCAGTTGGACGCCTTTTACTCTGCCGCCCTCCTGCAAGATCTTTTCCACTTTATGGTGCAGACAAATCTGCACTTGTGTCTCCTCTAATTTTCGCTTCAACGCCCCGGTCACATCGGACGCATGATCCGAAACCGGAAACACACGCTGTCCTCGTTCTATCTTGGTCCTGCACCCATTTGCTTCAAAAAAATCCATGGCCTGCCAGTTGGAAAAGGTGTAGAAAGCGCTATATAAAAACTTTGGATTGCGCATCACATGTGCAAAAAGTTCTTCCGTATCACAGGCATTGGTCAGGTTACACCTTCCTTTTCCTGTAATATAAATTTTCTTGCCCAGCTTTTCATTTTGCTCTAACAATCGTACAGAAAACCCCCGCTGAGCCCCGCGTATGGCCGCCATCATCCCGGCTGCGCCTCCGCCTATTACGATCACTTGTTTCATATCCTTCTCCCTGCACTGTCAATGTTCCAACTTGGCATATCGTGTTTTTAAAGAATCATCAATATAATTAATCTCGTCATTTTCATACACTTGATACTCGTCCCAAATATCTTCCAGCATCTCCAACGTCTGGGCCACCTCCGACTGCTTTTTCATACAGAGGGCCACGATCAAAGCATTGATGACGCTTAAAGGCGCCACCAGAGAATCCACAATGGAAGCCATATCGCTTTTGGCGATCAAATTGCAGGAAGAGTACAGGTTCATAGGCGAATGGACGCTGTCCGTCAACGTAATGACTTTGGCGCTGCGGTTATTGGCAAATTCCATAGCCTTTAAGGTACGCATAGAATACCTGGGAAAGCTGATGCCGATGATCACATCCTCCCCGCCGATACGGACCATCTGTTCAAACAATTCGCTGGAATTGTTGGTTTGGAGCAGATGGACATTTTCAAACATCAGATTAAAATAAAATGCGAGAAAACTGGCCAGCGGAGCGCAGCTTCGGATTCCCACAATATAGATATGCCTAGCATGGAGAATGATATCCACCGCCATTTCAAAGGCAGCCTGATCGATATGCTCTGCGGTATGCTTGATTTTCTCCATATCTGACTGAAGAACCGTCTCCAAAATCCTGGACTGGCTGATGCGCCCGTAGGTGACCTCCATGCGCTGGATGGAATTTAATTTATTCCGTACCAGCTCCTCCAGCGCTTTCTGAAACTCCGGGTATCCTTTATATCCCAGGTGAACTGCAAACCGCACAACCGTGGATTCACTGACGCCCACCACTTCTCCCAGCTTGGCGGCAGTTAAAAATACCGCTTTATCATAATTATCTGTAATATAGGCGGCCAAACGCTTCTGTCCCTTACTCAGACCGCCGTATTTGTCATTGATCCGGTTGATCAGCTCATTCGTGTTGCTCATGTTTTTCTCCTCTTTTCATCCTGTACTATCTTATCACAAAGAGGTTCCGGGAGCAAGTAGGGTTTTTCAGCATAAAATATGACAGAGCCATGTTTTTGCTCTGCCATATTTCATCCGGGTCCCGCTATTTTGTTTTCAACTGACAGTAATCATTCAGTACCCAATATGTTCCGTCTGTTTTCTGGCCTATGAATACATAGGTGCCTTTTTGGGAGGGAAAATAGGTTAAATTTCCGTCCTCGCCGATTTGCCCGGTGACCTCTTTTAAGGTTTTTCCTTTCACATCCAATACCCAATATCTCTCCAGCTCTTTCTCTTCTTTCAGCTCTTTGGCGTTGGAAAGCATAATCCCGATCTGCTCATCTTCCAGTGAAAACACCTGCTTCGTATTCCGGTAGACCAGATCATTCTGGGAAGCATCCGCATATCCGGGAATTATTTGCATTCCCTCCTTTGACTGTTCCGCGGCGCTCACATACACCGGACGTTTGGGAATATTTATTTCATACAAGGAAAACAGTTTTCTCACAGAAGAATCCCCGGCCGTATCATTTCTACCAGATATCGCGCAAAAACTAATTACCGTCCATGCAGCTATAAGTCCAATAGAAGAAATGATTCTCTTTTTGTGAATATTCATACTTCTCTTCTTAAACAATAGGTGATGAAACATAAACATTTCCTCCTGCTGCCTTAAAAGTATATGTGTAATATTCAGGAGTTACTGCAGCCATTAAATTAGGAGAAACATATTTTTGAACTTTAAACCTAACATCTGCAACAGTACAATCCCTATTCAAAAAACAAAAATTAAACTCTTTTTCATCTTCAACATAAAATTCTCTCTCTTCATTGAAATAGTTATAACTTTAGATACTCGAAATTGCTTCCCTTCCAATTTAAATTTAATGGATTTAGAATCCCTTACTTCCTCCTATACTAGCTTCGGCATACAAATTTTTCTATAATCCATTTTACAATATTCTCATTTGTAACTATATGTCAAAGATACCAAAAATAATATTTATTGTCAATAATATTCTGATTTTTATTATCAATATTTTATAAATAAAATTTTACACTAATTTTGACGCAATATTTAGAAAACATTTCAAAAATGAGGGACTGTTCCTAAATTATATATTAGGACAGCCCCTTTCTCCAACCAAAAACTTATGTTTCTAATTCATCGTCTTGCTACAAACATGTTTTTTTATCTCTACACCGGATACGCTCCCGTCTTTGTATCCGCTACAGACGGATCGATCTTCGTCTTCTGTGCCTGACGGTATTTGAAAAATTCCGTTGCCACCTGGGGGAACAGCGCATAAGAAAGCACATCCTCATCCTGCTCCTTCCACTGGGCCATCTCCGCCTCAATCTTATGAAGCTCCGGCTCCAGCAAGTCTGCGGGACGGCAGGTGATGACTTCTTCATCCCCGATGACCTTTTTCACCACTTCCGGGTTAAAAGGCTTCACCGTCTGGCCGTATTCTCCCCGCAGGACAGCCTTTGTCTCCTTCGTAGCCACTTTATACCGTTCTCCCATCAGTACGTTAAAGACTGCCTGGGTTCCCACAATCTGGCTGGACGGCGTTACCAAAGGCGGCTCGCCCAAATCCTTACGGACTCTTGGAATTTCTTTTAACACTTCTTCATATTTATCTTCCGCATTCTGCTCCTTTAATTGGGAAATCATATTCGAAAGCATTCCACCCGGCACCTGATACAGCAGCGTCTTGATGTTGACTCCCAATACCTTGGCGTTCATCAGGCCGCTGTCCAAGCATTTTTCCCGTAACGGACGGAAGTAATCTGCAATTTCTGCCAAAAGATTCTGGTCTAATCCCGTATCAAAGGGCGTTCCTTTCAAAGTCTCCACCATAACCTCCGTAGCTGGCTGGCTGGTGCCCAGTGCAAAGGGGGACATGGCCGTATCAATGATATCGCAGCCATTCTCCACAGCCTTCAAATACGTCATGCTGGCCACGCCGCTGGTATAGTGGGTATGAAGCTGAATCGGAAGGTCGGTAGCTGATTTTAAGGCGCCAATCAATTCCTCGGCTTGATAAGGCACCAAAAGCCCCGCCATATCTTTAATGCAAAGGGAGTGAGCGCCCATATCCTCTACTCGTTTTGCCACATCCATCCAATAGTCCAGGGTATACGCATCTCCCAGGGTATAAGACAGAGCCACCTGGGCATGACCTTGCTCCTTGATGGCGGCCTTCACCGCAGTCTGAAGATTGCGGATATCGTTCAGACAGTCGAAAATACGGATAATGTCAATCCCGTTTGCAATGGATTTCTGGACAAAATATTCCACCACATCATCTGCATAATGGCGGTAACCTAAAATATTCTGGCCCCGGAACAGCATCTGCAGCTTTGTATGTTTAAACCCGTCCTTTAGCTTTCGAAGCCTCTCCCAGGGATCTTCCTTCAAAAAACGCAGGCAGGAGTCAAAGGTTGCCCCGCCCCAGCATTCCACGGAATGATATCCCACCTTGTCCATCTTGTCAATGATAGGAAGCATCTGCTCCGTGGTCATTCTGGTGGCAATCAATGACTGATGAGCGTCCCGCAGGACAGTTTCTGTGATTTTTACCGGTTTCTTCACTTGTTCTGACATACTTCTCCTCCTATATACCAAAGATTGCCATAAAGGTTCCTGCTGCAACTGCCGTTCCGATGACCCCTGCTACATTGGGCCCCATGGCATGCATCAGCAAAAAGTTGGTGGGATCCTCTTCCGCTCCTACTTTCTGAGCGACACGGGCAGCCATAGGCACAGCCGATACGCCTGCGGCTCCGATCAACGGATTCACCTGTCCCTTGGTAACCTTGCACATCAATTTGCCGAATAATACGCCGGCCGCCGTTCCGAAGGCAAATGCCACCAGTCCCAAAATAAAGATCTTGATGGTCTGAAGATTTAAAAATGCTTCCGCACTGGTGGTAGCTCCCACGCTGGTGCCCAGAAGGATGACTACAATATACATCAAGGCATTGGAGGCTGTCTCCGTCAGCTGTCTTACGACGCCGCTTTCACGGAACAGATTACCAAGCATCAGCATACCCACAAGGGGAGCCGTGGTAGGCAATACCAAAACAACGACTACGGTAACCACAATGGGGAATAAGATACGTTCCAGTTTGGATACGGGACGCAGCTGCTTCATACGGATCTGACGCTCTTCCTTGGTGGTTAAAAGCTTCATAATCGGAGGCTGAATAATAGGAACCAAAGCCATATAGGAATAAGCTGCTACCGCGATCGGTCCCATAAGTCCTGTCTGCTGCAGCTTCCCCGCCAAAAAGATGGAAGTAGGGCCGTCCGCCCCGCCGATAATTGCAATGGCCGCCGCCGCTTTGTCCGGAAACTGGAGTAAAATGGCGATCAAATATGCCGCATAAATACCGAACTGGGCCGCCGCGCCCAGCAAAAAGCTTTTGGGATTGGCAATCAGCGGGCCAAAATCCGTCATGGCGCCTACGCCCAAAAAGATCAGCGAAGGCAGAATGGACCACTCGTCCAGGAGATAGAAATAATGTAAAAGCCCTGCCGCTCCTCCATCTGCTTCCTCTAAGGAAAGCATAATACCTGGAAACATGTTTACCAAAAGCATACCAAATGCAATGGGCAAAAGCAAAAGCGGCTCAAAGCCCTTGGCGATTGCCAGATACAGGAACACACATGCCACCGCAATCATAGCAAAATTGCCCCACGTAAGATTAAAAAACGCGGTCTGGTGTATGAGGTTTCCCAACGTCTCTATTACATAAGTACCCATAAAGGTCAACCTCCTAAATTATTCGTTCATAGTAGCCAATAATGCTCCAGCCTCTACGCTTTGTCCTTCGCTTACGTTGATACTGGCAACCGTGCCGTTCTTAGGCGCTACCACCGGCGTCTCCATCTTCATGATCTCCAGTACCAGAATCGTATCTCCCATCTTAAGCTGCGCTCCCTGAGCTGCTTCCACCTTAAATACCTTACCGGCTGCGCCTGCCTCGATTTTGATGCTGCCCGCACCGCCGGCTGCAGGAGCTTGGGGAGCTGCCGGGGCTATGGGAGCCTTGGGAATAACCGGAGCTTTTCTGGGAGCCGCAGGAGCTTGACCCTGCCCGTTTTCTTCCACGGTAACATCGTAAACGGTTCCATTTACAGTAATTGTATAATTTTTCATGATTGTTTCCTCCTGAATTCTTATGATCTTCTTTTGATGGAACGGACGATAAAATCATCCTCCGACTGGCCCGTATAAGCTGCAACGGCTGCGGCAATGACAGCTACAAGCTCCAAATCATCCGTGCCGGCTGATACAACGGGCACAGGGGCAGGTTCCGGTACGGCCGCCGTTTCTGTCACGGCCGCCTGTTCTTTCTGCTCCTTCTTTTCCTTCCGCTTCTTCTCAATCTTGGGAATCACTCCGAAGCAGGAAATAATCAAACAGATGATAATCAGCATAATAAACACGGTTCCCATGCCCATTACCGTATTCATGGCCGCTTTCTGCATTTTCTCTCCGATGGAATAGATCAAATCCACCGTAACAGTTTCTACCGTCATATCACGGTTCTGATAAACCACGGTCACCATCACCGGGCGCTTTTCAAATTTTAAGGTCAGCTCCGTAGTCGTCGTCTTTCCTGTGGTAGTAATATGGAAGGAATCCACATCTACAAATTCTCCCGCCTGGCTTTTGACGCTTAACCAGCTTTTGATCAGCAGCAGCTCCTCTTCCATTCCCTCATTGGCTTCCATCAGCCTGATTTGTTCTGCTTCGGACATCCCTTCAATCTGGTTGACAGCCGCTTCCATCTGAGCCGTATCCATATCCCGGAGCCCTTCCCAGGTATTTATCGCATAGTCTTCCAGCTCCTGATATGTCATGCCGTTGTAATCTATGCTTTTGGGGTCCGTTCCGCATGCTGCCAAGCCCAGGATGCAAATGCATAAGCACAGCATCATCGTTATTTTTCTCTTCATAAACTTCACCCTTTTATTTGCTTCCATGTTTTTTCCTAATCCCGTCTGTCCGCTTGGTATACAGCATTTCAAAAGCCGCCACCGCATATTTGCGGGTGTCCCCAGGCGCAATAACCAGATCCACATACCCTCTCTTAGCTGCGGAAAGCACACTGGACTGAAGCGCTTCGTATTCTTTGGCTTTTTCCTCAATTACAGACGCCGACTCTCCTTCATACATGATTTTTGCCGCCAGATTTGCATCCATCATGCCAATTTTGCTGGTATCCCATGCATATACAAGATCCGCTCCTATCGCCTTGGAATTCATAATCACATAAGCGCTTCCATAGGCATTGCCGGTTAAAATGTTCACCTTCGGAACCGTAGCGGAGGCAAAGGCGGACACAAGCTGCGCCATGGCCCGGGCAAGACCTTTTTCAGAGCACATGGCAGCGGAAAATCCTTCCGTATTCGTAAGAGATAATACCGGAATTTCAAAGGCGTCGCAGAACCTGACAAATTCCGCGGCTTTCTTCAACCCCCGCACTGTGAGGGCGGCTTCATAGTTCTCCGCCTTCTCCCCCTCCTGGTCAAAGCGGCAGATACAGTTGGCCACAGCCCCCACCGTCATGCCGTTGAGCTTTAGAAATCCTGTGGTCATATCCCTGGCATGGTCTTTCTTCGTCTCAATAAACAAATGATCGTCGGAAATCTGAGACAGCATCAAAGCTGCATCTTGCTGAAATGCTGCAATGTTTTCGCAAGCCCGGTTTAAATCGTCTTCGCAGGATTCCTGGCCTCCTCCCTCCAAATGATTGGAAGGCAGCACAGCCACAAGCTCCCGGATCTGGGTAAATATCTCTTCTGCCGTCCCAACGCCGTCCACAAAGCCTCCATGCTCGCTTTGATAGGAAGCTTTGGAAGTATCGCATTTTGCTTTGGTATTTCCAGGAATCGCATCCGGAGAATTTACGAATACCTTGCTGTCTGTTTCCAGATAAGTAAAATCACTTAAGGCAGGAACAACGGTAAGTCCCCCTCCGCAGGTGCCGAATACGGCGCAAATCTGGGGAACCACGCCGCTGGCTTCTACCTGCTTTGCATAGACCTCTCCCAGTCCCTCAAGGGCGTCCACCGACTCCTGGAGACGGATGCCGGCACAATCCAAAAGCCCGATGACAGGAGCCCCCATTTTCATAGCCATGTCATAAACAGACGCAATCTTTTTTGCGTGCATCTCACCGATGGTGCCTCCCAGCACGGACGCATCCTGGCTGTATACATACACCAGCTTTCCGTCCATCAGCCCATATCCTGTGATAACTCCGTCTGAGGGCGCGTCCACCTGAGTCAGGTTGAAATCCGTGCTTCTTGCCGTAACCAGGGAGCCGATTTCCATAAAACTCTTCTCGTCCAGCAAGCTACAAATTCTTTGTCTGGCCAAAGTCTCTGTACTGTTACTCATATCTTAACCTCCGTATCTATAATAAAAAATTTTCTTCCGATTGTAATTATATTACTTTTGGGTAACTTATTCAATAGGGAATTGTTAATATTTTCACTATTCCGTGTGAGGGGGGATTTAGATGAGGCCAGGACGCTGCCATCTGGGATAAATTAGTTCTGTACGGGCTGGGGGCAACGCGGAGGCAAACTAACTGCTAACTGCGGCTAAGACGCTCGGGAGAGCCCTCGCGCCTAAGCCTTCGTAAGCAGCGGATTTCGCCTCCGCTAAGAACGCCCCTGAAATGCCCTACCAGAACTAATTTATCCCAGATGGCAGCTGTTTCGTGGCTGATCTAAATGACATTTGGCACAGCAGATACAGAATTGGGACGTCCAGACAGGGAAAATGAATGAGGGGGAGACTGTTTATCAACACTGTCACTTCGTTACGGGAACGAGATGCTCAGCCGCGTCCCTCCCCTTTTCCCTGGCGTCCCCCCCTTATTTTAAAAAGACAACTCCTTCCACATAAAAAACTCCTGCAGGATATACGAGAAATACCACTTATGGTTAAACTCTTCTACTTCTTCCTGAACCGTTACCGGATAGGCGGCGATCCTATCTTCTCCCAGATAATAGCTCACCGTTCCAATCTCCTCTCCGGCGTGAACCGGAGCTTTTAGGACTTCCGGCAGGTCGTAGATAATATGTATTTCTTCCTGGGGCTTTTTCAGCACCTTTAGCTGAGTGTCCTCAAGGCAGGGAGATACCGTGATTTTCTGGTTCAAATCCCAGGCTGTGGGCATAGCGTTATACACCGGGATGCTGGAAAATTCTTTTCCGTGTTCAAATACTTCCTCATACTGGTAGTTGTCAAGGGCATAGCCCATTAATTCTTTAGTATCCGACCATTTATAGCTTTTGTTATTGGGCCACCCGCAGGCCAAAAGAGCCACCACAAAGGTACGGTCCCCCTGGCGAAGAGCTCCCACGTAACAATATCCTGCATCACCAGTAAAGCCTGTTTTCCCGGTGAGGGCTCCTTCCATCATGGACAAAAATGCATTGTGGTTCTGGCAGGAATACTGCCTGCTCCCTTCTATATTGGAAAACGTATGGCTTGCGGTTCTGGTAATCTCCAGAAAGGTTTCATTTTTCAGGCAATAGCTCATAATCAGCGCCAGGTCCCGGGCCGTCGTCCCATGTACGCCTTCCTCGTTCTGGGCGTCCAAGCCGTTGGGGGTAATAAAATAGGTATCCTGGCAGCCGATTTCTTTTGCCTTTTGATTCATCATTTCTGCAAAGCCCTCCACAGTGCCGCCGATATGCTCCGCAATCACCACGGCAGAATCATTGTGGGACTCCAACATCAAAGAATACAACAGATCTTTGAGCAAAAATTGTTCTCCCTGGGAAATTCCAAGATGGACCTTAGGCATAGAAGTCGCATAGGCGCTGGCCGTGGCCGTCTCTTCCATCTTTCCGCTTTCAATGGCGAGGATGCACGTCATAATCTTTGTGGTACTGGCATTTGGCATATGGGTATGCCCGTCTTTTTCATACAAGATGCGGCCGGAATCTGCATCCATCAAAACGGCAGACCGGGCATATAGATTCAGGTTCACTTCCTCCGCCTCCTGGGCGCATATCTGCCAGGGTATAGCCAAAAACGCCATGATACAGGCAAGTATCATAAGAAACGACTTTCTCAAACTTTTCACTTCCAAATTCGTGTTCTTAAAAATGTATGTCACAAACCCCGATCCTACCACAAAAAAAGGAAACAGCCGCTTACTGTTTCCTTTTTCGTTTCTTTTATTTTTTCGGAGCAAGGGGCATTTCCCATGCATCATGATCGGTGTGAAGAAGCTCATGGGCCTTGTGGGACAAGGGCTTCTCCAGATAATCTTTATAAATCTGAGTAATAGAAGGATTCTCATGAGAGAACCGGATGGGGGCTTCCTGATCCAACTGGTACAGTTTATTTCCTCTGACATCCGCCAGCTCCACACCGTCGCAGATGGGCTGTCCTCCTCCTCCGGAGCATCCTCCCGGACAAGCCATGACTTCCACAAAGTCATATTCTGCCTGGCCGCTTCGAATGGCCTCCATCAGCTTCCTAGTATTGCCCAAGCCGCTGACAACGGCTGTCCGCACTTTTGTGCCCGCAATATCAATCTCCGCTTCCCGGATTCCTTCAGTTCCACGAACCCCATGAAATGCATCCGGATCCGGATTTGCGCCAGTCGCCAGGTAATAAGCGCTTCTGAGGGCCGCTTCCATTACGCCTCCGGTTACGCCAAAAATCACAGCCGCCCCAGTTCCTACTCCCAGGGGCATATCAAATTCTTCTTCCTTAAGAATCTGGGGCATAATATGTTTTGCCCTTAAGAAACGGCTGACTTCCCGGGTCGTTAATACAACGTCCACATCCTGCCCCGCTTTTGCATCACTCATGACCGGAAGATCTGCCTCATGCTTTTTGGCGGTGCAAGGCATGATGGATACGGAGAAAATCCGCTCCGGCTCCACCCCTAAAAGCTGGGCATAATAACTTTTGGCAACGGCTCCGAACATCTGCTGCGGCGACTTTGCCGTGGAAAGCTGAGACGTCATATCCGGATACTGGGATTTTAAGAAACGCACCCAGCCCGGGCAGCAGGAAGTAAACATCGGCCATGCATATTCCTCTTTATGGGCCACACGCTCCAGGAATTCGCTTCCTTCTTCCATAATCGTAAGGTCTGCGGAGAAATTCGTATCAAAGACGTAATCAATGCCGCTTCTGCGCAAAGCTGCCACAAGCCGCTTTACGGTGGCCTGCTCTCTGGTCATATGGAAGCTTTCTCCCCAGGCAGCCCGCACGGCGGGAGCAATCTGAACCACCACAATCTTGTCTTCATCTGCAATGGCGTCCACTACTTTCTCCACATCGTCCCGTTCCCGCAAAGCCCCCACCGGGCAATGGGTAATACACTGACCGCAAAGAGCGCAATCAGCCTCTTCAATGGTTCTGCTTTTAGACACGTTGATACTGGTTCGTTTTCCCGTATTTACAATATCCCAAATATTCAATCCCTGGATCTTTTCACAAATCTGGACGCAGCGCATACATTTGATACACTTAGAAGCGTCTCTAATCAATGGGAACTCCTGATTCCAGTTATTTTCTTCATATTTTTGCGGAAACCGCAGCTCAAAAATATCCAGATCATTGGCTACGGTCTGAAGCTGGCAGTTCCCGCTTCTGGAACACGTAGCACACCTAAAATCATGCTGTGATAAAATCAGATCCACATTGGTCCTTCTGGCGTTCATGGCTTTTTTGCTATGGGTGTATACCACCATGCCCTCTTCCACAGCCGTGTTGCAGGAAGCCACCAGGGTATCCTTTCCTTCTATCTCCACCACACAGACACGGCATGCGCCGATCTCATTGATTTCCTTCAAAAAGCAGAGCTTTGGAATCAAAATTCCGACAGTAGCAGCCGCATCGCAAATGGTAGTGCCCTTTGGCACCGAAACTTTTTGATGATCAATTGTCAAATTTACCATTTTTCTTCTCTGCCTCCTCTCAGTATTCCGCATCCGAAGTGGTCGCAGCGCAGGCATCTTGCAGATTCCTGCATTGCCTCTTCTAAGCTCATATTATTTTCCACTCCTTCAAAGTCATGCTTTCTTTCACAGGCTTCCCGTTCCGTCAAATGGATCCTTCCGCTGGGCAGCTTATTATTCAGCTTGGGCTGGGGAATCTCCACATCGCAGGAAATCTCATGATGGAAGCCTAAGTAATTATCAATATTAGCCGCCGCCGCTTTTCCAGCTGCAATGGCCTTTATGACGGTTGCCGGGCCGGATACGCAGTCTCCCCCTGCAAACACACCTTCTACTCCCGGAATAGAGCAGTCTTCTTCCGCCATCAGGCAGTTCCATTTGGTAGGAATGCCAAACTCTTCAAAATGCTGGCATAAAATATCCTGGCCAATGGCCACCAGAATAATATCACATGCCATGCGTTCTTCTTTCTTATCGGCTTTTACAGGTCTTGGCCGTCCTGCTTTGTCATAAGTGCCGCTGATCTGAGGCTGGGTCCACAGCGCCGTTACATTGCCCTGCTCGTCTGCTTCTACCCGCATAGGAGCCTGGAGTGTCAAAAGCTCAACGCCTTCTGCAATTGCTCCTTCGATCTCTGCCGGGAGAGCCGTCATATCTTTCTGCCGTCTCCGGTAAACGATGCTGACTTTATCCGCTTTGGCGCGGATTGCTGTCCTGGCGCAGTCCATGGCCACGTTCCCGCCGCCGATGACCACTACTTTTTTCCCAGAATAATCGGGATAACGCTCATAGCCCACTTCACGCAGCATCTCCACTGCGGAATAAACGCCCTTGCTTTCGGCCCCTTCAATGCCGAAGTGTTTCTCCGCATGCGCTCCAATGGCTACGTAAACTGCGTCATACTCTTTATGTAACTGCTCCATGGTCACGTCTTTTCCGATATTGACGTTCACTTTTACTTCCACACCGGTAGAAAGAATGGCGTCTATATCCTGCTGCAGCCGTTCTCTGGGGAATCTGTAGTTGGGAATCCCATAGCGAAGCATTCCGCCAAGCTTTGGCTTCTCTTCGTATACTACAGTCTGATGGCCCATCAGCTGTAAGAAATAAGCTGCGGTCAGTCCACTGGGGCCTCCGCCCACAATCCCAATCCGTTTTCCGGTAGACGGAGCATTCTTTGGAACCTCCACATCATCCGCGTTGGCATTGTCCACGGCAAACCGTTTCAATCCCCGGATGTTTACAGAACTATCCAGCATATTCCTGCGGCACCTCTCTTCGCAGGGATGCTCGCAGATCAAGGCGCAGGCCGTTGGGAACGGATTGTCTTTGCGGATCAATTTCACAGCGTCGGCATATCTTCCTTCTCCCACCAAAGCTACATATCCCGGAATATCCACCTTTGCCGGACAAAGGGTGATACAAGGAATGGGCTGCTCAAAGGATGCGGTACATTTCTTTTCCTGCACATGGGAAAGATAATCTTCCTGGAACCCTTCCAGCCCCATCAATACCATACGAGCCGCTTCAAACCCAATGGCACAGTCCGCTGTCAACTGGATATTCCTTGCCGTTTCTTCCAGTAGCTGGAGTGTCTTCATGGTTCCCCGGTTATCCAGAATCTCTTCCATCAGGGTCTCCAACTGTCCGAGCCCCACCCGGCAGGGTACGCATTTCCCGCAGGTCTGGGCATGACAGACTTTCAAAAAGGAAAGCTGCATATCCACAGGACAGACACCAGGCGGGCTTGCAATGATCCTCTGCTCAAACTCCCGCATCAAACGTTCTGATGTGGAGTGGGCTTTGTTCGGTTTTGGCACATTCAACCTACTCATTGTGAATCCTCCTTATGCGTTTTGTTAGAATTACACGAAAATTTATTTATTAAAATACTATCCCTCGTACTAATTCTATAATATCTTATATGGAGCCACAATACTAACAATCTGGGCATTGAATACCTTTTCAGTTACCTGGTAACCAAAAACTCCCTGCCTTGCTTGTGTACTTTTTCTAATACAATCCGCTTTCATTTGTAATACTTTCACAAATTACTTTGTTATTTGTTTGTCATACTATGCACTTCTTACAATTCCTCTGGGGCTTGCTTCCTTCTTTTTCTATGTCATTCTGACTGTTTTACAAATTGTGTCAATTCTTCCGCAGAATGGGAAATATCTTCCAGGGATGCATTGATTTTCTCGGTAGTCTTTGCCTGAACACCGGCAAAATCATACACATCCGTAACGGCATCCGCGACCTTGCGAAATACTGCTGTGATCTCCTGAAGGGATTGGCTGATCTCTTTTGCGGAACTTCCGCTCACCTGGGCCAGCTTGCCCATTTCTTCTGCAACCACAGAGAAGCCTCTTCCGGCCTCTCCCGCCCTGGCGGCTTCAATGGATGCGTTCAGGGCTAAGATATTGGAGCGGGAGGCGTTTCCCTGGATAGATTTCACCATCTCCGCGGCCTTTTCCACTTCCTCCTGTACCTGGCCGAAAATACTTCGGATATGGTTCAGCTTCTCCAGCAACCGCACTGCCTCCTGGGCAATTTCTTCCACACTGCCTTTGGAATGCTGCAGATTTTCGTCCAATACATGAATGGCCTCCTCCACATGCTCCTGCCGTTCCAGAGAATATGCGCAGGCAACCACTCCCACCACTTTTCCCCCTTCACGGACAGGAGTCAGAATACCTTTGATCGGAACCCCGAACATTTCCTTTGGAAGCACACTGACGTCTTGTTTTCCGGCTTCCATTGCTTCTAATAGATTACGGTGAGCTGGGTTCTCCCAGTCCAGCTCTCCCGGCAGCGCGGAAGGCATCCTAAAATGCTTCCCCTGCCAGACATTGATGACCCGGTTCCGGTCGCACAAAGATATCTGCATATCCCTCCCGGTAATATCCTGCATCAATGGCAGCGTCTCTTCCAATGCTTCCAAAATCTTGTATCCCATAATGCTCCTCCTTTTCTCTGGCTGTTACAAAGTTATACGTCCAGCTTCATCTGCATCTCTTCCTCCGCCTGCTGCTTAAACTCCGCCAGTTGGTCTTGATCCAGCACAGGCAGCTCATCCATGGAGGTAACGCCGAAGCTGCGCAAGAATTCCTCCGTGGTTCCGAACAGCAGGGGCCTTCCCGGCGCATCAAGCCTTCCCAATTCACATACCAGCCGGTATTCCACCAGTTTATTCACCGCATGATCGCAGGATACTCCCCGGATTTTTTCAATCTCCAGTTTTGTGATCGGCTGTTTGTATGCGATGATGGATAATGTCTCCAGCAAAACATCTGTCAGCACCTGGCGTTTGGGCTGTTTTGCAATCCGAATCAGATATTCATAAAGTTCCGCTTTCGTGCAAAGCTGCAGGGAATCCTCCAATTCCATCAATTGGATTCCCCGGTCATCCTTTTCATAACGTTCCATCATATCATGAGCCAAACGACGCACGTCCTCCTGGGTAATCTCCAAGGCTGCCGCAAGTTTTGAAATCTCCACGGAATCTCCCATGGTAAATAAAATTGCCTCTATAGCCGCCTCATACTTTTGCTTTTCCAACTCATCAGCCTCCCTGTATATTATGCTGCAATTGTGGACGTGATCTGAATATCGTCAAATATGTATTCTTGGGAAATGCTGATATTTCCCATCTTCATCAGCTCCAGAACCGCCAGAAACGTAACGATGATCTCCATTTTGCTGCTCTGGGCTTCCAAAAGCCCCCGGAAGCTAAAGGACGTATGTTCTTTTGCGTATTCCAGAATATACTCCATCTTTTCTTCCAGGGAAACCTCTTCTTTTTCAATTTTACCAAACTTAGAACGGACCGGGTCGATGCGGTCCACTTGCTTTTTCATAATGGATTTGAAAATAGCATTGAGCCGGGACAGCGTCACATCGGAAACGAGTTCTTCCAGATTCACGGGCGTCTCATATTCCAATACTTCTCTTGGTATCGTAGGCACCTTGAACATCACCCGCTGGGCGTCTACCTGCCGGTCCCGCAGCTCATAGGAAATACACTTGTACATCTTATATTCCAAAAGCTGCTGTACTAGCTGCGCTCTTGGATCCTCCTCCTCTTCCTCCTCATCCCCGGCGGGAAGAAGCATCCGGGATTTGATATCGATCAACGTAGCCGCCATCACCAGGAATTCACTCATCACATTCAGGTCCCGGCGTTTCAGCTCATTGATATACTCCATATATTGGTTGGTGATCTCCACAATAGGAATATCATAAATATTCACTTTATTTTTTTCCAGCAAATGCAGCAGAAGATCCAACGGGCCTTCAAATACCTGCAGCTTCACATTCAAGTCCATAGCGTTCATCCTTTTTTATTATGATCCGGCAGCACACGGACCGCCACAAGCTCCGCCCGGTTAAAAATACGGATATGGAATGTATGGGTACCCAGCCCCCGGCTGATGACCACCTTATTCCCCCGCAGGTCATGGCAGCCGTCATTGTACTTGGGAAACCAGGTAAGCTGAGGAGACAGCAAACTTCCGATTCCCGGCAGCCGTATCAGCCCTCCGTGATTATGTCCGCAAAATGTCAAATCCGCTCCCCAGGCTGCATATTCCTCACTGTAAGCCGGATTATGGGCCAAAAGTATCTGAAATTGTTCGGACGCCTCTCCCAGATATTGTGTCAAACTGTCTTCCTTTAGCGGGACAATATAACCTTTCTCGTAATAATCCATATCCAGTTCCAGTCCGCTGATGCAAATCTCATCTCCATCCAGGGAGAGCGTTACCGTTTCATTCTGTAAAAAATGAACCCCCAATCCCTTCACTCTGCGGTAATAAGCTGCAAAATCCTCATACGCCAGCATTTCCTTCTGGTTGACCCGGCTTTCATGATTTCCCATAGCGTAATAGACCGGGGCGATCTCCACCAGATGCTTCAAAGTAACCAATGCACTGATATAAGAATCCTTTTGCTTGGAAACGATCATATCTCCGGCAATCAAAATGAGTTGGGGCTTTAATTCCCGGATCCGGTTCATCAGCCTTTCGTTTTCTTTTCCATATGAAAATCCATGAAGGTCCGCAAGCACTACAAAACAATGCTCTTTACGGATTTTGGAGGAGGTGATCGGATACTCTGTCACCCCAAACCGCTTCAATTCCAAATACTGCCAAACGATATAGCATACTCCTAAGCATAGGACAATTCCCGCCGCTTTCAAAATCATTCTGCTCTACCTCATATCATTCACTCTCATCCCACTTAAAAATAGATGATCTAACAGTGAAATTTTACCTTTTTATCATATTTTCCTTCCTTTTGGATTACATTATAGAGAAACCCTCTGGGAGGTCTGCTATGCATCTTCTATCTCTCATACTCTCCGTAAGCCTGCTGTTTACCGGTCCTATCTATCGGGAAGAAGCCGAATCTATTGGGGAAGAAGTCTCCGTCTCGGCCCCTAGCGCCCTGTTGATGGAAGCCTCCACCGGAACTGTCGTCTATGAAAAAGACGCCCATACCAAGCTTCACCCGGCCAGTATTACAAAAATCATGACGCTGATCCTTATTTTTGACGCCCTGGAAAAAGGTTCCATCCATTTAGAGGATACGGTCACGGTCTCCGAATACGCGGCCAGCATGGGAGGTTCTCAGGTGTTCTTAGAACCTGGAGAAACCCAGACCGTGGATACCATGATCAAATGCATCAGCGTTGCTTCCGCCAACGACGCCTGTGTGGCAATGGCGGAATTTATCTGCGGCAGCGAGCAGGAATTTGTCCGCCAGATGAATGAACGGGCCAAAGGGCTTGGCATGGAAAGCACAAACTTTGTCAACTGCTGCGGTCTGGACGTAGACGGCCACATGACCACGGCTTACGATGTGGCGCTTATGTCCCGGGAATTGATCACCCGTCATCCACAAATACATAACTATTGTACTATATGGATGGAAAACATTACCCATGTAACAAAAAAAGGCTCCTCTGAATTCGGACTGACCAATACCAACAAATTAATCCGCCAATATGAATATGCCACTGGATTAAAAACCGGTTCCACCGACTTGGCAAAATACTGTGTATCCGCCACTGCAGAGCGGGACGGCATGAAGCTGATCGCCGTCATTATGGCGGCCCCCGATTACAAAGTGCGGTTTGCAGACGCTACCAACCTGCTAAATTATGGGTTCGGCCGGTGCCAAATTTATGAAGATCCAAATGAAGATACCCTGCCTTCCCTTCCCCTTACCGGAGGAACCCAGGATATGGTATCCATCCGTTACGACGGCCCCTTCCGTTACCTGGATGTAAAGGGTTGTGATCTTTCCTCCGTCACAAAGGAGCTGCAGCTTCCGGAGTCAGTATCCGCCCCGGTACGGGAGCAGGACCCGGCTGGGAAAGTAGTATACAAATTAAACGGAGCCGAAATCGGAAGCGTGGATATCTTGTTTGACGAATCCATAGAGGAAGCCCATTTTAAAGACTATTTCCTCCGGGCTCTGGAGCTTTTGCTGATCTAAAGTCCCAGTCCCCTTTGTCTTATCCTATCCAGTGCGCCTGATATTTCCCCTAGTTATACCAAGGGCGCCAGTAAGCGAAGGACACTTAGCACCACCCGCTTGATCCAGGGCTGATTTTTACAGAATTCCAACGTAATCTCCCTGGATCTGGCAATGGTATCCAGAGAATCTTCTTTTACTTTCCTAACCGCCTGGGTCCGGTACATCCAGACTCCGCATTCAAAATGTAGATACAGGCTCCGGTAGTCCATGTTGATACTTCCTACCGTTGCCACCCGGTCGTCGCACACAAAGGATTTGGCATGGATAAATCCGGGCTTATATTGATAAATACGGATACCGCACTCCAAAAGCCTCCGGTAATACGACTGGCTCATCCAGAACACCAATTTCTTATCCGGGACTTCCGGGGTCACAATCCGCACGTCTACGCCGCTTTTGGCGGCATTGCGCAAATACGTCAGCATCTCGTTATCCAAAATCAGATAAGGGGTGAAAATATAAACATAATCCCTGGCATGGCCAATGATATTCATATAAACATTTTCCCCAACCTTCTCCCCATCCAAAGGAGAATCTCCATAGGGCTGCACATATCCGTCAGCCAAAAAGGGCTGTTTCTGGTAACGCTTCGGATGATAGTCCATATAATTCTCGGAAGAGTGATTCATATAATTCCACATCTCCAGAAACATCAGCGTAAAGCTCCAGACCCCGTCCCCCTCCAGACGGATCCCAGTATCTTTCCAATATCCGAAACGTTCCAATTCATTGATATATTCATCCGCCAGGTTCAGTCCTCCGGTATATCCCACCGTGCCGTCCACCACAAAGATTTTCCGATGATCCCGGTTATTCATAATAATGGACATAATCGGACGCAGCTGGTTAAAAGCCATACACTTGATTCCCAGTTCCTGCATTTGCAGATAATATTTGTGGGGCAGCGTAGTCACGCAGCCGAAATCATCATAAATCAGACGTACATCTACTCCCTGGGCCACCTTTTTTTTCAGTATCTCCAGAACCTGGCCGAACATGTTGCCTTCTGCAATGATAAAATATTCCAGAAAAATAAAATGCTCCGCCCGCTCCAAATCCTTTAACATATCCGGAAACATTTCTTCCCCACATTTATAATAGGTAACTTCCGTATTGGTATACACCGGGAAATCCGACCAGTCGGAAATATATTTGGACTGGCTGGCAACGCTTCTGCTCTCCTGATAAATCTTATGTTCCAAGTCTTTATTCTCGGGAAGGAACTGGCATACCTCACAATGGACCCGCTCCATATCCTCTCTGGTGGTTTTGGTCAGCACGGAACGGCCGAATACAAAATAGATCAACAGTCCCAAAATCGGAAAAATCAAAATCACAAAGGTCCAGACAAGCTTATACGCCGGGTTGCTCCACTGATTGATAATATACAGCACAACCACAGCGCCTACAATCTGGACCAAAATATTAATAAAAGAATATTGAATGCTGAATTGGTACACCAAAAAAAACAGCCAGCAGAACTGAAGCAAAACAGCCAGCCCCACCACCAGCACTCTTCCCAGCAGCACTTTTTTTACTTGTTTTGCCGCAACTGTATCCTTGGGATTTTTCATAATCGTATCACACCTGCTCTTTCGTAACTACTGTATCACAATAATCTTCCTATGTCTACCATTCCCCACCCCTGTTTTTGTCTGGGCAGCCCCAAATCCACCGCCCGCTCATACAGGCGCAGCTTTACATCCTTGGGCGTAAAACGGGGATATTTACTCAAAAGCAGTGCGATCGCCCCGGTGACAATAGGGGCGGCCATGGATGTTCCGCTTTTTTTGGTGTAAGGAATGTTACCTGGAGCACAGCTAATGATATTCGTACCAGGCTCCACCAACTCTGGTTTCACAATGCAGCAATCTGTGGGTCCCTGGCCGGAATATTCTGGTTTCAGGCCCTGGCCGCTTAATTCTTCCCTGGAATCGTCAAAACAGCCTACGGTAATCACTTTCCGGCTGATGCCTGGAATCGTAACGCTGCCCCTTTTCGGCCCGTTATTCCCGGCAGCGGCTACCACTACAATCCCATTGTCCCAAGCATAATCTACGGCCTTCAAAAGCTGAACCCGCTCTTCGCTCCTGGCTCCCAAAACCATGCCTACGGAAATGTTAATGATTCGGATACGGTATTCTTCCTGGCGCTCTACCAGCCAATGAACCCCGTTTACCACACTTTCCGTATTTCCATTTCCTCTCCGGTCTAATACCTTCACGGCAAACAGATGGCAGGCCGGGGCAATGCCCGCATACTGCCCGTTGGAACGCAGGCCGCTTCCTCCGATAATGCCTGCCACATGGGTTCCATGACCGTTATCATCGTACTTTCTGTCCCGATATCCGATGTAATCACGAAATCCTGCAATTCTATGTCTAAAATCTGCATGCTCCCCAATCCCGGTATCCATGACGGCGATTCCCACGCCTTCCCCGAAATAGCCTCTTCGATACGCATAGGAAGCATTTATGATTTTTTTTACTCTATCCATAGTTTCCTTTTTATTTTATCATATGATTTCCATAAAAAAGAGTGCTATAGACCTCCGCCCGGTGTTACGGCAGGAGCTTTGCGGCTATCTATCGATCAAATCTATTTTATGCATTTGCACAAAACAGAAAAACGGAGCCAACTTCCGGCATTCGGCGCCGGAAACTGGCTCTGACATCTACTTACCTTTTATCCTCTGGTACATCCTTCATACTGAAACTAATACGTCCCATCTTATCCTTGCCCAGGCAGACAACCGTCACCTTGTCTCCAAGAGTCAAGACGTCTTCCACCCGGTTAATCCGTTGTTTGGCAATCTTAGAAATATGCACCATTCCTTCTTTGCTGGGAGCAAATTCAATAAATGCACCAAATTCCTTAATGCTTACCACTTTACCGGTAAAGATCTGACCTGCTTCAAAATCCGTAGTAATGATACGAATCATATCCACAGCCTTGTCCATCATCTCTTTCTCGGTTCCGCAAATGGATACGGCTCCTTCGTCGGAAATATCGATCCGGACCCCGGTCTGCTCTATGATCGCGTTAATGGTCTTTCCTCTCTGGCCTACCACGTCGCCGATCTTCTGGGGATCAATCTGCACCTGTACAATCTTAGGCGCATAAGCTCCGATCTCTTTTCTCGGCTCCGGAATTGCTTTGGACATTACTTCGTCCATGATATACAGCCTTGCCTCCCGTGTCCTTGCAATGGCCTCTTCCACGATCTGTCTGGTAAGGCCGTGGATTTTGATATCCATCTGGATTGCCGTAATGCCCTCCCGGGTGCCCGTTACTTTAAAGTCCATATCTCCGAAGAAATCCTCCAGACCCTGGATATCTGTCAGAACAACGTAATCCTCATCTTTCTCTCCCGTTACCAGGCCGCAGGAAATCCCTGCCACCATCTTCTTAATTGGAACGCCTGCCGCCATCAATGCCATACAGGAAGCGCAGGTTGACGCCATGGAGGTGGAACCGTTGGATTCAAAGGTCTCGGATACGGCGCGGATTGCATAGGGGAACTCTTCTTCGCTGGGAAGCACCGGAATCAGCGCCCGCTCTGCCAGCGCCCCATGTCCGATTTCCCGGCGTCCCGGCCCGCGGCTGGGCTTTGTCTCACCTACGGAATAGCTGGGGAAATTATAATGATGCATATATCGCTTATTTACTTCATTTTCATCCAGCCCGTCAATTCTTTGCACTTCGGACAGGGGAGCCAGCGTCACGATATCACAGATCTGGGTCTGTCCTCGGGTGAACATGGCGGAACCGTGCACTCTTGGAATCAGATCTACTTCCGCAGAAAGCTTACGGATCTGATCCATGGCCCGGCCGTCGGGGCGCTTCTGATCCTGCAAGATCATCTTACGGACCGTCTTTTTCTGATATTGATAGATTGCCTCCGACAATACTTCCAGCCAGTCTTCCCGTTCTGCAAAAGCTTCCTCCAAACGTTCGGTAATCTTTCGGATATTTTCTTCCCGGGTCTGCTTGTCATCCGTAAATACCGCTTCTTCCATCTCTGTGGGAGGAACGATCTCTTTGATAGCCGCAAATAATTCTTCCGGTACCGCGCAGCTTGTATATTCGTGCTTGGGCTTTCCTACCTCCGCCACAATCTGGTTGATAAATGCAATGATCTGCTGGTTCACATCGTGAGCCATATAGATGGCCTCAATCATCTTGGCTTCCGGAATCTCGTTGGCTCCGGCTTCGATCATAATGACTTTTTCACTGGTGGAGGCAACCGTCAAATTCAGATCACCGTTCTTCCACTGTTCCTGATTGGGATTTACAATGAATGCTCCGTCTATCATCCCCACCTGGGTAGTAGCGCAGGGGCCGCTGAAGGGAATATCGGAAATGCTGGCTGCAATCGCGGAACCAAGCATAGCCACCAGCTCCGGGCGGCACTGGGGATCTACGCTTAACACCAGGTTGTTTAAGGTTACATCATTCCGGTAATCTTTGGGGAACAGGGGGCGCATAGGCCGGTCAATGACACGGGCGGTCAGCACCGCGTTCTCAGACGCTTTGCCTTCTCTCTTATTAAATCCTCCTGGAATCTTACCTACTGCATACATCTTCTCCTCAAATTCCACACTGAGAGGGAAGAAATCGATGCCATCCCTGGGTTTGTCCGATGCAGTGGCCGTGGATAATACCACCGTATCGCCGTAATGCATGAATGCAGCGCCGTTTGCCTGGGCTGCCACCCTGCCTACATCAACGGTGAGCGTCCGGCCTGCCAGCTCCATGGAATAACTCTTGTACATAATCTGTATCTCCTTTTTCTATAAATAAGGCAGAAGACACCGAAACTACTGATATATGCAAAAAACTTTTGCCCATATCAGTGGTCTCGGAGCTTCTTTTCTGCCGTGTTACCCGAAAATAGAGCGGAAAACTCCGCTCTATTCCTGTTGCTGCTCATGGTAGGAATCATACGTTCCTGTACCTGAAAAAATTATTTCCGGATACCAAGACGCTCGATCAGAGAACGGTATCTTTCAATATCAACTTTCTTCAGATAGGTAAGCAGGCCTCTTCTCTGTCCAACCATCTTCAAAAGACCTCTTCTGGAATGATGATCCTTGGGATGTTCTTTCAAGTGTTCTGTCAGCTCCTGAATCCTGGCGGTAAGAATGGCTACCTGAACCTCCGGTGAACCGGTGTCGCCAGGAGTTCTGGCATACTCTGTAATAATTGCCTGCTTCTTTTCTTTTGCTATCATAATGATAACCTCCTGATTATTTTATAATCGCCCTCTCCCGTGAGCTATTAAGTAAAGGTCGGAGTATCCGTTTACCGAATATGGGCTTTGCTCACACTTTTGTTATTATATCACATGCCTTACGGCTTGTAAACTGTTTTTTAATCGCTGATCAAACGTACCACGCAGGTGGGCGTACGGTAATATGCATTGGAAATCTTGATTCCCGTCTTCGGAGAGCTGGCATGTACTACCTGCCCGTTTCCGATATAAATTGCAACGTGATTGATTCCTCTGCCGTTGCTATAGAAGAACAAATCCCCCGGCTTTGCCTCCGAGCTGTCTATCCTGGTACCGCAGCCCGCCTGAGCGCTGGCTTTATGAGGCAGATACACGCCGTATTGCTCATAAATCCGCATGGTAAACCCGGAACAGTCCGCTCCTCTTGTAAGGCTTGTCCCGCCCCAGACGTAAGGATTCCCAATAAACTGGCAGGCATAATTCACCAATGCCACCCGAACGTCAGACACGCCTTCTCCATAGCACACTTCCGTCATCGTCATCGCCTTAGGAAGCTGCTGAGAAAGATCTACATAATCGGCATAGACGTAACATTCATCCCCGTCTAAGTCTACTTTGATCCAATCGCCCTGTTCTTCCAGCACAATCACATCCTCGCCTTCCGGCATGGCTGTCCAAATCGTGCAGTCCGTGTTGGGCTCTGTCCGCAGATAGACGGTCTGGGTATTGGTGGTGGCAATCGTAGTCTCCACCTCTGCTGCCCGCTGAGCTGCCGCTTCTCCGGTAAGAAGATATTCGCCTTTTACATATCCGGTGACTTTTCCGGAACGAATCTGATACCATTCTCCTTCTTCCGCCAGAATCTCGCAGCCGCCGTCCTTTGGCAGCTTGCCCGCCAGCTCGGCATCTTCCCCGGCGCCTTCCCGGATGTTCAAGTGGTTTTCCACATTGGCGACTCCCAGATTTGTATAGCCGCAAATCGTTGCCGGCTCCTGGGGCTCTTCCGGCGCTTCTTTTATGACAGATATATCCGCCTGGGCAGACAGATTGTTTCCCAAAGCAGCGGTAATCCCGGAATTGATTCCTTCCCCGCCGGCCAAATTGTCTCCAAATGCTGCCGTAACACCGGAATTAATCCCCTGGGCGTAGGAAGGCGTCGATACGGATCCCGCAAAAACCACCGCCAGCATACAAGCAGAGATAAGCTGCATTCTATTTTTCATGTTTGACCTCCTGATCTTAGTCATCTTGATATAATTCTTATGGGAATCATGTGAATATATTTTGATCATGAAATGAAGACAGCAGGATAACCTATCCTGCTGTTATCTTTGCCATTATAGCAATAAACTGATTTTCTGTCAATGAATTTGTAATATTTTTGTAATATTATGGGCAGCAGTCCAGCCCAGGACGTTGCATTTACTGCAAAGCATGTATAATATAACTTACAATTATGTAGCAAACGTTCCCACCGCCCCAATTCCGGCTTCACTGGGATATCCGAACAACTGAACCCTTCCCTCATATCCGGAATAGTCCACTCCATCTACAAGATACTGGCCTGTCAGCTCCATATCCTTACTATACAATGATACGTATTCACTGATTCGTTCTCCGGTGGGCTTTCCCACATACACCGTAATAAATTGTTCCGTATCCGCAAATCCCTCTGTGACTTTGACAGAATAGGCAGAATCCCCGCTGGACTTAAACCCTTCATCTCCTATCTGGCTTTCTAAATCCGTAAAATCAAAATAAAACCCCAAATCCGCCTTTGACATCACAAAAGCCATTGCACAAGTAGCTACAATTATCCCTAATGTTCCTCCACCCATAGTATCCCTCCTATAAGACGCATGAATGAATCTGTCCGCATATCCTGATTTCAATAGCTGCTTTTAAATAACTATAAATGAGCAAATTTGAAATTTTACCAAAGTTGCCTCAAACAGCATAAAACTAAAGACATCATGCCTTTGTGGGTGTATACTGTATCTGCTAAGAAAACAATAACCTACAAAGGATGATGTCTTATAGAAAACAGT
>JAAVYA010000058.1 GCA_022790855.1 Lachnospiraceae bacterium | reverse complement strand
TGGCAACAGCATGGATAAATTACACCTTGAAGGGTCGTTTCGGCTATCATATAACGGATCGCTTTTTGTGAAAGAAGGCCTCGGCTATCTTTTGACCTTTGAACATTTGATTGACACAAACCCTAAAAGAGGACTTGTTTTTCGTCCCCTCACGCCGAAGCTTGAAACAAAGATATATTGAATTTGGAAAAAATACCAAATCTTTACCCCTATTGCCGAACGACTGCTAGAAAAATTGAAATCTGAATTGTTAGAATAGAAATCGAAACGTGTATTTGCAGATATGGCTAGGAATCTGGTAAGGGAAAGGTTACTTTTACTAATTTCTCGGAGAAAGATTTATCGTAATCGCCGGGAGATCAACCTTACCACGAAGGAGCATGACCTTTTGTGCCTGCTTGCGGCAAACAGGGGGCAGGTGCTTACATACGACCAGATATACCGGAAGGCCTGAGGAGAGGATGCTATGTTTTCAAGATATCTGGATGGGGACTTCCGTTCGCTTTCCCAGGCGCTGAGCATCGGCTGGGAAACCTCAAGCTTTTCACCAGCCTCAATTACCTTTAATTTATGGATTTCCCTTGCCGTTTTAAATTGTTTTGGCATTTTGTCACCGCCTTTACTGTAAGATGATCCATTTGCCGCGCGTGGCTCCTTCTCTGAGGATCTGCCCTTTCTCTTTTAGAGAACGGAGAACGCGCTCTACAGATGGTTTTGAGAAACACACCTGGGAACTGATTTTGGCGGCAGACAGGCTGTTTTTTTTCGATATGACCTGTAGTACAAGCATTTCGTTCTGCGTGAGGCTTCCATCATTACCATCAGTTTCTATCTGGAGGGTAAGGGGGACACGGTCGGGATCCACCGTTTCAACAAAGGAAGGTTTCTTAAACCCATTCTCATCCCAGACATGGTATACATCGCAACGACTACTACGGAATCCCTCTTATCCCTAATATTAATATGAGGAACAACTGAAATATTACTTGTCTATCTTACTTATGCAAAATTTATAGAAAGTATCCGCTGTAAGACTTCTTCCTCGTTTTTTATCTGAAATAATCTGTATAGAACGGCTTGGAATATTATAATCAAAT
>JAAVYA010000005.1 GCA_022790855.1 Lachnospiraceae bacterium | reverse complement strand
CATTTGATATACCGATCAGGACAATATTCAGCAGGTCAAGCCTGCCTTTCCACGAATAAGAACCTAACAGTTTATCATCCGTCAGATGCACATAATCCATACTATTCTCATCCATGTTCATACATATCCAAATCGAGAAAACACGTTTTATGACGTTATAATTTGTCTTGACAAAATCCCGTTCTTTCTGGGAGGAAACAAGACGGCTCACATAGAAAACTGCCCTGTTCAAAATATGATAGCCTGTCGGCTCATCCTTTTGTGCTTCGACGAGGAAATGAAGAAGCACTTAAAAATCCGTGAGCAGTTTCCGCTTTCTCTCAATCATTTCGTCTATTTTTTGTATATATAGAGCCACATCTTTCACGTTCTCACACCGTTCAATTCGCCCATCCGGGTACACCCTTTTGCTGATACTGCCCGCACCGCATGCAACTATGGTCTGCACTTCCTCCATAATCAAAATATTATAAAGTCCTTCTGCTCCTTCCCTGGCATACCCTACATTTTCAAAATTCCCGGCCATATTTTTCTGCCGATATAAATAATAGGGGGACAACCTCATTTCCCGGGCCGCCTGGGCTGTCAGGCGGATGATCTCCCATGTGTTGACCATAGAGAGATCTTCATATGCTTCCCAATTCATCCGAAGCCTGGAAGCCCGCTTTATCGCAAGGGAGTGGACAGTCAGGCTGTCCGGCTCCAAAGCCTTGATCTGCTCCATGGTCCGGGATACATCCGACAAATCCTCCTCCGGCAATCCCACGATCAAATCCATGTTAATATTGTCAAACCCCATCTTTCGGGCCAACCGAAAGCTTTCCACCGTCTGCTCCACCGTATGGCGGCGTCCGATCAAATCCAGGGTAGCCTGCTTCATTGTCTGAGGATTGATGGAAATTCTGGAGATCCCATGTTGCCTTAATACCTCAAGCTTTTCTTCGGTGATACTATCCGGCCTGCCGGCCTCCACCGTATATTCCAACAGATGGTCAAAGGAAAAAGTCTCCTCCACTCTGGTCAGCAGCCAGTCCAACTGTTTAGGCGTCAGCGTCGTGGGCGTTCCTCCTCCGATATACACCGTATTCAGCTTCTTCTCTCTATAAATATCCGCCGTAAAAAGTATCTCCTGCTCTAGGGCTTTTAAATATTCCTCCACCTGGGATTCCCACACGCCCAGAGGATAAGAAGTAAAGGAACAGTACAGACAAGTACTGGGGCAAAAAGGAATCCCAAGATACAGGCTGTACCCTTTTTGATAATCCAGCCTTTTCAAAAGAGCCGCTTCCCTCTTGGCCACCTCCAGGCACAAACCTATCTTCTCCTCGCTGGCGAAATACATCTCTTTCATATAACGGCGTATCCAATCCTCACTCTTCCCCTTCTGCAAAAAAGCCATGGGAATCTTAGTGGGACGGATTCCGGTAAGCGTTCCCCAGGGAAGCATCACCTTTGTATATGCTGAAAGCGTCTCATACAGCGCCTGCTTCAAGCGATTCTTGGTTTCGGGACGGTCCTTATACTCCACCGGAATCTGCCTTTGCTTTTCCCCGTTCAATCGAATTAGAATCTCATCCGGTTCATGCCCGTATATGATTTCCATAAAAAAAGAAGGAGGCTCTGCCAGAACTTTCACCTCTGCGCTTACCTGTACCTCCTCCTTTGGAAAAAAGGCTTTCACCAGGGAATGAATATCGTACTCATAGTTCCTCTCATTTAATTGAACTTGTATCATAATGTCCTCCAAAGCCCTGTCAACCCGAGATATTTGCTTCTTGTCGGCCGGACTACTTTCGTTTTGCTGGCATTCACTTTTAAAAATAGTTTTCTTTCTAACCAACTGCTTACGGATTTCATTACCCGGTTTGCCGCCATTTCACTTTTCGTGAATATCAGCACATCATCAGCATACTTTGTGAAACGAATCCCCCTTTGCTCCAGCTCCTTGTCCAGCTTATCAAGATAAACATTGGAACAGACAACTGAAAGTGATCCCCCTGCGGTACGCCCGTAGCTGGACTTGCACCAGCAAGATTGGTGCCATGCTCGGCACACAAAGTAAAACAGAAGGACGCAGTGTCCTTCTGTTTTATCTTATGCCAAATTAATCCTGAGCAATGATTTCTTTTTTGTTATAAGAGCCGCATGCTTTGCAAACTCTATGGGGCATCATTAACTCTCCGCACTTACTGCATTTTACTAAGTTGGGAGCAGTCATCTTCCAGTTTGCCCTTCTTCTATCTCTTCTTCCTTTTGAAGATTTGTTCTTGGGACAAATAGACATTGGTCACACCTCCTTAAATTGGTTAAATATATCCTGGATTGCCGCCATTCTTGGATCTGGCTCTGTCTTCTGGCATTGGCATTCTGAAAGGTTCAGATTCGTTCCGCAATTCTTACAGATACCTTTACAATCTTCCCTACACAAAACCTTCATAGGCCAGTTCACCAATATCTCTCCAAAAATAAGTGCATCTACATCCAGATCGGTTCCTGTCATATAGTCTGCGTCTTCCAGTTCTTCCACATCCTCCGACAAAAACTTAGCCAAATCAATCTCCTTGGAAATCTCAACGGGGAAAGATACAGGCACTTGAGTGAGGCAGCGGCTACAGGAAATCCCAATCGTGACCTCAGTCCTTCCTATAATCTTTAGCTGCTTATGCTCCACATTGGCCACAGACAACGTGAACGGAGCTTTTCTAAGTACCGGAAATGCTCCTATCCCGGCATCAAAAGAAGATAATCCCAGTGTTACATCCACAGACATTTCTTTATTCTTATTGGAAATAATCTTTGATATATCTACTTTCATGGTAATCTCCTGTCCACACTTGCACTATTATACCTACTCGCACTCTATTTGTCAATTCAAATTTGCGGTTTCACTTTTACTTTTTTACCAAAGCCAGGGTCTCTCTTGCAATCGCCAGCTCCTCATTTGTGGGCAGGCAATATACTTTTACCTTAGAATCTGGCGTGGAAATCAGGCGCTCTTCGCCTCGGATCCCGTTCGCCTCATCGTCAATCTCCACACCCATAAAGCCTAAATAGCTGCAAATGTCTTTTCTGGTATCCGGCCCATTCTCACCTACGCCTGCCGTAAAGCAGATGACATCCACGCCGTTCATAGCGGCTGCATATGCGCCGATATATTTAGCCACCCGGTACTGGAATGCTTCCAGAGCCCGGACTCCCGCATGGTCGCCTTTTTCCGCTGCCGCTTCCAGATCCCGGAAATCGCTGGAAATGCCGGACACGCCGAATACCCCGGATTTCTTATTCAGAATCTCCATGATCTGATAGATATCCTTGTCCTCTTTCTTAGCAATGTATTCCATTACCCCCGGATCAATATCTCCGGAACGCGTTCCCATTAGCAGCCCTTCCAGGGGGGTTAATCCCATGGAAGTATCCACGGATTTGCCGTTTTGCACCGCACATACGGAAGCGCCGTTGCCAAGATGGCACACAATCGTCTTTAACTCATCATAGGGCTTGCCTGCCAGCTCTGCCGCCCGCTTGCTCACATAGCTGTGGGATGTTCCGTGGAACCCGTATCTTCTGACTTTGTATTTGTCGTAATATTCATAAGGAAGTCCGTATAAATATGCTTTCTCCGGCATCGTCTGATGGAATGCAGTGTCAAATACCCCTACCATCGGAACCCCTGGCATCAACTCCTGACATGCCCGAACACCGATTAAGTTAGCCGGATTGTGAAGAGGCGCCAGATCGTTGCAGCTTTCTACTGCTGCAATCACTTCTTCTGTAATCACCGTGGAGCAGGCGAATTTCTCTCCGCCATGTACCAGACGATGTCCTACGGCGCCGATTTCGTCCAGGCTCTTGATCACGCCTGTTTTCTCATTTACCAGGGCATCCAGCACCATCTGGACGGCCTGGGTATGGCCCGGCATATCTGCCAGTGTCTTCTCCTTCTCTCCTCCTGCCGGCTGATATACAAGCTGGCTTCCTTCGATTCCAATTCTTTCACAAAGCCCTTTTGCCAATACAGCTTCTGTCTCAGCATTGATGAGCTGAAACTTCAGAGAAGAACTACCACAGTTGATAACCAATACGTTCATTTGCTTTTCCTTCTTTCTTTTTAATAATGCCACGATGTCATACCCCTGGGCTTCTTCTATTATAAACGAATCCTGTACTTGAAACAAGTATCAGATTGTAATTTTATCCAGAATTTTCCCTGGCGTCCCTTTCAGAAACGCTTAACTAACTGACATTGATTCACAGTCTTGAAACCCACGAATACAAACACAATGGCAGGGTACAAAAAAGTATTCCACGCCTTTGCTTGACGGCAGGATATCCTTTTGATAGAATGCACTCAGAAACCATGTTTCCGCCCTTCTAAAACAAAACGGAAAGGAATCATTCATTGAAAACAACAGGTATCATTGCAGAATACAATCCCTTTCATAACGGACACCGTTATCAAATAGAAACATTACGTAACACTTACGATCCGGACTATGTGATCATTGCCATGAGCGGCGATTTTCTCCAGCGGGGAACGCCTGCACTGATGGATAAATATGCCAGAGCCCAGATGGCCCTGAGGCAAGGGGCGGATCTGGTTTTTGAGCTTCCGGCCTGCTTTGCCACGGCCAGCGCCGAACTGTTTGCCCTGGGAGGGGTACTTTTATTCCAAACTACGGGTCTTGTGACTTCTCTCTGTTTTGGAACAGAAAGCCAGGATTTTGAGGGAATTTCCACCCTTGCCCAGCTTCTCGCCCAGGAACCGGACTGGTATCGGAAAGCCCTTACTTCTTATTTAAGGCAAGGGCTTTCTTTCCCTGCAGCCCGGGCTATAGCTTTGCCGGAATATGAAAGTCTGCTGCGTTCTCCCAACAATATTCTGGCCATTGAGTACTGCAAGGCATTGATTTCCCTGAACGCAGGCTTTACCCCCATTCCGGTTTCCAGGACTGGCAGCGGATATCATGACACAGAGCTTATCTCCCCATATGCCTCTGCCAGCGCGATCCGCAAGGTGCTGCATTCCTGGGTATCCGGGGAGACTTCGGTGGAATTTCCATCTGTACTTACCAGTGTGCTTCCCAGAGATTCTTATTGTATTATGGAAAAATACCTCCAAAATCTTCCGTTTTTGTGGGAAGATGATTTTTCTTTGCTGCTGCATCATCGCCTGCTGTTGGAAAATGAAAGTTCTCTTCTTGATTGTTCTGATATGACAAGGTCTTTTGCCAACCGCATTCTGAGCAAGCGAAGGGATTTTCTTTCCTGGAGCAGCTTTTGTGCTGCTTTAAACAGCAAAGATATGACTTACGCCAGAATCAGCCGCATCCTCACCCATCTGCTGCTGCATATTACAGATCAACAGACCGCTCCATACTTAAATCCTTCCCAAAGACCCTCTTTCCTTCCTTATCTGCGGGTTTTGGGATTTAAAAAATCTTCCTCCGGCCTGCTGGCGCGTCTGAAAGAAACCGCCAAGGCTCCTGTCATCACTTCTCTGTCCAACGCAGAAGAACTACTGGCTCCGGATGGACTTGCTATGCTTCAAACAGATGTGTTTGCGGCTGACCTATACCGCAGCGTTCAGATTTCCCATACCCATAAGCCCTGTCCAAATGAGTACGCCCGCAGGCTTTTAACGGTTTGATTGCCGCTGCAGTTCTTTTATAGCCAATTCCCAATATTTTTCCGGGATATCCGGCCAGGTGCAATCCCCTGTCTCTTCCCGGCATAAGGCCATGGCTCTTTATATAATCTGTTGGATTTCGTTCTATCACGGACAAGGTATGCAGCATATAATACCCCGTCGTGGAATCATATTCCTTCCATCCGGAATGGTCCCTGAACCAATACTCTTCCTTGTTGCCTATGCAGGTATCCAGGGCAATATCGTTTCCATGGATATCGGAGAGGACTGCAAATCTCATTCTGCTTCTGCCCTCCTCACGGAAAACACAATGTGGGGCATCTCCACCCCGCGATAATGTTTCACAAACAGATCCACCGGCCTCATCCCATTTCTCTTTGCAACATTTTGGGAAGGAATGTTATTGTCCCGTATAATGGAAAACACTTCCTTAGCCTTAAGCACCTCAAAGGCATATTTCTTGCAGGCCCTTGCCGCCTCTATGGCATATCCTTGATGCCAATACTCTTTACAGAATAAATAGCCAACTTCTATGACCCGTTTCCCCGGAATCTCCTGCATCGTTAATCCGCATTGGCCGATCATTTTCCCATCGTCTTTTTTGATCACAGCACACAGTCCAAACCCATCCTCCCGGTAACGGGCCATCTGCCGATCCAACCAATTCTGAACCTCCTGATCGTCAAACGCTCCTTCATATGCATACATAACCTCGTTATCCTGTAAAATTTTGCAAAGATCCTTATAATCTGAGGGATCCATATTTCGTAAAATTAAACGTTCTGTTTCTGTAAAAATGACACGTTTTTCCATTTGTTTTTCTCTTCACTTCCTTATGTCTTCACCGTTTGGCAATTTTGCAATGGCGGTAACAATACGTTTTTTCGTTTTTAAAAAGTTTGTCAATAAATTTCTTGGCTTTCTTTTTGATGATAATTTGATACATCAACCAAGCCCCACTCCCTTTTACACTCTTTCAGAGTATACGTCTTACCTTTTTCCGTATAAGGCCGTCTCAGGCCTATGCCGGATATCACTGCCGCTACAGGAAAAAATGACCTGATTCAATGGTCTGTGTGCGACAGAGGAAATAGAAACACTTTTTTATCCTGACTTTCTTCACGTACAAGTCGAATGCTCCCGCCTTCTGGATAAAATGAACGTTCCTCATATCACGTATCTTGAAGGAAGCGACAGGGGAGTATATACCTGTAAATGCAAATGTATGACGACAGATAAATTATCTATGCTGCCGGCTCTGGATTTTTATACCTACTGTAATGTAAACGGACTGAATTACCAACAGGAAATCATGACAATCGACGCTGATCTGATCTACAAAATGTGGATCGTGGACTATCTGATCAGCAACCGGGACCGCCACGGCATGAATTGGGGATTTCTATACCGCTCCGACACCATGGAAATTATCGGCTGCCATCCCCTGTTCGACCACAACAATTCTTTTGACAAAGATATAATGACGGCTCCCGACACTCTCTACCTGTTTGACAGCAATATGACCATGCGCCAAGCAGCGGTCCTGGCTATGTCCAGGACAGATCTCCATTTTACATCCCCGATCACCCGGGAAGATTTTATTACGGACAGACATTGCCGCAGCTTTCTGGCAAGAGCAAAGGAGCTTGGGATAAAAACCATAGAAACACTATAGATTTTTCCATTTTCTGGCCGATATTATTACTAACAGGCATCAAGCCAAAAATCAGCCACGGATGGCGCATAAAAGGAGGATTCTGTCTATGAAGATCGCATCTTCAACCGTTCAAATGACATCTGCCCGCAGCTATGCCGCCATCTCCAAGACGGCCAGCAAAACCAGTACCCAAAGTATCCTTATGTCTCCTTCAAAAGGACTGCCATTTTCCCATACAAACCTTGGGGTCCATAATAAAAAAGAAGGGAATGGGGACAGCTTCCATTGGGAGAACCAGGCATTTACCACTCCCAATATCCGAAGTGCCCAGGATGCGCAAAACAACAAGACACTGGCTCAGATCCAAGAGGAATCTTTAGATTACCTGATGATGCTTTTCTTCGGAAAAACACCGAAATCTTTTTCCCAGGGTCAGTCCTTCCAGCCCACGCAGGGATTATTGAACCAGACAACGAAAACAGTTACCCTTTATCACGAAGAAGAACACACTTCCTTCTCTACCACAGGAACCGTTGTAACTTCCGACGGCCGAGAGCTTTCTTTTCAATTAGAAGTGGGCATGAGCCGTTCCTTTACGGAACAGACATACAGCCGTACCCAGCGCCTTGCCACCACGGTTTTCTGCGATCCTCTGGTGATCAATCTGGATACCGATATCGCAGAAGTCTCCGACCAGAAATTTTATTTTGATCTGGACGCGGACGGACACGAAGAAGCCATATCCACCTTAGGCCCTGGCAGCGGATTTTTAGCCCTGGACAAAAATGGAGACGGAAAAATCAACAACGGCAATGAGCTTTTCGGCGCCAAAAGCGGAAACGGCTTCGCAGACCTAGCAAAATACGATTCCGACGGAAACGGATGGATCGACGAAGCCGATGATATTTTTGACAAGCTTTTAATCTGGACCAAGGACAGGCAGGGACGGGACGTCCTCTGCGGCCTCGGCAAAGCCGGTGTGGGCGCAATCTATCTGGGAAATGCCGCTACGGAATTCAAAATGACCGGAGCCGACCCCCATCAGGTGAATGCCCGGATACGGAAAACCGGCATCTTTTTATATGAAAACGGAATGGCTGGGACCATACAGCACGTAGATCTGGCCAAATCAAAAACCCCGCTGTAAGCAACGGGATATCAAGCTTACAACTACCCTCACGGGAATAACCGTACCGCCGTCTTACTGTCTGTAATAACTTAAGAAATCTCTGAGATTATCCATGGCGTCTTTCAGCACCTCTATTCTGGGCAAATACACCACCCGGAAATGATCCGGCTGTTTCCAGTTAAAACCGCCGCCATGGATAATCAACAGCTTTTTCTCTCTCAATAAATCCAGCGCAAATTTCTCATCGTTCTGAATATGGAACCGTTCCGTATCTATTTTAGGGAAAATGTAAAACGCGGCCTTAGGCTTTACCGCACTGACGCCGGGAATATCGTTTAACGCCTGATAGATGTATTCTCTCTGCTCATACACTCTTCCGCCGGGAACAATGTAATTGGTCACGCTTTGATATCCTCCCAGGGCGGTCTGCACAATGGACTGGGCCGGTACATTGGAACAAAGCCTCATATTAGAAAGCATATTTAATCCTTCTATATAATCTCTTGCAATTCTTTTATTCCCACTTAACACCATCCATCCAATCCGAAATCCTGCAATCATGTGGGACTTGGACAAACCGCTAAATGTCACACAGAACAAATCCGGCGCCAGGGAAGCGATGGAAACATGCTCTTCCCCGTCCATCACCAGGCGGTCATAGATTTCATCGGAAAAAATGATCAGCTGATGCTCTCTGGCGATCTCTACGATCTCCTGCAGTACCTCCCGGGGATACAGCGCCCCCGTAGGGTTATTGGGATTGATGATAACAATGGCCTTTGTCTGGCTTGTCACTTTCTTCCGGATATCTTCCAGATCGGGATACCACTCTGCCTGTTCGTCGCAGATATAGTGGACAGCCTTCCCCCCTGCCAACGTAACACAAGCCGTCCATAAGGGATAATCCGGCGTCGGCACAAGTACTTCATCCCCATTATCCAGCAATGCGGACATACTGAAATTGATCAATTCACTGACGCCGTTTCCGGTATAAATATCCTCAATGGCCAGATTCGGGATCTTTTTGATCTGGGCATACTGCATAATCGCTTTCCGGGCCGAAAAAAGTCCCTTAGCCGCCGAATATCCTTCACATTCCGTAAGCTGCCTTTGCATATCATAGATGACTTCATCCGGTGTACGGAACCCAAACGGAGCCGGATTCCCAATGTTCAGCTTTAATACGCTGGTTCCGCTTTCTTCCATTCTAGTAGCTTCTTCCACCACCGGCCCTCTTACATCATATAGTACATTATCTAATTTCGATGATTTTTTAAACTCTCTCATGGATATTCCTCCCTTGATATCCGGCAATTCTATCTTACCGTTTTCTGTTATTTCCTCTCCCTCCGGCGACGGAGTACTTTGACCGTACAGCCACTTTACATCTACCTGCAGCAGCTGCGCAAGAAACTGTCCAATATTCTTCCTGGGTATGGCCTTCCCACTGACATACTGGCTCATTTGGCTTTTTCCCAGCTTAATTCCCGCCTGCTCCGCCGCCCGGAGAAAATCCACCTGTTTCAGGTTCTGGTCATTCATGGCTGAATACAACCGTTCGGCAAACGTGTTATGTTCCATACTACTTCTCCTCGGTCTTTGCAAAAGTTCATTTTTATGATTGGGATTATATCACTTCTCATAAGAAAGTTCAATATGTTTTTCAAGTTTATTTTTAAAAGTTCATTTCTATAATACTGCGAAATGTAAAAATGAACTTTTATATTCCTGCATTTGCAAAAAAATCTTAAGCTTCCTTTTGTCCGAAATTACAACAACCATTTAAAATGCAATTTGAAAATTATTGGAACCGATTGCACCTCATGTGAAGCATCACCCCAAAGGCCTTACATTTTTTATCTTATAAAAAGAAAATGCTGTCGTATAACGAATGAATTTTCATTCGCGAAACGACAGCACCTTCCTATCATCTATATCCAAGCACTATGCTTTTTTCTTTGTCCAGGTTTGAAAAAAGAACTTTCTGATGCGCAAAGCGGCACAAAACCTGAACCACAACAGTTCGATTTTGCGCCGCATACTGCGGATGAGGGGACTTGAACCCCTACGCCTCGCGGCACAAGAACCTAAATCTTGCATGTCTGCCAATTCCATCACATCCGCATAATCACATGATATGGATACTAAAATCCTACCTCAGCCATTCTATGTAATGCCAAAATAAGACTTATAAAGTCTACCTCAAATTCACCGGATTGTCAACCCGCAAATTATAAAACTTTGCGAGTAATATGCTTGTAATGTTACTATTCACGGCTCAAGAGCCGCTCATAGTAACCCGGACCGTTACATCCGGTATCTCCATTTTCCCCGGAGAAACCGCTGCAAAAGCAAAAGGCAGCGGCAAATATTATCAATTACCATCATCACCCAGACAGCCTCCAACCCTAAATGCAGCAGATAAATCATGATCCAGGTTCCTCCGATACGGATTCCCCACATGGTGATCAAAGAATACACAAAAGGCGCCCTCGTATCGCCCATTCCGTGAAACGTACCTTCCAGAATCACTAAAATACCATAAATCGGCTCTGACACCGCTACAATCCGCAGCACTCTTGCTCCTAGGCGGACCACCTCCTGGTCCGGGGTAAAAATCCCCACTAATCTATGGGCATTGAGCAGCAAAATAATACCCGCCCCAAGCATCAGCAAAAATGTAATTCCCCCAATCCAACCGGCCGTCCGTTTTACTTTGTCCTCTTTCTTCTGCCCAAGCGCATTCCCCACCAAAGTAGAAGCAGCCGACTGAAACCCATAGCCCGGGATGTAAAAGGCTTCTTCTGCCTGCAGAGCTATGGAATGTGCCGCAAATGGAATGACTCCCAATTTTGCCACAAGAGACGCAAATGTCACATGGCCAAGACACAATACCCCTCGCTCCATAGCTACCGGAATTCCAATCACCAGACAGTCTTTGCATACGTTCCCATCAAAATGAACGCCTGTCTCTGCAATCCGAAAAGAATCATTCCGAACATAATGCCAGAACATCAGGCAGCCCCCCACCACAAAGGAAACAGCTGTGGCTACGGCAGCGCCCCGGATCCCCCATCCGGCTCCCCAGACAGGAATCCCGAATACACTTCTGGTGGGATAAATCAGGAAAAAATTCAACACCACGTTTACCAGATTCATACACAGGTTCATTAACATAGGCGTTTTCATATCCCGGACGCCCCGCAATGCGGATGAAAAAATCAATACTGCCGTACGGAACATAAGGGGCGCAGAAATAATTCCAAAATAAGTGGAGGCATCCTTACGGATCGATACATCCGCCCCTAACCATCCCGGCAAAAACGGCGCGATCACAATGCCAATCAACGTTAGTGCGCCCCCAATAAAAAGCGTCAGAAAAAACGCCTGCTGCCCGGCCTTCTGCACCAGCCTGCCATCTCCTGCCCCGTCCGCCTGAGCGCAAACCGCCAGTACCCCAATGCCAAACGCCAACGCTACGCTGGTCAAGGTCCACATAACCGATACGGTAAGCCCTACCGCCGCTGAAGCATGAGCGCCCAGTGCGCCTACCATGGCCGTATCCACGTACGATACCAGTACATTCAATCCTTCCTGGACAATGGCAGGCCAGGCCAGATAAAATATGTATTTCAGTTCCTTTTTTGCCCCCTGCCACTTCTCCATGACGCTTCTCCTCTCCTGTTAAAATTCAACGCCGTATGCTCCCACTATCCCAGGTTCACAACGCTTCCTTCCTCTTCCTCCAACTCCCGTTTCATCCCCTGGGCTCTGTTATCTGCTGCAATCGCCCGCATGATCCGCCCTACATCTGCCGGAGAAAACATGTCAATGGCGGACGCCAGATCCCCCAAATTTGCCCGGTTCACTTTCAGGCAGCCGCCCTTCTCCAACGGAATTGTCAGCACCGCGCTGGAATCGCTCATATCCCCCAATGTGAGAGCCTGATTTTTATCATCACAAAGAAAAACAACTCCTTTGTGTTCTATATAACGGGACTCCCCATCGCCTTTCGCCAAAAAGGAATAGGGCGCCCGCTTTTCCTGCTCCTGTACCTGGGCGCGTCCCACCACCCCATGCTCCTCCGCCTTCTCTAACATTGCCTCCAAATCTCCCATAGACAGTTCCGTCATACTGGTCACGGTTTTGGAAGGCCCTACCGGAATACGCTCCCTTTGTGTATAAGTACTGCCGATTTTTTGAATTTCCATCTTCCGTCTCCTCCATTTCACCTGATACAAAAAGACACCAAGACCAAAGAATAATGTCGTTCCTTCGATCTCAGTGCCATCCTTGCCGCTATCTAGTTTCTATAGTTACTGCATTACTGCTATTCTTATCGGCAAATCTTATACGAAACTTTAGATGGCGTTTCCATATTCTGTTTTATCCTTTTAGCAATCCCCCTGAAAAAACAAAAAGGCTATGAAAGAATTCCTCTCTTCCATAACCTTTCTCAAGTTCATGAGACATCGGGGATTCGAACCCCGGACAACTTGATTAAAAGTCAAGTGCTCTACCAACTGAGCTAATATCCCATACCTGGGCTAGCTGGATTTGAACCAGCGAATGCAGGAGTCAAAGTCCTGTGCCTTACCGCTTGGCGATAGCCCAATAGTAAAAGCAACTACGCCCTATCAGCTTCCTCTGACAGGCTAGTGTTCCGTTAGCTGTCCATATATACCAAAAGGAAAACCTCCTACTATACCATGGAGAAAATCATAAGGCCCATCGCTTTGCAGGTGGATAAAGGGATTCGAACCCTTGGCCTCCAGAGCCACAATCTGGCGCGCTAACCAACTGCGCTATACCCACCATAAATCAGACATATTATTGTCTCGGTCCCTTTCAGGACAATGTGCTCGAAGGGATTCGAACCCCCGACCCACGGCTTAGAAGGCCGTTGCTCTATCCAGCTGAGCTACGAACACAAAGTACCTATTTGCAAAAATGCTCATAGTAAAGCGGGTGATGGGAATCGAACCCACGTATCCAGCTTGGAAGGCTGGTGTTCTACCATTGAACTACACCCGCAAACTTATGTCCTGCCAAAAGCTTGTCCGTTGCTTTCAGCTTTTTTATGATAACACCTTCCAACATTTTTTGCAAGCAAAAATTTTCCATGTTTCTCTTTTTGTGAAATTTTATCTTTTTACATATATTTTTCATCTTTTTTTTGGCAAGATACACCAATCATTTCGCGACATTTTCCAAAAGGGATTTGCTTTTTTACAAAAAGCTGATATAATAATATTCATCTAGGAAGCCCTCCGGGTGCAGGTTGTGACATTTTTATCTAAAGCGGCAGGGGCTTATCCTGATTTCAGAGAAAGGGACATAAGGAGGAAGGATACTCATGGATACCCAAGTCAAGAAATGGCGGCAAGGTACGCACTTTTTAATTGAAAGCTTCACGTTTCTTCTGCTGATCAGTGCAGGAGCATTTTTATGTTTGGGATTTTATGTGAGTAAAGTCAGCAGGGAGGCCATTGACGGCGTAGGCGACCTATACATGAAAAGCGTAAGCGAGCAGATTACCTCACATTTTCAGACGCTGATCAACCTAAAGCTGGAACAGGCGGAAACCGTGGTAAAGGTTGTGCCAAATGAATTTGACAACATGCCCGAACTGTATGAAGAATTAATTTATAGAATTCAGGTTCGGAATTTTAACTATCTGGCTCTCTGTTCCCAGGAAGGAGATCTGGAAATGTTGTTTGGGGAACAAATTCGCTTAGCCGATCCAGATCCGTTTTTTACCTCTTTACAAAAAGGAGAGATGAAGGTTGCCGTAGGCAAAGACAGCGCCGGCAACGAAGTCGTCCTGTTCGGTGTAATAGCTGATTACCCCATGAAAAGTAACGAACCCTGCATGGCAATGATCGCCGGACTTCCTATAGAATACATCAATACCATGTTGAGCACAGAGGAAGAAAATTCCTTAATGTATTCCCAGATTATTCGTAAAGACGGCAGCTTTATTACCAGTGACAGCAACTTCAAATATCCGGATTACTTCAGCAGCCTATACGAACGGTATACCAACGATTCACCGGATAAAATCGACGCATACATCCGTGAACTTTCCCAGGCAATGGAACAGAAAAAAAACTATTCTGCAATTATGGATTTTGACGGAAGCCGGCAGCAGGTCTATTGCACCTCCCTTCCCTACTCAGAATGGCATCTGATCACCATATTGCCTTTTGGCGCCCTGAATGAAACCGTAGAGAATCTGAACCGGAATCGAACCAGCGCCACAGTCTTGATTTTTGCTATTATCCTCTTTGCACTGCTGTTTATTTTTTATAATTACTATAAAATGACCTGCGGCCAGCTTATGGATCTAGATCTGGCCCGCCAGGAAGCCCTTCATGCTACAAAAGCAAAAAGCGAATTTCTTTCCAATATGAGCCACGATATCCGCACTCCCATGAACGCCATTGTGGGTATGACCGCCATTGCAACGGCTCATATCGATGACAAGGAACAGGTTCAGAACTGCCTGAAGAAAATTACCTTATCCGGAAAGCATCTTCTGGGGCTGATCAACGATGTGCTGGATATGTCCAAAATTGAAAGTGGGAAAATGACATTGACTGCAGAACGTATTTCCCTGCGGGAAGTATTTGATGGGATCGTCAGTATTGTACAGGGGCAGATCAAAGGGAAAGAACAAAACTTTAATGTCCATATTGACAATATCATCACAGAAGACGTGTACTGCGACAGTGTACGGTTAAACCAGATCTTGCTGAATCTGTTGTCCAACGCCGTAAAATACACCCAGGAAGGCGGCACCATACAGCTATCCCTTTATCAGGAAGAAGCCCCCGCTGAAAAAGGCGCCGACTTTGTCCGCACCCATATTAAAGTGGAAGATAACGGAATCGGCATGACCCGTGAATTTCTGGACCAGATTTTTGATTCCTATTCCAGGGCAGATTCCAAGCGTGTACAGAAAACCGAAGGAGCCGGCCTTGGCATGGCCATCACAAAATATATTGTAGACGCTATGGGAGGAACTATTTCTGTAACAAGCGAGCCCAATAAAGGGACTGCTTTCCATTTGACTCTGGATATAGAAAAAGCCGCCGTTTCGGAAAAAGATATGGCTCTTCCCCCATGGAAAATACTGATCATCGACGATGATGAAATCTTATGCCGCTCCACAGTCGAAGCTTTGGACTCTATCGGGATACAGGCAGATTGGACTATGAGCGGATCAAAAGCCATAGAAATGATCACCCATCACCACGAAACGCAGGATGATTATCAAATCATTCTTTTGGACTGGAAGCTGGCAGATATGGACGGCGTGTTAGTTTCCAAACAAATCCGGCGTATTATGGGCACTGAGATGCCCATCGTCCTGATTTCCGCATATGATTGGGGCGAGTTTGAAGGGGAAGCAAAAAAAGCGGGCATCAGCGGTTTCATTTCCAAGCCCTTGTTTAAATCCACCTTATTCTATGGCCTTAAAAAATATATGGGCGTAGAGGAAGCCCAGGAAGAAACAGATAAAGATACGGATTTGTCCGGGCGGCGTGTCCTGGCTGCTGAAGACAATGATTTGAACTGGGAAATATTAAATGAACTATTATCCGATATAGGCATTGAGCTGGATTGGGCGGAGAACGGCCAGATCTGCCTGGATAGATTCCAGAGCTCCCCTGAGAATCATTATGACGCTATCCTCATGGATATCCGGATGCCGATCATGAACGGCTACGAATCGGCAGAAGCCATCCGGGCCTTAAACCGCCCGGACGCCCGGACAATTCCCATTATCGCTATGACGGCAGACGCATTTTCCGAGGATATCCAAAAATGCTTGGACAGCGGGATGAATGCTCACATGGCTAAGCCTATCAACCTGGATGAAGTCATTTCCCTCCTGAAAAAATATATTCCATAGAGTATATTTGAAAACGGATGACGCACATTGTCATCCGTTTTCAAATGGAAAAATCCCCGATCTACTTAATCCGCCCCTATTCCATGAACGTCCTCCTCTTCCAAATGCATAATCTCATTCAATTTTTTTAAAAATACTGCGATCAAAGGGTTATAGTTATTTTGGTTCCAGGCAACTACCAGAGAAGGATCCCAGTTACTTTCTATCTGATAGAACTTCACGTCTGGATTTAATTTTAGGCTTGTGCGGCTGTCCAAAATAGAAACTCCCATTCCTACCTCAATCCAAAGGATCTGTTCTGCCAGGGTCTTGGCATAATGCACCTGAGGCACAAACCCATGTTCCCTGCAAAGTTTAAAGATCAACGGCGCCGACTCCGGGTTATCTTCCTCTGAAATCATAACAAAAGTCTCATTTTTTACATCATCCAACGTCACCTGCTCTTTCTGGGCAAGGGGATGGTATTTGCTCATCACAATATGGTCTTTGGACCTGGACACATATTGATAGAGAATGCTTTCCTTCCGCACAATCTCAAACTGCAGTGTAAAAATCATATCCAGCCGGCCGCTATATAGTTCCGAAACAAGAAAATCAAAGGAACCGGCCTGAAACCATAAGTCCACATGGGGATGATTTTCGTGAAAATCCCGGTAAATCAAAGGCATAAAATCTGCAATATTTGTTTGATCCAGTATTCCTATTTTTAGAGAACCATACAGGCCCTTCTGGATCTTGTCCGCTTTTTTCACCAAATCTATGTAGCTATGATACATATCCCGCATCCCGATATACAAAGCGCTTCCCGCCGGAGTCAGCCGTATCCCGTTCTTCGTCCGCACAAACAGCTGAATATTCAGCTCTTCTTCCATATTCCGGATGTGCCTGCTCAATGCCGGCTGAGAAATAAACAACTGCTCCGCCGCCTTGGTAATACTCAAACATTTTGCAGTCGTAACAAAATATTTTACCTGTGCCATTGTCATTCCCATATCCTCCATATCTTCTTACAGTTTAAACACCCCTAGTACAGAAAGCAAGGGGCAGACAGTAAAATCTCCTCCTGATGCAATAACATTTTTGCATGTACCTATACAGGTTTTGAATTTGCTCAAAAATCCTTAAGCCCATATAATAAAAAACATAAAAGGAAAGGAGTGGACCCCATGAAAAAAATGACACCAAAGGAACGGGTTATGGCATTTTTCCGCCACGAACCCACAGATGAGCTCCCCACGGACGACGGTATTTTCGTCTTGTTTAATCCGGAAGCTTACGCAGAGCGTCCCCCTCACGAAACAGGCGGTGTAGACTGGTTCGGAGTTGCCTGGAAATATGAAGCAAGCGTAGACGCCATCGCGCCTGACCACTCGCAGCCTCCTGTGCTGGAAGATATCTGCGACTGGCGGGACGTTGTAAAATTTCCAGATTTGGACGCCTGGGACTGGAGCCGTGTAGAAGAAATTGACCATGTCAGCGAAATCGACCGGGAAAACAAGGTATTTGAAATGATGTTTGTCAACGGCCCCTTTGAACGGTTACATATGTTGATGGGATTTGAAAACGCACTCTGCGCCCTGATCACGGACCCGGAGGAAGTCGCTGCATTTTTTGATACATTTATGGAATGGAAGCTCCGTCTGATGGAGAAGGTGATCCACTATTACAAGCCTGACGTGCTGATGTTCCATGACGACTGGGGTACACAAAATAATATGTTCTTCTCGCCGGATATTTGGCGCAGCTTGATCAAGCCCCAAATCAAAAAAGCCGTAGACCGCTGCCATGAATTAGGCGTTCTGTTCGATATGCATTCCTGCGGCAAGATCGAGGCTGTGGTTCCCGAATTTGTTGAACTTGGGATCGACGCATGGCAAGGTATGGAAATCAACGATATCCCGAAGCTAAAATCCATCACCGGAAACCGCCTTTCTTACCAGACTACTCCCAACTATCAGCAGTATCAGGCGGAAGAGCTGGCAGGCACTTTAACGGAAGAGGATCTGCGGGAACGCGTACGGAAGGATTTCTATGCCGCTGCAAAGGGATACTGCTATCGCCCCATGTTTTTGCCCTTCGGCGGCTGGTCTAAGGATATTATGATAGAAGAAATCCTTACATGCGGGAAAACGGTTTATCAAGAAGCATAATCTCTAACTTATAAATCTTATGCAAAAGCCAGGGCATATGAACCTTCCATTGCCCTGGCTTCTCATTTTCTTGTCAAGGGGACATTTATTCCACTAATAACCGCTCTGCAACTATCAACGTTCTCGTTTCGCTAAGATTTTTTCATGTATTATGACATCTGCGGTCACAGGGCATTTGCAATTCTGGCGCAAAGCTTCTCTTAACTACATCATATGATGCTGGGGCAAAAGGGGCTTTTCAAAACTGACATTGGCAAATTGCACAAAATATATTCTGCTTTGCAACTGCGTAGAATCTTAGAGCCTCTTAATGTTCTGCCCATATTCAGCAATTCGACGGCATGGATGCCGGCGAAAGCCCGAACTGCGCCATGGACGGCGCATAGAGGGCGGTTGCGTCCGCAGCCATTACCTCTTCTCAGAACATTTAGAGGCTCTTAGATTCGAAGCCCGGAGCAAAGCAGAATATATTTTGTGCAAATTGTCCATTACAATTTAAAAAAGCCCCTTTTGCCCCCAACATCATCATATACGGAAGCGCTGAAATACTTAAGTATGCAAAATAGCTCTATAAATATCATAATCTTCCTGCTTGAAAACATTGAAAATGACCTTTTCTATCTGTGTATCCGTTTGCAAAAACTTTGTAACTGTCTGCACGGCAATTTCAGCCGCTTTTTTCTGTGGAAAATGAAATTCCCCTGTGGAAATACAACAGAAAGCAATACTTTTTAGCCCATGATTGGCGGCAAGCTCCAAACATGACCGATAGCAGTCCGCAAGCTGCCTGCAATGCTGTTGTGTAAGCTGCCCATGTACAATCGGTCCAACCGTATGCAGGACATAATGGCATGGGAGATTGAAAGCAGGCGTAATCTTTGCTTTTCCTGTGGGCTCGTCATATCCCTGTTCCGTCATCAGCTGGTCACAAGCCAAACGCAACTGGATACCGCTGACGCTGTGAATCACGTTATCCACGCAGGAGTGGCAAGGCACGAAACATCCCCTTAAAGCACTGTTAGCGGCATTTACAATCGCATCCACCTTTAACGTGGTAATATCCCCACGCCAAAGAACAAGACGGCTATTGACCAAAGATACGGGCAGGGCAGCGCTATCGGTAATTCCTTTTTCCGCAACCTCCGCACTTAGATATTCGTCCTGCACCTTTAGAAATTCGTTTCCGATTGGACGAGGGGCGCGTATGTTCATCAGGCTTCTGAGAAGTCGTTTCTGTTCCTCCGTATTATTCGGAATTTCCATATTCCTATATTGTGGCAGCTCAGATAAGAGCTCCTTGATCAAATATAATCTTTTTTCATTATGTGTCATGGCGAATCCACCTTTATTTCAGAAGCCTTTCGAAACGAAGCTCTCTTATACCTACAGTAATATCACAACCATATCACAGAAACTATGGAATAGCAATCTTTATATAAAATCATAATGCACAATCCTGTTTCCTATGATATAATTCTTAAAATAAGTATGCTATTGAACGGTATCCAAAAAGGTGAAACATATGATGAAATTACACCAAATCTACCACCCTATCACAGCCACCCCTTATAAATGCACTAAGGAATACATGGAATTTCCTCCCTGCGATGCCTTAAAACCCTATATCCGTTGTTTTTGGGGTTCCAGAGAAGTTGTTGCCGGAATGGGAAACCGCCCGGCCGTCCCGGAGCCTGTGATACCGGACACTTGTATGGATATCATATTTACCGTAAATCACACGGACCACAGCATCGAAAGCAGTTTTTGCGGAATCGACGATCGGACATTTTTTACCCAATCCTGCGGTGAAAAACAGAACTCATATTTTATATTCGGCATACGTTTTTATCCCTGGAGCGTCTCCATGTTTACAGAAGATTCCATGAAAAACACCAAAAATGCTTTCTTTGATGCAGGCTATCATTTTTCCGGTATAAAAAAAGAAATTACAGCGCAGTTATTTGACATCAAAGATATGTATGAGCTAGTTCCGGTTGCAGAACGTATATTACTCCATCACTTTCACGACAAATTTTCAAGTCATATTGTACTTTTAGCCACATCCAAAATATTAGAAACGAAAGGCAGCTTACGGATTGCAGACCTAAAACAGGAAGTCCTGGTAAGCAGCCGCCAATTAGAACGGTTGTTTCTGGAATACGTGGGCATTCCGCCCAAAAGCCTGGCCGCTATAGTCAGGTATCAATATATGTGGAATGACTTTGTTTTTCATCCGGATCTTCCCCTTGTGGATGCCGTATACAAATACGGCTATTCAGACCAAGCCCATTTATGCCGGGAGTTCAAAAAATATCATTCTATGAATATTTCGGAGGCAAGAAACCATGCGCTGCCAAATGTCGGAAATATACAAGACGGATCCTATGAATTATAGTAAGCTATTCGTATTACACAGGAGGAGGATTTTGTCATGAACTATTGTAATACACTACTTGCAGTAAAAGATATGGAACAATCTCTGGAATTCTATAAAAAATTGTTCCAGCAGGAAGTTGTCGTTGATTTAGGATGGTGTAAGACGCTGACCTGCGGTATTACGTTACAAGAACACTTTGATGAAATTGCTGGCTTTTCCCCGGATACGATGAAATACCATTCCAATACCATGGAACTTTATTTTGAAACAGAGGATTTTGAAGATTTTCTTGCTCTTTTAGAGCAGTATCCCCAGGTGGAACGCCTGCACGAACCGAAAACGTATCCCTGGCTGCAGAGAGGCATTCATATTTTTGACCCCAACGGGCATTTAATTGAGGTATCGGAAAGTATGTACTCAGTGGCTTGTAAACAATTTGAACAAGGTAAAAATATAAAAGAAACTGCAGAGCTGACCCAGCATCCGGTACATGTAGTAGAAGAATGGTATCAGAAATACAAGTCATCTAATATAAGTGTCTGCGGTACAGACTGCAGCGCCTGCTACTGCTACAAAACCATGTGCAGCGGCTGTAACGCCTGTAAGGGTAAGGTCTTTCATGTTCCAGAAGGAAGAGCATGCGCCATTTATGAATGCGCCATCCATGAGAAAAACTTCAAAAACTGCGGGAAGTGCCAGAAAGTGCCCTGCGACATTTGGAGGGCTACGAGAGATCCCAAATTTTCGGATGAAGAATTTGAAGAAAACATTGCTGCAAGAGTCAATAACCTAAAAGAATTATAGTTTCCAAAAGACCGTCAATTTCAACAAAAGCATACTATAGGGCGCTGACATATGTTCCTTTTGAAACAAGAACATGCCGGCGCCCTCTTTTTTCATATTATAGGAACCCTATAATCAGATTCACGGCGCAGAACCAGCGCCTTTTATCAGAACTTGCTTTGCAAGTTCCGATAAGCTATATTATATTCGCATCAAGGGAGCAAATAAGCCTATTAAGGGGCATGCAATCCCTATGCCGCACCAAAGCGCGGCCCAACGTCTCTCATGTTTCTGCATAACAGGAACATAAAATGTGTTTGGATTTTCCGGAGCATAATAAAGCTTCACCCTTCTTCCTTCCGTTACCAAACATACATGGTATCCCTTGGGTGACGTAACTTTATATGTCTTCTTCCCGACCTGAAATTCGTATTCAGGAAAATAGCTCTTTTTTCCCGAACGCACCCTTTTGCCTCTGGACAATACAACAGCGGTGGTGCATGCAGTCGCACATTTACGGTCTTCCAGCACATGATATTCCATAGCCATTCCAATTCCAAAAAAAACCAACGGAATCACTGCAAATGCACCGTCTTCCAGAAAACGACCTTCCATTCCTGTTACTGACTGGAAAACGATGATTCCGGCAAACACCAGACATAGGACAGGCCAAAGAATTACCGCCACTCTCCAGCCTTTTTGTGCGGAATTAAGTTCTGATTTCATATGTTATTCCTTTCGTATCTATCTTTTAAAGCATCTTCCAGGAAGCCAGAAAACGACGGATTCCTCTCTACTATGGATTCCGCCGTTTTCATTCATTTCTATCATCGGGGTGACAGGATTCGAACCTGCGACCTCCTGGTCCCAAACCAGGCGCTCTAGCCAAGCTGAGCCACACCCCGCATTTCAAATTTCACAATAACACCGTGAAACGAATATAATTATAGTCTATACGGCTGTAGTTGTCAACTATTTTTTTCATTTTTCCCTATTCAAAGCAGCCGTAATACGTCAATCCCCATAAAAAGCAATATATTTTTTACCACAAAATTAACCCCTACCAAGCACAACGCGCCCCATATCCAGCCGTCCCGGTATTTCATACCGATCGGCAGCCTGCCCCGGGATATCTTTTCTATCGTATGGCTAACCATAAACCATCCCCCTATGACCGCCGTATACAATACCAGGGGGTGGTACAGAAAGGAAGTGACGGCATGTCCCTGGAGTAATGTGATAATTGCCCTGGTTCCGCCGCATCCCGGACAATACAGGCCGGTGAGCTTTAGCAGCACACAGGGGGGGAGCGCTTTCTCCCAAACCTCCGTCCAAAGCTTTATTCCAAGAGCGGCCAAAACCAAAAACAACACCATCACCCATCCCATAAGATACAGTGCTCTCTCTTCCGCTTTCCTATTATAATCATTTTTTTTCATGGCTTTCTCCCTTACTTTTTTCTTCCAAAATGCAACATTCTATGCTATACTTAGCATAACACAGAAAGGCAGGTGTTCCTTATGATAAACGGAATTCAAGGATATCCTAACTACGGGCTCTACAACAGCCCCATGGGCAATGATCCCCTGAAAAATAATACCTCCGGCCTCCGTTCCGATCAAGTAGAAGGCTCAGGAGAATGCCAGACATGTAAGAACCGGAAATATCAGGACGGTTCCAATGAGAACGTGTCTTTTAAAGCGGCAGCCCATATTTCCCCGGAAGCGGCGGCAGGCGCAGTCCGGGCCCATGAAGGAGAGCATGTAGCCAACGCTTATACAAAAGCGGCACAGGACAACGGAAAAGTTGTCCGAGCATCCGTATCCATCCACACCTCTGTCTGTCCGGAATGCGGGCGCACTTACGTCTCAGGAGGCGTTACCAATACCGCGATCAAATATACGGACGAGAAGAATCCTTATGTGAAGAATCTGAAAGCGCAACAGGCGGAAACCCTGAAAGGGCAGTTTGTGGATTATGCAGCTTGACCATCCATGTGATATTTGGATAAAGACGACCATTCACAGCAGCCCTTGTAATACTTGAATGTAGAATTGGAGATATGGAAATGAATCAATCCTCTGCTGAATTAAAGCGAAAAGCCCGTGGGGATCTGCAAGGTCACTATGGGCTTCCTATGGGAGCCATGGTTATTATGGGGCTGATCACCAGCGTTATCATCATGCCCTTTAGTATCATTTTAAACCTGAGTTATTCCACCCATATGCTGGTGATTTACGAAATTGCCGGTATTATGATCAGTCTGCTGGCCACGGTACTCTCCGCCGGATTGCTGCGGATTCACATGGGCCTGGCCCGAAAGGAAACGGTTGTCTTTTCAGATCTGTTCTATGGATTTCGAAATCATCCGGACCGTTTTTTATTATGCGCTTTGATTCTGGCAGCTATTAGCTTTGGATGCGTAACTCCAGGTACTGTCTGCCTGTTTTTGGCTCCTCAGGAACTGGTTCCTCTTTTTCTTTGCAGCATTTGTCTGATTCTTGGAGGAACGCTGCTGGCCGTATTGCTGTCGCTGCAGTTTGCCTTGGCGCTGCCCCTTTTGGTTGACCATCCCTCTATGGGAACGCTGGAAGCGTTCCGCACCAGCGCCAGACTCATGCAGGGCCAAAAAGGACGGCTGTTCTATATTCAGTTAAGCTTTCTTGGCTGGATGATCTTATGTATGCTCAGCTGCTATATCGGATACCTTTGGATAGGCCCTTATATGTCACAGGTAACAGTTACCTTTTATCTGGATGTCACCGGGGAATATAAGAAGCAAAATGATGGCGGCTTTTCCCGCCACATTGGAGACACGGGTATGGCATAAATACCTTCGCCTCTTGTTAGATGAAGCGAATACACAGCTCCCAGCCGGGAGCTGTTTTTATTTTACAGGAAAAACCTTGCCGCCTTCCCTCTAATATTCGATAAAACGATCGTGCACGGCCCGCATGGCGTTATCCGCATCCGCCTCATCCAAAAGCACCGTAACACGAATTTCCGATGTGGCGATCATACGGATATTGATCCCCGCATTGTAAATGGCTTCAAACATTTTGGCCGCCACTCCTGGATTTGACTGCATCCCGGCTCCCACTACGGACACTTTCGCAACGGTCTCGTCTTTTTCAATCCTTTGAGCCGTGATACGGCTCTTATTCGCCTCCAGAAGATCAATGACTTCCTGGACGTCGTCTCTGGCAACGGTAAAGGAAATATCCTTCGTACCTTCTCTTCCGATGGACTGGATGATAATATCCACATTGATATTGTGTTTTCCCAGTAAATTAAAAATCTTAAACGCCGTACCCGGCATGTCTTTCACACCAATGACTGCAATCCGGGCCGTATTTTTATCTACTGCCACTCCGCTGATCAGCATACTTTCCACGTCAATTTCCTCCTTTACTATGGTTCCCTCCGCTGTGTTCAGGCTGGAACGCACCACCAATTGGACGCCATATTTCTTGGCCACTTCCACGGAACGGTTATGGAGTACTTTTGCCCCCAGAGTAGCCAGCTCCAGCATCTCGTCATAAGTGATTTCCTTTAGCTTCTTTGCATTTGGCACAACCCTAGGATCCGCAGTGTAAATTCCTTCCACGTCCGTATAAATTTCACAGGCGTCCGCCTTTAGGGCGGAAGCCAATGCAACTGCCGTAGTATCCGATCCTCCCCGTCCCAGCGTCGTCACATCGTCATATTTATTGATTCCCTGAAATCCGGTAACAATAACGATCTTCTTGCTGTCCAGCTCATGACGGATCCGCTGGGAATCAATCCGCTTAAACCTTGCGCTGCCGTAGGCGGACGTGGTATGCATCGTTACCTGAAACGCATTTAAGGAGACGCAGGGCACTCCCAAAGCCCCCATGGCCATAGCCATACAGGCAACGGAGGTCTGCTCTCCTGTGGCCAGCAGCATATCCAGCTCCCGTTTCGAAGGATTGGGAGACATTTCTTTTGCCAGTTCAATTAATTTGTCCGTTGTTTTTCCCATGGCGGAAAGCACCACCACTACCTCGTTTCCCTTTCGGTAGTCCTCAATGCAGCGCTGGGCCACATGGTAGATTTTCTCTTTATCCGCCACGGAGCTTCCGCCGAATTTCTTTACAATAAGCATACGATCCTCCTAGATCAAATAATCTATCAGCTCATGTCCCCTGGAAATAAAACGGCCGCTTTCTGCCGCTTCTTTCTCATTATAACTCCAGTTGTGATCCTGGGGCGCCCTGCTGTCAAACAACAGGTAAGGGACGTCTTCCCCGGTATGGGTCCGAATCGCAATGGGAGTGGGATGGTCTGGCAGCACCAAAAGACGGAATTCTTCTCCCGCCGCCTTCAGTCCCTGTAGAATAGGGCCGATGACGCGTCCATCCAGATATTCGATGGCCTCTACCTTTTTCTCCACGCTTCCCTGGTGACCCATCTCATCAGGCGCCTCCACATGCACATAGACAAAATCATATCCTTCCTTCGTCAGGACGTCCACCGCCGCCTGGGCCTTTCCTTCATAATTGGTATGAAGCCCTCCGGTTGCCCCTTCCACAGGAACTACTTTCATAGAGGCTCCCAAAGCAATTCCCTTCAACAAATCCACCGCCGAAACCATGGCTCCCCGAACATGCTTTTTTTCTTCGAAGGAACTCAATGCCGGAGGCGTTCCAGCTCCCCAGAACCAACAGGAATTCGCAGGATTCTCCCCCCGCTCCTTCCTGGCAATATTAATAGGATGATTCACTAAAATCTCATAGCTTTTCTTCATCATCTCTCTGAGAACCGGATCCTGTGGCAAATGGCGTCCAATGGTCTGTCCCAGCACGTCATGGGGCTGAATTAGCTCCTGCACCTGTCCATGGTCCCAGATCAAAAGATGACGGTAGCTGGTGCCCGGATAAAATTTATATTCCTCCGTCTCCAGCTGTGCCCGCACTGCCGCTAAAAGCTCTGCCGCCTCCTGGGTACTGATCTCGTCCGAGCTGTGGTCTATGATTGTTTTCTCTTCATAATATTCCTCTTCTTCTGAGAGTGTGACCAGGTTGCAGCGAAGGGCCACATCCTCCGGCTTCATCTCTACCCCAATACTCAACGCTTCCAGCGGGGACCGCCCGGTATAACATACCTTGGGATCATATCCCAGTACTGATAAATTGGCGGTATCGCTGCCAGGCTTCATACCCTCCGGAATCGTATGCACCATGCCGATCTCGCTTTTTTTTGCCAGCTCATCCAATACCGGAGTGGACGCATATTCCAAAGGCGTCCTTCCCCCCAAACTCTCCAGAGGACGGTCTGCCATACCGTCCCCTAATACAATCACATATTTCATGATAACCTCAATTCTGTCAAACCTTATGCAACACGGATCATCTGAATCACATTGCTTAATTTCGCCGCTTTTTCTTCATAATCTTCTTCTGTCATAGCTTCGGTCAATACGCCCGTCTCTCCTAAAATCCCCGGAACCTTGATCAGTTCTGCGTTTTTAAAAAGCTCTAAAATCCGCTCTGAGGACTCTGAGGTGCGCAGGAAAAAGCGGTTTACTGCCAATTTATGGTCCAAAAGAGGAAGCTTCGCCGAGCTCCATGCAGTCATAATATTCCGCCCCTGATTCTTTACAATATCCACAATATCCGCTACAACCGCGCTGGCAGTCGGAAGCTTCCCCGCCCCGCTGCCGTAAAACATAGCGTCTCCCAGTACATTACCATGGACAAAAATCCCGTTAAACACATCATTGACGCTATACAGAGGATGCTCCGGCGGCAGCAGCATAGGACATACCATAGCGCAATAGCTGTTTCCTGCCTTCCTGCTGGTGGCCAACAGCTTTATCACCCGGTTCATGGCTTTTGCATACTGAATATCCGCCGGGGAAATTTGGGTAATCCCTTCCGTATAAATGTCCTCAAACTCCACCTGCTGCCCGCACACCAAAGACGTCAGAATCGCAATCTTGCGGCAGGCGTCCTGGCCTTCAATATCCGCCGTAGGATCTGCTTCCGCATATCCTCTGGCCTGGGCATCTTTTAACACATCATGAAACTCCAGCCCTTCAAAGGTCATCTTCGTCAGCATATAATTGGTCGTCCCGTTGAGGATTCCCGTAATTTCTTCCACCTCGTCTGCAGTTAAGGAAGAATTCAAGGGACGGATGATCGGAATGCCGCCCCCTACGCTGGCTTCAAATAGAAAATGGACGTTCTTTTCCTTCGCAATAGCCAAAAGCTCGGCTCCATGCTTTGCCACCAACGCTTTGTTGGAGGTCGTTACACTTTTCCCCGCCAAAAGGGCTCCTTTTACAAAAGTATACGCCGGCTCCACTCCACCCATGGCTTCTACCACCACCTGAACTTCCGGATCCGACACGATCACATCATAATCATGCACCACTTTTGCCTGAATGGGATCTCCGGGAAAATCCCGCTTATCCAACACATATTTTACCTCAATCTCTTCCCCGGCCCGCTTGGCAATGCTCTCCTGGTTGATCTTAAGAACCTCCGCCACCCCGGATCCGATGGTGCCGTAACCTAATAATGCTATTTTAATCATTTGCCTACTCCCTTGCTAAAATTTTTAAATAGTGAATTCCGTCTTGTTCCTCGATACCCTCTACCATTCGGGATACGTCTCCGGTATTGGGCAGCACATCCACGCTCAAGGTCAGAGACGCCACCCCGTTGATGGGGATGCTTTGATGGATCGTCAGCACATTGGCATGATAATCTGCGATCACCTTAAGCACCAGGGACAAAAGCCCCGGCTCATCATCCATCTGAATCACCATGGTAATGGTCTTTCCTTTAGCCGTATCGCGAAAGGGAAAAATATCATCCTTATACTTATAAAAGGAACTGCGGCTGATGCCCACCATATCCGTGGCTTCCTGTACGGACTCCGCTCGTTCTGAATCCAGAAGCCTCTTGGCCTCCACCACTTTCAGCAGAACCTCCGGCACCGCCTTTTTTTTCAATACAAAATACGTTGTTTTCTCTTCCACCATATCCTCCTGTGTGTGTTTGTGCCAGAAGCACATTTGTGCTCACACCAAAGATAGTACCACATTTGTTTTCTGATTGCAACCGTTTTTCATAACAAAATCCGGCGTTACTTTTCACGGACAATCTGCCGGAAAACACCGCCGGATCATGATAATAACGGTAAACAGATGCGCACTAGGCAGCGGGAATAAATTCTCACACACGCCCTAAGCTGCACCATTTTAAATATGCATTGATAAAGGGATCTAATCCTCCATCCATTACGCTGTCCACATTTCCGCTTTCTTCATTGGTCCTGTGATCCTTTACCATGGTATAAGGCTGCATTACATAAGAACGGATCTGATTGCCCCATCCAATCTCCGTCACTTCTCCCCGAATGTCCGCCGCTTTTTTGGCATTCTCCTCTTCTTTTAAAAGATAGAGCTTTGCTTTCAACATCTGCATGGCTTTATCTTTATTCATATGCTGGGAACGCTCATTCTGGCACTGCACCACGATCCCGGTGGGAAGATGGGTGATCCGGATGGCCGAGGAGGTCTTATTGATATGCTGTCCCCCTGCGCCGCTGGAACGATACGTATCAATCCGAAGGTCATCGTCATTGATCTCAATATCCATATCCTTATCAATATCCGGCATCACGTCGCAGGAAGCAAAGGAAGTCTGCCGTTTTCCCGCCGCGTTAAACGGGGAAATGCGCACCAGGCGGTGAACGCCTTTTTCCGACTTCAGATATCCATAAGCATTCTCTCCCCGAACCTCAAAGGTAACGGACTTTAGCCCGGCTTCCTCTCCGTCCAGGGAATCCAGTACCTGTACCTCAAAACCTTTTCGTTCCGCCCATCGCCGGTACATGCGGTAGAGCATAGAAGCCCAATCACAAGATTCCGTTCCTCCAGCCCCGGCGTGTAAAGACACGATCGCATCGTCTTGATCATACTCTCCCGATAGCAAAGTCTTAATACGGATATTTTCAAAGGTCTGCTTAAATTCCTCCAACGCCTCTTCAATCTCCGGTATCAGGGAAGCGTCGTTCTCCTCATATCCCATCTCAAGGAGCGTCTCAATATCCTCGTATTGAGATTCCAAATGGGCATAAGTCTCAACATCCTCTTTATAGCTTTTTAACTGTTTCATTTTCTCCTGGGAGCTTTCCGGATCATTCCAAAAATCCGGAGCTTCCATTTCTTTTTCTAATTCCTGGATTTTCTGCTCTTTATTTGCCAGGTCAAAGTGAATCCCTCACTTCCAATAATGGTGTAGTAAAACTGTTCAGCGCAAGCTTGAACTGATCTAATTCAACCATATATGTCACCTCTTTCTTCTATATAGATTTTTAACTGAAACCGTCCGTATCCCTGCCGCAGCATGGGAAGGGAACGTTGCTTCACATACCCACTATAATGCATGACTGCCCAAAAGTCAATTTCCCGACTCTTTTTTCAATACCTCCAACGCCTTCTGAACCTGGTTATCCTTCATAGGATCGTATGCTTCCTCTTCTGCTCCCAAATACTCGTACTCCAGCTCTATATCCGGTTCAATGCCCACTTCATGAATATTATTTCCATTTGGGGTAAAATACCGGGCCGTCGTCACTTTTACTGCGCTGCCGTCTATCAAAGGAACAATCTGCTGCACAATTCCCTTGCCGAAAGTCCTGGTTCCAATCAGCGTCCCGTAATCATGATCCTTGATGGCCCCTGCAAAAATTTCCGACGCACTGGCGCTGTCTTTATCCACCAATACTGCGATAGGCAAATTTAAATATTCCTCTTCTGTAGAAGTATAATCTGTGCGGTTCCCATATTTATCTTCCGTATAAACCAAAAGCCCCTCAGGCAGGACCATATCCAATACCTCGCATACGCCGTCCAATACGCCTCCTGGATTCCCCCTCACATCAACGATCAAGGACGTCATATCCTGCCCTCTCAATTCTTCCAGCGCCTGCCTGAATTGAGAGGACGTTAAATCCGTAAATTCCGAGATCTGCACAAATCCTGTACCGCCCTTTAGCATCTGGCTTTCTACGGTTGGTATTTCAACCTGACGTCTCTCCACGTCGAATTCCAGGGTCACCGTCTTTTTGCCCTGTTCCCTTAAGACCTGTAGATGCACTTGGCTTCCTTCTTCTCCCCGAAGCTGTTTTGAAACCAGGGAAATCTCTTCCCCCTGCAAGTCATCCCCGTCTACCGCTTGAATAATATCTCCTTCTTCCAGCCCTGCTTCCATAGCAGGCGTCCCGGGATACACATGGAATAAAAACGTATCCATCGTCTCTTTGTTCTGGCTCAGTACAATTCCAATCCCGCAATAGCTTCCGGAAGTGCTTTCTATCAAAGCCTGATATTCCTGGGGAGCATAATATTCAGAATAAGGATCACCCAAGCTATCCATCAGACCGCTGTAAACTCCATCTTTGATCTGTTGATCTTCCGTCTCCTTATAGTAAAGCTTGTCAATGATATTTGCCAGTTGATTCAGCTTTCCCCTTGTCTCCCGCTCTGAAACCGCCCTTCGTGCTGTCCCGGCCCGCAATCCTGCGGACAGCCGATTTCCCACGTCAGTATAACGCAGCACAAGCTGCCCTGCCGCCATCAAAGCAAGCATCACTGCAAGACCCCAGAAAAAGCCGCTCCAAAAGCTTTGATTCCTGGCATTTCTTTTTTTCATATGATGAAACCTCTTTCCGCCTAAAAGATTAGAACGTGCTGGAACATTCAAACACGCTCTACCGCAGATAATCCCATGGGCTTACATAACTCCCATTGACACTGACGCCGAAATGCAGATGGTTCCCGGTGGAAATTCCGGTACTCCCTACTTTTGCAATCACCTGTCCTGCGGAAACGCTCTGTCCACTGGAAGCCACTAGGGAAGAACAATGCATATATACCGTATATACTCCATTCCCGTGACGCACCGTAAGGTAATTCCCGGAAGCATTGCTGTACCCTGCAAAAGCCACCACTCCGTCTGCTGCCGCCACGATATCTGCCCCATAAGAAGCGCCAATATCCAAGCCCCGGTGATAAGAGGAAGCTCCTCCCGTAGGCGCTGTCCGCGGGCCATAATCACTGGTTACCCGTGTGCTGGAAGGGCAGGGCCATACAAAGGCCCCTCCGGTATACACCGGCTCCTTTGGTTCTTCCTCCTCCGGTTCTTCCGGCTCTTTTGGTTCCTCTGGCTCCTTTGGTTCTTCCGGCTCTTTTGGTTCTTCAGAGTCATCGGGATTCTCATTTGGCGCTTCCGGCTGGGAAGTATCCCCCTCCTGATTTTCTCCCGAATCCTCCTCTTTCTCAGAACTCTCTTCTTTCTGTTTTGCCTCTTCCTCCGCCTTCTTTCGGGCTTCTTCTTCGGCTTTCTTTCGGGCTTCCTCTTCCGCCTTTCTTTTGGCTTCCTCCTGCTTTCGGGCCTCTTCTGCCTGAATCATAGCAATGATCTCATCCTGGGCCTGCATCTCCGCCGCATACATCTGCTCCATCTGCTGTGCTTCAGATATATCTTCCCCAATCTGTGCCAGCTGATTCTCTTTCTCATCCAACAATAAGGAAACTGCTTTCTGCTCTTCCTGGACCTGAACGGCCAACTGGGATAATTCCTCCTTTTCCCGCTCTAACGTAACCTCCATATTGGCCACTGCTTCCACCGTATCCTGATACTGTTTCAGCATCTTGCGGTCATATTTGGAGATTTGATAGATATACTCCGTACGGTTCAAAAACTCTCCGATCCCCTGGGAAGCCAGCAGGGTGTCAAGAAAAGACACGGTACGGTTCTCATACATAAACCGGATGCGTTTTTTCATCCGTTCAAACTGCTGTTTCTCATCCTCCGTAGCCTCCAACAGCTCCTGCTGTGTATCTGTGATCTCAGACTCCTTCTGGGACAGCTGCTCATTCAGCTCCACGATCCGCTGAGAAATTTCCGTCAAGCGGACGTCCAACTGGGTAATTTTTTCCTGGATGTCTTCTTTGGAGCTGCGCAGTTCTCGGATCATATCCTGCACTTCATTCAACTGGCCCTTTAATTCTTCTTTTTCCTTCTGGGCATCTGAAATACTGCCGGCAAGTACATGCCCTGCTCCGGCACAGGACAAAAAAACGACAGATAACAGACAAACGCCTCTTAACAATATCTTTCTTCTATTCATAGCCCACCAGTCTTACACCTTTAAATGCTTCCGGATTGTCAGACGGCTTCCCAAAAATCCAATGCCCACTCCAAGGATCAGAGCCACGGGCACTAATGTAGAAAATACCTGTTTCACCGGAAGAAACCGCAGCATATTGCTCAACCAGATAAATTTGTCCCCTACATACACCACCAGCCTGCTGTACATAAAATACAGAAGGACCAAAGGAATCGCAGAGCCGATAAACCCGATTAAAATTCCTTCTACGATAAACGGAGAACGGACAAAATAATCTGTAGCTCCTATCAGCTTCATAATGGCGATTTCTTCTCTTCGAACCGTAATTCCAGTGGTTACCGTATTGCTGATCAGAAAAACCGCAACACACAAAAGAATTAAAATGATCCCTGCCGATACATAACCGATCAAACGGTTAAAATCCGTCAATGTATTGGCTGCAATGTCAGAGCTGCGCACCTCACGGACTCCTTCTATGGACTGGAGATACGTTACCAGGGTGCTCTGCATAGAAACATCATTCATATAAATCTCATAATGAGCGCTTTCCGCCAGGGGATTATCTGCTTCAAAGCCCTCCATCAGGCTTTGATCTCCGCTGAAATAAACCTTTCCAAATTCCTCCCAGGCTTCATCTGCAGACACAAATACTTTCTTGGATACTTCCGTTCGCTTGTCAATCTGAGCCCCTACCTCTTCCATGACTTCCTGGCTGGTGCCCCGCTCAAAAAATACCGTTACCGCCACCCCAGATTCCACTTCTTTTACAATCGTCTGGAAATTGACCACAATGGCATAAAACAACCCAAACAGGAAAATACAGGCGGACATCGTGGCAATGGACGCCAGGGAAAACACCTTATTTCTCCAGATATTTTTGATTCCCTGCTTTAATGTATAAAAAAATGTACTAATCCGCATGAAGCTCACCCATTCGTTCATCGCTGACGATGACGCCTTTCTTCATGGTAATCACACGCTTCTTCATCGCTTTTACAATCTCCAGGTTATGGGTAACCACAAGCACCGTAGTTCCTTTCTGGTTGATCTCATCCAATAATTTCATAATATCCCATGCATTGTGATTATCCAGATTTCCGGTAGGCTCGTCCGCCAACAGGATCTTTGGCTCATTCACCAGAGCCCTGGCAATGGCCACCCGCTGCTGCTCGCCGCCGGATAACTGCCGGGGATAAGACTTGTATTTTGCCGCCAGGCCTACCATAGAAAGCATCATAGGAACCCGGCGCTTAATTTTCTTTGTGGGGGTGGCGATCACCCTCTGGGCAAACGCAATATTCTCATATACATTCCGGTCCTTCAGCAGCCGGAAATCCTGGAATACTACGCCGATATTTCTTCGAAATTTAGGGATTTGCTTGTGGCGGATACCGTTTAGGGATTTCCCATTGATAATGATATCCCCCGAGGTGGGATCCAGTTCCTTTAAAAGCAGCTTAATCAAAGTAGATTTGCCGGAACCGCTGTCCCCCACAATAAAAACAAATTCTCCGGTGTTAATATGTAAGCTGACGCCGTTTAAAGCCGGAATCCCGGCCTTATATGCCTTGCTGACATTCTCCAGTATAATCATGTGAGCCTCCTACTATTTTCAATAATCCAGGGATTCCATGTACTTCATATATTTTACTACCATCAGGGCTATTTTGAAGGTAATGGCGTCCTCAAAGACCCGCAAATCCAGCCCGGTGCTTTTCTGCAGCTTATCCAGCCGGTACACTAAAGTATTTCTGTGGATATAAAGCTGTCTGGAGGTCTCAGACACATTCAGGCTGTTTTCAAAAAATTTATTAATGGTGGTTAAGGTCTCTTCATCGAAATCATCCGGAGATTTCCGGTCAAAAATTTCTTTGATAAACATTTTGCACAGTGGAATGGGGAGCTGATAAATCAAACGCCCGATTCCCAGGGTGGAATAAGCCACTACCCGCCGCTCTTCAAAGAAAATCTTACCAACGTCTAAAGCCATGCGGGCTTCTTTGTAGGACCGGGATACCTCTTTGATCTCCCCTACGATCGTCCCATATGCAATATGGATCTCACGGCTGTCATGATCCCGAAAGAGATTCAGGATCACTTCCGCAGTCTTGTTCAAATCCTCGTAGCTCTCATGATCCCCTACTTCCTTTACGACAATGATATTCTTCTCATCCACCGCCGTAATAAAGTCCCGGGACTTTCCTCCAAAAAGTCCCCGCACTTTCTCCAATTCATTCCCATCCTTCTCCCGGTTGGTTTCCACAATGAATACTACCCTGCGTACTTCGGTGTCAATATGAAGCTTCTTGGCCCGGTTATAAATATCCACCAGCAGCAGATTATCCAGAAGAAGATTTTTCACAAAATTATCCTTGTCAAAGCGTTCTTTGTATGCAACCAAAAGATTCTGAATCTGGAAACTGGCAATCTTGCCTACCATATACACCCCTTCGCTGTCCCCTTTGGCCATAAGGATATACTCTAACTGATGCTCATCAAACACTTTAAAAAACTGACAGCCCTGCACCACCTGGCTGTCCGCCGGCGACTCCACAAAAGCAAGAGCGGAATTTACGTAAATCTCCGTATCAGGAAAAGTAGCCGCCAACACCTTTCCCTCCGTATCTATGATGCACAGGTCCATTCTGGTGATCCCTTTCAACCCATCAATGGTATTCTGAAGTATTTGATTCGATATCATATGTCCCACTCCTTTTCTTATAACTCTTGGTATTCTGCTTTATACAACTTTCACAAAATTATCCGCTCATTTCCGGTGAGGCAAAACACCTTATCTTGTATTTTAATGCAAATTTACAAAAAAGGAAAGAGGAAATACACTTTTTTTCATGCATTTCCTCGCTTTTTTTCCAAAAATTCCTGCTCCTTTCCTTTTGGCATAGTATACAAATTCTTTAAACATCATGGTAGTCCTGAAACCCCTCTCCCAGCACTTCCCGGGCGTCCGTAACGATCACAAAGGCATTTTGGTCAATATCCAGCACCAGTTCTTTTAATTCCACAATCTCTTTTTTGGATACCACGCAATACAGCATACATTTTTCTTCACCAGAATACATTCCCCTGGCATCCAATCCGGTGACGCCCCGGTTCAGTTCCTTCATGATCGTCTTCGCAATCTCATCGTACTGTTCCGTAATAATAAAAGCCGCTTTTGAAAATTTGAATCCTTCCATCAGGGCATCCGACAGCTTGGACACGATAAAAATGGACACAATGGCGTACAACGCCGGCTGCACCCCAAAAAGGTACAAACCGAACAGTACGATCAATCCATCCAGAACCTGCATAATCTGAGCGATGGAATAATGGCGCAGCTTATGTTGGATCAGCGCAGCCACCAAATCCGTCCCTCCCGTAGTTGCCCTGGCCAGCAGAATCATTCCGATTCCCACACCGTTGGTCACCCCTCCGAATACGGCAGCCAAAGTATAGTCCCCAGCCACTAAGTCTATTTCCGGCAGCACATAAAGCCAGGCAGACAGTAATACGGTAGCCACCGCCGTACGGCTGATAAACCGTTTTCCCTTAATCCGCAGAGCCAATAAAAATAACGGTACATTTAAAGCCAGGTTCGTAAGCCAAAGAGGAATCCCTCCTTCAATTACCTTTCCCGACAATTCTTTTACAATAATGGAAATACCGGTAAATCCTCCTGTAACTAGACTGATGGGATCATAAATACTCTTAATCCCAACTCCCATCAATCCTGTTCCTGCCAATATCATAAGCCAGACAACCCACGGCCTCTTTTGTGCCATCTGATTCATACCATAACACCCCTCCTTTAATTCTCCCCTTTGCAACGCATACTGCGCAGCATCTCCTTATGGATTATTTTTTTTACCAGTCCTTTTAGACCATTGTGCTGCCTTCCAAAACCGCTGCCCAGTCCATACCATATTTTCGCGTTCATTTTTCCCTTATTTACCCTGAGAAAATATTCCTGTCCCGGTGACGGCAGCACAGATAAAATAATATCCGGTAAAATACTATTTACCTCATTCACTGCAGACTCATAATCTTCTCCACACTCTTCCATGGCAAATCCGCCTAATATAGAAAGCCCGCTATCATACTCCAAAAGCTGGCGTTTCACTCCTTCCAACTGTTCCATGGTTTTTCCAAACAAATATACGGTTCTGCCCTCCTGAGCTGTCCGCCTTAGAAATTCCTGGAAAAACTGCTGTTCTGCCGTTTCCTTCAGCCGCTGAGGAGAATTTGCTCCTGCCGCTTTTAAAATCTCCTGATCTTCCACAATGGCAAGATCCAGCTCTTTTATGCCGGCTTTTATGTCTCCATTTTCTTTCGCCTGCACTAAAGTCTCCATAGTAACGGAACCGATGGTGTTCATCACCGTATTCTCCAGGTAGGCCTCCACTTGTTCCATGGCTTCCTGCACCGTATAATTATCCAGTTGAATCCCCATTATCTCTATCTTCTTAATCATAGTGCACCTGTCTTATACCTTAATTGCCCGCCCAAAGGGTGCGGCATTCGGTGTGCCCTTTGGGTATACCTTCATTGCCCGCCCAAAGGGTATGGTATTCGGTGTGCCCTTTGGGTATAGTCTCTCTTCCTTTTTCTATCCTATGCATTCACTACTATTTCTTGAAACACAGCTTTCAGTTTTTACAATTATCTCTGAATTACTTATGAAGTATACCAAAATCATTCTGTCTTTTCAACTACTTTTCCGTACTATCTGAAAATTGTATTGTCAACATCTTTTTTCATTTTTCCCCTGAATATCCACATTTTTATCAGTACTTTACAAAACATCTGTTCTTTTTTCACCCTATGTAAACCGCCTTTTTTATCCCCAATTTTGTGGATAATGTGCATAACTCGGTGTATAACTCATTTTTGCCCATAAATCGACGTCTTTTTATGTGGATAACTTCCCGGATAACTTTCCACATTCGACAATTTATCCCCAGACATTCCCTAACTTTGTGCATATTGCTATTTTTCTCTTTGAAAGCAGATTCTGCTGATTTTTATTTTACAGGAAATTCAATGAACTTTCATCTAATTGAAAAATAACAGCTTAGCCATCGGCTTCACTGTCACAATGAAAAAAACAGATGCCAGAACCAAAATTCTGACATCTGCCATTGTTTGAAAGACTAGAAAATTCTTCTTACTGTGATAATGCTTCTGTATGCTGCCGGAGAGCTGTACTTAATTCCGGTTGTCGGTGTGCTGGCATGTACAATGGTATCGCCGCCTACATAAATAGCAACATGTCCGTCATAGCAAATGATATCGCCCGGCTGCATCTCGGACTGGCTTACTTCGTAGCCTACGCCTCTCATTCCGCTGGAGGAATGAGGAAGGCCAACACCAAACGCTGCATATACGGCCATTACAAATCCAGAGCAGTCCGCACCGTTGGTCAGGCTGGAGCCGCCGTATACATATGGATTTCCAACAAACTGACATGCATAATCAACAACTGCCTGCCCGCTTCCGCCTGATGGGGGATTATAAGTTCTTGCCGCGCCCGTATCGGCATGGGAATCGGAGCTTCCGGAAGAACGGGAACTCTGAGCGGAAGCTCTTGCTGCTGCTCTGGCTTCTTCCGCCGCTGCTGCTTCTGCCGCCTGTCTTGCTTCTTCTTCCCTTCTCAGTCTCTCTTCTTCCTCTTCCTTGGATTCAGCAACCTTAAAATAATTCTTATACTCTACATAATCAGCAGATACAAAGCCTTCCCCTTCATCGGTGGAAACCTTTGCCCAGCCTTCCAGCTCTTCTGTTACGATCAGTTGGTCGCCGCTGTCTACTTGTCCCAAAACAGTGCCTTCCGTAGACTGGTCATCTCTGATATTCAGGTTGTCCGTATTTACGATAGCAACTCTGGTGCTGATGGACTTTGCCAGTTCATCATTCCCGGTAGTAATATACTCGCTCTTAATATATCCTTCACAGTTGCCGGAATGGATCTTATACCATTCTCCTTCGCTTCCCAGAACGGTTACAGCAGATTTGCTGTACAGCTTTCCTACGATCTCGCCGTCGGTGCTGGCAACATTACGGATATTTATGTAAGAATCGTCCCCTACGTTGGATACGCCGATATCTGCAAACTCAGATTTCTCAGCCGGAGCCTCCTGAGGCTCTTCCTCTTTTGCACCGGCATCCTCCTGGGGAGCTGCTTCGTCATTACCCTCTTGGGCTGCTTCGTCATTGCCCTTAGCCTTCTCTTCGTCTCCCTTGGCCTCCTCTGCGGGCTGCTCGTTGGCGTACTGAGCAAGGCTTAAGGAAACTCCTGCGGAGGGATTTACATTGTTATCTTCTGCTTCCGCTACCGAAGCAAAATTTGATGTTCCTACATTCACTGCTGCATTAGATATAAAAGAACTTCCGCTAATCACAACTGCTCCTGCAAGGCAGCAGCTCGCTACTCTAACTTTCGTCCGAATTGAATTCCTATTCATGAGAACCTCCATAGTTCTAAATCATTTGTTTCACTATATGTTACATTGCCACATCATTTGTTACAAATTTATTACATGGGTTATTATAGCAAACGAGCCTGTCCTTGTCAACATCCATTTTTTACAAAGTATTTAGATAGTTTTCCACTGAGGTTATCACATTTGCACCATCAGCGGCGGCAGTTATTACCTGGCGGAGCTGTTTTGTGCGTACATCCCCTGCTGCATATACCCCCGGGACGCTGGTTCTTCCATCTTCTCCGGCAATAATATAGCCCCATTCATCCAGGTCGGCCACCCCCTGGGCCAAAGCAGAATTGGGCTGTATCCCCACAGCAATAAAAATACCGTCGGTATCTACCATCCTGCTGCTTCCTTCTTTCTTATTATATATCTGTATTTGTTTTACCTGGTCTTCTCCCAGAATCTCTTTCACCTGGCTGTCCCAGAGGACTTCAATATTTTCTGTTCTCAGTACCTTCTCCTGAAGTACTTTTGCACCACGAAACGCATCTCTGCGGTGAACCAGATATACCTTCTTGCAGGAGCGGGCCAAAAACAGTGCATCCTCCAGAGCTACATCGCCGCCTCCTACTACTGTCGTCACCTTTTCCCGGAAAAATGCGCCGTCGCAGGTAGCGCAATAGGATACTCCCATACCGCTAAGCCTGTCTTCTCCCGGAACCCCCAATTTCCGGTGTCCGGCTCCGGTGGCATATACCACCGTCCTGGTATCATAATTCTCTTTGTTGGTAAAAATCCTGTATCCGCCGGCTATTTGCTCCACCTTAGCCACATCCGCCTGGAGGAATCTGGCTTCCATGGAATCCGCATGGGCCCGCAATTTCATTCCCAGCTCAAAACCGCCCAACCCTGGCAGCCCCGGATAATTATCCACTTCATAGGTGTTCAGGATCTGTCCGCCGCTCATCGGCTGCTTCTCCACCACCAGCGTATCCAGACACGCACGTTTCCCATATATTGCCGCAGACAGCCCCGCCGGGCCGCTGCCGATTATGATCACATCATACATAACAATTCTCCTTTATTTTTTTCATCGTTACATTATTTACATTCAATATCAGTTCGTGAAACGTTTCAGCGCGGTACGCCCTGGAACGCTTCACGAACTGACATTGCTCCACAGCTCCAGGGCCGTCTATTGCTTAGTATACACACTTTTGGAAGAAAAATCTACCCTCCGCCTTGCTTTTTTTCTCCTTTGGTGCCATAATGAAAACACCGGAAATGGCAAAACCATATCCGGTATTTCAGAACCGTTACCACATAATCAGAAAGGAGGGGATCATATGGATATTGCTTCTTTGTCAACCGCACTCAGTTCCATTACAACTGGAAATGATATCGGCGTTGCTATGTTAAGCAAGCAATTAGACCTTATGGAGACTCAGGGGGACAGCATGGTGAAAGCTTTAGAACAGTCCGTTTCTCCTCATCTTGGAAGCAACATTGACGTACTGGTATAATGGGCGCCCTTGTCTTCCAAAAAGGCCCCGTATCGTGTATGATGCACGGTACGGGGTCTTTCCCTTTGATTCCAGCAATTTTTCCTATTACCAGGATTTTTCCAAGGCCGTATTATAATCCACCTGATAAGGATTGTCCTCACGGCTCTTTAAATCTTCATATACACTGCGGCGTTCCTGGGAGCTTTCGTCCGCCCAATACTCATAACCTCTCAGATAGCTGTCCACCAGCTCGTCCCAGGAGGTAAACAGCGGCTGGATCATCTTGGCGATCTCTAAAGATTTATCCAGGGCTTCTTCCTCCGTATAGTATTGTGCCAGATAATAGAAACTCACCAAATTCATGGCGCGGCAGTAATCCCAGCCGTCAATAGCCCCAGCGCCGTACTGCTCGTACATGGCATAATCATTCACATAAGACTGGGCTTCCTCTTCTGTCACCTGGAAATTAGCAAGCATAAAGTCCTTCCGCCCTTCTGGAGCCACATCTCCCATCCCGGCCTCCGCAAGCTGCTGCATATTTTCCACAAATTCCGTGCGGTGTCCTACATTCAAGGCCCAATCCAGCGTCTCATCTGCGCTTTGGCGGTCCGTCACACTCCACCACTGCTCCAATGACTGAATCTCCATCTCTTTCACCATATCGTTGGCCGGAAGCCCTGCAAATATATTGTAGTCCCAACCGTTTAATTCCGTCAAAATCGCATAAGAAGCGTTAAACCAACGCACCGTATCCGGCTGCTCTGCGGGCGGCTCCTCCTCCGGCAAGGCCCCTCCTTCCCCGGAACCGTCTTCTCCTTCCTCATCCAAGGATGTATCTTGTCCCAAAGCCTCATCATCTTGTTTTTCTTCCTGGCCAGACACCTCTTTCTTGTCTTCCTTCCCTTTGCACCCCTGCAGTGAAAGAGCCGCAAGCAACACCAGACAAAGGAAAACGCCTGTCAGTTTTCTGCTTTTTTTTGATTTCATATTACTTCCTCCTTCTTCTTATTATATGATACTCACGACCATGAAAACAATCGCCAGCACTGCGGCAATGACCACGGATATGCTCAACAGATGCTCCCTTGTTCCCTGCCGGAACATGGTCTTAACATGTTCCCACCGCCCGCTGATTTTGGAAATGGCAATATATACGCCTATCCCGCCCGCCGTAGTGCCTAAAGCGATCGCAGCCCAGAATACCACTCCGATGATCATGATAAATAAGGAGCCCTCATCCATGGTGGAAAGAAATCTCCCGCTGGCTGACGGCAGCTGTGTTTCCATCCCTCCGCCAGCCGCTTCCATCAGCTTCGGCAGCGCATAGGTCATAAGCACACTGGTAAAGTTAATGGTAAAATGGGCCAGCATGGAACTTAAAATACTTCCTGTGGCCTCCACCAAAAAAGCAAGATAAATTCCCAATGCAAATGCATATAAAAATTGATTGAAATTCAGATGCATGCAGCCGAATAAAAATGCGCTTAAAAATACCGCCGGCAGCATCCTGCTTTTCTTATAGGTGGAAAACAGCATTCCCCGGAACACAAATTCTTCTACGAAGGCCGGAAGCCCCGCCATCAGAAGCGTTGCGATCAGAAAATGGTTCTGAGTTGCAATTCCCATCAAATCCGCCGTTCCTGAATCCACAAAAAACAACGTCAAAGCATTCAATACAATCAGCAAAGGATACATCAAATAAGTACATACCACCACCAGAATCCATACGGAAAATTTCATTTTCCGGAAAGGAACCACTTCCCCCAAAGGGATCCGGCGGATTCCGCAATAAATCAAAGACGGCAGCAGAACCAGGGCCTGGGACAAGATCAGCCCTGCATTCATAGGCATGGGCACCGTTACCACGTATCCCAGCAGCAGGCTTACTCCAAGATAAACTGCAACCGTAATCAGAAATACACGATTTACATTTTTATTGGACATCACGGTTTTCCTCCTAAAGCAATCGTATGCTTTGATCTGTAATTTCTATTTTCCGTTCTTTATACAAACGGCCTACGGCACGTTTAAAGGCGCCTTTGCTCATTTTCATCTCCCGCATAATAATCTCTGGGGACGCCTTATCGTTAAACGGAAGCGCCCCTGCGTATTCCTGAAGCACTTCCAGCACATGATGGGCGTCCTTGTCCATTTGAATATGAGCCTTTTCCCGCATGGTCAGATCCAGCTTCCCGTCCGGCTTTACCCCGGTAACCCTGGCTTCAATCACATCCCCGATACGCAAAAAGCTATGATCCTCGTGACTGGGAATCAAACCGGAATACTGATCATCCACCGCTATAAAAGCGCCGAAATTATTGCTGAACTCATACACCCTTCCCTTTACCATATCCCCCGCCTCATAGGGAGATTCGGTAGATAACAGCTCATATAATTCTTTCATGCTGGCACAGAGACGGCTGCTTTTATCTATATACAGCCGTACCAAAACCTCGTCGTCTTCATACAGCTTCCCAGCCTGTTCTTTATATGGAAGGAACAGATCTTTCTCCAGCCCCCAATCCAAAAAAGCGCCGATCTTTTGAACAGAAACAACTTTTAATACCGCCAAACGGCCCATCATCAATTTCGGTTCTTCCCGGGTGGCTATGATACGGTCCTGGGAATCACGATATAAGAATACTTCCAAGCCGTCGCCGATTTTTGTATCCGGCGGCGCCTGTTTTCTGGGCAGCAGAACCCTGCTTTCACTGCCGTCGTTTTCTGCCAGGTAAACGCCAAAATCCACTTGCTTTACCACCATAAGCTGCTGTTTTTCACCTAATCTCAGCATGTTTTTCCTCCAATTCCACAATTACATACGGCTTTCTCTCCTCATCCGCCAGCAGCACGACTGCTTTTTTCTCCTGCAGGTCTACATAGGGAAAAATCTGATCTCCATATACAGCCGATTTCTTATATTCCGCCCGCATTCTGCCAACTTCAAATCCTTCCGGGACATATTCCTGGGCCATTAATATATATTTTCCGTTATTCACGTGATGGTTCGTATCAAGATGGAATTTCTGTACATAAAAAGGGCTGCGCTCCTCCATCCGCTCCGGAAGCTTTAGCTTTCGGGAACCGCATTCCATCGGAAGGGGCGGCTCCAGAGTATAAGCTCCTGCCATCTCCGGCAAAATCCTGCAGGGACGCCCGGCAGCCCTGTCCAAAAGTACCCATAAAGAGGCAGCCTGGGCCAGAATTTCACCGTTTTCCCCTGTCATTAAAAAATTACGGCTTCCGTAAAAGCTTTTAAAATCATACGGCCAGGTTGCCGTCTTTACCTGCTCCCCAATTTGGGGATAACGTAATACCTCAATCTGCCAGGATACCAAAACCCAAGCCACTTGCTTTTTATTCAGAAATTCCATTCCAAGCTGCAAATCCTCTGATTGAAAAAAACTGCAGTCCTGAAAATAATCTAATATGGCAGGAAATGTTACTTTTCCGTTAGCATCTGCTTCGCTGTACCGGATCCTGCTGTCAAAACTGTACATATGATCCACCTTTCTATAGAGTACATAGGAAAGGCAAACACTTTATTACTCCACAGCAACAAATTCTTTCCTATATAATGAAATAAAAAACCACCACTAATAAGTGATGGTTTCTAGCTGGCCCACAAGGATTCGAACCTTGAAATGACGGAGTCAGAGTCCGTTGCCTTACCGTTTGGCGATGGGCCATCGTTTCTCAACAAAATGTATTATATATCAACCGAAACCATATTGCAAGCATTTTTTAAATATTTTTTAAAAAATTTTTACTTCCCCATGAATTACCCCATATTCCCTTTGATTTCCATGGCAAAATCTGGCTGCGCCATTGGTGCCCTCCGTGATTTTCTCCAGCAGCTCCTCCATCTCTTCCAGGGGAACCATAACCTGAAGCTCCACCGCCGCTTCATAAACGGCCTCCACAACCGTGATTCCCTGTTGGGCCAGGATATATTGAATTTTTCCGATTCCATTATAGTCGGTGCATATGGTAAGCAATTCTCCTTTCTGCTTCTCAATTACAACGCTGGCCGCCAGCCCCTCCTGGGCCGCCTTTTGGTATGCCCGCACCAGGCCGCCGGTTCCCAGCAGCGTACCGCCAAAATACCGTGTCACAACGATCACTGCATTATGGATGTCTTCCCGCAGCAGCACATCCAGCATGGGGCGCCCCGCCGTTCCCTGAGGTTCCCCATCATCGCTGCATCGTTGGAGCTGATGCTTTTCTCCGGCTACAAAGGCGTAACAATTATGCCGTGCATCCCAGTATTTTTTCTTTACGGCGGCAATAAAAGCCAGCGCCTCTTCCTCTGTCTCAATCGTTTGGACATTGGCGATAAAACGTGATTTTTTTTCAACAATCTCCCCTGTTCCGCCTTGATACAGGGTCCTGATTCCTGCTGCCGCCATACTTTTGCTCCTCCTCGGGATAAAATATCTTTTATTTTATCATATTTTCCCAAAATACGCAATTTTTTATGGAAAGCCCGTTTAAATTCTTCGGAAACGGCTATCCTCTTATCATAACGTAAATGTTGCCCTAATTGGAATATTAAGGATTTTTTTCTTTCTTTCGCTACATTTCTTTGTTATAATGAGGAAATGTACCACACATGTATTGCGACAAAGGAGGCTCATTATGAATTATGGAAAAAAGGGGACTTCCCGCAAGGAAAAGCAGCTTGCCTCTAAACGGACAATGGTGGGCAGGAAATTTTCCGTCATATTCCTGAAAGCCCTGCTGATATGTTTTCTGGCCCTGGCCGTCATTGGAGGATGCGCCGGCTATGGGATACTAAAAGGCGTAATCGACTCTGCACCGGATATTGCTGATATAGATCCTACGCCCACCGGTTATCTGTCTGTTGTACTGGACAATGCCGGCAACTCTACCGCAACTTTGGTGGCATCCGGCTCTAACAGAGTCTACGTTACGATCGATGAAATTCCTCTTCATACCCAGCACGCTTTTGTAGCTATTGAGGACGAGCGTTTTTACGATCATAACGGGATAGATATTAAAGGAATTATCCGTGCCGCCTTTATCGGCGTCTCTAACAAATTCCGTTTTACGGAAGGCGCCAGCACCATCACGCAGCAGCTTTTGAAAAACAATGTATTCACCGACTGGACCAAGGAATCCTCGTTTCTGGAAAAAATAGAACGGAAAATACAGGAGCAATATCTGGCTGTCCAGCTTTCCAAAACAAAATCCAAGGACTGGGTGCTGGAAAACTACTTAAATACCATTAATCTGGGACAAAATACCTTGGGTGTACAGGCTGCAGCCCGCCGTTATTTCGGCAAAGACGTCTCGGAACTGACGATTTCCGAAAGCGCCGTGATCGCCGCTATCACCCAAAGCCCCAGCAAATGGAACCCGGTCTCCCATCCGGATAATAATGCCCAGCGCCGAAAAAAAGTACTTACTAATATGAAGAACCAGGGATTTATCTCCCAAAAAGAATATGAGGAGGCCATGGCAGACGATGTATACTCCCGTATTCAGCAGGTAAATATCGACTATGCGGAATCCAACCCCAATTCTTATTTCGTGGACGCCCTCATCGACCAGGTAATTGAAGATTTGGTAGAATTAAAGGGGTATACGGATACCCAGGCCTACAAAGCCCTTTATCAGGGCGGTCTGACGATTTATTCCACACAGGATCCTGCCATTCAGGCAATCTGCGATGAGGAAATGAGCAATCCCGAAAATTATCCGGAGAATGTAAAATATTCCTTTGCATACCGCCTGACGGTGGAAAAAGCCGACGGCAGCATTGAAAATTACAGCGAGCAGAGTATGCTCCGGTATTACCGGGAGGGAGACGAGCATCGGGCTCCCAACCCCAATTACAACATTAATTTCGACAGCCAGGAAGAGGCCGCCCAGGCCATTGAGGCATATAAAGCAGATATGTTAGGGGACAAAGACCGGATTGTGGAAAACGGTGAAAATGTCACCTATACGATGCAGCCTCAGGCTGCGGTGGTGATTATAGATCAATACACCGGAGAAGTAAAAGCCATTGTGGGAGGCCGGGGAGAAAAAACAGCCAGCAGGACCTTAAACCGTGCCACCGCCACGGCCCGCCAGCCTGGCTCAACCTTCAAAATCCTGGCTGCCTTTGCCCCGGCTTTAGATACCTCCGGCATGACCCTGGCCACGGTCCAGGACGACGCCCCTTATACCTATGCCAACGGCGCTTCCCTGCGGAATTATGATAACAGATATACCGGATTTACCACCCTCAGAGAAGCCATTACACGTTCCGTCAATGTGGTATCTGTAAAAACCTTAACGGAAATCTCTCCCCAGGTAGGATATGACTATCTGGTGAATTTTGGTTTTACAACCTTAAGCCAAAACGATATTGGACAGGCTCTGGCACTAGGCGGAATCACCAACGGCGTAACCAATCTGGAGCTCACCGGAGCCTATGCGGCTATTGCAAACAGCGGCACTTATACAAAGCCCCGGCTGTACACTCAGATTCTGGATCATGACGGTAAAGTATTAATTGACAACACACCTCAGACCAGAACGGTTCTAAAAGAAACAACCGCTTTCCTTCTCACCAGCGCCATGCAGGACGTAGTCACCGCCGGGACGGGAGCCAGCGTAAATTTCGGCACCATGCCAATTGCCGGGAAAACAGGAACCACCAACAACAGCAAGGACGTCCTGTTTGCAGGCTTTACTCCTTACTACACTTGTGTAACCTGGGGCGGATTTGATGATAATATGTCTCAATCCGACTACAATACCAGGTACGCCAGGGATTTATGGCGGGCAATTATGTCCCGTCTCCATGAAGGGCTGGAATACCGGGATTTCCAGCAGCCGGAAGGGCTGACCACTTCCACCGTATGCCGCAAATCCGGAAAACTGGCTGTGGCCGGGCTTTGTGATGCGGATCCCCGGGGTAATATGGTAACATCGGAATATTTTACTGTCGGCACTGTACCAACAGAATATTGCGACCATCATGTAAGCGCTACCATCTGTGCAGATTCCGGTATGCTGGCCAACGAATTCTGTCCCGAAACCAGCCGGCAGACGAATATCTACATTACCGGAGGTTCCCCGGACAGTGAAGACGGGCCTTACCTTCTTACAGATGAATTGGCTCAAAGTATCTGTCCTATCCACACAGCAGAAAGTATTATGCCGGAAGTACCGGAAGTGCCGGAGTTACCAGACACACTCCCAGGAATAGAGAACGTAATAGATCAGGGCAGCACTGACAGGATAGATCAGGACATGACGCCGGAGGATGAGGACGATAATAAACTTCCTATTCCCAATCCCATCATACCTCCAGAAGAAGAACCAGAAGAAAATGATAAAGAACCAGAGGGGGAGGATGTTCCGGAAGAACATCCGCAAGAAGAGGAATAAACAAAGTTCTAAAGAGATGTTCACATTTTATTTACTTTATATTCAAGAAAGCTTCATTTTGTAAACACGATTTTTTCATTTCTGCCCCATATAATAAAAACATACCAAACGACAACATCCTAGTAATTCACTTTACTATTTTGGAGTAAACTTTTTCATAATAAGTGCCAGGCAGCTTTGCTACCTGGCATCCTCCCTTTTCAGGGTATCTATTCCTATACTACACTTCAAATATCAGATCCCCGTAAGACGGCATAGGCCACATTTCCTTATCTACCAGCATTTCCAACCGATCTACGGGAGCCCTCAGTTCTTCCATCGCCGCATACACCTGGCTGTGATAGCATACGGCCTGCTCTCTGCCTTCTTCCATAGCAGCGGCTTGATCCGTAATATGTATCAGCTTTGTCAGCGCCTGTTTTGCCTGGGCCAACAATCCGGAAGCTTCCACCAACAGTTCCGTCTGTGCGCTCACATCCGCTTCCGCACAAGCCGTCTTCACCTCGTTGATGGATTTTGCCAACGCAGTCGTATATTTGATCACGGAAGGAATAATCTGCTTCCCAGCCATATCAATCATCGTCCGGGCTTCAATATTCACAGCCTTGGCATAATTTTCATAGCAAACCTCTACTCTGGATTCCAATTCTGCTCTATTAAACACGTTGAACTTCTCAAAAAGAGCAACTGATTTTTCCGAAGCCAGCGCAGGGATGGCATCTACCATAGAGCGAATATGCGGAAGTCCTCTCCTCTGAGCTTCTTTCACCCACTCTTTGGAATAACCATTGCCGTTAAATACAATCCTTTGATGAGCAGTAGCCTGTTCCTTGATCAAATCGTGAACTGCAATGGCAAAATCTTCTGCCTGCTCCAAAACATCACATGCATCGCTAAACGCTTCTGCAACGATAGTATTCAGCACCACATTAGAAGCCGCAATACTGTCAGAGGAGCCTACCATACGGAATTCAAATTTATTTCCGGTAAACGCAAAGGGCGACGTCCTGTTCCGATCCGTGGCATCCTTTTCAAAATCCGGAATATTTTTTACCCCGGTCTGAAGCATGCCGCCCTCGATGCTGCTGGTAGCCTCTCCCGTACTGATCAACTGATGGAGCACATCCTCCAACTGCTCTCCCAAAAACACGGAAATAATTGCCGGCGGAGCTTCATCGGCTCCCAACCTATGATCATTCCCCGCATCTGCCGCAGACTCCCGCAAAAGCTCCGCATGCTTATCTACAGCTTTTAAAATGCACGTCAAGACCAGTAAAAACTGAATATTCTCATGGGGCGTTTCTCCCGGATCCAGCATATTGATACCATCATCTGTTGTAATGGACCAATTATTATGCTTTCCTGAGCCATTCACCCCGGCAAAGGGTTTCTCATGAAGCAGGCAAGTCATACCGTGGCGACCCGCCACTTTTTTCAAAGTCTCCATCACAAGCTGATTATGATCTACAGCTATATTACAAGACTCGTAAATCGGAGCTAACTCATGCTGAGCCGGCGCCACCTCGTTATGCTGGGTCTTGGCTGTCACCCCAAGCCGCCAAAGCTCCTTGTTCACTTCCCGCATGTAAGATGCGATCCGTTCCCGAATACCTCCAAAATAGTGATCTTCCAACTCCTGCCCTTTGGGCGGCATGGCTCCAAATAAAGTCCGTCCTGCAAAAATCAAATCCTTTCGCTTCAAATATTTCTCCCGGTCTACCAGAAAATATTCCTGTTCCGATCCCACAGAGGGCGTCACCTTCCTGGAGGTGGTATTTCCAAAAAGACGCAGAAGCCGCAGGGACTGTTCGTTAATTGCTTCCATGGAACGCAAAATCGGAGTCTTTGCGTCCAAAGCCTCTCCCGTATAAGAACAAAATGCCGTAGGTATACACAAGGTAGCGCCGGCCGCATCCTGCCGTACAAAAGCGGGGGACGTGCAATCCCACACTGTATAGCCTCTCGCTTCAAAGGTAGCCCTAAGGCCCCCGGAAGGAAACGAAGATGCATCCGGCTCCCCTTTGATCAGTTCTTTTCCGGAAAAACTCATCAGCGCCTTTCCATCCTCACCGGGAGAGGTGATAAAAGAATCGTGCTTCTCCGCCGTAACCCCGGTAAGAGGCTGGAACCAGTGGGTATAATGAGTAGCCCCTTTCTCAATGGCCCACTCCTTCATCTCATGGGCTACCACATCCGCAGTGGCCAAATCCATATCTTTTCCTTCCTCTATGGTCTTTCTCAACTGCTGATATACCTTTTTCGGCAGACGCTGACGCATCACGGTATCGTTAAATACATTTTCCCCGAAAATATCTGATACGTTGTAATATTCACTCATTTCAGGCTTTTCCTACGGAACCGAATAATTCCATCTTCTCTTTTACCGTAGCCTTAATTGCCTCTGCCCCCGGCGCCAAAAGCTTACGAGGGTCAAAGCCCTTACCTTCCAGATCTTTGCCGGCTTCAATATATTTCCTTGTAGCGTCCGCAAAAGACAACTGGCATTCCGTATTTACATTAATCTTGGCAACGCCAAGGGAAATCGCTTTCTTAATCATATCTTCCGGAATCCCTGTACCGCCGTGAAGTACCAAAGGCATCTCGGCGGTAAGCTGCTGAATTGCATCCAGAGTCTCAAAGCTCAGACCCGCCCAGTTCTCGGGATATTTTCCATGGATATTGCCAATCCCTGCTGCCAGCATGGTAACACCCAAATCTGCAATCGCCTTACACTCCTTGGGATCCGCACATTCGCCGGTGCCAACTACGCCGTCTTCTTCTCCCCCGATCGCTCCCACTTCTGCTTCCAGGGACATCCCCTTTTCTCTGGTAATACGTACCAGCTCCGTGGTCTTTTTTACATTTTCTTCGATGGGGTCATGGGAGCCGTCGAACATAACAGATGAAAATCCGGCCTCAATGCACTTCATACAGCCGTCATAGCTGCCGTGATCCAAGTGCAGGGCCACCGGAACTGTGATATTGAGTTCTTCCAGCATTCCATTCACCATTCCAACCACTGTCTTGTAACCGCACATATACTTCCCGGCTCCCTCCGATACTCCAAGGATTACCGGAGAATTACATTCCTGGGCTGTCTGCAGGATTGCTTTGGTCCACTCTAGGTTGTTGATGTTAAACTGGCCTACCGCATAGTGGCCTGCCTTTGCTTTTTCCAGCATTTCTTTCGCAGATACTAACATATACTGTCTCCTCCACCTTTCTATTGTTCCGTCTTCTTTAGACAGAAATAGTATAGACCAAACGTTGCAAAAAGTCAAACGGACTTTCTTACAATCGCTACCGCCTGCTTCTCATTTTGAATCAATACTCTGGTATGGTTCCCTCCGAACTCCCCGTCCATGGTCCATGCCACCTTCTCTTCTGATAAAAAAGAAATCCGTTGGGCTTTCGCAGAATAAATCAGCTCCGTTTCATCCTTCAGATTGGTCAGGCTTCTTATGATCTCGCTAAGTTCCACCGGGTTCTTGGGCTTCTTGATCAACGTCACTTCAAACAATCCGTCGTCTAACTCCACATGATCCCCGGTCATATTCTTAAATCCTCCCACAGAAGTGGAATTGGTAACCATCCCAAAAATAAAATCTCCCTGGACGATCTCACCGTTACACTCCACCTGCATAGGATATGCACGGATCCCGGTCAGACTTTTGGCCCCTTCCATCAAATAGGCCGCATGGCCTAAAATATTCTTCCACTCCTGGGGTGTCCCATAAGAAACATCTGTAAACAATCCAAAGGCCGCGATATAAACAAAAAATTTTCCGTTCATATTGCCTACGTCGCAATAGAAGGGCGTTCCGGTTACGGCAACCTCCGCCGCCTGCAACATATTTTTGGGGAGATTCAAGGATACTGCAAAATCATTGGTGCTGCCTGCCGGAATATAGCCGATATCCACCCGCTCTTTCCGCCTCATCATACCGCTGACTACCTCATCCAAAGTACCGTCCCCGCCGCTGCACACCACAAGATCAAATTTGCCGGCTTTTTTTGTCACCAGCTCTCTGGCCTCCTTTGGGGCCTGGGTGGGATGAATGCGCACTTCGTACCCGGCTTTTACAAAAATATCTACGATATCCAGAAGTTTACTGCGTATCTGGCCTTTCCCGGAATGAGGATTCAGCACAAACAACAGCTTTTTCTTTTTCATACGACATCACCCTTTTCCTGTCAAACATCTTACCATCGCCTCCATGGCTTCCTCCTGATCCTGCCCCTCTGCCTGAATTATCACTTCCTGCCCGTTTGACGCCTGAAAATTCATCATCCCCATAATACTTTTTATATTCACCCGAAAGCCTTCCCTTGAAACCATGTATAAGCTGCTGTCATATTGATTGGCCACATGGACGAATTGTGGGATATCCCTGGATTCCGGATGCTCATTTAATGATACTCTGACTTTCTTTTCCATATTGCTCCTCCTTACACTGCTTCTTACCTCTGCTTCAACTCATCTGCGATGCTGCTGATCTTACGCAGGCGGTGATTCACCCCCGACTTCCCCACCGGGGGATTCAGCATTGTCCCAAGCTCCTTTAGGGCCGCTTCTGGAAACTGCAGGCGCAGTCTGGCCATTTCCCGCAGGCTCTCCGTCAGAGACTCAAGTCCTGCCGTCCTTTCGATGTATTTTATATCTTCAATCTGCTTTACAGCAGCATTCACAGTCTTATTGATATTTGCAGTCTCACAGTTCACCTGACGGTTCACGGAGTTGCGCATTTCCTTTAAAATCCGCACATTTTCCAAATTCATCAAAGCAACATGAGCTTCCATAATGTTAAGCATATCAACAATCTGGGAGCCCTCTTTCAAATATACCACATAGCACTTTTTCCTCTGCACAATCTTTGCGTCCAGAGTAAAGCTGTTGATTACCTCCTGCATCTGACGAGCTTTGGGTAAATCCTGACAAACGATTTCAAAATGATATGATTTCTCTGGGTCGCTCATGGAGCCGGAAGCCAAAAACGCACCTCGGATAAACGCTCTTCGGCAGCAGGTATTCTTTACCAGCATTCCATCCGCCAGCTGCGTCCTTTTTACCAGACTCCCCTGCTCATCCGTCCATTTCATGGCCATCAGCACTTTTTCCACCGTTTTTTTTCCCGCGATCGTAACAATGCAGGTTCTTCCTTTGTGGAGATACGCATTCTGACGGACAGAAATGGCTCCGGCAATTCCAAAGGTATTTTTCATTAAAGTAAAATATTTTCTCGCCAAAGTGATATTCTCCGTATGGACCGCCAGGATGCGGGAAGCGCCTGCTCCCTCCACCCTGCCGGAAAAACCCAAAATAGCTGCAATCTCAGCCAGTTGACAATGTCTGCCCGGGCTGACATGACGGGATAATTCTTCCTTTACTTCACTTGAAAACGACATTTATTTCCCTCTGAGAGCATCTTTTCCAATATCCCGATGCTCAATTTTAATTCCATATCCATCTTGTTTACAAAGTCTTTCATACAGGCCGTTGGCCAAAGTAACCGAACGATGCTTCCCGCCGGTACAGCCAATGCTGACCACAAGCTGGTTCTTTCCTTCCGTAATATAATTGGGAATCAAAAAAGTGACCATATCTTCCAGCTTGTCTAAAAATGTATGAGCCTCCTGATACTGCATCACATATTCCTGAACCTCCCGGTCATTACCCGTCTTTGCCCTGAGTCCTTCCACATAGTAAGGGTTGGGCAAAAAACGCACGTCAAATACAAGATCCGAATCCGCTGGAATTCCATACTTAAATCCAAAGGAAAGGATTGTCACAAACAGACTTTGGTATGCTTGATTCTGTACAAATATTTTCTCCAGCTCCGTCTTTAGTTCTCTGGTAAGTAACTGGCTGGTATCTATAATAAAATCCGCCTGCCGTTTTAGAAACTCCACCCTTTTCCGTTCCTGGGCAATCCCTTTGTCCACCCGCTCTCCCATAGCCAAAGGGTGATTCCGCCTTGTTTCCTTATAACGTTTCACCAGTACCGTATCCTCTGCATCCAAAAAGAGAATCTCGAAGGCCCGGCCCTGACTGTGCATATGGTCTAAAATACTTCCCAGTTCTTCCAGAGACTGACCGCTCCGAATGTCCACCCCCACGGCAACCTTGGAAAGCTCGGCATTTTCTGCCGCCGTCAATTCGGAAAACTTCTCAATCAAAGCAATCGGAAGATTGTCTACACAAAAATAGCCCATATCCTCCATCATTTTCAGCGCCGTACTTTTTCCTGCACCGGACATACCGGTGAGAATCACGAACCTCATACCTCTCCTCCTTAAAACTCACCCACCATCTTTACCTCTGGTTCCAGCCATACGCCGAAGCATTCCTGTACCTTTTGCTGCACCAGTTCCATCAGTCCGCGGATATCCGCCGCCGTAGCATGATCCCGGTTGATCACAAAACCGCAATGCTTTTCTGACACCTGGGCGCCCCCCAGCCGGCAGCCTCTAAGCCCGGCGTCCATAATCAGTTTTCCGGCAAAATAGCCTTCCGGCCGTTTGAAGGTGCTGCCCGCGCTGGGATACTCTAAGGGCTGCTTCTGGCTTCTCTGATTTCGGTACACCTCCATCTGTGCCCGGATCAAATCCTCATCCTCCTGCTTCAAAGCAAATGACGCTTCCAGCACCACACCAGAAAGCTCCTGGATTAAGCTGTGGCGATAAGACATCTTCAGTTCCTGTACGGAGAATTTTTGCACCTTCCCCTCCGGCAGCAATACCTTCGCCCATTGTAGGACATGCTTCATTTCACCGCCGTAAGCCCCGGCATTCATCACTACCGCACCTCCCACAGTTCCCGGAATACCGGAGGCAAATTCCAAACCTGCCAAAGATGATCTGGCCGCTTCCTGGGCAGCCTTTGCCAGGCTTGCCCCGGCCTGTGCATAAAGGGTAGTTCCCTCGGCAGATACTTCTGCCGCGTTCTGGCCAATCTCCACTACGGCTCCCCGGATCCCTTTGTCGCCCACCAGCAAATTGCTTCCGTTGCCAATAATCTCCACTGGAACCCCTTCCCTGCGGCACAGGGAAAGAACCTCTCCTGCCTGTCCGATCTCAGGGCTCAGATAATAATCTGCCGGACCGCCTGTGCGAAAGGTGGTATGACGACTCATAGGTTCCTTTATCCGTATCTGCTCTTTTTTTAAAATCTGCAGTAATTGTTCCTGGAATGCCAAATCTGCACCTTCCTTTCCGTCTTCACCCGTAGATCCCAAAGGCTTTGGACTGTCTGACTCTGCATTGTAAATTTTATGCAAAGGTCCATGCCCTTATGCATTTTATCTTTCTTACATCCATCTATTTTTTATGCTTCCTTTAAAAACGCCGTGTAGCCCCGCTTTGCTTCATACAAATCCCCTTTACTGATAATCTCCCAGGGAGCGTGCATATTCAGCACGGAAACTCCGCTGTCAATGACCTGCATTCCATATTTTGCAAAGAGAAACGCAATGGTTCCGCCGCCGCCCTGGTCTACTTTCCCCAATTCCGCCATCTGGAAGGAAATATCATTATCATCCATAATTCTGCGAAGCTGCGCTACATACTCCGCATTGGCGTCATTGCACCCGCTTTTTCCTTTGGAACCGGTAAACTTATTAAATACCAGGCCCTTTCCCATATAGGAAGCGTTTTTCTTCTCCGCAACATTGGGAAATAAAGGATCGAAAGCTGCGCTTACATCTGTGGAAAGCACCTTAGAATTGGACATTGCCCGCTGGAAAGCCACCGGAGTGTGCTGGCCCATAGCCTCCAAAAGCTCGTTTACAACATATTCAAAAAATTTAGAGCTCATGCCTGTCGCCCCAATGCTCCCTACTTCTTCCTTATCCACCAGAAGGCATGCGGTGGTTTTCTCGCAAATCCCGGCCTCCAGTACGGCGCAAAAGGAAGGATAAGCACAAACACGGTCGTCATGGCCGTATCCCATAACCATACTGCGGTCAAACCCGTAATCCCTGGCGGCTCCCGCCGGTACGGCTTCAATCTCGGCAGACAAGAAATCATCTTCTTCTATCTGGTACTGCTCTGCTAAAAGATTCAAGATATTTGCCTTTACGGCCTCTTTCACCTGCTCCTTCTCCTCCTCCGATGTGACTGAAGGGATGCTTCCCACCAGAATGTCAAGGTTTTCTCCCTCAATCACCAGAGATGCTTTTTTCTCCATCTGCTCTGCGGACAGATGAATCAACAGGTCGCTGACTCCAAATACCGGATCCTCTGCTTTCTCCCCGATATTTACATCGACAACGGTGCCGTCCTTTTTCACGATCACGCCATGAAGAGCCAAGGGCAGGGCCACCCACTGATATTTCTTGACGCCTCCATAATAATGAGTATCTAAAAATGCCATCTGGGTATCTTCGTACAGCGGAATCTGCTTGATATCCAAACGCGGAGAATCAATATGTGCGCCTAAAACGTTCATTCCCTTTTCCAGCGGCTCTCTGCCAATGACAAACAGCGCCAATGCCTTCCCCATGTTGTCCGCATACAGCTTATCTCCGCATACAATCTTTCCCCCCTCATTCAGGACTTTGTTCAAATCCCGGAATCCGGCTTCTTCTGCACGGGCTTTCAGCCAAGTCACACATTCCCGCTCTGTCTTGCAGCAGGAAAGAAACTCTTTGTATCCTTCCCCGAAGTCAAATACTTCCTGCCGCCTTTCCCCCTGATACTTTTCCCAAACATTTTTCTTCTCCATTTTTTATTACCTCATCTTTCTATTACTAATCTGCATATACAGTTATACACTTTTTTATTCCCGCAAGCAGTGGGAACTTTGATTTTCTACTCTTCTTCCTCTTCTTCATTACTGCGCTTCTGAAGATTCGCCTGCACTCGGCGGTAAAGCTCCTGGGCCGCATTATACCCCATTTTCTTCTGTCTGTGGTTGACTGCCGCTGTCTCGCAGATCACGGCAAGATTACGTCCAGGACGGATAGGCAGAGAATGGCATACCACCTTATTCCCCAAAAATTCCGTATATTCCTCTTCCAGGCCCAGCCGATCGTAATCATTGTCTTTACGCCAATCTTCCAGTTTGATGACCAAGTCGATATTCTGCTTTTCTTTTACGCACTCCACACCAAACAAATGTTTTACATCTACAATTCCTACGCCCCGCAGCTCAATAAAATATCTAGTGATGTCCGGAGAGCTTCCTACCAGCGTACGCTCGTTGATCTTGCGGATCTCCACCACATCGTCCGTCACCAGCCGGTGGCCTCTGCGGATCAGCTCCAGAGCGGCCTCGCTCTTTCCGATTCCGCTTTCTCCCATGATCAGCAGGCCCTCTCCGTATACGTCAACCAAAACTCCGTGAATGGAAATACAAGGCGCCAGCTCTTCGTTTAAATGATAGATCAATTCTGCCATAAAGGTGGAGGTGGCATCCCCCGTTCCCAATACCGGAACGCCCTGCTTCGTAGCCAACCGCAGGAATTCTTCATCCGGCTGGAATTCCCGGCAGAAAATCACGCAGGGAATGTCAAAGGACAAAAACTCCTGATAAATCTTATGCTTCTTTTCCGCCTCCAAATGTTCCAGATATGTGTACTCCACCGTACCGATGATCTGAACGCGGTTCTCTTCAAAATGTTCAAAATATCCGGTGAGCTGGAGGGCCGGACGATTCACATCCGATAAGGTAATCCGCCTTTTTTTCATGTCTACTTCCGGATTGAACACAGTTAGTTTCAATTTGTCAACAACCTTGCTTATACTAACGCCTTTCATTCTCGTTCTCCCTTTCGTCCTTTGATGATACCATAAGTGCCCGCCCAATGGGCGTGGCATACGGTGTGCCCTTTGGGTATACCATAAGTGCCCGCCCAATGGGCGTGGCATACGGTGTGCCCTTTGGGTATGCCTTAAGTATAGCATATCCATTTCTCTGCTTCAACCTGGTTCTTTCGGATGAAAAAATTCATACACTGCATCCGCCGCCTTCTCATTCATGGCGGGCAATGACGCAAGCTGCTCCCTGTCCGCAGCCTTTATGGCGTCCAGAGACAGAAATTCCTTCATCAGCGCCTTTCTTCTGGCAGGTCCGATTCCCGGAATATCATCCAGTACGGAATGCACCTGTTCCTTACTCCTTAAAGAACGGTGATACTCGATGGCAAAGCGATGCGCTTCATCCTGAATCCTGGTGATGAGTTTAAAGCCCTCGCCGCTTCTTTCTATAGGTATCTCTTCATTGTTGTAATACAATCCCCGCGTCCTGTGATTATCGTCCTTTACCATGCCGCACACCGGAATATGAAGATGCAATTCGTCCAATACCCGCAACGCAATATTTACCTGCCCTTTTCCTCCGTCCATCATGATCAGATCCGGGAAACGTGTAAAGCTTCCGTATTCCTCCGACATATCTTTTTCTTTTAACATTTCTTTTTCTTTCATCCCATGGGAAAAACGCCTGGTGAGCACCTCGTACATGGAACCGTAATCATCCGGCCCTGACACGGTACGCAGCTTGAATTTCCGGTAATCGCTACGCCGTGGCTTTCCCTTCTCATAGACAATCATAGAACCCACGGTCTCAAAGCCGTTAATATTGGAAATATCATAGGCCTCGATCCTGGAAACGCCCTCAAGCTCCAGAAGTCCGGCGATTTCTTTCAAAGCTCCAATGGTACGCCCTTCTTCCCGTTTGATTTTTTCTTTATCCTGGCTCAACACCAGCCATGCATTCTTGGCCGCTAACTCCACAAGCCTTTCTTTGGTTCCCTTCTTTGGAACACGAAGGTAAACCCGGCCTCCCCGCCTGGTTGTCAGCCACTGGGTGATCACCTCCGATTCCTCCACGTCCTCCTGAAGCATAATTTCCCGTGGAATATAAGGCGTCCCAGCATAAAATTGTTTGAGGAACGCCGCTAAAATCTGAGTTCTGGTATCCCCTGGGGCAATCGTTACATGAAAATGATCCCGTCCGATCAATAAACCTTCCCGCACAAAAAATATCTGTACCACCGCATCTCTGTCGTCACATGCTACGGCGATGATATCCTTGTCCTCTCCATCGGAATTGGTAATTTTCTGTTTTTGGGCGATCTGGGTAACGCTGTTTTTCAATTCCCGATATTCTATGGCCTTTTCAAATTCCATTTCCTGGGCGCACCGGTTCATTTTTTCCTCCAGCTCCCGAATCACCGGATCGTAATTTCCATTTAAAAAAGAGACCGCTCCATCAATTTGTTTCCGGTAAGCTTCCTGAGCAACATACCCCTGGCACGGCCCCAGGCACTGTTTGATGTGATAATTCAAACAAGGGCGTTCTTTTCCCGTATCTCTGGGAAGCACACGGCTGCAAGTCCGAAGCTGATAAAGCTTCTGCAGCAGATCTATCGTATCCTTCACCGCTCCTGCGCTGGTATAAGGCCCAAAATATTTTGATTTATCTTTTTTCATCTGACGTGAAAAAAGGACCCTGGGAAATTCCTCCCCCAGTGTCACTCTGATATACGGGTACGATTTATCATCCCGCAGCATGGTATTATATTTGGGTCTGTGTTCTTTGATCAAATTGCATTCCAAAATCAGCGCTTCCAGCTCGGAATCCGTAATAATATATTCAAAACGCTGAATTTGTTTTACCATCTGATCTTTTTTGATGCCCTCGCTGTGGCTGGGCCGAAAATACTGGCGTACCCGGTTCCGCAGGCTGACTGCTTTGCCAATATATATGATTGCATCTACTTTATCATGCATGATATAGACTCCCGGCTTGGCCGGAAGCTTTTTTAATTCTTCTTGGATATCAAACATGGGGCCTCCGATAGATTGAATGATACTTTGGTAGGATGATATGGATTTGGATACGGACGGCAATTCCGCGGAACTCTTTCCCACGCAAACTGGGAGCGGCGAAGAAGCGGACTAACTGCTAACCGCGGCTAAGGGATTCGGGAAAGCCTTCATCCCTAAGCCTGCGCAAGCAGTGAATTCCGTTTCTCCAAAAAGCGCCCCACCTATTTGCTTTGGGAAAGAGTTCCGTGGAATTGCCTGGGTACCGAAATACATAATCTTCTTCGCAGTAGTAAATGAAATGTTAAACGCAAGACTGTACTAGCGTTTATCCTTGGTTGGCTGTTCGCTCATTCTTTTTAGCATTTCTAAGGCGGATAGAGGTTTCCCGTCTTCCGTCATGGGAATTTCCCTGGATGACGCCGGCTGCTTTGGCAAGGGTTTTGCCGCCGGCTTTTTCTCTGCTCCCAGCTCTGACGACAGCTCTGCGGAAAGCTGCTGCGCTATTGGCCGTGAGACGGTCTGCTGCCTCACGGGCTGAGGAGTTTTTATAGTGGATCGCTGCTCTTTTTTGACGGGCTGCTTGGGGACCGGAACTGGCTGCGCAGGTTGTTTCTTTTCTATAGGAGACTGTATTTTTACCGTTTCCACTGGCGGCTGCTTTTCCACAGGCGTATGAGGTTGTTTCTCCGGAACCACTGTTTGCTCCTCTTTCTCCACTTCTGCGGATAATTCTGTTTCACGGCTCTCCTGCATTAGCTCCTCCGGTTCCAGCTCCAGGGTATTTACCATAAACTCTTCTTCTGGCTCCAAAGGTTCTACGGCTTTGACCTCATTTATAATGGAAATTGTCTCACTGACCGGTTCTTCTGTTTCATCCTGTGCGCTTATGGCAGGGCTTGATTCCGGTTCGGGGGACGTCTTTGGTTCTTGCTTTGGCACCTCCCGGACTACCGGCTGGGGATCTGCTTCCTTAAAATTAATATGGCTCTCTTTCTCCTGCTCCTTTTTCTCTGCTTCCGGCGGAAGCCCCTTCAAACGGCGGAAAATATCCATAAATTCTTTTCCTGTGATCGTCTCATGTTCATACAGATATTCCGCAATCTCATCCAATACGCTGCGATTTTCCAAAAGCAGTTCTTTCGCCTGGGCATAGCTTTCCTGAAGGATTGCCATTACTTCTTTATCAATCTGGGCAGCCGTCTCTTCCCCGCAGTTTAGAGACGCCCTGCCATCCAAATACTGATTCTCCACGGTGACAAGCCCCATCAGTCCGAACTTCTCGGACATACCATACTGAGTCACCATAGCCCGGGCGATCTTGGTGGCCTGCTCAATGTCGTTGGACGCCCCTGTAGTGACGGAATCAAATACGATCTCCTCCGCCGCACGGCCTCCCATGTAAGTCACAAGATGGGCTACCAGCTCATTCTTGGTCATTAAAAATTTCTCTTCCTCCGGCACCTGCATCGTATATCCCAAAGCGCCCTTGGTTCTGGGAATAATCGTAATCTTCTGCACCGGCTCCGCATCCTTCTGCAATGCAGTGACCAATGCATGGCCTACTTCATGATAAGCTACCAGCTTCTTCTCCTTTGGCCCCATAATCCGGTCTTTTTTCTCTTTTCCGGCAATGACTACTTCCACAGATTCAAATAAATCCGACTGGTTCACGTATTTCCTGCCGCTTTTTACCGCATTGATGGCGGCTTCATTGATCATATTAGCAAGGTCGGAACCCACCGCGCCTGAAGTCGCCAAAGCAATGGCGTCCAAATCCACGGAATCATCCATCAGCACATTCTTGGAGTGTACCTTCAAGGTCTCTTTCCGGCCTTTTAAATCCGGCTTGTCCACGATAATTCTCCGGTCAAAACGTCCCGGCCGAAGCAGCGCCTTATCCAGCACCTCCGGGCGGTTGGTAGCCGCAAGGATCAAAACGCCCTTGGAAGTATCAAAGCCGTCCATCTCTGCCAAAAGCTGATTCAACGTCTGTTCCCGTTCGTCATTTCCGCCGTATCTGGTATCACGGCTCTTTCCGATAGCGTCAATCTCGTCAATAAATACAATACAGGGGGCATGCTTCTGTGCCTCTTTAAACAGATCCCGGACACGGGACGCACCCACCCCCACAAACATCTCCACAAAATCCGAACCGGCCAGGGAGAAAAAGGGCACCTTGGCCTCCCCCGCCACAGCTTTGGCCAGCAGCGTCTTGCCGGTACCGGGAGGCCCCACCAGCAGCGCACCTTTGGGAAGCTTCGCCCCAATATCCGTATACTTCGTAGGGTTATGAAGAAAATCCACAACTTCCTGTAAAGACTCCTTGGCCTCATCCTGTCCGGCCACATCCTTAAAGGTCACTCCCGTCTGCTTCTCCACATAAACTTTGGCATTGCTTTTGCCGACGCCCATGACGCCGCCTCCGCCGCCCATCCGGCGCATCACGAAGGCTAAAAGGATCCAGCAAATGGCGATCGGTATTACAAAACTTAAGATATTATATAGAAAATTAGTGGTAGCGCTGGCCTGGATTCCCTCATAATCCACTCCATGCTCGTCCAAAAGCGGCAAAAGCCCCTCGTCATCCAACTGTACGGCATAATATGTTATTAAGGCAATCTGGCCTTCCTTTGTCTTAGGCGTAATATGAATCAAACCGGACTTAAATTCCACCTTCTCCACACGGTCTTCCTCTACCAGCTCCTTGAATTGGGTATAGGTAATCTTCTGGTTGGTCATCTTGGTTATCCCGCTGCTAATCATGCTTGCAATAAAAAGCACCACCAGCGCCGCCAAAATAAATATCAAAAGCGTCATGCCATTTCTATTATTGTTGCTATTTTGATTATTGTTTCCTTTGTTATCCATCTGTCCTGGTCCTCCTCCATATTCCAGACATGCTCTGCAATATGTCCTTTATTATATGTTGAATGAATGGGAAAATCAATATCTTCTTCATGAACTTTTCTTGTTTTTTCTAAACTTTTTCTAAACTTTTTCACGGAAAGTCTGGATTTCCTTGTGCGCAGGTTGTATAATATATTGGTTATTTTTTATTTCATAGGAGGATAAAATAATGTCCGTAAAATACGTTTTCGTCACCGGTGGGGTCGTATCCGGCCTGGGAAAAGGCATTACCGCAGCATCCTTAGGACGCCTGCTGAAAGCCCGGGGATACACCGTAACCATGCAGAAATTTGATCCCTACATTAATATCGACCCGGGAACTATGAACCCCATCCAGCACGGAGAGGTTTTTGTCACCGACGACGGGGCCGAGACAGATTTGGATTTGGGGCATTATGAACGTTTTATCGATGAAAGCTTAAATAAAAATTCCAATGTCACCACCGGAAAAATCTATTGGAGCGTACTCCAGAAAGAGCGCCGGGGAGACTATGGAGGAGGCACCGTCCAGGTGATCCCCCATATTACAAATGAGATCAAAAGCCGGTTTTACCGGAATTTTACCACGGAAGACACCCACATTGCCATCATTGAAGTAGGCGGCACCGTAGGAGATATTGAAAGCCAGCCTTTTCTGGAATCCATCCGGCAATTTCAGCATGAAGTGGGTCCGGAAAATGCGATTTTAATTCACGTCACCTTGATTCCATATATCCGGGCTTCCGGTGAAATGAAAACAAAACCCACCCAAGCCAGTGTAAAAGAACTGCAGGGCATGGGACTTCGTCCTGACCTTATTGTTTGCCGTTCCGAATATCCCCTAGACCAGGGAATTAAAGACAAAATTGCTTTATTTTGTAATGTGCCAAATAGCCACGTGCTGCAAAATCTGGACGTGGAATATCTCTATGAAGCGCCTCTTGCCATGGAGCAGGAACATCTGGCCCAGGTCGCATGCGAATGTCTCCATCTTCCCTGCCCCAAACCAGATCTTGCGGATTGGACGGATATGGTGCATGCGCTTCGCCATCCCACCCAGGAAGTGGAAATTGCATTAGTTGGAAAATACACCCAGCTCCACGACGCTTATATTTCCGTGGCAGAGGCTCTAAAACACGGCGGCATTGCATCCCTGGCCACCGTGAATATCAAATGGGTGGATTCCGAGCGTTTATCCTGGGAAAATATGGAAGAAACCCTGGGAAGGGTTCAGGGCGTCCTGGTTCCCGGAGGCTTCGGCAGCCGTGGCATCGAGGGAAAGGTTGCCGCGATCCAATACGCCCGGGAAAACAACATCCCGTTTTTGGGAATCTGCTTGGGCATGCAGCTAGCCATTGTGGAATTTGCCCGCCATGTCTGCGGCCTAAACGGCGCCCACAGCATTGAACTTGATTCTTCCACCACCCATCCGGTCATCGCATTGATGCCGGATCAGAACGGCATCGAAGACATTGGGGGAACGCTGCGTCTCGGCTCCTATCCCTGCGTACTGGATACGTCCAGCACATCCTATCGGCTCTATGGCACAGACACCATTCACGAAAGACACCGCCACCGCTACGAGGTCAACAATGATTACCGCCACATTCTTACGGAAAAAGGCATGCAGCTTTCCGGCCTTTCTCCGGACGGAAGGATCGTAGAAATGGTAGAACTCCCCTCTCATCCCTGGTTTGTAGCCACTCAGGCACATCCTGAGCTGAAGTCCCGCCCCAACCGCCCGCACCCATTGTTCAAAGGCTTCATAGAAGCCTCCATCCGCTGTAAACGCGAAAGGTAAGCAAATGAAAACAGGATTTGACAATGAAGCATACATCCGGCTTCAATCACAACATATCATGGAACGCATCAACAAATTCGGGGACAAGCTGTACCTGGAATTTGGCGGAAAACTATTCGACGATTACCACGCCTCCCGGGTTCTTCCGGGCTTTGCACCGGACAGCAAGCTGCGTATGCTGATGCAGTTAGCCGGACAGGCGGAGATCGTCATTGTGATCAGCGCCGCCGATATTGAAAAAAATAAAATCCGGGGAGACTTAGGCATCACCTACGAAATGGACGTACTGCGGCTGAAATCCGCCTTTGAATCCCGGGGCCTTTATTTTGGCAGCGTAGTAATCACCCACTACGAGGGCCAAAACAGCGCCGCCCAGTTCAAAAGCAAGCTGGAAAAACGGAATATCCGGGTATATCTCCACTATACAATTCCCGGATATCCTTCTAATATACCGTTGATTGTCAGTGAAGACGGGTATGGAAAAAACGACTACATAGAGACCTCAAGACCCCTGGTTGTCATTACGGCTCCGGGCCCGGGCAGCGGAAAAATGGCCACCTGCCTGTCTCAGCTCTACCACGACAACCAACGGGGCATCAAGGCCGGATATGCCAAATACGAAACCTTCCCCATTTGGAACGTGCCCCTAAAACACCCCATCAATCTGGCCTACGAAGCGGCCACCGCAGATTTGAACGACGTGAACATGATCGACCCCTTCCATCTGGAAGCCTATGGGGAGACAACCGTCAATTATAACCGGGATATCGAGATCTTCCCGGTGCTGGACGCTATGTTTGAAAAAATTTATGGGGAGAATCCCTATAAATCCCCCACCGATATGGGGGTAAATATGGCCGGAAACTGTATCGTTGACGACGAAGCCTGCCGGGAAGCCTCCAATATGGAGATTCTGCGCCGCTACTACGCCTCCCTGAACCGCCTGGCCAAAGATGAATGCCAGGAGAATGAGGTGCTGAAAATCGAACTGATTATGAAACAGGCAAAGATTTCCCCGGAGGACCGGAAGGTTACCGTAGCTGCCAACACCCGAGCCGCCAGTCTTTCCGTTCCATGCGCTGCCATTGAACTGAACAACGGCAAAATTATCACTGGGAAAACCACGCCTTTGCTGGGCGCTTCCGCCGCAGTGCTTCTGAATTCCCTGAAAGAGCTTGCACACATTCCCAAGGAAGTTCACCTGATCGCCCCGGAAGTAGTCGCTCCCATTCAGAAATTAAAAGTGGATTACCTGGGGAGCAGAAACCCCCGGCTTCATACGGACGAGGTGCTGATCGCCCTTTCCATGTGCACCAGCAAGGACGCCAACGCCCAAAAGGCCATGGAAATGCTGCCGGCTCTGAAGGACTGCCAGGTTCATACTTCTGTTATGTTGTCCGCCGTGGATATCCAGACGTTCAAAAAATTGGGGATGATGCTTACCAGTGAACCGGTGAAGGGGTGAGCGGCAATTTTCCTTACTAAAAATGAAAAAGGGTGCAAAGCCTTAGTAACCTAATATAGACTTTGCACTCTCTGATTTTGTCAGGTTACTTATAGAATTCTATTCCCTTTCAGTCGCGGACGGTTGTTGATACTGTTTTCGATTAATCACACGCTTTTCAAAAGCAATTTGTTTCAGTATTATCAGAATACCAGAAAAATGAATTTGGTGTAAAGGCTTTATTCCATGATCAAAAACTTTCACCTGGAAATCCCCCAAAGATTCTTAATCTGCCCTTTCAGCGTTTCAAAATCCCACTGCTTCTCGCTATTGCTCTTCCGGTTCGGATCGTTCACAAAAAATCCTTTCTCATCGTATCCCCGAATCAAAATAAAATGTCCCGTAGTAGTAAAATCTCCCGGGCGCATACTGCATACCACCACGCCCCCAAGATCCAGCATTTGCTTTATATTACTTTCCCCAAGGGGAAGCTCCTCCCCAGACAGCCCCAAGGCACTTGCCCCCTCCGTCCACAGGCTCCAACTGGTTCCTTCCGGACTGTAATACCCATGTTCCCAGGCAAATTCCGCCATCTTCCGAGGATTCATCTCAGCATCTCCCGTAAGAAAAATGTACGCCATGGACAGACAAGTAGGCCCGCATCCTTCCAGGGCAATCATGCCCTCTCCGTAACTGTCATACCCCCAGCGCCTATCCCACTGCAGCAGCAGAGGAACCTCCCCGGCGGACACCTCATTTGACAAATCAATGGTCTTGCCCATATATTTCTTTCGGTTGGGATAATCTTTCACAAATTCCAAAGTTTCTTCATTTTTATCCAACAGCTCCAGCAGCTTCTCCGGGTAAGCCTCATTCCCCTCTTGCTCCTTCAAAAATTCTTCCGTCTCTGAAGGAAACATATATAATCCCACAAAAAGTGTCACAGCCCTCGCCAATAAAAGTAAAAAAATCATGGCCAGCAATGCCAGAAAAATATGGATATTCCTCTGCCTTCTGCGCTCTTTTTTCCTAAATCTGCCGCTTTGACGCCTTGAGACGGAACCGCCGTATGCTCTCCTTCCATCTGGAGACATCCCCCGGACCGGATACCTGTTTCGGCCCATATCATTTTTCCCCTTCGTTCCGGGCCTGTCAAACTCAATTATTTCCAATTCTTTGTTTTGTATAGACATGAAGAATCATCCTCTCCTTTGTTGCATCTGCCATTTGTTCTGCTCCCATTATAAAAGGTTCGGATGATTTTCTTCTTTTCTTTTTTCTCTTGTCTTTTTTAAGATTTTATGAATTTATGGGCAGACGGACCCGGAAAACAGTCACTTCATTTTGACTTTCCGCCGTAATACTGCCCCCATGAAGCTGCACGATTTCTCTGGCGATCGCCAGCCCCAGTCCCGCTCCTCCGGTACTGGAGGTACGGGCCACGTCCAGCCGGTAAAACTGTTGGAAAATCCGCTCCAGCTTCCCGGCGGGAATTGTGGGGCCAGCGTTTTGAACCGTCAGTTCCAGGCAGTCTTCTTCCTGTTTTACCACCTTTAAGGTGATCAAAAGCTCGGTTCCCCCATATCCATATAAAATGGCATTTCGCAGCAGATTATCCACAACCCGCTGCATTTTATCAAGGTCACAGGAGAACATCACGTCCGGTTCCGCTTCCAGGCGGCAGCCCAATTGCTTTTCCCTAAGCATCGGCTGAAACTCATACACCGTCTGCTCCAAAAGCCTGGTAAAATTAATTCTTTGGCGTTCCAGTTCCATAGAGGTAAGGTTAAAACGGGTAATTTCAAAAAACTCATTGATCAGCTCTTCCAACCGCTCTGCTTTTTTCCGGGCAATCGTCACATATTTTTCCCGCTGTTCTTTGGGCAGGTCCAAAGCCTCCTCCAAAAGAACCAGGTAACCCAGCACGGAAGTCAACGGCGTCTTCAAATCATGGGCCAGATAAACCACCAGGTCATTTTTCCGCTGTTCCGCTTCCCGTGCCTGGGTTCTGCTTTTTTGCACCTGCTGATGGAGCAGGTTCATCTGCTGCTCTGCTTCCTTTAATTCCTCCGGAAGCATAATCCAATCCTCCTGATGATTCTCTTCTGGCCCCGCCAGATTCTTTTCAGCAGAACCTCCGTCCTCATACACCCGCCGCATGCTTTTTAAAATACTTTGTATATAACCGCAAATTCTCCATAAATAAGCCAGCAGAATCAAAATCTCTCCTATAAAAAACAAACATACTCCTGTCCCCACTGCGTGAAGGGATACCCAGTGAAAAAAAGGATACGAAGGCTCTGTTCCTTGCCAGACCACAGAATGTCCTGCCAGATAACCTACTAACAGCACAACCGCAAGGATCATTCCATAGATCAGGCTGCTTTGAACGACTTGCCTGATCAGGCGTTTCATCATGTTCCTCTGTAATTCCATGTTTCCCATTTCAAGCCTCCACCGTATACCCAATCCCCCAAACTGTTTTTATAAATCTGGGATTTTTATAAGATTCCTGCATCTTTTCCCGGAGCTTGCCAATGTGGTTCATAACCGTATTGTTACTGTCCAAATATTTTTCGCCCCATACCGTTTCAAACAATTCCTCGGAAGAGACTACCCTGCCCCGGTTTTCACAGAGATACCACAAAATGTCAAATTCCCTTGGAGTAAGCTCCAGCTTGCGGCCATACAGCATACAAAGGTGCGTACTGCGGCTGATGGAAAGCCCCCGCAGATCCAGCTCTTCTTCCTGCCTGGGATTGTAGGCGCGGTAGCGGCGGAGCTGGGATTTCACCCGGGCGATGACCTCCAGGGGATTAAAAGGCTTTGTGATATAGTCGTCGGCTCCCTGCATCAAGCCGGAGATTTTATCCACATCCTCCACCTTAGCAGTCAGCATAATCACGGGAAACAGATAACGCTCCCGTATCTTCCGGCATAAGGCAAACCCGTCCAGTCCCGGCATCATCACATCCAAAATTGCCAAATCCACCTCCTCTTTTTCCATCTGTTCCCATGCGGATAAGCCGTCGGGACATTTGATTACATGATATCCCTCCTTGGACAAATACAGCTCCAACAAATCCGCCACTTCCGTCTCATCTTCTGCAATCAAAATCCGCCCGGATATTGGAAGAGAAGCTTCCACAGGTTTCCTTCGCTTGTCCTCCATCCTCAAATCCCCCAAAAGGCAAAGGTAAACTTATTTCTGACAGTTCCATTCAAAAGATACTCCGGATGGGGCTTCGCCCCCCAGCTGTCGTCGCCGCCTATCCCCATTTGTTCGGAAGATACCCGTACCACCACAGACTGGGATCGGGGCAGCTCAAAAGGATGCTTCGCCAGCTCCATCTCATGGGGCGTAAAGGGCAACGCTGAAAAATTCATCCCCGTATCAGAAGCAAAATGTACGCCCCTGCCTCTGGCGTCTGTCACTTCTCCCCAACGCACACCGACCTTATTGCCGCATTCCTGGGGCACTAAATAGTTTGCCATATTATCCCACAGCCGATTCTTGTAAACTCCCAGCTTTGCCCCGGATTTTCTGTCCCAATAAGTTTCCTCTGGGCCGTATCCATACCAAGCCACGCGGTCGTATTCCCCGGGAAACCGGAAAATCATGCCAAACTCCGGCATTTCACACAGCCCGGGCACCGGATCATAAGTCAGGGTCGTATGGATTTTTCCATCGAAGCAAACCCGGTAGGATACCTGGCACTGACTGGCTGGAACTGTGGGCATATAATAAGTATAAGTTACAACGACCCCGCTTTCTGTTTCTTCCACCTTGGGATCGCCTGGGGAAGAGTCCTTCTGACCTTCCCCGGCAGGATTCGGATCTTTCACCGCCAGATACATACTGGCCAGCTTCCACTGCCCGTATCTGGCCGTCATTTGATTTCCCATATCATTATCCACCGGGGCCCGCCAGAAATTGGGCATAGGAATCTCCGAAAGCAGTTCTACTCCTCCATATCGGTAAGAAGTCAATCCGCCGCTTTGATAGGAAAACAATACGTCAAAATGCTCTCCCCGAACTCCCAGATTCCATTTTCCATGTATCACCCCCAAAGGTTTTTCAGCCTGCATCCTGTTCACAGCTTTGGGGGCTATTTTCCAGATTCCTTCTCCGAATGCCACTTCATATCCTGCTCTTGCCCAGGGCGTATCTTCTTTCAAATGGAAAGAAACGGAAAGCACATATTCCCCCGGCTCTTTGTGATGAAATTGGGGAATGGAAAACTTCTGTTTCTCCAAGGGAGCTACGTCCGTCTCCATAACCGCCTGTTCTATGGGATAGCCGTCCTTTTTCAAGGTCAGCAGACATTTATAAGCAGAGGTATTGGTAAACAGATGGCGATTTTCCACCACCAGTTCCTCTCGTTCTACCTTCACACGGATGAATTGATAACAGAATTTGACTTCCTGCATTTTCGGGGAAGGCGTTCTTTCTCCACCGTACACAATGCCGTTGCCGCTGAAATTATAGTCTGTGGGACGTTCCATAAAATCTCCGCCGTAGGCTTGATATTCCCTTCCGTAAGCGTCTTTTTTTGTAATGGACTGGTCGATATAATCCCAGATAAACCCTCCCTGGAACAACGTTTCCTCATAGGCATACTCCGTATATTTGTGAAGTGCGCCGCAGGAATTCCCCATGGCGTGGGCATATTCGCACAAAAGATAAGGCTTATCCCGATGCTCCCTCAAATATTCCCGAACATCTTTTGCCGACGCATACATCCGGCTGTAGATATCCGACGTCTTGGAATAGCGATTATCCCAGTAAATCCCTTCGTAATGTACCGGGCGGGTATCATCCATTTCCCGGAATAAATCCGCCATGGCCAGTGGCACCGTTCCTCCAAAAGACTCGTTTCCAATGGACCAGATCACCACGCAGGCATGATTTTTGTCCTTCTCATAAATGGAACGGATACGGTCTAACATCATCTCTTTGTAATCCGTACGATCTCCTGGAATCACTTCTTCCGAGCTGCACATGCCCCGAATATACGCGTCCCAGGAACCATGGCTTTCCATATTATTTTCATCCACCACATAAATGCCGTACTTATCGCACAGTTCATAAAAGAAAGACGCGTTGGGATAGTGGCTGGTGCGGACGGCATTGATATTATTCCGTTTCATGGTAAGAATATCCTGCAATGTCTCTTCCCTGGTAATGCAGCGCCCCCTGATGGAACTGAATTCATGACGGTTCACCCCGTGGAATACCACACGCTTTCCGTTTACCTGGATGATATGATCCATAATCCGAATCTCCCGAAAGCCCACCTTCTGGGGAATTACCTCCAGAAGCTTCCCTTCTTTATCCCCCACCTCCAACAGCAGTTCAAACAAAAAAGGATCTTCGCTGCTCCAAAGCCTGGGATTGTCCACCTTCAGGGATATCTGCGTTTCTTCTTTTAACGTACACTCCGTTTCTGCGTAAATTTTCGTCCCCTCTTTTAAAATGGCCCGGACGCTTCCTTCGCCGGCTGCTTTCAGCTCTGCGGTAAGCCAGGCGGTTTCATACGCTTTCCCCGGAAAAATCGTTTTTATTTTTACATCCGTAATATGGACTTTGGGCCTGGTAAAAAGATACACGTCCCGGAAAATCCCGGAAAAACGGTAAAAATCTTGATCTTCACACCAGCTTCCTGCCGACCACTTAAAGACCCTGACGGCCAGTTTATTCTGTTTCTCCCGAACATACGGCGTCAGATCAAATTCGGAAGGCGTAAAAGAATCTTCGGCATATCCCACATAAGTTCCATTGCACCAGAGAGCCATAGCGCTCTCCACCCCCTGAAAGGAGATGCACACCGGCTGCCCCGCCCAAGTATCAGGCACGTCAAAATATGTCACATAGCTTGCAATCGGATTAAAATGCTCCGGGATCTCCCCGGGAGAAATCTCTTCCCTCCCGTCCCAGGGGTACTGAACATTCACATAAGCAGGCACATCATATCCTTCCATCTGAATATGGGCCGGAACCCGGATATCCTCCCAACCGCCGCAGTCATAGTCCTCCCGCTCAAATCCTGGTATGGCCCCGGCAAAATTTCTGGCATATGCAAACTTCCAGAGACCGTTCAGGCAGCGGCAGAAATCATTTTCTCCTGTTTCGTACGCCTGATAAGTGGGATAGTATGGATGGTCGGAATGGGCGTCCATCCTGTTTTCCTGAAACATCTTTGGATTGCTTATAATTCTTTCATCAAATTCTGCCATATTCCTGTTCTCCTTCTTACAGCATATATATCGTCAAAGGTATTCTGCATCGGCGCTACTCTTCCATCTACAAATACAATTCGTTCCTCTTGGCAGCACTGCACTCCTTTTTCAGTATCATACTGCCTGCCAAAAGCAAGGCTTTATTTACGCTGCGAGCCTGATTTGGACAAACAGTTATGCACCGCATACAGGAAATGCATATATTAGAATCTGTTATCCCCGGGTCTTCTGCCGAAATCGCCCCTACCGGACATTCCGTTTCACAAAGGCCGCATTTGGTACAGCCCCTCCCCGCTGCAGGTTTCATGGGAACTCCGCTGTAGGCACGATAGGGCCGGTTTCCGGGAAAGCTATCATATTCCGGCAATGCGTCCGATTCCATTTTAGAACGTATCTTCTCTGCAAAACCGACAAGCTCTGTCTCATCCTGACGGTTGGGGCGTCCAGCCGCAAATTGGTGCATAATAGAATGCTCTGCAACAGCGGCAATTCCGGCAATGCAGGAAAATCCAGCCTCTGTCAAAGCATCCCGAAGCTCCGCAAACGTATCGTCATACGCTCTGTTTCCATACACAACCACAAGAATTTTTGTACCTCCGGTGGGGCTAAAGGTAATTTCAAAAACAGCCATTTTTCTTCCTCCTCCATACCTTCGGCGTACAACGGTCTTTGGGACGTGTCCCCTTATACGCCGGGGCCATCTTTATAAGACAAAAAGCGTCTGCCATTCAGACGCTTTTTTCTGCTTCTGCAAACTTTTACAGGAGTTCTTCTTTCTTTTCCAGAATAGCCTCCGCAGCGGCACACGCCGGGCAGTCGCAATATTTTGCTCCCGCGGCTTTAATCTCCTGTGCGTGGGCAAGAACTTCCTTTGCCTTCTCCTGCCCGAATACCTTTGCCCCTGCTTCGGAACCGGCAAATCCAATCAAGCCGTCAATGGGCATAATGTCCTCTTCCAATTCTGCAATCAAAATCTTCGCCTGCTCTGCTTCCTTGTCCGTTCCAATGGCATCCAGCCAATTCTGTGCCGCATCCTTCGCCTCCTGGCAGCAGGAATGAGCGGCCAGCAGCTCTTTCGCCTTTTCTTTTACAAATTCTTTTACATCCTGACTCATACTATCCCATCCTCTCTTTCTGGTATATGAGGAACCAAATCCCCTTGAACAAAATTGTACTACATCAAAAGGTTTTGGTAAAGGAATTTTTATGCTCTGCAGAAAAAATCACTTTCTATCTTCCATCACCTATGATATAGTAAGTGTATGAAACAAATCCATACACTTGGGAGGGATTGCTATGGTTCAACTGAATTACCGTGATGCGAAACCAATCTATGAACAAGTCAAACATGGGCTGCGCCGTCTGGTGATCACCCATGTGATCCTGCCGGACGAACAGCTCCCTTCCGTCCGGGAATTGGCTGCAAAACTGACCATTAACCCCAATACCATACAAAGGGCATACCGGGATTTGGAGGCGGAGGGATACCTGTATTCTCTGCCGGGAAGAGGCACCTTTGCCTCCCATCATATCTCCATGCCGTCCCGGCGGCAGACGGAGCTGCTTTCCCAATTTGATGAAATCACGTCGGAATTACTATTTCTTTCCGTCCAAAAAGAAGATCTTTGCAGCCGGATCGAACAACTTGTCAAAGGAGGCGGACAGCTATGATCAAGGCAGAACATATCGTAAAATATTTTGACCGCTTCTGCGCCCTGGACCATGTGAACCTTCATGTACCCAAGGGCTCCATTTACGGTCTGGTAGGTCCCAATGGAGCCGGGAAATCCACCTTGATCCGGCATATTACAGGCATCTACCGTCCCAATGAGGGTCAGGTGCTGATCGACGGTACGCCTGTTTATGAGAATGCCGGCCTCAAGAGCCAGATTGCTTATATTCCCGACGACCTGTTTTATTTTGCCCAAGCCGATACTCTGGAGATGAAACGGTTTTATGCCGGCCTATACCCTTCTTTTGACCATGCTCTGTTTACGAAGCTTCGGGACTTTTTTCCTGCAATCGATGTGAAGCGCAACATCCGCAAGCTTTCCAAGGGTATGCAAAAGCAGGTGGCCTTCTGGCTGTCTCTCTGCTGCAATCCCCGGGTGTTGATTTTGGACGAACCGGTGGACGGCCTGGATCCCGTCATGCGCAGGCAGCTTTGGGGCCTGATCCTTGACCGTGTGCAGGACATGCAGGCCACCGTCCTCATATCCTCCCACAACCTCCGGGAACTGGAAGACGTATGCGATCATGTGGGCATCATGCATCAGGGAAAGCTTCTTCTGGAACATTCCCTCTGTGAGCTCCAGAACACCGTCTCCAAAATCCAAATTGCCTTTGAACACGGACTTGCGCCCCTGCCAGAACAATTCCAGGTCCTGCACATGTCCAATATGGGACGGGTCTACACCCTTATTCTGAAAGGGAATCCCAGTCATGCAAAAGCGGAACTGGAAAAGCTGCATCCTCTGCTGATCGACGTGCTGCCGCTGACATTAGAGGAGATTTTTATTTACGAAATGGGAGGTGCCAACTATGCAGTCAAAGACATCCTGGTTTCATAAGACAATTTTTTTGAAGAATATCACCCGCTGGTGGCCCATCTGGACCGCCTATTTGCTGGTATGGCTGATACGGCTCCCCCTGCGTCTGTTCCATGCGCTCAATCCAAGGCTCATGGATTCTGCCTCTGCCCCTGACAGCTACTTATTATCCCGGCTGGAAGGCGTTGTACGCACCTCCCTGCAGCCTTCATTTTTCTTTTTATTTGCCGCCATCACGGCAATCGCAGTATTTTCCTATTTATTTCAAGCCAGAAGCTGCAATATGATCCATGCCCTCCCGGTCTGCCGGGAAACCTTATTTACAACCAATCTCCTGTCCGGGATTGCATTTTTGTTCATTCCTCAGATTGTAGCGTTTCTGGCCGGGATCTTTGTCTGCTTTTTCAGGCATATGACACAGCTTGAATACTTGATGCACTGGCTGATTTTATCCTTGGGCATGGTATTTTTTGCCTTCGCTCTGGCAGTATTTACAGTCATGATAACCGGAAATATCATAGCGGCCCCTGTCTTTTTCCTGATCATCAATTACCTTTTTGTGGTATGCCGTTCTATTGTGTGCCAGCTGGCGGAGATGGTATCCTTCGGGGTTGACAATACCAATATCTCTTTCGGGGACTTTTTATCCCCCTTTTACTATTTCAGCACCCTATTTCCAGGCTTTTTGACGTTTCAGAGCCGGGAAGAACTGATCAGACTCCCCCAGGCATACGCTATTATTGCGGCCTACTGCCTGGCAGGAGTTGCATGTTTGGTTCTTTCTTTTTTCCTCTACCGGAAAAAGCATCTGGAAACAGCAGGGGATATCATTACCATCAGATTATTGAAACCTTTGCTTTGCTGGGGCGCATCCTTCATCCTGGGATGCTGGATTGCTATTATGGGACAGTTTTTCTTTGTTGGAGAATATGTTTCCGGCATGAATCTGCTGCTTCTTTTGTTTTTCCTGGCAGCAGGATGTATCCTTGCATTCTTTCTGTCAGAAATGCTCCTGCAGAAAAGCTTTTTGGTTTTTTCCAAAAAGAAATTCCTGGAATGCGCCGGAGTCACTGTTATTTCCTGCCTCTTTTTAGCCGCATTGGAATGCAATCTGTTCGGCATCGAGACGCGGATTCCCAAAGAAGAGGAGATTCAGTCTGTCTTTCTCTCCGGCCTCTATCCGATCCGCCTGGAAGAAAAAGACTTTTCCAAGGTTCTGGATATCCACCAGGATCTGGTTGATTCCAGAGAAGAGCTGCAACGCTATTTTCAGAAATACTGGGAAAACAGTTCTTATTCTACATTAGAACCTGGATTCTCGGAAACGTGACGAGGTAAAATTGTCAACAGCTTGATTTATAAGGATTTCAGTATAAATCCTCGTCACAATCGAATATTTCATAAACATGACGAGGAATGGCTTGTTTCAGGCATTTATGGGCACCTCGT
>JAAVYA010000004.1 GCA_022790855.1 Lachnospiraceae bacterium | reverse complement strand
CGAGGTGCCCATAAATGCCTGAAACAAGCCATTCCTCGTCATGTTTATGAAATATTCGATTGTGACGAGGATTTATACTGAAATCCTTATAAATCAAGCTGTTGACAATTTTACCTCGTCACGTTTCCGAGAATCCAGGATCTACGGTGTTGAGATAGGAGTCATGAGCTTCGGCTTTTTGGGCATAGGAGTATGTATACTTATTCTGGCCGTATTGAAATACGGCTTGGGAATCATCCGGGGTCATCCAGACTTTATAAGAAGCTTTTACCAGATTCACACTTGCTTCTGCATGGGGAGTCAACTGTACGCATTCTAGTGTTGTTCTAAAATGTTTTGCAAATTGTTCCAGAAGCCCTTCTCTGTCCACGGCCATCCTGCCATGTATACTCCCTTTTTCGGACGTTTCCACCCAGTTCCAGCGCACTGCATTGGCATACTTTTTTAAATCCCCCATTTTGTGTCCCGGTGAGGAAAATAAGTAGTTCAGGGAATACAGCCCCTGTTTTTCTTTATCTGTGCCGCCATCTTCTTTATAGTATGGCGTAATGCAAAAATTAAAATCTTCCAGTTTGATAAATTCTCTCTTGCCGGAAGGCTCAAACTGCTTCGCCAAATATCCCAGGATAATACCGCCTTTTTTTCTGCATTCCTCCACATAATTGTTGAGGAATCCGCTTTGAAACAGATGATAAATTTCATCGCTTTTGTCGAACCCCTCTAATTCAAAATCATCGGTCAGTTTTGCCGTATTCAAATCCATATAGAGCTGTTGAATGCTAAGAATCTGATCCATGCTAAGATGGCCCTGGCTGTCTTTGGGTTTCAGTTTATCCTGGATTTCTTCTGGAAGCTCTGCAAATTTTTCCCCCTTCATGTCCAGCTTTACTCTCGATGTAAAATACCAGGGTTTGTCTGGGTCTTGCTTTAGATTTGTAAATACATAACCTTTTCTTGGGACAACGGCGATTTTTATAATTTCGAACTCTTTCAGATACATGGTGTAGTGTACGTTGGCAATACTACTGCTGTCGCTTTCCAGAAAGGTTACAATATCTCTTAACGATGATGGATCTTTTGCCTCCGGCAATCCGATACGAAACCGGAAACCCAGGGTAAAACCCAATTCCTCATACGCCTTATGCAGTGCGGCTTCCTGTTCTTTTGTCCATTTTTCTTTTTCTTTGGGAATGGTGTATAAATCCATGCCTACCGCTTTTTTTACTTCTTCGTAATCCATAGATTCATAGACGACGCTCCCTGTCTCGTCTACGTCCACACAATACGCCTGATTGGTAAATTCCCCGTCAAAATTGTCCAGATACTCTTTCAATGTGGCGTTCACAGAATCCTGTGTTACGGCGACAACCATACTGCATCCGGCAGATTCTAAACTGCAGTTTTCCCTTTTCATTATCGTACCTCTCCTGAACAAATATATGTTAATTATAACAAAATTTTAAAAAAAACAAATAGACAGGGGAAAAAGAGGAAAAATAATTAGAGCTTGCACATACAGAGAGTGAAAGCTATAATGAGAAAGTATCATTTGTATGTCACAAAGGAGAGTAAATATGAATTTTTTTGAAAAAGTGTTCCATTTGAAGGAACATCACACGGACTTGAAGACAGAGGTGATTGCGGGTGTTACTACGTTTATGACCATGGCCTACATTTTGGCTGTCAATCCCAATATCCTGTCTGAGGCCGGGATGGATCGGGGCGCGGTTTTTACAGCAACGGCATTGGCGGCATTTCTGGCTACTTGCCTTATGGCGCTTTTGTCAAATTATCCCTTTGTATTGGCTCCGGGAATGGGGCTGAACGCCTATTTTGCCTATACGGTAGTGATTGGCATGGGATTTTCCTGGCAGGAGGCATTGGCGGCCGTGTTTGTGGAAGGCATTATTTTTATTATCTTGTCCCTGACCAATGTGCGGGAAGCAATTTTTAATGCGATACCTATGAATTTGAAGCATGCGGTATCGGTAGGAATCGGATTGTTTATTGCATTTATTGGTTTGCAGAATGCCAAGATTGTGGTGGATTCTTCTACTCTGGTTACCGTGTTTTCCTTTAAAGGCTCTGTGGAGGCGGGAACCTTTCAGACAGAGGGGATTACGGTACTGCTGGCCCTGATTGGAATTTTGCTTACGGCAGTATTGTTGGTAAAAAATGTTAAGGGCAATATTTTATGGGGAATTTTGATAACTTGGCTGTTGGGGATTATTTGCCAGCTTACAGGATTGTATGTCCCGAATCCGGAGGCCGGATGGTTCAGCCTGATCCCAGATTTTAGCGGTGGAATCTCTGTACCCAGCCTGGCGCCCACCTTTTTCCACATGGATTTCTCACGGGTGCTTAGCTTGGATTTTGTAATTATTATGTTTGCATTTTTATTTGTAGATTTGTTTGATACCTTAGGAACGCTGATTGGCGTAGCTTCTAAGGCGGACATGCTGGATCAGGATGGCAAGCTTCCCAAGATCAAAGGAGCTTTGATGGCGGATGCAGTAGGAACCAGCGTGGGGGCAATGCTTGGGACATCTACGGTAACTACATTTGTGGAAAGCGCCTCTGGGGTATCGGAAGGCGGACGTACCGGCCTTACCGGGCTGGTATCGGCAGTGCTGTTTGCATTGTCCTTGTTCCTGTCTCCGATTTTCTTAGCGATTCCTTCTTTTGCAACAGCTCCTGCTTTGGTGATTGTAGGGTTTTTGATGCTGACTTCCATTACGAAGATTGATTTTAAGGACTATACAGAAGCGATTCCTGCTTTTATCTGTATTATGGCCATGCCTTTTATGTATAGTATTTCCGAAGGGATTGCCATGGGCGTCATCGCCTATGTGGTAATCAAGCTGGCGTCCGGAAAAGGCAAAAATGTAACGCCGCTGATGTATGTGTTAGCGGGATTGTTTATTTTAAAGTATATTCTTTTGTAAAAAATGGGTAGAAGAGAAGAGGAAGATTTTCCTGTAAGGATGATACCGCAAAAAGAGCGGGACGCTTTGTTGACAGGGGCTTTGCTGCGGATGGAGCGGATTCGCCAGGGGCGGGGGCAGAAGGACGTCTGCTTTGGAATCTGCGTTCCCTCCTATTTAAGTAAGATTGAACGGGGGATAGCGTATGCAGACCCTGTACTTGCGGCGGAATTATTTGGGCGTTTGGGAATTCGGTATGAAACCGATGCATCTGTGCTGGAACGCTTTCGGGAAGCAATGAGGGAATATTTTTACCGGCTGAATTATCATTTGGATACGAAGGAAATTTACCGAGAGTGGAAGGAAAAGGATCAGGAGCTTTCTTATAGTCCTTTGGCCATTGAATGGCTTTTGGTGAAAGGCTTTGAGGAGGAGAAGGTTTCTGATTTGCTGGAAACCCTCTGGGAGGCCATGGATCCAAGGCAGCAGGCGTATGGTAATTTGGTTCTGTGGAGTCAGAATCCCCGGGCGGAAGAAGGGATTGCCCGCTGTAGGGCAGCCTGCCAGGTGTTAGACAGCGCTTTTGCCATGTGCTGTCTGTGTATGGCATACTTGGAACAGGGGGACTATGCAGCTATTCATCGGATGGAAAACAAGGTGGTAGCCGCCGCTGTGGAAGAAGGGAATACCTGGCAGTTAGCGGACTACTGTTATCTCAATGGGACGGCGTATGCCTGCCTGGATCTGGAAGAGATGATGATGACGTATTATGAACGGAGCATTCGCCTGTTGCAGAATACTGCATGGAACCGTGAGCTGGCGGATTTATACTATAATATCGGAGCCACATGTATCAGCCTGAAAAAATACGAGGAAGCCTGGGAATATCTGGAGAAGGCCAAGCAGGTTTCCGGAGAAGACGGGGCGTCGGTACTTCATAAAAAGGCCATTGTGCAAATCCGTACCGGGAGAATTTCCCAAGGTCAGGAGCTTTTGAAGTGTTTAAAAAAGCTGCTGGAACATGAACCCTGGACGGAACCCGGAGATTGGCTGAAATATGAGGAAGCCTGTATGGAATGCCAGAAGGATTTTTTAAGTGATCCGAAGTATCTTGCCCTTCTGGAACGGTTAATTGCCGTATTAGAAATGGAGCGGCATCCGGGGCATCTTTATTTTTATAAGGATGTGATTGTAGATGCTTATAAGAAACAACGGAAATATAAAAAGGCGTTGGAATTTGAGGAGAGACTGCGCAGTATTTCTTTTTGAGAGGTACTGCGCTAATTTCTATTTCATCGGTTATGTCCGTCTGTGCAGTTATCCTCTTTTCTCTGAATAAATTCCAGAAAAAAGAGGATAAGTCCATGTTAGATATAAAAATATGTGGAAAATTTCCCAATTAAAAAGGTTTTTCAAAAAAGAAAGAATCCCTTAGAATGGAATTACAAGAAGGGAGGAAATTCGGATGAAAGAACGAAGAGGGCAACGAAACTTATGGAGCAGGGACTTTTCCTGTATTACCGGGGCCACGATTTTGTCAGCCATAGGAGGCGAAGCCATGAGCCTGCCGGTGAGCCTTTTGGTATTTGATGAAACAAAGTCTACCTTGTTGGCCGCATTGCTGATGGTATGTGGTCTGTTGCCGGATGTATTGATTCCTGTTTTGGCGGCGCCGTTTATTGATAAGGGCGGAAAGAAACGGTGGATTGTGGGGATGGATATTTTGCTGGCGGCTGTCTATGGTGCTATGGGGGTATGGGTGAGCAGTCATTCTTTTTCCTATGGATTGTACCTGGGATTTACGCTTGTGGTTGGAACGATTTCTGTGCTCTATCGCCTGGCTTACCAGGCGTGGTATCCAAACCTGATCCTGGTAGGGTTGGAGCAGAAAGGGTATGCGGTCAGTTCCATGATCTATCCCACCGTAGTGATCGTGATGGCTCCGGCTGCCGCTTTTTTGTATGAAAAGGTTTCTATGGGCATGATTTTTGGGATGGTCAGTGTATTGGCATTGTTGTCGGTGGGAATAGAGTCCTGCATTCGGGAAGGACGAAAATCCAGGGAAGAGGAACAAAAGGAGGCGTATTCTTTTGGACAGTATGTGTCAGATATCCGGGAAGGAATTCTTTATTTGAAGCAGGAAAAAGGAATTCGTAATATCTACACGTATATGAGTATTACCAATGGAGCGTCTGAGGGCGTGGGAATTCTTACCCAGGCTTATTACCAGACCCAGCCCTGGCTTACGGTTACCATGCTGGGCTGCCTGAAAAGTGCGGAAATGATTGGACGGGCCGTAGGAGGGCTTCTGCAGTACAAAAAAGAGATTCCGGCAGAAAAAAGATATTTGTTTACCAAATGTGTATATTTCTTTTACGATGGGATGGATGCGCTGCTGCTGTTTATGCCCTATCCTCTAATGGTGCTGAACCGGTTTCTATGCGGCGGGCTTGGTATTAGCAGCGCAACAGTTCGGGAGACAGCGGTACAGTCTTATTTGCCGGAGCAGATACGGGCCCGGGTGAACGCATTCTTTGATGTGGCGTTTGCGGTGAGCGGGACGGTCTGCCACATGCTGGCAGGAATTTTGGGTCAAATAATGCCTTTTCGGGCAGCGGCTTTTCTGCTGGGAATGCTTACCTTTGGCAGCGCATTGTTCTGGATTGTGCGTCCGGGGGCGGTAAACCGGAGGGTGTATGAGGCAAAGAGGAAAAATACAGGACAGAAGACGCTGTGAAATAGGTAAGACGAAATACCACGATATATAGACAGTATATGCAGATGAGGTTGTGTTCCTGATTTTCCCACATTATAATTTAGGAAAGTCTAACGGAGGGAAATGAAATCCAGGTTGATCAGCGTATATGATTTCCGTAAGGTAGATTTGGCTGCAGAACGGCAGCTTTCCTGCGGGCGCTTTTGGTGTCTGATCTGAATAATGAGATAAAAAATTACGCGCTGCAGTTTGAGGATTATGCCGGGGAAATTATGTTGATTCGGGATAAGTATGTGGAAGTATTGCAGCTTTTAAAGGAGAAATATGCCAGGATCAGTCTTTAGAACTTTTAGAACATTGGTATATTATTGCTTTTTTTACAGATACTAGCTCCATAAGAAATTCTTTCTGAAATACGGAGGAAAAAGAATTCTATGTATATGGAGGAAAAGAGATGAAAGCAACAGGAATTGTTCGCAGAATAGATGATCTGGGTCGGGTAGTAGTGCCGAAAGAAATACGCAGGACCTTACGGATCCGGGAGGGGGATCCTCTGGAGATTTTTACGGACCGGGAGGGTGAAATCATTTTAAAAAAATATTCACCTATCGGCGAGCTGGGGCAGTTTGCGGAGCAGTATGCCGAGAGCTTGACGCAAAACAGCGGCTGTCTGGTATGTATCACAGACCGTGATCATGTGGTGGCAGCGGCAGGAACCGGAAGAAAGGACTATGAAGGGAAGCCTATCAGCAAGCAGCTGGAAGCAGCAATTGAAGACCGAGGGGCTTTTTTTGCGGTAAAAAATGATAAGGGATTTATTAAAATTACTTTGGATGATAAAGAAGAATATCCGGCCCAGGCGGTAAGTACGATTATATGTGAAGGGGACGCCATTGGCGCAGTTGTGCTTTATCAGAAAGACGAAAAAGAAAAGGTAGGAGATACGTATTTGAAGCTTGCTACAGTAGCGGCAGGTTTTCTGGGGAAACAGATGGAACAGTAAATAAAATAAGGAGAGCCGCCGGCATAGGTTAGAATGGTATTTATGCCGGCGGCTGTTTTTTGTCTAAAATAGATATTTATACACCTGAGGTATGGGGAGCTGAGGATGAAGTTTCATTTTGTTCTTCTTCAAACCGGAACAGATGAATGCTTTTATCCAGGCCGTCTGAAATCTGATGAAGCTGCTCCAAATTATCGGCGACACCGGCCATAATGGTATTGACTTCTGCCACCGTTGCAGAAGTCTCCTGAGTGCTGGCAGCGTTTTCTTCTGCTATGGCGGTGAGATTTTGCACAATGTCAACCACTGTAACCCGGGCTTCATCCAGTTTTTCTGTTCTTGCGGCAATGGAATGGATATTGTCTATGGATTTGGTGATACCTTCTTTTACATTTAAAAAGGCTTCTTCTGTCTGCCGTACATCCGTATCTTGCTTTGCAATAACCTGAGTCACAGAGTCCATAGTCCGTACGGTTTCTTTAAATTCATTGATCAGGGCGTTAATGGTTGCTGTAATCTGTCTGGCGGAAGTGTTGGACTGTTCCGCTAATTGCTGGATCTGGGAGGCTACTACGGCAAAGCCTCTTCCTGCTTCTCCTGCCCGAGCGGCTTCGATGGAGGCATTCAGGGACAACAGATTTGTCTGGTCTGCGATATCTGTAATGATATCTGCCGCTTGCCGGATCTCTACCACAGATTCATTGGTGTGGTTGGTCTGGTCGTAAATCAGACGAATGGCGTCCTTGGTCTGCTGGTTGACTTCACAAAGGCTGTTTAGGATTTCTATGGCTTCATCCCCGGCGGAGCGCATGATGCGGGCATTTTCCCTTAATTCCTCAATTTCCTGATTGGTGTTTGTGATCATATTGCCCATCGTAATGATCTGATCGGTAGCTGTTTGGGTATCTTGTGCCTGTGAGGTAGCGCTGTTTGCTATTTCACTGATTGCCGCATCCATTTGTCCTACGGAACGGCCTACGGCATCGGCGCTGCTGTTTAGCGCGTCGGAGGATTGATATAATAGTTGAGATTGCTCCATAATATGAGTCAGGTTGTCGATCAGGGCTTGCTGCATGGTAGAGGCAGCCTTTGCCATGGCCCCGATTTCATCCTTTCGTCTGGAAAAATGAGCGAGCTGGCCATCGTTGGTGAGATCCAGATCAGATAATTTGCCAATCTCTGCTGTGATGCCTATGATGGGCTTTGACAAGCGGATAGAAATAAGGATGCTGATAAAGCCGCAAACAATTAATACGGCCAATGCACCCACAATGCTTTTGACAATGACTTGATTTACGGACTTCAGAGCTTCTGCTTCATCAGAAGTAATGATCAAGATATAATCCATATTTTCGCTGATGTAAAAAGAAGCGTATTTTCGGACGCCGTTCAATTCATATGTAATGATGTGGGTTTCCGGTCGGTTTCCTGCTTTAATTTCTGCCAGGAGCAGCTTTACGGCATCATTTTCCACGGGTTTGTTGATTTTTTCAGCCGTGGGATGGTATAACATGTTTCCCTCGGCGTTTACCACATAGGAATAACTGGATTCCATATCTTCTACTTGGATATCACCTACCAGATCCCGAAGCTTTTCCGGGATCAGGACATAATTTGCGCCCAGAAGAGTTACTTCTCTGGATAGCCGTTCCCCATTGGTTCTTGCCAGATCATTCATATAGTCTTTAATTAAGTCAGACATACTGCTTTTGATCAGCGGGATACTGATCAATAAACTGATAGCAGCAGTTGCAGCAGTTGCTCCAATGACTAGCAGTAGGATTTTACTTTTAATGGAGTGGGTAATACCTACCTTCCACTTTGCATTTATTTTTTTCTGCGGTACTTTTTTTGTTTTCCCCCTCATTTGAATTCTCCTTTGTGTAATAAAAGGCGCTGTTTTGCGCCGTCCACCAATATAATCAATTACATTTTATCAAATTCCAGTGTTGCTGTAAAGGCATGGGAGATTCATTTTAGAAATTTATAGTATTCTTAGCTACTGTTCACGCGGTACCATGCACTGCGCTGCACGGTGTCCGGCCAAAGAAGTAGTGGCTGTCAGGCATCCGGCCTCTCACCGAAGATGACTTTACATGGCCGGATGCCATTACTGGAACACCCGTAGGGTGTGAACAGTAACTATTCTTAGGGGGAAAAGGAGTAAAAAACCGGCTGAAGTTATGGCTCCAGCCGGTTTTCTGTCAGTATGTTTTATTACGCATGCTCCTAAAAGTCTTCATATTCCACGCTTCCATCGGAATATGTAATTTCATAATATCCATGGCCGGAGCCGTCGCAATCATAGAAAGCTTTTTTGGATACAATGCTTCTTCCGGAGCTTTCGGTGGGCGCTTCTTCATAGACAGCGGGCGCT
>JAAVYA010000003.1 GCA_022790855.1 Lachnospiraceae bacterium | reverse complement strand
TATTGAAGTACATTGCTTCATGATAAAACACGCTGCGGAACTAAACATGCGGCAATTTATCTCGATGGCATTTGAAAATCCACAAGGGCTTTATTCAAATAATCATTAAAGGGCTTCATCAAGCGAAACATTTCCGCCGCCTTCTGTAAAAAGGCTTCCCCATCGGCAACCTCCCCATCCTGTACCGGGTATTCCAAGAACCAGCTTTTATATTTTAAGTATTCCGCCTGAGGGTGCTCTTTGTCATACCCAGCGGGAACATTCTTCAATGAGGTTCCCTTTACCTGAAAATGTTCTTGAAATACGCTCTCATGAATCATTTCATTCCATTCCTGGTCATGAAGGGAAATATAATCACGCACCATTTTTGTTGCATCCTTCCACATATCTGCAAACAGGCCGCCTCCCAAAAAGGACTCCCCACCTGGCTTGATCATCACATAATATCCCACTGGAATCGGCAGCTTCCCTTTGGATGAGATATGTGCACGAAACGCCGGATTGTAGGGAGATTTGTCATGGCTGAACCTGGTATCCCGCATTAATTTAAAGGTAAGCGATTTCGGCTCGTTCTGCAGGACGGAGGAATCAAATTCCCCTATTTTCAAAATAAGATCCTGTATCAATTCCTCAAACTGCGCATTGGCCTCTTTGTATGCCGCTTTATTTGCGTGAAACCATTCTCTGTTATTATTCTCTTTCAAATCCATCAGATATTTTAACATTAATTCTGTATTCACTTATCGGCCCTCCTATGCGTTCCCTACCACGGAAAAAGACGTACTGTTCAAAAAATCTACAATAAATTGTTTCAGGCTTTCCGGCGGCTGATACATTTTACAGAAGGAAAATTTCTGGGACAGATCGTCAATTTCTTCCATGGCTTCCTTCACTTCTACCATTTCTTTCGGCACAGCGGCCGTAAAATCCAAATGTGCCGGATTGATTCTATGATTTTGGATCGCATAGTTCACACGGTCTTTGCAGCGGCATGCACCGTCTCCATAGGCTCCGCAATATTCCTTTAAGAATTCCGCCACTTTTTTGCGAATCCTTGAAAGACGCTGACGATACGCCTCCGGCGTCATCCCCAGAATATCCCCGGCCATCCGGCTGTCCACCCGAAACATGGTCCCCAGGATAAAAATACATCGGCTTTCCGTATCGAGACACTGGAGCATTACATTTGTACAGGAAAGCTTCAATTCTTCCGCCAAAATGGACTGTTCCACATTTTGCGTCAGATCCGGCACATCCCGGATGTTTGCATTCTTGATATCGTCCCCATAGAATTCAAAACTTAAGGGAAACTTGGCAAACATATGCTTCTTATAATTTTTCAAATGGTTTGACGCAATGGAAAATACCCAGGTGGAAAAGGAGCTTTCTCCTTTAAAGGAGGATAAATGGGTAATCACTTTCAGCAGGATATCCTGGGAAGCGTCTTCCGCATCCGGAAAAGTTCCAAGCATACGTAAAGAAAGGTTAAAAACCAGATCCTGTATGCTGAAAATCACGGTTTCCAGGGCCTTTTTATCTCCCTCTGCCGCTGCTTGGATCATCGTCCATAGTTCGTCGTTTGTAGGTTGCTTCATAATACCTCTTTCCTGAAGTGCAAATGATATTTGATACGGGTTCTCTTATCCTAAGTGTACAAGAGGGTATTATTTCTTTGCGGCACTTCTTGGCAAAGTTTTCCCGTATATAAGATTGGACAACTTGTTACTGTCTGTGTGACAGGGAAAAAGGATTTTATAATACCTTGGTCTTATTTTTTACTATTTCCCAATATCCGCTCTTGGGAGACCCATGCCGAATCAGTATTCCACGTTCCCTCAATAATTTTATATTTTTTTCAATAGAACGTGATGAAACAGATAACTCTTCTCCTATCGCTTTCGCCGATATTCTATTGTTTTGATGAATCATTTTCAGTAATTTCCTTTGTATTTCACTTAGGCCATAAAGCTCCTTCTCCGAACTTTCTCCGAACCTTTTCCTCTTATTCCCCATTTCTTCTCCGAACTTTCTCCGAACTTTCTCCGAACCTTTTCGGTTTCTGTTCCGATCCTCTTCTAAATCTTCCCTCACAATTCTTGGAAAATTTTCAGGGAAGTTTACTCCAAACTCTGATACCAACAATGGCTGGTCACGAAATAAATTTACTCTGAACATATCATCAAAAACCTGAATCTCCGGTATTGGAAGTCCGTAGTTTTCAGCCGACTCCTTTATTCTTCGTATGCCAGTTCCCCAGGCTTCCACGATCCCCATTTGGTTCAAAATATTAGCAATCGTTCTATTCCTAAGCTTTGAATGTCCGCTCATAACCTCTTCATACGTAAGGCCATTATAGAGTCCGCCTGGGGATGTAACCTCTAATCGGTCGTCAAACAATGCTACCTGTACACAAGACGCATCCGACAAATTACGGTGGCAATGTGCATTAATGATCATTTCGCGAATTGCTTCCACCGGTAGTTCATACGCTTCATTTCTTACTAATCCCTGTATTGTAGCCCCTAATCGGATATTTCGCAAAACAAACAACACAGCATTTTCAATCTGTTCATAGATAGAACCTGTGAATTCCTTTTTATCAAGAAAAACGGTTCTTTCTTTTCCCCTAAACACTGCGCATTGGGTTTTGGAGAATGGAAAATAATCAGATACAAGCAGAACAAAGGCATTCGATGCAAGTAGTTCTGCTTCTCCCTTTTTCAATAATTTCCAATTAATCAGCTGCGATTTGGTCACTTCCCGTTTCGGCAAACCTCCTTTTGCCCTATATTCCATTATATCCTCACAAAGTTTTTCTATCTCTTCTTCTCGCACTTCATATCCAATGCATATTAACTCATCCCAGGAAATACGCGAGCCTTCCATTTCCAATTCTGTGATTTTTTCAGGTCCGGCAGGTCTGGAAGTTCCTGCAACTCGGATATAGGTTCCATTATGTTTTCCTTTTGATTTCAAATAATATGGCCTGCCTGGTTCTGGAGGAACTGTAATAATAATAACCGTTTGCTTATTTATCGTTTGCAACTCTATATTGGGAACAATCTGAGGTTCACAAGAATCTGCAACAGCATTTGCTATATCGTCCATGATCTGAAAAGCAGAGTCCTTATCTACCCCTATGACTTCATGTGTCGTATCGTCCACTCCTATAACTATAGTTCCACCTTGTGTATTTGCGAAGGCAATTATGGTTTTGATATACTTTGATGAATCTTTAGGCAAACGTGCCTTAAACTCAACATTTTTTGATTCTCCACACATAATTTCGTCCATTGTCATAATCTTTTACCTCCCCCCAATCGCAAAATCTCATTTTATCATTCAAAAATAGATTCGATTTTAGGATAATTAGATTCCTTATTATCGAAGCTTTTTCTCCATAATTTCGTAAACCAATTTCACATCATTTTCTAATTCCATTATTCCGTGCCCTACCGTGCGATATCCTCTGTGCTCATATAAACAAGCGGCAGGAAGGGAAGCATCTAAAACGGATACACTATGATTTTGCATAATTTTAGATTCCAGAATGTCCAAAATTTGAGAACCGCAACCTTGTTTCTGACAGAAAGGCAGCACATAAACCCCTGTAATATGGTTTCCGTCAAAACAGCCTGTTCCCACAATTACATTGTCCTCTGTCAGAACTCCCATATTTCCGGAAGCAATTCCATCCAAAATATGTTCTTTGCTATGATGATGGCAAAAGAAATCCACCACTTCTTTGGGATAATACTTTGGGTATACCGTTTGAATGGTGGTATGCAAAACGTTGTAAATTGCCTCTGCCATATCTGAAGTTGCCGTCCTGTATTCTATCTCTAGCCTCCTTAAATAGAAAATGCATTTATGTTACTAAATGGTTACTAAATGATATTGTACCAAGCCGCTAGCGCGGCGGCTGGCCCTAAGTACATGAAACCACCGCTTTTTCATAAAAATAGTAGCAGTTTTTGAATATATATTGTATTGTTGAGATACCCCTATCACAAGCAATCAACTATACCAAAAACTGCTATGCTTAGTTTATCATGGATTTTTACTCTCAACAACTACATATCTGAAAATATTTATCGTCCGCCACCTGAGCAATGATGTTCCTCAGTCATTACATCATTTACTACTAAGGAGGTTCCATTATGGACGATTATTTAAATACTTTCCGGGAAATGATTTCCCTCCGTGGTCTTACTGACCATACTGTTACATCTTATTCCACCTATATCCGTGCTTATCTGGACTATCTTGCCAACATCCTCCACAAGATGCCTGTGGATGTTTCCTGGGAGGAACTGCGCGATTTTATCTGCTGGCTCCAAAAAGATAAGAATCTTTCTGACAGGACTATGAATGCCTGCATCTCCCAGATCCGTTTTTTTACGCTCTATGTCCTGCACAAACCCTGGGACGCTACACAGCTCCCCATGCGCAGGTTTGACACTTATCTCCCCTATGTCCCTTCACAAGATGAAGTCTGGCGCTTTATCTCTACCATGCCGGACCTTAAACAGAAAACCATGACTGCTGTCATGTATTCTTCCGGCCTGCGTATCGGGGAAGTCTGCCATCTCCGTTATGAAGATATTGACCGTAAAAATCTCCGTATCCATATCCGTCATTCAAAAGCACGGCAGGACCGGTATGCCATTCTTTCCCATACAGCCCTTGAGCTGCTGACACGCTACTGGTTTGAATACGGCAGGCCTATGGGGTGGCTTTTCCCAAAACAGTCCGGTATCGATAAACCCATTGATACTTTTTTTCTCTCGCGTCATATCCATGCACATGAGCAGAGGCTGGGGTGGCCGCAACGCTTTACATGCCATACTTTCCGGCATGCGTTCGGCACACATCTTTACGAAAACGGCACAGATCTTCTCACTATCAAAGCTTTGCTCGGACATAAATCGTTAGAATCTACCACGATTTATGTCCATCTTGCATCCAATGGCACCGGCAGCGCCGTCAGCCCATTCGACCAGATGGGAGGTGTTTCCTGTGGCCAGGTCTAAAATCCAGCAGGTCTGGGATTTTTCCTATGAAGATTTTAATTCTTCCGGGCTGTTCCAGTCGGATGTCCAGAAAAAAGCATCCCGTGCCATCATGGACTGCAAATCAGGAACCCTTGGCGTCAACATTTCCCAGTGCCCGGACTGCGGACATACCGAATTCCATAATAATTCCTGCCGGAACCGTCACTGCCCGAACTGCCAGGCGGTTAATCGGGAGATATGGACAGATAAACGCCGGGCTGAGGTAATTGATACCCCCTATTTTCATGTGGTATTTACACTTCCGCATGAACTGAATCCACTGATCTACTGCAACCAGCCGCTCCTCTATGGATTCTTCCACAGATGCTGCGCCGAAACACTTTTAGAACTTTCTGCCGATAAGAAGCATCTCGGGGCGGCGCCCGGCATTATCCAGGTGCTCCATACCTGGAACCAGGAGCTTAGCTACCATGTGCATATGCACTGCATCATTTCCGGAGGGGGGCTTACACCAGACCGCAAAATACGGAAGACGAAAAGCGGTTTCTTTATTCCTGTAAGAGTCCTGCGGGACAAATTTAAAGGCAAATACCTCGCCGGTCTTGATTCGCTTTACAAAAACGGCTCGCTGACTTTTTCCGGCTCCTGTCAAAAGCTGCACAACTCTTATCTATGGACTGAATTGCGCAATGCCCTTTATGGAAAGGACTGGTGTCCCTACATAAAAGAAACCTTCCATGGATTTGGCAACGCCATTGAATATCTCGGCAGATATACACATAAAATCGCCATATCTAACAGCCGAATTCTGTCTGTCGATGAACAGCAGGTCACTTTTTCTGCCAGAGGGAAAAACCCCGGCGGACCGCGCAGGATACTCACTCTGAAAAATACAGAGTTTATCCGGCGTTATCTGATGCATGTGCTCCCGTCCGGTTTTCAGAAGATTCGGTATTATGGCTTCCTGAACAACCGGGGCAAGACCAAAAACCTGAAACTGATATTTACACTTCAGGGACATCAGCGCTTCCGGGCGAGATATATCAATCTATCCATGGCCGAACTTATAAAAGCTGTATGGAAGGTTGATATCCGCATCTGCCCGGAGTGCGGATGCTTCCGGATGCAGAACATCGGAAGGACGTATGGCACTTCCTGACAAAAGATTTTTTCCACTGAATACATTTCAAAAAGGCCTTCGCAAGAAGGTCTGCAAAGCATGCCCTTTTACAAAATGCTTTCATGAAACTGTACAAAAGCCACCTTTTTATATCAATGAATTTCTTCAAAACCGCAGCATTTTCACTAGGCAGAGAGGATACTTTCCCCATACACAGACTGGCTGACCCGTCCGCGGCCTGGTACAATTGGAAAGAATCACATTCAGAGCAGTTTATCTTTTGTATAAGCTGCCCTTTTTCTTTCTGCTCTGAATCTGATACTTTCCTAATGAATTATA
>JAAVYA010000002.1 GCA_022790855.1 Lachnospiraceae bacterium | reverse complement strand
ATAACAGAGAAACGACTGCATTATCGTTACCGACCCGTTCTCCTATTTGCACCATATAATAAAGTATTTCAGACAAAATCGGGTATAAACTGATAAAAATAATACTTACCTTTTTCGATTCTTTCCGTTCAATCCACAGTCGGAACATTTCCCCAACTCCAGTTTTATATAGAAACAGCACCCAGATGATCTCTATGAGTGGTGTTAATACATACAGAAAAAAATAATATATTAACCGTTCTCCCCAAATATCCAAATGAAAAGTCATATTAGGTGAAAATAAAACGCCTATGTGTACCGCAAAAGATTCCAACATTTCTAAAAAAACAGCCGAAATCCAGCAAGCAAGCAGATTTTCCCGATAGAGAAAATATAAATAAAACATTGCTCCTGTCATTCCAATATAGGTAAACAAAATTTGTCCTGTATTATACCTCCATCTAAAAATACCCACTTTATAAAAAACTGTCCCTATCAATGCCCAGACACAGATAAATAATATAGTGAAAGCAATCACTTTCACTTTGCGCTCTCTTATTTGATATGGTTTTCGCTCCAAAAGCAACATAGAGATCCAGATCATAAATAGCACACTTATTGTCAAACCAAAGGTATTACTGCAGAAAAGCCCCAGAAAACTCATGATCCTCTTTTACCTCCTACAACTTCTCATAGAAATAAAACATTCATTGAGTACGGCTTACATAGAGATAGAATATCACTCTATTACCATACAATAAGGCAATTATAACATATTCATTTATCCATAAATAGTATAAATTTTGAATGGGGATTTCTCACGTCAGGCAGTATTATAAACATTGGGAAAACAGATGACGCAGGAATTAGTGGATTGTAGGGACGTTTATGGAGAGTTTGACAATATGCTAAGACCGAGCGCAAAAAGAACGTATACAGCGGGTATTCTGGTATGTGCAGAGTTTTGAAAAAGACTTATCCCGCATGATATCTTCTAAAGAAATAGAGCCAGCTCAGCCTGGCGGCATCACTAAGAAAAGAAAATGCTGGAACAGCAGCCCTAACCAAGCCGCCATTCCAGCAAAACCTTATTCTATCGGCATTTGTAGTATTGCCAGAAATCCCCAGGCTTATTCCGGAGGCCGGGTATGGGCAGAGCCCACGGAACTGGCAGGCATACAAACGCCTTTTTATGGTGCAAAAAAAATCAAAAATAGATGTATAAAATCTGTATATAGTTAGACTATAAGTAGAATGAAAAAAGTGTTACTTCTCTAATATGTAATCCAACTATTTACGATTCCTTTGGAATTTTTTTATCGGAATTCAAAATATGATTAATGAGCCATCCCAGCAAAAATTCCATCAAGCTCTGCATATACTCCTGAGGATCCTGCCCAACTTCAACCAAATCAATGCTTTCTATTTTACCGATAAACGCCGTATGGGCACGTTTCTGAGCCGGAAGCCCTTCATAGGCCATCCGTTCCATATATTCTTCCTCGTCTCCAAAATGAAACTGGGTGTAGGTCTTAAGTTCTTTTAAAATCTCCCAAATCTCATCCAAACTATCCTCATCCACGCCTTCCCGCACCAGCCTGTTGGCTCTGCCGATGATTTCAAACAACATCTCATGTTCTTTGTCAATCAAGCCGATTCCAACCTGATATTCCTCCGTAAACTCACAAGGATTCTCCCGAACCATCCATTCTTCCAAAGGCGGAAGCTTCCCAATCAAGATATCGCTGCCGATAATATGATGATACAGCCATTTGGCAAGGTAACTGATCAATTCTTCCAGTAGTTCCTGCTGTACTTGGGGTTCATCAATATCTGTCAACCCAAAATTGCAGATTTTCTCCCGAAACGCCATATGCTGGGAACGCTGCAAAATCAGCTCTGGATCCCGGATCTGTTCCATATAAGCTTCCTCATGGGCAAAATGCTGTTCCGCATAATCCTCCAACTGCCGCAGCAGATCCTTGATATCTTCATATCGGTCCCAGATATAGCGATTCTTTAACATGTCCATCCCCTGGCCCAGCAAATCAAACAACCGGCGGTGTTCTTCATCAATTTCATCCAATCCCAGAATACAATCCTCCGTAAATTGAAACATTTCCAAACGCTCCTTTTCTGTTACGGCTCTTTCCCTATCGACGCCAGTAACTTTAATCATATTATAAATTCTCTTCCAACAATTCGCTTAAATTCTGATTTTCCACATGAATCCGAAACAGCTTATTCATATGATAACGGTTCAGCTCCGTATCATATGTTCCTATCAGCACATCGTCTGCTCCCGCTTCAAAGGCTTCCCCAACCAGGTGGGACTGGCCTTCCTTCAGCAGCAGGATCAGCAAGGCTTTCTTCTTCTGCCTTCTTGCATACTCCCGTATCAGCCTCATTCCTGTATCCTTCGTTCCATCATAATCCAGAAACAACAGTGATAATTCTTTCCCCTCTTTTATATATGTTTCTGCTTCTTTCCTGGTATCGGCAAACACAGTGCGGTAACTGTCATCAAACATGGCGAAGATCTCCTGACGGACCCCGGGATCCTTGCTCCAGATAATCACCGTATGCTTGGCGCTTCCAATCCGACGGGATATCTCGCTTCTTACCATCGGTGAATAATTCCCCAAAATCTCCCGTCTGGACTTCATTTCATACATCTTCCGGTCCGCATTGCTGACGCAGTCATCCAAATCCTCCATTTGGGCTGCCTGCACTCCCATCCAAAGCTGGCTGCAATCCGGTACGGCAGGCTGCTGGTCCGGTTGAACTCGCTCATGCTGTCCACAAACCGTTGTTCAATCTCCTCCGGAACAGAACTCTCTTCTCCCAACTCTGCCAGCACCGTAAATTCATCGCCCCCAGTGCGGGCTACAATAGCAAATTCCGGTACGGCAGCCTTTAGCTGATCCGCAATTACTTTAATGGCCTCGTCCCCTTCCTTATGGCCGCAGGTATCGTTAATATGCTTTAATCCATTTAAATCTGCCACAAAGGTATATACATAACGTCCTTTTTCCTTTGCTTTCTCCAACAGTCTCATTCCAAGATATGCCAGGCCCTTCCGATTATATAATTTTGTCAGTTCATCCGTCATGCTCTGGCGAAACAAATTGTCATTATTATTCTGAAGCTGCTCAATCAGTTTTCGATTCTCTTCCAGCACCAGCTCTTCCTTTAGCTTCCGCTCATGGATATCCCGCACCATAAAAAGAATCTTATCAGATATCCTTTCCTCCTCCAGTTCTTCGATCTGGCGCAAAACCAGTTCCATCCACCGGTAGCTTCCTCCTGCTTCCTTCACACGGCACTCTGCCATAATAGACTTTTTTCTATTAAGCTGTTTCTGTATCTGTTCAAATTGCACAAACTGACCAAATTCTTTTTGGTCATCCGGGTGCACTTCTTTTAACATCTTCCCGCAAAATGCATCAAATCGCTGGATATTGGAAGGAAACTGCCGGCCTCCGTCGTTAAAATAAACGGGGGAACAATGGCCGCTTTTTACATCCACAGACATGATCAGATAATATACCGATTGTATTGCCAGCTCCCGGGCCGTCATCTGCTGTCGGTTCACAGGAAGATAAGCCGACGATACCGCCCCGCAGATTTCCCCGTCCTCATAAACCGGAATAAGATTCCCTTCCATGGTAAAGCCGAGTTTCTCCATAGGCAGGTAATTATGGATACATTTTCCGGTTTTTATAACCTCACCAAGCTTTCCGGTGGGATCTGGAAACACGCATCCTACATAGATTCCATCCTGATGCCCATCCTCCGGGTAAATATATTGAACCACGCAGTCTTTGTCAAAAACTGCATAATAAATATCCATAGTGATCAGCTTTCGCACAATAGCAAGTATCTCTTTTAGCTGCTCTAACTTTTCCTTTGTCATGAAGTACCCCCTTATATCTTCTTCCGGATACCGACCGCTTTTTTATACGCTTCTTATTATACCATTGACCGGCCATTTCTACAATGATGAAAAATGTTTTTCCAAATAGAATGGAAAATTCTTTTCAAGTATGCTACAATGGTGCTGCCATTCAATTACCGGCACACCAAAAATAGGAGAATACCATGGAAAAAGAAACCCTTAAGAAGCTTATACGAGTTGCCTCCGGAGAGCTGGAAGCGGATACCGTCATCAAACACTGCCGGGTTCTGGATGTATTTTCAGGGGAATTTATAGATGGGGACATCGCCTTATGCGGCGGCCAGATCGCAGGCATTGGTTCCTACCAAGGCAAAACAGAGGTTGATGCCCAGGGGCGGTACGCGGTTCCTGGTTTTATCGACAGCCATATCCATATAGAATCCTCTTATCTATGCCCGGAGGAATTGGGACGGCTCCTAGTTCCCCACGGCGGAACCACAATCATTGCTGATCCTCATGAAATTGTCAATGTCTGCGGCATTCCGGGACTTGACTACATGATGCAGGCAGCAGCCCATACGGCCCTGGATATTCTATTCATGCTGCCCTCCTGCGTACCTGCAACCCCTTATGAGCATTCCGGAGCCGCCATTTTGGCCCCGGAGATGGAAGAGCCCATACAACGGGAAAACATTCTTGGGCTTGGAGAATTCATGAACTTTCCAGGCGTCGTTTCGGCAGAAGATTCGGTCTTGGACAAACTCCTTGTGGCAAAAAAAGCCGGAAAGCTGATTGACGGCCACGCCCCGGGGCTAACGGGCTTGAAACTGAATGCTTATGCGGCCGCCCGTATTCAAAACGACCATGAATGTGCCACGGTTACGGATATGCAGGACCGCATTTCCCGGGGTATGTATGCGTTGCTGCGCCAGGGGTCTGCCTGCCACGACCTGCGGACGCTTTTAAAGGGCGTAACTTCCCAAAACAACCGGAGATGCCTGCTTTGCTCCGATGACCGTCAGCCCAAAACCATTCTGGAGGAAGGACATCTTGACAACCATCTTAAAATCTGCGTGGAGGAAGGGCTTGACCCTGTTACCTCCCTGCGCATGGCAACTTTGAATGCAGCGGAATGCTTCCGTCTTTATGACCGAGGCGCCATTGCACCGGGATACCGGGCGGACATCGTCCTTTTGGATGACTTAAAAGACTTTACGGTGGACAAGGTATGGACGAAAGGCATTTTAACTGCTGAAAAAGGCGCCTATCTGCTTCCCGTCACCCATCAGGATTTTTCTGCCGTTGCAGGCAGCATCCACTTGAAGGATTTTTCAAAAGAGACATTCCGTATGCACCTTACCAGCAATCAAGTTCACGTCATAGAGCTGACCCCCGGCGGCGTTGTAACAAAAAAATCTGCCGCTGAAATAGATTTAGATCCACAGGGGGAATTTATCTGGTCCCCCAAACATGACATTGCCAAAGTCGCCGTCATAGAACGCCACAAGGCAACCGGCGCCGCAGCCTGTGCATTTTTAAAGGGCTACGGCATCCAAAAAGGCGCCATAGCCCTCTCCATCGCCCATGATTCCCACAATATCATTGTGGTAGGCGTAAATGACGAGGAGATGGCATTTGCCGTAAACTGCCTGGCAAAACAAAATGGAGGAATCGTCCTGGTGAAGGATGGAAAAGTAGTGGAACATATGCCTATGCCCATTGCCGGCCTGATGTGTGATCTCTCCGGCCAGGAGGCAGCCGAAAAATTAAGCTGCATCCACGCGGCAGCTTTTGGGCAGCTTGGTATCAATCCCCATGTAGACCCTGTTATGACATTGTGCTTTATGTCTCTTGCGGTCATCCCGGAGGTAAAACTTACGGATATGGGGCTGTTTGACGTTACTTCTTTTTCATTCATCCCAGTCGAGATACAAACACACAACAAAGGAGAGTAAAAAATGAACAAAGGAAATTCGTTGGTCCCGTTTTTTCGCCGAGGCGATATCGGAGGCTTGTCCTACGCGGTAACCAATAACATTGTCAATTACTTAATCGTAATTGCCACCTTAACAGGCGCCCTGGGCTGGCCTTCTGACATCGTGTTCGGCTTTGTCGTGCCGGGTATGTCCATCGGTTTAATGCTGGGCTGCTTCTACTACGCCTGGATGGGCTACAAATTATCAAAAAAAGAAGGCCGGGCCGATGTAACGGCGCTTCCTTCCGGTGTTTCCACCCCCGCCATGTTCGTAATCCTCTATGGCGTGGTTATGCCTTTAAGCTATTCCCTGGAGGATCCAAAGCTTGCATGGTCTGCAGCCATGGCAGCCTGCTTCATCGGAGGCTTCGTAGAATTCATTGGAGGCTTTATCGGCCCATGGATGAAAAAACGGATTCCAAGAGCGGCTTTGCTGGGCACCGTAGCCGGTATCGGTTTTATCTGGATGGCGACCCAAGGTGTATTTGATATCCTAGGCGATCCTATGGTGGGCCTTCCGGTGCTGTTTGTGGCTATGGTAGGCGTATTTGGAGGGTATCTGTTCCCCAAAAAGATCCCCCCGCTGGTGGTAGCCATTGTGGGCGGCATCATCTATGCTTTCTGCCTGGGACGTACTTCCATTGATTTCAGCAGCGTTGGATTTTATTTCCCAAATCCGGTTTCCAGCATTCAGTATATGATCAACGGATTTGCCATTGTTGCTCCTTACCTCACCATTATTATTCCGGTGGAAATTTATAACTTTATCGAAACCATGGACAATGTAGAAGCTGCCAATGCGGCGGGAGACAATTATAACGTGCGGGAAGCCCAGTTTGCAGACGGCGTCTGCACCATGATCTCCGCTTTGTTCGGCGGTATCATTCCCAACACCGTATGGCTGGGCCATGCGGGCCTGAAAAAATCCCAGGCTGGAATCGGCTATTCGGTGATATCCGGTATTATCTTCGGTTTATCCGGAATTTTCGGCCTGTTTACTTTTTTCAGCAACCTGGTTCCCCCTGCGGTCTGCGCCATCACCTTTTTATGGTGCGCCGTTGTTATGGTGGCGCAAGCCTTTGACGCCTGTGAGAAAAAGCATTATGCCGCTATCGGCATCGCTATGGTTCCCTCTGTGGCGGATTATCTGTATACGCAGGTTACCGGGGCTGCCGGACTGGCAGGACACTATACGGAAGTGCTTCCCTCAGGAATCAATGACTTTACCTCCGACGTCTCCCAGATGCTGATTGACGCAGGCGTTATGTGGAACGGTGTTGCCGCCACAAAAGCAGGCGCTATCTTAATCGGGATTCTGCTGGGCACTATGACGGTATTTATCATTGACAAGCGTCTGGACAAAGTAGCTATTACCGCACTTGTGGGCTATGTTCTGGCTGCCCTGGGCTTTATTCACAGCGCTGCTCTTGGCCTTTATCCCTTATCTCCTTATGCTTTGGGGTATCTTTCCATCGCCGTGCTGTCCTTCTTGCTCCATTTAGGTAAGAATTCTTGGTTCAAGGGGCCGGATAAATTCGACTATATTTAAGGAGACATCCATGAAAGAAGATATTTCTACCATCCCATTGATGGATGCTATGAAAGCCGGGGATGAATGCCCCTTCTGCTATCTGGAGCGGAAAGCGGAGCAGCACGCCATATCTTTTATTTTAGGTTCCGCCTACATGGAGGATTACATCCGGGAAAAAACGGACGAAGCCGGATTTTGCCGGCACCATTTTAAAATGATGTATGATTATGGGAACCGCCTGGGAAGTGCGCTTATCTTAAGCACCCATATGAAGAAGCTGAATCAAAAGCTGGCTCAGGAATTAAAGGACTTTGTCCCTGGAAAATCCAACATCATGAAGCGGATGAAGCGCACGGATCCCAAAGTCTCCCCGGCAAAAACAGCTCTGGGCGCATGGGTATCTGAGCAGGAGCAGTCCTGTTATGTCTGTAACCATTTTCGTGATATCTACCATCGGTATTTGGACACATTTTTTGCCCTTTACCGTAAGAATCAGGAATTCCGCTCTCTGCTTACCCAAAGTAAGGGCTTCTGCCTGCCCCACTTCGGCGACTTGGTAGAATGCGCCGAAGATAAATTAAGCGACGCCCAGAAAAAAGAATTTTATCCTGCTGTTTTTGCCTTGATGCAAGAGCATATGGACCGGGTTCAGGAAGAAGTCTCCTGGTTTGTGGAGAAAAACGACCATCGCAACAAGGACAAAGACTGGGGCAATTCCGCCGACAGCGTCCAGCGGGCCATGCAGAAATGTACCGGAGGATACCCAGCAGATCCGATTTTTAAAATAAAGCCTTGACGTATCTGATGTTTGCCTGGTTTAATACCAGGCATCATCCGCCAATCTGCGCCATTTTATGTTCTTCCGTCACATGGGATAATTCTTCAAAGCAGTGCATACCAGGCTTATCGGCAACTGATTTTTCTAAAAGCGCCCTCACCGTGCCGGCATCTTTTGCCCGAACCGCCTCCCCCAGGGAAACCGTATCTTTATAACATAAGCAAGGCTTTATCTCCCCAGTGGAGGTAAGGCGGATACGGTTACAGCTTTGACAGAATTTTCCATGGATGGCGCTGATAAATCCTATCATACCCAAAAAGCCAGGAATCTGATAATAAACTGCCGGGCCGTTCCCATGCACAGAATCATCCAATGAAATACCTAGATATTGCCGCCTCATTTGGGCAAGAAGCCAGTCGTTGGACACGGCTTTTTGATTTCTTCCGGAACCTATGGGCATCAGTTCGATAAAGCGCACATCCACAGGATACACCCTGGACAGCTGAGCCAATGATTGCCATTCTTCCAGATTGACGTCCTCTTGCAAAACCACATTGATCTTTACCCGCAAGGCGGTTCCTGCCGCCGTCTCTATGGAATCTAATACCCGGGGCAGCTCATCGAATCCGGTAATCTCTTGGTATCGTGCCCGATTCAGAGTATCCAGGCTGATATTGACTCCATCCAGGCCGGATTCCAGAAGCTTTGGAAGCGCTTCTTTTAATAATATGCCGTTGGTGGTCATGGTCACTTGTTCCACTCCCGGAATCTGTTTCAGTTTGGATATCAATTCGGAACATCCCCTGCGGACCAAAGGTTCTCCTCCGGTAATTTTATATTTTGTTATGCCAAGAGCCGCCGCCTGGCGGCATATCACCAGGATTTGTTCATAGGTGAGTATTTCTTCCATAGGAATAAAGCGGATTCCTTCTGGCATACAATACCGGCATCTGAGATTGCATCGGTCCGTAATAGAAATCCGCATATAATCTATGATTCTTCCGTACTTGTCCTGCATTCTGGCGCCTCCCACAGACCGCTTTTCCCACCGGATTTGGAAAGCAGGCGTATATTGTCCATATGCATGCCCCGGTCAACGGCCTTGCACATATCGTAAATGGTTAAAAGGGCAACATGGACCCCGGTCAACGCTTCCATCTCCACACCGGTCTTATCTACTGTCTTCGCAGTACACCGGGCTTCAATGGAAAAAACCGCTTCCTGTAACTCAAATTGGATTTCTACCTGGCTCAGATGCAGCATATGGCACAGAGGGATCAGCTCCGCCGTCTTTTTGGCCGCCATAATTCCGGCAATCCGGGCTACGCCCAGCACATCTCCTTTTTTCATGTTTCCCTCTTTTACCATTTCAAAGCACTCCCGGCTCATGGCAATGGTTCCTGCCGCAACAGCAGTCCTGTCCGTATCTGCCTTTTCTCCCACATCTACCATAAAGGCGTTCCCTTCTTCATCAAAATGAGTGAATTTGGGCATCAGCGCCATTTCATCTCCTTCCCGGATGGTTCCTCCTTGAAGTACCCGGGCAAATACTCCTTCCCGGGGCATAATGCAGTCTCCCATGGTCTGGCGAATGGCGCATCCATGATGACATTCCTTGCCAATCTGAGTCATCTCCAAAATTACGTCATTGCATTTAAATCTTGTTCCCACCGGAAAGCTTTTAAAATCATATCCTTCCACCAGAAGATTTTCCCCGAATGCTCCGTATTCAATAGGGGCGCCCTGTTTCTTGAATTCCTCAAATTGTTCATAGGACAAAAGACTTACCTGCCTGTGCCATTTTCCTGCGTGGGCGTCTCCTTTCAGGCCATATTCCTGAATCAGCTCCGCCTCATGTATATTTGTCTTTTGCGTTCCCTTCCGGGGACTTGTACAAACTGCAATAATTTTTCCCATTGTTTTTCCTCTTCTTATTCTATGTACGTTATCTATTTCCTTTTGTCAAACGGCAGTCTTCCCATGCGCGGCCTGCCGGCCCTTCAGACATTCCCGCAGCATCCTGGCCAGCTCTTCGGGGCAATTCAAATCCAGTATCATCTCCCCGGGGGTTCCTTGGTTTGTCGAATCATCCCCGCAGCATTTGAAGTAATCTTTCCGATCCGTAATAATACCGATCCGTCCCTTGGGATTGGAACAGGGTTCTTGTCCGATTCCTTCCCGGATGATTTCCAGCTTGGGAACCGGCAGTTCTTTCAACCCCTCCGCCAAGATCAAATCTGCATCCAAAAATGATTCCGTCACCTCCTGTAATGTGGTATGGATTCGTTTATGGATTAATACTTGCCTTTCTGAAAAGACAGCAGTACCTTCCGCCCCAGCCTGATACATGCGAAAGCTGTCCGTACCCGGCACATCTCCCAAAAATTCATGGCCGTCGTGTTTGATAACTGCAGCTTTCACCCCCATTTGGGCCAGCTTATGGACAACCTGCTCCAGGTATGTCGTTTTTCCCGAATTTTTTTTACCGCAGACGGCAAGCAAAGGGGGCCCATCCTGCCTCCATCTCAGTTTTTCTATAGAAAGGAACTTTCTCGCCGTCTTATTCTCATTTTTCTCTAAGGTTTTATCCATGGCTGTGTTCTCTTGCGCAATCGGAAGCGGCTCCGGTTAATATCTCCACGCCATGCTCCAGATGGGGATAAATATACTCCAAAACCTCCCGAATTGCCTTCGGGCTTCCCGGAAGGTTTACAATCATCGTTTCTTTTCGGATGCCTGCCGCCCCCCGGCTTAACATTGCCCGTCCGGTAAACTGCATACTATAAGCTCGTATGGCTTCCGGGATTCCCGGAACATTCCGCTCTGAAACTGCCGCCGTAGCTTCCGGCATACGATCACGTTTGGAGCAGCCGGTTCCTCCGGTCGTTAAAATCAGATCCGCCGCTTTAGAATCTGCAATGGATTTCATGGCGTCCTCCAACTGACGCTGTTCATCCGGCAGCAATGTATAAGACACCACCTGACCTCCCAGCCCTGTTACAATTTCCCGAATCAAAGGGCCGCTTTTATCTTCCCGCATTCCGGCTGCCCCGGAATCACTGGATGTAATAACCGCTACTCTCATGACTTCCTCCTTTTTCTCTCTGTAACATCTTTTCATATTCTAAGGGCGTGTTCACATTGGACAATACCGTTTCCGGAAGACCGCCTTCTGACAGCTCCACTTTTTTTACAGAAATCCACTCCTGCATCCGCCCCATTTTATGAACCTCCTGCCGGAACATTTCTTCTATGGCAGGAATCGTACTTTTTGCATAGAGACCGAACAGAGGATGTATTCTCCCCTGGGTTTGAGGAAGAACAGCCTGCGCTCCCTCCCTCTCACAGCGAAGCATATACCGGACGGCCTCCCGGCTGATGCAGGGCATGTCCACTGCCGCCACAAACACCCACTCGTTCTGGGACGCTTGCAGCAGCCGATACACACCTTCCAGGGGACCGTACCCCTGACGCCCATCCAGCGCCAGACCAACGTGTTTCCCGGCTGCTCCCACCTGTTTCCTGGCGCGGGTGCAAATTTCTTCATATTCCTTTTTTTCTGCTGCTGAAACAAGAAGTTCTCCAAATTCCTCCATACTGCCAAAAAGCTTTAGGCTGCGTTCCAGGAACGTCTCACCCTCTGTCTTCAGTAAGGCTTTGTCTTGTCCCATACGGGAGCTTTTCCCTCCGGCCAGGATTCCTGCCGTCAATTCCATATCCCGGCCTCCATTCCCAGTATCAAAATCACTTCCACGGTATCCCCTTTGGACAATCCCTTGCTGCCCGAAGGGATATCCAACAGGCAATTGCAGCCTCTCATAGAGCTGATGGCCCCGGAAGAATGAAGGCCTTTTGGAAGGTATACTTTACCGTCCCTATAGTATCCCCGGACAATTCTCCGTACCTTACCGCCTTTCGGAAATCCATCCTCCAAAACAGCCTTTCTTCTGGGCAGCAAGGAATGATCCCCCATCATGCTATGCAGCAGGGGGCTGACCAGCAGTTCTAGATTGGCCACCGCCCCGAAGGGGTTGCCGCTTAAGGAAATCACAGGCGTCCTCTCTGCAATGGAAAACACGGTAGGCGTCCCGGGCTTCACCTGCACCTTCCAAAATATTTTTTCTGCACCCAACACCTCCAAAGCTCCATGGATGATATCTCTTTTCCCCACGGACACTCCTCCTGTGGTTACCACCAAATCTGCCTTAGTAATAGATGCTTTCAATACTCTGGCTGCTTCCTCTTCGTTGTCTGGAACTATGCCGGATGCAGTAATCTCTCCTCCCATCTCCCGGATACGCCCCATAAGCAGATATAGATTGGAATTATAGATTTTACCCGGCAAAAGAGGCTTTCCTGGGTCTGTCAGCTCATCCCCGGTGGCAAAAACCGCGACTTTCGGACGTTGAAACACCGATACCTGATCATAGCCCATACCAGCCAAAAGCCCCAATTCCACATAAGTAATCCGGGTTCCTTTTTTCACCAGGCAGTCCCCCTTCTTAAAATCTTCCCCCCGGTAACAGTAATTATCATATGCCGGATGTTCTTGGTAGATCTGTACTTCCTCTTCTCCGTAATCTGTCTCTTCCTGCTTTACAATACAGTCTGCGCCCTCTGGAATGGGCGCTCCGGTCATAATCCGAACAGCCTTGCCCCGGCTAAGTTCAGACGAGGGATAACCTCCCGCATCTACCTCTTCCGTTACAGTTAGCACAGCCGGATGTTCCCGGGACGCTCCCTTGATATCATCAGACCGTACTGCATATCCGTCCAGGGGAGAACGTGGAAACGGCGGCTGGAAAATCGGTGATATGTAGTCCTCTGCTGCGATTCTCCCTAACGCCTCTGGGAGCGCAACAAGTTCTTTACATCTTTCCCCCTTAGGCAGGTATTGTTCCATCAAAGCTTTCGCTTGTTCTAAGGATACCCCGATATGACGATACTGTTTTTGTTCCATATATGACTCCCCTTTCCATCCCACAGGGCAGGGAGGATCTTGCTCCCTGCTCGCTGAGCAATATCTTTCCTCTCTCCGGGCCTGTACACAAAAAGGACGGCATGTTCTTCCCTGCCGTCCCTTTTCATACAAATATCAGATACCAAAAATACAGGCAGCATTGCCTATCGTCTCTGACATCTCCTTTTCAACAGGGAAGGCCTTAAAGTTTCCCTTAAGACCCCGGCTTGCGCATGTTCTCCCGTAACATGATCGGGAGTTCCTGTGCAAACGGCCTCATACCTTAGCTGCGCCCTTAGGTATTTTGGCTCGGAGTAGTTCTATTTTTTATTAAGTTACCATTACTATCATTGTTTGTCAATTTTTTTAGTAGGGCACTAGCGTAATTTTATCTAGAAATCGTTACTATTCACGGCCCAGGAGCCGCTCATAGTAACAGAAATTCTAAAGGCGCTTCGCAAAGATGGATGGTACCCCACCAATAGTATCTACTTCCCTGATTTACCCGGATGTATCAGCGTTGGGAACAATCTGGGAGAAGCTGCTCGCATGGCAGCAGGCGCACACTTCCTGTCATATATTTATTCTAACCAATATCACCTTCTTCGAATATCTCAATCAAATTCCCAGTATTATCCCGGATAAACACCCCATAGGTTCCGTCCACCTCAGCTACAAATGCAATCTCCACACCCATCTTCTCCATATCCTCTTTCGCCTGATGGGCGTCCATGACCCCGAAGGAAAAATGCTTATTCCCCTGAGTCAAAAGATCCTGGTTGGGAATCCTCCGTTCCGGCGGAAGGGGATTGGAATTTGGCGCACAGAAAATTTCCAATAAAAATCCGGTCCCCTGCATATGGGCCACCTGAATTCCAGTGCCTGGTATCTGGGAACGGTCCAAGACCTCAAAGCCGAACACACGCTGATACCAGCCGATGCTTTCCTCAAAATCCGCCACGCTGATCGCCACATGATTGATCCCGTTGATATCTATTTTCATAGTGACATTCCTCCTTTTTTCAGCTCTGAAAAATATTGTTCCATCACGTCAAGCGTCTGCCGCAGTTGTTCCTTCGTATGAGCCATGGATACAAACATCGCTTCAAACTGGGCCGGAGCCAAATAGACGCCCCGATTGATCATATAGTTGCAGTAATTTCCAAATGCTTTTGTATCAGAAGTCTTGGCGCTCTCGTAATCAAAGACCTCCTGCCCGGTGAAATAAAGACATCCCAGAGAGCCTACATGGTTCACCCGCCAAGGCAGGCCTGCGCCCCGGACCGTTTCCTGTATCTGCTTAAAAAATACGGCTGACTTTTGATTCAATTCCCCATAATATTGGGGGTTCTCCTTCAAGACGGTCAGTTGGGCCAGCCCGGCAGCCATAGCCACCGGGTTTCCGCTTAACGTCCCAGCTTGATAGACGCCTCCTAAGGGAGCCACGACCTCCATAATATCCCTTCTTCCCCCATAAGCCCCTACCGGCATTCCCGCGCCGATAATCTTTCCAAACGTAGTCAAATCCGGACGGATTCCATAATATCCCTGGGCGCCGTCAACACCTAAGCGAAACCCGGTGATCACTTCATCAAAAATCAAAAGCGCACCATATTCATCACAGATTTCCCGCAGTCCCTCCAAAAAACCTGGTTTCGGCTCCACCACGCCCATATTGGCCGCCACGGGCTCCACGATCACAGCCGCAATCTCCTCTCCACAACGCATAAAATGTTCTCTTACACTGTCCAGATCGTTATACACCGCTGATAAGGTATCTTTTGTGCAGCCCTTTGGTACTCCCAGGCTGTCCGGCACCCCGGCTGTCATAACCCCGGATCCGGCTTTTACTAGAAGGCCATCGGAATGCCCATGATAGCAGCCAGTGAATTTGATGATTTTATCTCTGCGGGTATAGCCCCTTGCCGCCCGGATGGCGCTCATCACCGCTTCCGTACCGGAATTCACCATGCGCACCATCTCTATGGAAGGAACCAGTTCACACACCAGTTTTGCCATTTCGATTTCCACAGCCGTAGCCGCGCCAAAACTCAGGCCGTTTTTGCAGGCTTCTGTAACACCTTCTAAAACTGCCGGATGATTATGACCCAGAATCATAGGCCCCCAGGAACCCACAAAATCAATATATTCCTTCCCCTCTTCATCCCAGATTAGGGCTTTGTCTCCCCGTTTGATGAATCTGGGGCAGGAGCCGATAGAGCCAAAAGCCCGCACCGGGGAATTTACCCCTCCCGGAATGTAACGCATTGCTTCTTCCATAAGCCGTTCATTTTTAGACTGCATGTATTTCCCGCTCCTTTCACCCGGCTGCCAAAAGACGCCTCCTGTATCAGCCGATCTTTCCTTCTTCCATACACTTTGCCAGTTCCTTGGCAAAATACGTGATATAAATATCTGTTCCGGCCCGGTATGCGCTTACCGCCATTTCGCACATAATACGTTTCTCATCGATAAAACCCGCCGCCGCCGTGGTTTTCACCATGGCGTATTCTCCGCTGACGCTGTAAGAAGCCATGGGAAGGTTCGTTTGGTCCTTCACTTCACGAATCAAATCCCCATAGGCCATCGCTGGTTTCACCATGAGAATATCTGCCCCTTCGGCCACATCCAGCATAGCTTCTTTGATCGCTTCCCGACGGTTGTGATAGTCCATCTGGTACGTTTTCCGGTCGCCAAATGCCGGAGCGGAATCCGCAGCATCCCGAAAGGGGCCGTAAAAGGACGAAGCAAACTTGACGGAATAAGCCATAATAGGAATATTCTCATAATGATTTTCGTCCAGCATACGGCGGATCGCGCCTACCCGTCCATCCATCATATCCGAGGGGGCCACCATATCTGCACCGGCCTGCACCTGGGACAATGCCGTTTTGGCCAGAAGCTTTAGTGTTTGATCATTATCCACATCCTGGCCCCTCAGCACTCCGCAATGACCGTGGGAGGTATATTCACACATGCATACATCCCCGATCAGATACATTTGAGGACAGACCTCCTTCGCTTTGCGAAACCCCTGCTGCACAATGCCGTCCTGGGCATAAGCGCCGCTTCCTGCTTCATCTTTATGGGCGGGAATGCCAAACAGCATCACATTTGTTACTCCTGCATCCATAAGCTCTGTCAGCTTCTCCTCCATCCGATCCACACTATAGCGGTACTGTCCGTACATAGAGGGAATCTCTTCTTTGATATTCCTTCCTTCCACCACAAACATGGGGTATACCAGGGAGGATTTGTCCATTCTGGTCTCCCGTACCATTTTCCGCAAATTGGGATTTGACCGCAGCCGACGCGGCCTGCTGCTTAATTCCATTTCCATTCCTTCTTTCTGTCTCCATCCTTCCCGGAGCGTGTTTGAAAATTGTTATAAAACCGACGCAGCAGTTCAGCTCCCATCTTTCCTGCTGCAGGCTGAAACCTCTACCGCCAGCTCCACCAGGCTGTCAATGGTGGCTTCCTTTGAGGTAAACGTCTCCATTCCCAGCTTCTCGGCCTGAGCTCTGGTCTGTTTTCCGATGCACAACGCCTGAACCAAACGATAATCCATTCCCTGGGTACAAGCCGCAAAGCCCCGCACCGTAGAGGCGCTGGTAAACACCGCCATCACTTTGTCTCCTTTTTCGCACCAGGCTTTCACATCCACAGCCCCCTGATGTTCCAATACGCCGTATACGGTATCATAAATCGGCAAATCGACGATTTCTACTTCTTTCTGTTTTCGGATCTCCTGGATTAACTGGGGATTACCCTTCCTTGCCCTGGGAATCAGGAGACGTTCTTTGTCCTGTAATACCTGTCCCAGCAGCTTTCCAAGCTCCTGTCCATCATAGATGTTTGGCATCGCATCCACGTTCAGTCCCCGTTTTTCCAATTCCTTTGCCGTACCGGGGCCAATGGCTGCAATCTTTGCCCGTCCAATGCTTCGGATATCTTTTTTTTGCTCCCTTAGTTCGTCAAAAAAGAGATTCACTCCCGCCGGGGAAGTAAAGGCCATCCAGTCATATTCCCCCAGCCGCTCCAGTTCCCGCAGCAAGTCCTCTTTATCCGGCGTCAGTACCGTGGAAATTGCCGGAGCCTCCAACACTTCTCCCCCCAGTTCCCGCAGCCGTCCGGCAAGAGTGCCGCTGCGTTCCCGGGGCCTGGTCACCAGAATCCGTTTGCCGAACAGGGGCAGTTTTTCATACCATCCAAACGCTTCCCCATAACTGCATACCTTTCCCACCAGGATGATCGCCGGGGTAGCCACCGTACTTTTGGCAGCTTCCGAAGCCAGTAAGGACACCGTGGACAGCAATTTTTTCTGCCCCGCCATAGTTCCCTGCTGCAAAAGAGCGGCAGGCATATCCGGATCCATGCCTGCGTTAAGCAGTCCCTTACAGATTTCGGGAAGAGCGGCAGAACCCATTAGAAATACCAGCGTCCCTTTTGTCCGCACCAGGGCGTCAAAATCCAGGTCATACGGCTCTCCTTTTTTCTTATGTCCCGTAATGATATGAAGGGAGGACACTTGATCCCGATGAGTCACGGGAATTCCGTTATAGGCTGGAACCGAGATTGCCGACGGCACTCCCGGTACAATTTCAAAAGGAATCCCATGGCGGGAGAGAAGCTCCAGTTCTTCCCCGCCTCTTCCAAACAGGAAGGGATCCCCTCCTTTCAGGCGCACCACACGCCGATCTGCCAATGCTTCCCGAAGGAGCACCTGGTTGATTTCCTCCTGGGGCATGGTATGGTTTCCCGCCTGTTTTCCCACGTCAATGCATTCTGCATTTTCCGGAATCATACTTAAAATACCAGGCCCCACCAGGCGGTCGTATACCACCACCTGGGCCCTGCTTAACACTTCTTTTCCTTTGAGGGTCAAAAGCCCCGCGTCCCAGGGGCCTGCACCCACCAGCCATACTTTTCCCATATCTTATACCTCTTTTACATGTTCCTTCAGTCTTGTTGCAAGGGTAATCCCGATACGCTCCCCATCCGCCACACTGCCTTGAATGGTTCCCGTGATCTGTTTTCCCAGTTCTTCATCATAATAAAATCCCATAAGGGTAATCTGGGTTCCCTGAATCTGCGCATGAGCTGCAATGGGGGCTGTACATCCCCCTCCCAGGATGCGTACAAACGCCCGCTCACAAAGGGCAGCGTAAAAACTCTCCTGATCAAAAAATCCCGCCAGACAGGAATAATCCTCTCCCTTCCTGCCCTGAAGCGCCAAGATTCCCTGTCCTGCAGCCGGAATCATTTCTTCCACTGTAAAATACCGGGTAATGCGGTCCGAAAGCCCCAGCCGCTTTAATCCGGCCGCCGCCAGTATCAGGCCGCCATACTCCCCACGGTCTAATTTTTCTAAACGTGTTAAAACATTGCCCCGGATACTTTTGATATTGGTATTTGGAAACACATGGGCAAGCTGGAGAATTCTGCGGCGGCTGGAACAGCCCAACGGCTTGGTACGGTCAGGTTTATCCGCTCCTTTTGGAAGCACCAGCACGTCTCTTGGATCCTCCCTGGAAGAAAATCCGATCAAGGGAAGATCATCAGGGACTTCCATGGGTACGTCTTTTAAGCTGTGAACAGACAGATCACTTCTTTTTTCCCGCAAAGCCAGATCAAGTTCCTTCACAAACAGCCCTTTGCCGCCGATTTGTTCTAACGTACGATCCAAGATCCGGTCCCCTGTGGTCTTCATGGCCACAATGCTCACCGATATTTTGGGGCAGTTCTTTTCCAAATACGCCTGTACCTGCTGCGTCTGCACCATGGCAAGCTTACTCTCCCTGGTGCCCAGCCTGATTACTTCCATTTTTCTCCTCCCATCCATTCCCGCAGCTTTCTGGTAAACTGCCTGACTTTTTTGTGGTCCCTGCCCCCGGAGGAAACGCCGACCACCAGGCCGTCCCCTTCTGCGATAGCAGGAAACAGAAAATCACACAAAGACTGATCCGACGCAATATTCACAGGAATCTTCCGTTCTTTGCATTCCTGGTAGATTTCCCGGTCCGCCTTCCCATCGTCCGTGCAGGAAAATACGAAATCTCCTTCTGGAATTCCTTTCTGATAACATGCATATTCCACTTGAAGGCTCTTTGGATACTCTTCTTTCAGCCTTTCTATCCCGTCCCCCGTCCGGGGTGCGATCACACGCACCCGGGCGCCGAAATGCAGCAACCCTTCTGCCCGCCTGGCTGCAATCTCACCTCCGCCGTAGAGGATACATGTTTTTCCTTTGAGATTGATAAAAATCGGAAAAAATCCCGGGTTATCTTCCATCTTACTCTCGCCTTTCTCCTTCTCTCCAACGCGCTCTGGTCAGGACGCGGGATATACCTGTTCCAGCGCCTCTAAGCATTCCCGGAACGTATCTACATTCAAGGAATCCCGCAGTTCAAACATCAGCTTTCCAATCACCTTTGTGGTGGCGTTCTCCATCGTCTGTTCTAAATTCGCCTGCTCTGTCTTGGACAATCCCAGCTCCTTGACGGCTTTCCCGGTCCGCCACACGGCATCCTGAGCTGCAAGATGGCTGATACGCTGTACCTTAGGAATCAGCTCCCGGCATGCGGCCCAGCTTAAAAATTCCCCTTCCATCTCTTCTGCAATGGCTTCCGCCGCCTGAATCTGCCGACGCATCTCCTTAGGCTGGGCTTCCAAATGAAAGGAGTCGATATCATACAGACGAATTCCAGGAAGCTCTCCCACAGAGGGTTCCATATCTCTGGGAACGGCCAGATCAATCAATATCTTTTCTTCCTCCGGCTCCCCTAACGCCGCCACTGACTCCCAGGTAATGGTAAAATTCGGGCTTGCCGTGGCGGACACCACCAGGCTGGATTCTGAAAAACACCCATACCGATCCTTATAATTGATGCATCTGCAGCCGGCAGGAACCCGGCCCCCACCGCTGCGGTACTGGCGCAGCGTCATGGTCACTTTGGCTCCCTCTTCCATAAGGGCGCAGGCGGCAAGCTGCCCCATCTCTCCATTGCCGATCACAAGGCACCTCCGGTTCTTGATACAAATCCCCTGGGCCTTTAATACTTCCAAAGCCTGATGCGCTGCAGAATAATCGGCCCTTCGTATGGGTGCTTGGGTCTTAATCTTCTTTCCGGCAGTAACTGCCATCCGAAACAGCACCTCCAATGCCTGGTCCATACACCCGTGTTCTCTGGAAAAAGCCGCCGCCTCCTTTACCTGAGCCAACACCTGGTCTTCCCCCACAATCTTGGATTCCAACCCTCCGGCCAGCCGAAACAGATGATGCACTGCATCCGCTCCATCCCGGCATCGGAAATAGGAACGGTATTCCTCGCTTTCCAGCTTCCTGCACTGACACAGCAGCTCATAGGCTCCCGGAGCCTTTGCCTCTTTCAGGCTCAGCCAAAGCTCCATGCGGTTGCAGGTGGATAACAGTACCGCCCCGGACAAATATTCCTGTTCATTCAGCCATCCCAGGGCTTCGCTCATTGCCTTTTTTGTAAAAGAAAATATCTGTCTTACATCCAAGGGTGCCCTGGTATGGTCAATTCCTATCATTTCTATTCTCATATCTGTTTCCCATATAGCAGCTGCTTACGGCAGCCTATTTTCCCGTTCTGGTCTCATCCAGCAGATACAACAATGCGTTGCAGACGGCGGCCGCCACGTTACTGCCGCCTTTTCTTCCTCTGGCAACGATATACGGCGCGTCCGTAGCAAGAATCAATTCCTTGGACTGCACCACATTCACAAATCCTACGGGAACTCCGATGATCAGCTCCGGCTTGATTAGCTCTTCCTGCATCAATTCATACAGCCGCACCAGAGCCGTAGGCGCATTGCCAATGGCAAAAATCAAAGGTTTTGTCAGCTTTGCCGCCTTATCCATACAGGCTGCCGCCCGGGTAGTACCCTGGGCGCGGGCCGCAGCCGCCACATCCTCATCCGCCATAAAGTTATGTACCTGCCCGCCGAATTTTGCCAGCACTTTCTTATTAATTCCTGCCTTCGCCATCTGGGTATCCGTTACAATATCCGCGCCCTTTCGGATGGCGTCCAAGGCTTTTTCTAGCACTCCCTCTGAAAAAAACAGGTTATCCGCATAATCAAAATCCGCCGTTGTATGAATCACTCGCTTGATGATCGGCCCATATTCCTCCGGGAATTCCTTTCCCTTCAGCTCTTCTGTGATGATCCCAAAGCTTCTGGCTTCGATGTCCATGGGAAGAACTCTTTCCAATTCTGTTTTCATGTCCTTTTCCCTTCCTTCTTGTGAACCTTGATTACATCTCGATTCCCACACGAGCTGGAACTCCCTGGTCAAAGGGATGCTTTATTTTTACAATCCGGGACACATAATCCGCCAGCTCCACCAATTCCTCCGCCGGATCCCGCCCTGTTAGAACCACTTCTAACTCTTCGGGCTTGTTTTTTAAAAATTCCACCACCTCTTCTTGAATCACCATACCAAGGTTATAGGAGGCAATCATCTCGTCCATCACCAGAAGACGGTAGCCTCCTTCTGCAGCTAATTTTGTAATCTTTTGAAAGTGCTGGGTATAATAGGCCCTGGCCTGTTCCTTTACTTCCGGCGTCATCTGGAACGTAAAACCAAAATTCTTCTGGCAGCGCTGTACCGTAATCCCCGGAATCTGCTCCAATACCTTCAATTCGCTGGAGCTGTCGCTTTTTAAAAACTGGGTATACAGCACCTTCTGGCCGCTCCCCGCGCACCGGACGCTTAATCCTACCCCTGCGCTAGTCTTGCCTTTTCCATCTCCTTCGTAAATGTGAATCAAACCCTTCATATTCCTTCCTCCATCATCCGATATATTTGTTTTATATCCAAATGCTTCCGCAATGTATCTGCCAGAAGATCATACTGGCTCTCTTTATATGTCTGATAATCCATCGTCTCTAAGTCCGTAAGGGTTACCCCTTTTGCTTTTGCCAAAGCTTTTACAATCCCCTGGGAAACTTGGGGGCTGTCAAAAATCCCGTGGACATAAGTGCCGTATACATTCCCTACCTGAGCGCCGTCGCATTTTTTTAAACCTGCTTCCTCCGGATCCTTTAACATGGTCACCGCCAGCATATAGTTTCCTCTCATCCGATCCATCCCCATATGAATTTCATATCCATATAGGGGGGCGTGGGACACCCCGGCCAGGGTTCCTTCCAGCTTGTTCAGGGTTCCCTCCACTCTGGTGCGGGTCTTCTCTCCGGCAAATATGGTATCCATGGGAAGCAGGCCCATTCCCCGCATACTGCCTCCTTCTTCCACACCTTTGGGATCGGCAAGGGTCTCCCCCAGCATCTGATAGCCGCCGCAAACGCCAAATATCACAGCGCCGTTTTCCTTTGCTTTCAAAATGGCCGCTTCCAGCCCCGACTGACGCAGCCAAGCCAGATCCTGCATGGTATTCTTTGTTCCGGGAAGAATGATCATATCCGGCTCCTTCAACTCCGAAGTTTTTTTCACATAGCGCAAAGAGACGCCGGAGAACTGTTCAAACACATTGAAATCCGTAAAATTGGAGATCCTGGGCAGCCGGACGACCGCAATATCCACCAGGGCAACTTCTGTTTTTTTCTCAAAGCGTTCTGACAGGCTGTCCTCATCCTCCAAATCCACATGCATATAAGGCACCACCCCGGTCACCGGAACATGGCACAGCTCCTCCAACCGCGCAATCCCCGGATCCAATATGGTCTGATCACCCCGGAACTTATTGACGATCATGCCTTTGACCATCCGCCGCTCTTCTTCCTCCAGGAGCATTAAGGTTCCGGCCAACTGGGCAAATACGCCGCCCCGGTCTATATCCCCTACAAGAAGCACCGGAGCTTTCGCCATTTTTGCCATACCCATATTGACAATGTCCTCTTGCTTCAAGTTGATCTCCGCCGGAGAGCCTGCTCCTTCCAGGACTATCATATCATATTCCGCCGCCAATGTCTCATATGCCCGCATTACATCGGGAATTAATTTCTTTTTGTAAGCAAAATAATCCCGGGCGGCCATGTTTCCCACAACCTCCCCGTTTACAATGACCTGGGAACCAAGATCGTTGGTGGGCTTTAGTAAAATAGGGTTCATCAAAACCGACGGTTCAATTCCCGCGGCCTCCGCCTGCATCACCTGAGCCCGGCCCATTTCCAGCCCCTCTCTGGTAATAAATGAATTCAGGGCCATATTCTGTGATTTGAACGGAGCCGTCCGATACCCGTCTTGCTTGAAAATCCGGCACAGCCCTGCCGCCAGCAGGCTCTTTCCCGCATTGGACATGGTCCCTTGTATCATAATTGCTTTTGCCATGGCTTCCTCCTCCTGATATTTATGTATTCCTCTTTGCCGCCTGCTCTAATGCGGCCAACAACTCCTGGTTTTCCTCCCGACTCTTTACCGCGATCCGATACCAGCCGGGTTTTAATCCCTTATAATTCCCACAGTCCCGGATCAAAATTCCCTTTTCAAGACAAACCTTATACAAATCTAAAGGCCCCTGGAAAAAAAGGTAATTCGCTGCGCCCCCAAGGATCCGGTAACCCATTTGCTCCATTTTATCCTGTAAATATTCTCGTTCTTTTTGTATGATCCTTCGGCTATCCGCTGCAAACTCCATCTCCCTGGCGGCGGCAATCCCCGCCATCTGAGCAGGTATGGATACTCCCCAAGGCTGCCGCATATTCCGTATCCGCTCCAGAAGACCCCTATCATCGGAAAGTCCATAACCCAAACGCAGCCCGGCCATAGCGTACATCTTAGTAAAAGCTTTCAGAATAAAAAGGTTCCTGTCAGACGACAGATATTGTTTCATGGAAAGAGACTCCCCGTTTTCCAAAAAATCCAGAAAACATTCATCCACCGTCAGAAGCGTTCTGCATTCCTCACATCGTTTTAAAATTTCTTTCAAAAGCTCCGGGGAAATACAAATTCCGGTGGGGTTATTGGGATTACACAAAAACACCAGATCTGTTTTTGGAGAAATTGCTTTTAAAATATCCCTTTGCAGCAAAAAACCTTTCGATTCTTCCAGGTAATGATACTTGATCTCGCATCCCACCGTACGCAAAGCCTGTTCATATTCAAAAAATGCAGGGGCCGTCACCAAGGCCTCCCTGGGCTTTTGCGCCAGTACCAGAGAAAAAATTAAATCTGCCGCCCCGTTTCCGCAGATCACCTGCCCTGGTTCTACCTGCTCCCTTTGGGCAATCACATCCCGCAGCTTTCTGCATGCCGTATCCGGATAGTGCATGCAATGATCCACCCCTGCCCGGGCAGCTTCCTTTACAGATTCTGGCATCCCTCTGAAATTTATATTTGCTGAAAAGTCCAGCACATTCTTGTGACTATAAATGTCTCCTCCATGCTGATGCATTGTTTTCCTGCTTTCTATCATGTATTTTCCCAAAAAGATACGTCTTTTTTTATCTCATCTTCAATCCCTTACTGAAACAGCCACAGCAGGATTCCCTTGATCAACAAGCAGACAAGCAGCCCAATCCAGGCGGTTCTGTAAAGAAGACGATTCGCCCTTTTTATATCTTCCACTTGTATGGGACGCAGATCATCCCCAATAACAGGTTTTTCATGCTTTACTCCAAAATACCAGGCGTCTCCCGCCAGCCGCACGTTTAATGCTCCGGCCATCACTGCCTCCGTCTGGGCGGAATTGGGACTGTCATGCTTTCTTTTATCTCTCTTGTAAACACGCCAGGCACCTGTTCCCGAAAAGCCTCCCAGCCAGGCGCCGCCGATCATAAACCATGCGCAAAGCCGGGCGGGAAGATAATTTACCACATCGTCCAATTTGGCCGCCGTCCGCCCGAAATACTGGTATTTCTCATTCCGGTAGCCCACCATAGAATCCATCGTATTGATGGACTTATAGAAAAATCCCAATGCCGGCCCGCCAATCGCCATATAGATCATCGGAGCGATCACACCGTCGGAAGCATTTTCCGCCACAGTCTCTACTGCCGCCCGGACTACGCCATCTTCATCCAGCCTGCTGGTATCTCTTCCTACAATCATAGACACCGCGCCTCTTCCCGCTTCAAGACCTTCCGCCGTTAAGGCGTCGGCCACCTTCATGCTCTCTGTTTTTAAAGACTTTGTCGCAAGAATATAATAACACATCACGGTCTCTGCCGCTATCCCTGCAGCCGGATGCAGGCGAAAGCATAAAAAGGAAATAGCGATGGGCACGGCAGTAGATAATGCCGTTACTATGATCACAAGACATACGCCTCCAAAAAGTTCTCCTTGTTTTGTCTTGGGAAACATCTTGTGCAGGCAGTCTTCCATCTTGCCAATTAGCTTCCCAATGGTGACAATGGGATGATACCACCCCCTGGGATCTCCCAAAATCAAATCCAGCAAAAAGCCCAATATCAGGGCTATGGTCGTTTCTATCGCATACATGGCGTTTCCCCTTACTTGATTTTTATACCGATGCCGCAGGTCACCCGATACACGGCCTGGGCCTCCTCGGCCAGCATACAGCAGATACGTCCCACGGTCTCACGGTATTGTCGGTCAAAGGCGTCCATAGGCACAATGCCGCAGCCTAATTCCGTTACCGTAAGAATGACATCGGGGTTTTGGGCGAGAAAACGTTTCACTTCCTCTTTTACCGGATGTCCCTTCGTCAGCAAGATGCGTATATAGAGATGGAAGCGGGAAATGATGGCTGCTTTGACCGAAGTTTCTTCCGTCAGGTGTTCTCCATCCAGAAGTATGGTTTCCTCAAAAGATTTTGCTGCCAGTGTTTTGGCAAAATTCAGTTTTCCTTGATGGGCGCCGCCGGTGATTAGGATCATAGTTGTTTTTTCTCCCTCTGCTAAGGATAGTTGGATACGCACGGCAATTTGGGACAGCCCTTCCTCACGTAAACGCGGGCAACGTTTTATAAGAATTTCTCTGCTGTCTGAACCGCCACTACGCCTGCCAAAATACATAGTTCGCATAGTTGGAGGAACCATCCTGCCAAGTCCCCGGTGATGCCGCCGAATTTCTTTTTTGCCATGTGGTAATAGGCAAGAAAGCACAGGAGGGCTGCGCTTACGGCTGTGGTTCCGGCCAGGGGAGATTTTAGGATCATAAGGGCCCCACAGGCTATGATTTGAATGAGCAGCAGCAGTTTGGCACGTTTTTTATCTGCTCCCTGGGAAAAGGTGGCTGCAAGCCCGCTGTCTTTGGCGCAAGGAAATGACGCGATTGCATAACCGCTGAGGGCCCGGGACAAAAAGAAGCCGAAGGATACCAAGGGAATCTGTTTCACGGAAAGTTCCGTCAGGAATCCGTAGTATATAAAAAAGTAAACGACGCAGGCCATTACGCCGAAGGCTCCTGTATGGGGATCTTTGAGGATTTCCAGCCGCCGTTCTCTTGGCTGCCAGGAGCTTATGGCGTCTGCGGTATCCATCAGGCCGTCCAGATGAATTCCTCCTGTGACTGTCACCGGGATGAGAAGCAGCAGGATTATATACAGCGTATGGCTTATTGGAAGAAGGCTCCCCAAGCTTCCCCATAGGGTGAACAGGGCGCCGATCACTGCGCCAACCCATGGAAAAAAGCACATAACATATTTCATGTTTTCTTTCTCCCAGTCTGCTTTCGGCATGGGGATTTTGGAATACATGGAGAAAGCGATGAGGAAGCTGTTAATGAGTTTCATGAGGGGGTCCTTTCTATTTTGGCTATTTTGGGAGGGGCTTTGTTTGGATGCGGACGGCAATTCCGGCGGCCCTTCCTCACGCAAACGCGGGCAACACTGCGGCAAACTAACTGCTAACTGCGGCTAAGGGGCTCAGGATAGCCTTCGCCCCTAAGTCTCCGTAAGCAGTGGATTTTGCCTCCGCTAAATGCGCCCTTACATGTTTGCTTAGAGGAAGGGCCGCTGAAATTGCCTGGGGATCGAAACATAGCGGGTGGAAAGCTGCCGCGTGAGGTGGCAGAATATATACTTTTTAATCCGCTGTCTTCACAAACAGTGGAATCCCGCAGACTACTTCTACCACCTCATCCGCCAGTTTTGCCGTTTCATTTTGGATTTTGGCCATCTGTGAGATGTATTCCTGGGTGGAGGTGTCATAGTTCCCACCGTCTTCGAACACGTTGTTTCCTACGATAATTAGGTTTTTTGACTCTTTTGCCAGCTTTTGAATTCCTGCCAGGATCTGTTCTGCGATGTTGGTTTTCCGGCCATTGGGACTGTACATTTCGTTTGCGGTAAGGTTGGAAATGCATTCCAGAAGAAGGGTGTCTCCGGGGTTTGGGGATATCTCTTCCAGGTGGGTCTGGCATTCGATGGTATGGAACTTTTTGTCCTTTCGCATGTTGCGGTGGCGGCTTATGCGGCGGCGGCTTTCCTGATCCCGTACTTCCATAGTGGCCAGATAGTATAAAGCTCCGCCGGAGTCTGGAGAGGATTTCCCAAGCTCTACGGCTCTTTGTTCTGCATAGGCCGATTTTCCGCTTCCGCTTCCTCCTATGATAAGTAAAACCATATCTACTCCTTTATGATTGCCGTTTAATCCAAAGGCACATAAGTCTCAATATCCGTCTCGTCAAAGGTACTCATATCATGATAGATATGCAACCCCATTTCCAACAGAGGAAATACGGCCACCGCCCCGGTTCCTTCTCCCAGGCACATATCACAGGTGAGGGCAGGCTTCTTCTCCAGGACGTCCAGTAAAAGGGTTCCGGCAGGTTCTTTGGACACATGGGAAGCCAGGATATAGTCAGAAGCTGCGGGACAAAGGCGCACCGCCAAAAGAGCTGCGGCCGCGGAAATAAATCCATCCATTACCACCGGAATGCGATTGGCGGCTCCCCCCAAGAATACGCCTGTAAGACCTGCAATATCAAAGCCTCCTACTTTGGATAGCACGTCTACGGGATCTTTGGGGTTGGGTTTATGCAGGGCTATCCCCCGGCGAATCACATCTACTTTCCGGCGCAGCCCTTCTGTGGACAATCCCGCGCCCCGTCCGGTAACCTGCTCCGGCGGGATATCCAATAGCGCGGAAACCAAGGCGCTGCTGGTGGTAGTGTTCCCGATGCCCATCTCTCCGGTGGCCAAAATACCATATCCTTTTTCTTTCAATTCCCCTGCCAGTTGAATTCCCGTCTCAATGGCCCGTACAGCCTCTTCGCGGGTCATGGCAGGCTCCTTGGCCAAATTTTTCGTTCCGTAGGCCACTTTTCGTTTCTCCACCCGGGGAGTATCCACAGCCATACCGATATCAATGGGAAAAATATCCGTTCCCGTATCCTTGCACATAATGGCGGCGCAAGACTTTACATCCAGGAAATTCTCCGCCACAATGGCCGTAACCTCCTGGCCGGACTGGGTAACTCCTTCCTCCACCACGCCGTTATCGGCGCACATGATTACAAGGGCCTTTTTGCCCAGGGCGACACGCTCCGTCCGCCCGATTCCCGCAAGCTGAACCACATATTCTTCCAGCCTGCCCAGGCTCCTTAAGGGCTTGGCAATGTTATCCCAGTGCTTTTGACACGCTTTCTTCGCTCTGTCATCTGCCGGAAGAATCCGGCGAATGGTCTCCTGAAGCATTTATCTGCCCCTTTCCGCACATACCTGCAAAAAATGAAAAATCATCTCCGGGTTGGAGTAGTAATAAAGATGGGGGAATCCCGCCGCCCGCCGCCCGTCCCCATGGATGCAGTCCCATTCCCGCTTAGCCAGAGGCTTTCGGGCATGGAAATCTGCTCCGTTATTGGTACTATCAAAGTAATGAAACTCATGGGCCTTGATTGTTTCACCCTTTTTTCCCAATACTTGATCCTTCCCGGCTTCCAGCGTCACATATCCAAATCTTCCCAGACGCTCGGTACGATATGCCGTCCCTTCTATGGCTCCCACCATACGATGACGAATCCCTTCCATATCTTCCATATCATCATGAAGGTACATAAAACCGCCGCACTCTGCCAGGTAAGGAACTCCCTGCCGAATAGCCTCCCGGATATCCGCAAGCATGGTGCGATTTTCCGAAAGCTGCTTTGCATACAGTTCCGGATATCCTCCGTAAAAAATCATTCCATCCAGATCCCTGGGCAGGCGGGTATCATGCACAGGGGAAAAATAGCGCAATTTGGCTCCCATCTCCGCCATCAGCTCCAGATTGTCCCGGTACATAAAGCAAAACGCTTCGTCCTTGGCAATCCCGATTCTTACCCCCTCTTGGCTCTCTTCCAAATGGGGAATCGAAGGCGGTATCAAGTCCAGTTCCCTCGTCCCTCCGGCAACAGACAACAGTAAATCTAAATCCACCGTTTCTTCCAGCACTCTGGCCAGTCCCTGAATCCGCTCCTTCAAATCCGTTATAGTATCTGGCGTTACCAATCCCAAATGGCGGCTTTCAATGACATATTCTTTTGCCTCCGGAACATAGCCCAACACCTTTATGGGAAGTTCCCTTTCTATCTGCTCTTTAACTCTGGGATAGAGTCCGGCGCTTAAGCGGTTTAAAATTGCCCCTGCTATCCTGCTGTCAGGTCGATAGTCCAAAAATCCCTTGATCTGAGCCGTTATGGACACGCTCATGCCTCTGGCGTCTACGATCAATATCACCGGCGTATCCGTCACCCTGGCCAGATCGTAAGCGGAAGCCTGGGTACTGGTTCCCGCAATACCGTCGTAATAGCCCATAACCCCTTCCATGACAGAAAGCTGAGAATGCCGGGCTTCCTTCCCCAATAGATACCGGGTGGCAGTTTCATCTGTAAAAAACGTATCCAGATTCTTGGACGATATCCCCAGCACCTGGCCGTGGAACATGGGGTCAATATAGTCCGGCCCGCACTTAAAGGAGGATACGGTGATACCCCGGTTCAAAAGAGACTTTAAAATCCCGCAGGTTACTAAGGTTTTTCCGCTTCCGCTGGAGGGCGCAGCCAGCAGAATTCTAGGGGCTTTCATGAAAACTCCTTTCCGCCGTCCTGGTTTGACATGGTAAAAATGTACACCGGATTTTGTCCCGTCATCATATGATATCCTCCCAGCATCCTGCTTTTTGCCACAGAAACCTGAACAATTTCACTTTCATGAAAATCATAGGCTTCCAGAAGCTCTGAGGCCTCCGCCACCGTTTCCAAGGATATGGCGTTTATCACAATGCGCACCCGGGGATTTTTATCCAGCAAAAGGCTTACGATTTTTTCCAGATTGCCGCTGCTGCCTCCAATAAAGGCATGGGTCGGAGCAGGCAGGTCTTTCAGCGCCTCAGGCGCAGTTCCTGGAACCGCAATCAGATTCGCCGCTCCCAATCTGCGGGCATTTTCTGTAAGAAGGGACAGGGCCGCTTCCTTTTTTTCAATGGCATAGACCGTGCCCCAAACGGCCTGCAGGGCGCATTCAATCCCAATGGAGCCGGTTCCCGCGCCAATGTCATACACCAAGGCGTCTTTTGGGAGCATCAGCTTAGAAAGAGAGATGCTGCGTACCTCTTCCTTTGTCATCGGCGCACTGCCTCTTTGAAAGCATGCATCCTTGAGGCCATGGGTTACAGCCGTCTCTCGGGCCAGGGGATTTTCCAGTACAAGCACCGACAGCCCTTCTTTATGATAAGAAAGAAAATCCTCTGGAATTCCTGTTACAATCTCTTCCTCCGGATAACTGAGCTGCGCGGCCACATGCATGGTTACGTGAGAAAGCCCGTATTCTATCAAGGACTTGGCCGCTTCCCGGACGCTTTGCTGTTTTCCTGCCAGGGCAAACACTTTTTCATGGGTGCGCACCGCCCCAATCAAGTTCTGACATCTTCCATGGATGCTCACAAGCTTCATATCCTGCCAGGGCATATGAAGCTTTGCAGCGGCATAGGCCACGGTAGAAATTCCGCAGATTAATTCCACCTGGCATGGCTCTTTTTCCAATAGCTCCAACAGCTTTTTGGTCCCGCTGTAAAACCCAATATCCCCGGAAAATGCCGCCACGATCGTTCCATACTCGGGATGGCTCTTTATGAATTCCAAAATTTCATAAGGGTCATACATATCCTCCATGGGCTTTCCAAAACAGGATAACGCCGTTAGCATCCGTCCGGCCCCCAGAATCACATCTGCGCATTCACAGGCTTTTACAGCCTCCCCGGTCATGCCGGATACGTCTCCCATACCGATGCCGAGAAGGAAAATTCTCTGAAGGCCGGGGGATTCTTTGGGAGAAAAGCGCTCCTGCTCCATGGGGGGCAGTTTCAGATGCTCCAAAAGCTCCTTCAGGGAATACCCCTCCGTCTCTCTGGGCCTGCGGATAATGACAGCCTTTGCCCCCGCCGCCTTAGCTCCCGCAAGCTTTGCAGAAAATCCGCCCACGTCTCCGGTCTCTTTAGTCACCAGGTATTTGGCGTCCAGCTGCTTTAACATCGCCTCATTCAGCTCCGCCGAAAAGGGCCCCTGCATACAGATGATCTGCCTTCCCTCCAGGCCCCATTCCCGGCACTGGTTCACCGTATCCCCATCCGGCAGGATCCTGGCAAAGATTCTGGAGGTATCGTCGATGAGCCTGATATAGTCCTTTAATTCCTTGCTTCCTGTGGTCAGCAGGATATTTCCCGCTGTCTTATTTAAAAATGATGCCGCTTCTTCCTTGGTATCCACATAATAACGCCCAGGAGCTGCTCCTTGTTCTGCATTTGCATAAAAACACCTGCCGCCCTCCTCTTCCCCGGAAAGCTCCCGCAGCAATCTCAAATACGCTTTTCCTGTGGCTTCGCAGGCGTCCTGAAGGTTTACGGAAACTTCCCGGGCATAAGGGTGGGTGGCGTCAATCACAGCTTCCCACTCTCCCGCTTTCAGCAGCTCTTCCATTTCCGGCCTGTTTAGCCTTCCCTGATGGACTACCAGCCCCTTCATCCTGGGAAGTACCTCCTTGCCATATTCCGTAGCCACGGAAATATGTACCGGCTTTTTCTGGCGGCAGAGATGTTCCGCCAGCAGCCGCCCTTCTTTCGTTCCGGCAAATATCAGTATCCCTTCCATTGTCTATCCCCTTTTTTGTAACAGCCTGCCTTCGTCTTCACCGTTACCCTTTTTCGTAACAGCCTGCCTTCGTCTTCACCGTTACCCTTTTTCAGATACATCCAATGATTCTCCCATCCGGTATCCTCTGGGAGTTACCATGCGTCCATTGATTACCTTCGTCTGGGAATTGCCGATAAACACGGTGGTAAACATATCTGTCTCTGCCTCTCGAAGCTCCTGTAAGGTATACAGCTTCCTATCTTCCCCAGCTCTGCCGATCTTGGTAACCGTACCGCACACCAGCTCCCCGGGCTGGTATTTCAAAATTATGTCGCAGGCCCGTTTCAGATAATCCGCCCGTTTTTTGCTGGAAGGATTGTAGAGGCAAATTACAAAATCCGCCTGGGCTGCCGCCGCCAGCCGCTTCTCAATCTTGTCCCAGGGGGTCAGCAGATCGCTTAAGCTGATCAATGCAAAATCATGGATTAGAGGGGCTCCCAGCACCGACGCTCCGCCAATGGCAGCCGTCACGCCGGAAACAATCTCCACCGGAATCTGGGGGTACTCCTCCCCTATGGTGAGCATCAGGCCGCTCATACCGTAAACTCCTGCATCTCCGCTGCAGATCATGGCGACGGTTTTCCCTTTTTGGGCTTCTTCAAAAGCCATACGGCAGCGTTTTACTTCCTGTGTCATGGGAGTGACCAAAAATTCTTTACCTGGAAAATGCTCCTTCACCAAATCCACATAAACGGTATATCCTACAATGGTATCGCATGTTTCCAATACCCGGGCGGCTTTGATGGTCATCTGTTCATATTCTCCGGGACCAATGCCTACTACGTATATTTTACTCAAATTCTACACTCCATTCTCTCTGGGCCAGGGCTATGGTAATTCCGTCTTTTTTTATTTTCGGAACCGCCAGGCATTCTTCTTTTTGTTTTTGGGGATCCTCTTCCCGGACTTTGCATACGGCCGCCCGTTCACACACATTGTCCACGCCTGTAACGGAAGCTACAAAAGAAGACGCGGCGTAGACGCCCGGCGCCTGCCTCAATTCCTCGGCCGTATAACAAGTAAGTGGAAGCCGAAGGCCGCCCAAGAATTCCAACAGCCCTTCTTCCTCCTGCTTCAAATCTATGGTGGCGGCTGCGTAAAGGCTTTCCAAAGAGATCCGCCGCCGGAACAATTCCTCTTTTACTGCCGCACTAATTTCCTTTGCTGTTTTCCCCTTCCGGCATCCAATCCCCAAGACAAATGCTTTCGGGATCAACCACACTTCCCGGGGCCTGCCGTCTGTGGCTTCCACTGTGTCATCGCCTGAAAGATAGGGGGACACCCGGATAGAGAAATCAGCTTCTTCATAAGAAGCGGACAATTCCCGGGGCAAGTATCCATTTACCTGTCCCTCACAGTAAAAATGCAGCCTCTTTCCTTCCAGGATCGCGGCCTCCGCTTCCTTGATCCTTTGCATATCACAGATATGCAGCCCGTTTTTCTGCGCAAATACATCCAGAGCGATTTTTTTATTGACGTCGGAAGCGGTGGTAATAACCGGAACCGCACCAAGACGCCGGGCCAAAAGCCGGGCCAGCTCATTTCCCCCGCCAATATGGCCGGACAATACGGAAATCACAAAACCGCCTTTTTCATCCATCACCAGTACCGCCGGGTCCTTCGTCTTGCTTTCCAAAAAGGGGGCGATGGTACGGACGGCGATGCCCATGGCGCCGATAAACAGAATCCCTTCTGCTCCTTCAAATTGTCGCCTGCACCATTCTTTTAGGGGTTTTGGTTTATGCACATGCATAACCTCCCAAAGTGTATCCTCCAAGGGCGCTGCAAGCTGCTTTTGCACTCTTTCGGCCTGCTCCTTTCCTCCCGGGGTAAAGGATACCACCGCCAGACGCTTTTGGGATATGTATTCCTTTTGCACCTTGGCGCCTCCCTACTGGGATGATTCCCGAAATTCCGTGGAAAATGCCGGATGATACAAATCACTGCGGGCGTAATGGCTGTGAGTCACCGCTTTCCCGATGATCATCAAGGCTGTTTTGGTGATCTTATGCTTTTCTGCCGTCTCTGCCAGTGTTCCTACGGTGCAAAGGTATGTTTCCTCCTCCGGCCAGGTGGCTTTATAGACGATAGCGGCCGGAGTATCTTTGGAATATCCTCCCGCCACCAGACGCTCACTGAGCTGCTCCAACAGCCCGGCGCTTAAAAATACCACCATGGTCGCCTGGTGGGACGCCAGGGAAGCAATCTCTTCTTGCTCAGGAACCGGCGTCCGCCCGGCCATCCTTGTAATGATCACACTTTGGGATACGTCCGGCAGTGTATATTCCAAGTTTAAAGCAGAAGCAGCCCCGCAGAAGGCGCTGACCCCAGGACAAGTATCATAAGCGATCCCTTTTTCGTCCAGGGCATCCATCTGCTCTCGGATGGCTCCGTAGATACAGGGATCTCCGGTATGCAGCCGCACCGTTGTTTTCCCTTGTTCTTCTGCTTCCTCCATGACCGCCAGCACTTCTTCCAGCGTCATAACGGCGCTGTTGTATACCTGGCATTCTTTCTTTTTTCCTTCTAAAAGCTGGGGATTTACCAGGGAGCCTGCGTAAATGATCACGTCTGCCTCCGCCAGCAGACGCTGTCCCCGAACTGTGATCAAATCCGGCGCACCGGGCCCCGCCCCTACAAAATGTACCATGACGCTCCTCCTATTTGACAATCAGCAGGGAATAATAACCGGCGTCCTCCGGAATCTCCTCCGCTCCATAATAGACACGTTCCTGCTCCATGCCGCAGTTTTCCACCATTGACACATCACAATCCAGTTTTTTCAACTGTTCCTTGACACGGGGCATTTGTTTTCCGGCCTTCATCAATACCTTGACGCCCGGAAGCTTTAACGCCTCTTCAATCTGATAGGAGGCCGGGATCACATGAAGCATTTCTTCTTTTTCCACCAGTCCCATGTCAAGCCGGGCCGCGGCCGCGCAAAAGGAGGTGATGCCATTGATGATCTCCGTGGCATATCCCTGTTCCTTCAGTCGTTGATGGATATAAATATATGTCGCATATACGGTGGGATCCCCCAAGGTCAAAAAAGCTACATTTTTTCCTTCCTGCAGACAAGCGGCCACCTTCCGGGCGCCTGCCTGGTGGCTTTCTTCCAGCTCCCCTGGATCCTTCGTCATGGGCATATATACTTCCAGACATTCTTTTTCTCCAAGGGACGGAATCGCCTGCTTGACAATCTGGTAAGCAACCGTATCCTCCTTTACCTTTCCCGGTACTGCGATCACAGGGCTTTCCTGAATCACCCGCACCGCCTTTAAAGTCAAAAGCTCCGGGTCCCCCGGGCCGATTCCAACTCCATACAATGTTCCGTACATGCTTATTCTCCTTATTCCTTCTATATGTTTCCTTCCTCCGCCAACGCCTTTGTCAATTCCTCCACCGGGCCCGCCTGTCCCAGCTCTCCCCATTCATTGGAAAAAGCAATGACGCCGATACGAAGATGCCCATAGGCTCTGTGATCCAGATATCCATGTACCTTTTCCATCACATGCTTCATGGTCATTTCTAAAAGTCCTTCCCGCTTTAGGATCGCCAGCCCCTCGTCGGTAGTTATCGCCTCCAAGATTTTTATAAGCGTCTCCCTTTCGGCTCCTGCCAACAGCGCATTGGCCGCCAGCAGCTCCATCCGGGCGTCTCCATTTCTGGAATGGGTGTTCATAATGCCTCCGGCAACCTTGATCAGTTTTCCGATATGGCTCACCATCAGAATCCCGGAAAAGCCCATCTCCACCCCAAAGTCGATCAATTCTCCCACATAATTGCTGTATTTTACTGCCTGTTCCAGAGAAAAGGAAGCATGGGCTGACAGATATGCCATTCCGTAATTTCCCGGAGCAGCCAGTAAATATGCTGCCCCGTTATTTTTTTTCATCTGCATTTCCATCCGGATGGTTTCGATCAGAGCCGCCTCGCTCATAGGCTCCACAATCCCGCTGGTTCCCAGCACGGAAATCCCGCCTTCTATGCCCAGCCTGGGGTTGAAGGTTTTCTTTGCCAGCTCTACTCCTTCGGGAATAGAGATTTCCACCGTGATATCCCCGCCATATCCCTGTTCTTCACAAACTTGTACAACCGCTTCCCGAATCATCCTTCTTGGAACCTGGTTGATGGCCGCCTCTCCCACATCTTGTTCCAATCCCGGCTTTGTCACCCGTCCTACACCGACCCCTCCCAGGATATATATGTACGCCGAATTCATATTATGCTTTCGCATAATTTCCTTTGGTCTTCCCCGGCTGACCCTGGCATACACCAGTACGCCATTGGTCACATCCGGGTCGTCTCCGGCGTCTTTTTTGACGGCACATCGGGCAGCCTCCTGGGTGAACTCCTGCTCTAAAACTTCTAAATGGAGCAGGATTCCCTTAGGTGTCATCAAGTCCACGAAGTCCTGGCGTTCTCCAGTAAAAAGCATCTTCGCTGCGGCTTTCGCAGCCGCAGCGCTGCAGCTTCCGGTGGTGTAGCCAAGAGCAAGTTTTTTATTTTGTTTGAGTACGTAGTTTCCTTCCAATCCTGTATTCATTCCTGCTCCTGTGCCAATCTCTGATCTTTCTTATGCCTTCCAGATATCCCGGTTATATTCCGCGATCGTCCGGTCTGAGGAGAAAAATCCGGCTTTTGCCGTATTCACCAGCATCTTTTTGGCCCATGCCATCCGGTCTTCATAGTCCTTAAGCGCTTCCTCTTTCTTGGCTGTGTAGGACTTAAAGTCTAACAAGGTCATAAACCAGTCTTTATTCAGCAGCTCCCGATGCAAATGTTCCAAATTCTCCCGGCAGCCTGCCTTCATCATCGGATCGCTTACAATAAAGTCCACTGCTTTTTGGATATCCTTATCTTTTTCATAGTAATCTCTGGACACATAATCTGCATTTGCATAATGCCGGATCACAATATCTGAGCTTTCTCCAAAAATATAAATATTCTCCCGGCCTACCAATTCTTCAATCTCCACATTAGCGCCATCCATGGTTCCTAAGGTTACGGCTCCATTTAACATGAACTTCATGTTGCCGGTGCCGCTGGCTTCTTTGGAGGCCAGGGAAATCTGCTCGGAGATATCGCAGGCCGGAATCAGCTTTTCCGCTTTGGTGACATTGTAATTTTCCACCATAACGACCTTCAGGTATGGAGAAACTTCCGGGTCGTTATTGATGACCTCCTGCAGGCAAAGGATCAAATGGATAATATCCTTGGCAATGATATATGCCGGCGCCGCTTTTGCCCCAAAGATTGCCGTAATGGGGGTAGCGGGATGTTTTCCTCCCTTGATCTCCAGATATTTATGAATGATATAAAGAGCGTTCAACTGCTGGCGTTTGTATTCGTGGAGACGTTTTACCTGAATATCAAAAATAGAGTCCGTATCAATATCCACATTCTGGGTTGCTTTCAAATAAGCCGCCAGCGCCCGTTTATTTTCTTTCTTAATATCCAGAAGCTTTTTCAGAACATGTTCATCATCCTGATACGCCAGAAGCTTCTCTAATTGATCGGCGTCCTTGTGCCAGCCCTGGCCAATCTGGCTGTCCAGATACTGACTCAATCCTTGATTGCAATACATCAGCCAGCGGCGGAAGGTCACGCCATTGGTCTTATTGTTGAACTTCTCCGGATAAAGCTGATAAAACGGATGAAGTTCATTATTTTTCAAAATCTCCGTGTGGAGATATGCCACGCCATTGACACTGTAACCGTAATGGATATCCATATGAGCCATATGAACCAGGTGTTTTTCATCAATAATGGCGACGGCAGGATCGTTGCTTACCTCTTTCGCTCTGGTATCCAGCTCCCGGATAATGGGCATTAACTGGGGAACCACCTGGTTCAGGTATTCCATAGGCCATTTTTCCAGAGCTTCCGCCAAAATCGTATGATTCGTATAGGCGCATGTTTTGGAAACGATATCTATGGCCTTTTCCATACGGATGCCCTCTTCCATCAACAGTCGGATCAGCTCCGGGATCACCATGCTGGGATGGGTGTCGTTAATCTGGATTGCGGCATACTCCGGCAAGTCATAAAAATTGCTTCCCCGCTGCCGGCATTCCTCCAGAATCAGCCGCGCCCCATTGCTCACCATAAAATACTGCTGATATACCCGAAGGCGGCGGCCATTGTCATCACTGTCATCCGGATACAAAAACAGCGTCAGGTTCTTTCGGATGTCTTCTTTATCAAAATCAATGCCCTCTGTCACCAGAGTCTCGTCCACCGTCTCAATATCAAACAAATGCAGCTTATTGGTGCGGTTCTCATACCCAATCACATCCAGATCATACATTCTGGAATTTACGGTAAATCCACCGAATGAAACGGGGTAGGTGACCTCTGTCCTGGTAAGCCAGCCAGCCTCCTCCATCCAGGGATTGATTTCTTCCTGCTGGAGACGGTTTTTAAATTTCTGCAAAAAGAGCCCGAAATGGTAATTCAGGCCGATGCCGTCTCCCTCCATGCCAAGGGTCGCCATGGAATCCAGAAAGCAAGCTGCCAGCCGTCCCAGGCCCCCGTTTCCTAAAGAGGGCTCCGGCTCCAGCTCTTCTATCTTTGCAATATCCTTGCCGTATTGGGCCAAAGTCTCCTTTACTTCCTCATAAATCCCAAGGTTGATCAAGTTGTTGGAAAGGAGTTTTCCAATCAAAAATTCTGCTGAGATATAGTATACTTTCTTCTTGGATGTTTTGGCCTCTTTCCCATCTTCTCTTTCTTTGGCCATCTTTTTTACAATGTGCAGCAATCCTTCGTACAACTGTCTGTCCGTACAGGCCGCAATGTTGTTGCAGCAGATTTTTTCCAGCTTTTCTCTGATATTCATCATAACCTCCATACTCCATATCCTGTATTGCTCCTCTGCCTGAAACAAACATATTCCAATCATTTCCAGAACCGGAAGCTACCTCTCATTATATGTATTTTTTCCTGGATTATCAAGTAATATTCCCCGTTCCAACGCCAATTCTTTCAGCTTTTTATTTCCCTCATTCATAGCCCCAAACACTGGGAGCGGGCAGAGCGCTTTTTCACAAGATTCCAGGACTTCTTTCGCCTGGAGATATGATTCCTCACTGATTGGTTCAAAGGCTTTTTCCACAATTACACGGCTGGCCAAAGCTTTTGCCACCGGGTAATCCACGTCGTTTTCCTGGAGGACTCCTGCCGCAAAGGGTATTCCCTCCCTCTGAAGCTTCCGGTACACCGGAATTCCCCATCCGCCGCCGCCAATCACAAATACCTTCGGATTTCCCTGGGCCGGTTCCATCTCCAGGCATCCAAACGCAGCATTATAGCTTCCCCGGGTCATTTCGTATAATTCTTCCATATAGGAATCTGAAAAAATTTCCTCCGGCGCACCATATTTTTCAATGACATTTCCATGGACGCAGACGACTTGATCGGATATCTTCTGGGCCAGATCCAGCTCATGCAGCGACAGAACTACCGCCAGGCGCCTCTTTTTCACCATCTCCTTTAAAATCGTCAGAAGCTCCAGCTTATGGCGGATATCCAAAAAGGAAGTGGGTTCGTCCAGCACGATCGCTTCTGGTTCCTGGCAAATAGCCCTTGCCAAAAGGATGCGCTGCCTCTGGCCATCGCTGATTTGGGAAAAATCCCGGTCTGCCAGATCTAAAGCATGTACCAAATCCATGGCTTCATGGACTTTTTTCCAGTCTTCTTCTCCCAAGATACCAAGCCTTCCGGTATACGGATACCGGCCGGCCGCCACCACATCCTCGCATGTCATAAGCTCCGGACGAATCCGCTCGGTCATCACCACCGCCAATTTCCTTGCCATCTCCCGTCCAGACATTTCCGCCATAGAGATTCCATCCAAGTATACCGTTCCTCCAAGGAGAGAAAGCTGTCTGGTAATACTCTTTAATATGGTAGACTTTCCGGCTCCATTGGGGCCGATCAGCGTTAAAATCTCTCCCCTCTTAAGCCGTATCTCTATCTGTTCAATCAACGGCTGCCTGCCGTATCCTACCGTCATATTTTGGGTATAAATATAAAATTCCTTCATCTGTCCGCCTCTGTACATTACCATTCACAGCCAATATCAATTAGTTCCGGACCCGAGATGCACAGCCCGGGAAAAGGGGAGAGAAACAGACGCAAATGGTCTGCAGATTTTGACTTTGCAGAGATTTAGAAGTCCTTAAATCCCTGATTTTTGCGTTAAAACGAACATCCACACTGTCTGAGCAAAGCGAGTTTGTGGAGGTTCGTTTTGTCCTTAGCAAAAATCAGGAATTTTAGGAATTCTTAATCTCGAAACCGGAAAAAGCAGCAGACCATTTGCGTCTGTTTCTCTCCCCTTTTCCCGGGCGTCCCCTCCCTTTATATGTTTTTCCCTTGCCTTCGTACCATCATATAGATTACCACCGGAGCCCCCAGCACGGCTGTCACGGAACTGATGCTAAGCTCGGTGGGCGCAAAGACAGTCCTTGCCACCAAATCGCAAAACAGGCAGAAGACTCCGCCTCCCAAAAAGCAGGCGGGGATCACCAGTATAGGCTTTGCGGTTTTCAACAGGCTCTTCACAAGATGGGGCACTGCGATTCCCACAAAGGAAATGGGTCCTGCAAAGGCTGTCACGCAGGCGGACAAGATGCTGGACAATAAAATTAACGCCAATCGAAACAGCTTGATATTCACTCCCATATTCCGGGCGTAGCCCTCCCCCAGCTGATAAGCGCCGATTGGTTTTGACAAAAAGAATACCGCCAAAAGCGTTACAAAAACCACCGCCGCCATCAAGGAGACATTTTCCCAATTCATTCCGGAAAAGCTTCCCAGGGACCAGTTATGGAGATTTACAATATTGGAGTCATCGGCGAAGGTAATGAGAAAATCTGTCACAGCAGAACAGATATAGCCAATCATTACGCCGCAGATCACCAGCATGGACATCCGTTTTACCCGGTGGGATACCGCCAGTACAAACCCCATGGAAATCATGGCTCCCAAAAAAGCTGCTAAGATCATCGTACCGGAACCCACCAAAATCCCCCGCCCCAACAGAAAAATCATGACCAAAGACACCACCAGCTTTGCCCCAGAGGAGATTCCCAGTACAAAAGGCCCTGCAATGGGATTTCCAAAAAAAGTCTGCAGCAAAAAGCCGGACACGGACAAGGCGCCTCCTAAAATAATGGCCGCCAAAATCCGGGGGAGCCGGATATCCCATATAATATGAACCGCCGTATCTTCTCCTTCCCGGTTGAGAAGAATCCTCACAATCTCCCTGGGGGATAATGACACGCTGCCGGAATTCACATTCCACAGCACCAGAAGAACCAGCAGCACAAGCAGCAGCAAAAACGAAACCCAATATCGCAAATAAACCTTTTTTTTCATAACCCTTCTCCCTACTGCAGCTTATTCAGATATCTCAGTTCCAATACATCCTGATCTTCTTGGTTCACAATCTTGTGGATATCCAGGATCAAATCTCCGATCCCGGTGCTTTCCTGGAACACATTTTTCTGAGTACACCAGACATTTCCTTCCTTCACTGCTTTAAAATCTGCCAGCAGGCCGCTTTTATTCAGAAGCTCTTCTATGGTTTCCAGTTCTCCGTCGATGGCGCTGTTGTAGATGATATAATCTGCATCTTTGGCCTGGGCATAAAAACTTTCCATCTCCATATTCATCGTGGACAAGGCGTTATCATCCCCCAGATCCTGAAAAATGTACTTCCCCCCGGCCAGTTCTATCATTTTTGCCACATAGTCCCCTGATTTGCGCACATTGACAACCCCGTTGGAATTGATATGGAAAAAAGCCACTGTTCTATTTGTATTCTCTTTGGAAAATACTTCTGCCAAGGAATCCTCCAGCTTCCGGAAGCTCTCCTGAGCCAGTTCTTCTTTTCCCAGCAGTACGCCATAAAGCTTTAACCATTCCACCCTGCCCAGGGGATGGCTCTCATAGCTGGAACGTTCCACCAACACCGGAATTCCAAACTCCTCCAACTGCTCTTTCACTTCGGGAGAATGGTAAATCATCGTGGATTCTACCGCCAGATCACAGCCTTCGGCTAAAATCAATTCGTAATCGGGAGCATTGTATTTTCCGGCGTATACCATATCTCCATGTTCCAGCGCCTGCCTTGCCTCCTCAATATACCAGCCGGATACGTCTGTGCCGGAGAGACGGATCGCATCAACGGCCGAAAGCTCCCGGAACAAATCCATGGCGGAGGTGGCCACCAGATAAATATGGTCTAAGGGCTGCTGTAAAACCACCAGATCCTCCGGCAGCCCCAGGGGAATTTCCCCTCCATCAGGCACCACCAGAAAGCGTCCGGTATCCGTAATCGTAAGAAGCGCATATCCATCCTGATCATAATCAACGGAAAACTGCTCTGCATAGTCTAGCTCCATGGACTGGTCCAATTTCAGATCGGACCATTGCAAAGCCTGACCCTGATCGTCATCTGCAGCTTCCTCCCCGGCTTCTGTGTCTTTCGTTCCCCCGCATCCCGGAACACACAGGAGGAATGCAGCCGCAAGGAGCAGGAGCCAAATAGTTCTTTGTTTTCTCATGGTTCCTCCTTGATGGAAGCAGAATTAAAATTCAGGGTATAGGAAATCTCATGGGGCTCGCTCATGGCGATGGTGTCTGCAATGACATCCAGATTCCGGTCAAATCCTTCCACCGGGATTTCAAAGGCAGAATTGCCGGAGGTATTCACAGGCAGATACGTTTCTTCTTTGACTTTCATATAATCGTAGTTGGGACTTCCGAAGGTAATCGTCACATATGCTTGGCCGTTCTCAATGCGCATGGGAGCCGGAGATTCTACCATTGCCTTGCCGGAACCGCCGCCTAAGGTTACTTCTACCGTATATTGGCCGTCCGTTAGCTGCAAGGTCTCAGGCGTTGTCACCGTTCCTTCTGCAAAAGCGTCGGAGGGAAGGGAATCTGCTCGAAATACCAGCGTTCTGTCATACCATTTTTCTTTATTTTTACTAAAAGCAGTGCATGGGATCGCTGCGTCCAATGCCTCCACAGGAACCTGATAGGTATGGGCTCCCTCTTCATTCTCCACAAAGGGGATGTAGTCTGACTCCGAAGATGAGACTGCTTCTTCTCCGGTTCCCATAAAAACCTTCAAGTATCCGGTGCCTCCCATGGTCATTACAGCCGTCATCTTCCCACTTTCTACTGTGAGGCTACAATGGGTGATGCGGAACATTTTAGAACTGGAATCTACCGCTATTTCATATGTTCCGTCTTTCACCTGGGTTCCGGGAATAGGAGTCATCCCTTCTTCCAGCACTTCCAACGGCTCTGCCATTTCTTCTGCGGAAGCTACTTGACCTTCTGCCACCTGATCCTCTGATTGCACTGGCTGCTGCCCTGTTTCTTCTCCATCTGTGGATTTTGTTCCGGGAGACTCTTCTTGCCTCGTCTCCTGTCCGGATGCTTCTTGGCCTTCTTCCGCCTGCTGGCTGCTGCAGCCTGTAAACAACTGTGCCGCTGCCAGAAACGCAGCAATTCCCAATATACTCGCTTTCTTCATCTTTTCTACCACCTAATCTGCTGAAAACGGCCCGTACGCTACGGGCCGTCTTTCACTTATTCCCCGCTGCCAGACAGGCTGTCCGCCGCTGCCTGGGCATGCGCTACAAAAAGCTGCTGGATTGCTTCTAAACCGCCAAGTCCTTCTACGACGCATTCTACTTCATAGCCGGCGCTTTCAAAGGCCGTCTTCCAGGTATCCTCTTCTTCTCCAGCCATATCATTGTTGGCATGGTCTCCCGCAACTACCATCAATGGGCGGAGCACCACTCTTTTATATTCCCCAGCCTTTACGGCTGCCAGAACATCTTCCAGAGACGGGCTTGCTTCTACCGTACCTACATAATAATGTTCAAATCCTGCTTCTTTCAATACTTCCTGCATCTTAGCATATACCTGATTTGAATCTGCTTCTGTACCATGGCCCATAAAGCAGATCGCCGTCTCGCCGTCATCGTATTGCGCCGTGGCTTCCGTAATGGCTTTCATCACTGCCTGAAAGTCCTCCTCGCTGGTAAGCAGCGGCTTTCCTACCGCCAATTGTTCGAAGGAATCTGCATAGCCTGCCACCTCTTCTACCAGGTCATTGTACTCAAATCCATCCATCAAATGCGTAGGCTGAACCACCAGCTTCCTCACCCCGTTTGCCACCGCCCGGTCTAATGCCTCCGTGACATTATCGATCACTTCTCCATCCCGTTTCTTCACATGGTCGATAATAATCTGGCTGGTAAATCCCCGTCTGACAGAGTAATCGGGAAATGCGCTCTCTAAAGCGCCCTCGATGGCTCCAATGGTCAGGCGGCGGTTATCATTGTAGCTGGTTCCAAAGCTTACGGCCAACAGTTCATTCTCACCTATCTCATCCTGGTTCCGGGGATCATCTAAGGAAGCGTCGCCTGTCTCGTAGTTTTCTTCTTCCTCACCTTCTGCTTCTCCTTCACCTTCCGGTTCTTGGCTGTCTTTTGGTTCTTCCGCCGATTCCTGGCTGTCCTCGGATTCCTCTTTGGAATCTGGAGCTTCCCCTGGTTCTTCGGCCGGTTCCTGGCTGTCCTTGGATTCCTCCTGCTGGCTCTCCTGGGATTGGCCTGTAGCCGCATCCCCTCCTGCCGGGGCGTTTCCACATCCGGCTGCCAAAGCCGCAATCAATCCGGCTCCTGCAAGCAGCATTACAATCTTTTTCAGTTTCATTTCCTTGTCCTCCTTTTTTGACCATATCCTAATTGCCCGCCTGAAAGGCGTGGTATACGATATGCCCTGTATAGTTCCAAAGCCAAAGCACGGGAACACAAAGAAACCCTTCATCGGTAAATAAAAAAACCTTCTACCGATGAAGTAAAAGGCGATATGGAGAAGCCGGCAGCCGGCTTCCTACGGTACAACCAATTACTCGTGATCTGGAATCTACATTCCCGTACCAACAGGCGGCAGGTTTCCTGACTTGCAGATCATCATGCAAAACCGCCTTCCCGAAGGTTCAGTGGCTGTGTCCAACACGGGTTTTACACTCCTTGCTTACAGTGACGAGATCGTACAGGATTCTCACCTGTTTCCCTTTTACCCGTTATCTTGTCTCAGATAACGGCACCGACTGTTCTTATTTAGTTTTACATATTATAGCACTTCGGCGGTGAAAATACAATAGGAAAATGCAGCGGTTTCTTAGGTCTTTGCATAAAATATTTATAAATCAGTCAAAATTTATAGTCTTGTGTAATATTTGAAAAAAGAACATGTCGTAATTAGATATGTAAGAATCCTCTGTCGATTTTATGTTTTTGGCAATCCTAAGAATGCCGGCATAAAAAGGCTGGGATGGCAGGTGTTTTGGCATGCCGCCATCCCAGTCTTTTTACAGGTATTACGTGAGACATTCCTCAAGCAAAGTAGTCAGTTGATTCAGCGTCCGGCTCCCCGGCAATAATCAATAATAATTATTGAAATTTTTTACCCCAGCAGTAATGTGCATTTCCTGCTTCTCCGGAATAATATTTGCTCCCGACTTTTTTATAAGCGACTACGTAGAAATAATACGTTTTTCCTTTTTTCAATGGCTTCTTATTAAAACTGGTCAGTGTAAACCGTGTACCTGTAGTTGTTTTTACTTTTTTATAACCAGAATTCTTCTTCGTGGAAGCATATACTTCATATCGGTTCGCTCCAGAAATCTTATCCCAAGTAAGGGTCAGCCCACTGCCGCTTTTTTTGATATTTGTCACGTCGGGCTGGGGACATACATATTTCCAGGCCGACCATTTCCCGTATACTTTCTTGCCGTTATAATTCTCGGTATACGCACAGACACGGATTTTGATCATATTGTGCTTGCCAAATACAGACTTGGCTATATCTGCTCCAAGGGAGCTTCCTGACACTGTCGCTATTTTAGTGTCTTTTTTCTTATTTGCAGTCCATACTTCTACCTTATATCCCTCTGCGCTGGGAAGCTTTTTGTACTTCACGGAAATCTGTTTAAGCGTCTGGAAAAAATAATCGCACTCTACCCCTGTCACTTTGCCAGGGGTTACCCCAAGGCCATAAACACTCTTGCTGGAACTATAGCTGGCTTCTGTATAATATTTCCCATTCTTTGTTTTTCTTACGCCATAAACAGTCACATGATACGTTGCAGATGCAGACAATTTCTTTAACGTTACAGTGGTATTTGTTGAACGTACTGATTTTTCAGTATTGCTCGACCCACTGGCCTTACGGTACTTTATAATGTATGCATTCGCGCCGGGCACAGCCTTCCAATTTAATTTCATGCTTGTGGTGGTAGAACCTATCTTTCTTACATATTCTGTATCCCCTTTGGGAGATGTTACGCACTCCGTTGTGGCAGAATAAGGGCCATAGAACTTTTCATCCTTATCTTGGATAAATCCGCGAACACGTACATAGTAAGAACTTCCGGTGTTCAGGGAGTAAATTGTAGTACGATTGGCATACTCCTTCTCTTTTTTGGTAACCCACCGTTTTCCATCCTGGCTTATATCAACCTGATAATATGCATTATTCTCCAGCAATGCATTCCATTCCAAACTGACGCTGTTTGTACTGGAATTAGTCTGTTTTAAGCCTGTAATCTGAGATGGCGACGACGCTTTTACTTGAACACCTAAGAATAAACAAGTGAAAAGCATGGAAGCTATGATTCCAAAGACATACATTCTAAGTTTTTTCATATTGTCTCCCCCTTTCAAATAAATTAAAAATGCAGGACACAAGGCAGTCCCCGATGTGTCCTGCATTATTTACAAAGCTTACTGCCATTTTAAGGTATAGTATCCAGAAGAATACTTATCATAACGTTCTACCTTTACATAATATGTGCCAGCTGGAATCCCAATCTTCTGCGAGTAATTAACGGTACGATAAAATCTCATCCAGCTGCTGGGATTCAACGGAGACACCCAGTCTACCGAACGATTTGTGGGGCCATTGTTCATAAACAGCTTTCCATTGCTCTTATAGAAAGATACCTTGATCCCAGCATAGTCATTCTCACCATTTGTTTTTGCAGAATAAGTTAATTTCAAAATTTGACTCTTAGTCAATTTAATTTTATACCAATCAGCTTTACTCTCTCCTGCAACCATGATGCCTGAAACCTGTTTCTTCTTCCATAAACTTTTGGCTTTGGCTTTGGTATTTGCCGTAGACTTTTTTACAGATTTTACAGTTGCCTTCAACTTTGCGCCTGCCGCACATTCAACCCTGAAATAATATGTCTTGTTTTTCCTTATGCCATAAGTCTTTGTTTTCCGAAGATTATAGGAAGAATTCGTCTGCCAATATTCTTTCTTTTGACCTATCGCACCTTTTTTACTATTGCAAAAAGTAACATATCCGGCAGAGTAAGAATAATCCTTAGATGCATCCGTCATTGTTATAGTAACATATCCTGTAACGCCCGCTTTAAACTTGATCCAATGTACATTTCTTTTTCCGCTTTTGCTGTAACATTCAGAATCTTTAATAGTCACTGATGATGTCCCCGTAGACTTAAAGCTTTTTGTTTTTGCCGCCGCTTCCGCCTGCTGCGGTGATACAGCTGAAAAGATGCCTACCATCATCACTACCGCAAGCATGAGACTTGCTACTCTGTTAAATACTTTTCGTGTTCTCATAGCACTCATTCCTTTCCTAACGTTCTTAACGCTCATTTTTGTATTCTCTATTTTAGCACTTAGGTTCAAATATGTCTATTATGTTTTTCACAAAATTTTCACAATTTAAGAAAAAAATAATAATTTTTGGTTTCATTTTCTACCATAGGTATAACAGAAAGATACTATAAAATACCCCGTGGCAAGCCGTTGGGCAATCATATCATGTTTCCTTATAAGAAACGCGCTCTGGCCCCAGCTTGTAAAATCAGGAGGTTTATGGTAGTATGGAACTACGAAACTGAACGGAAAGGCAGGTAGGAATAGACCATCACCGACTGCGAAACACAAAAGGATATGAAACGGCTGGCCGGCGCACGGTCTATCTGCCTGGACGCATATGGTATAGATTCATCTGGTAAACGATACGATCTGGAAATCCAAAGACAGGAAAAAGGGGCCAACCCCCACAGGGCAAGATACCATTCCAGCGTCATGGATGTAGAGAACCTTCATTCCGGGCAGGAATTTATAGAACTGCCAGACACTTATACGATTTTCATCATCGAGAAAGATTTTTACGAAAAAGGCAAACCCGTCTATCATATTGAGCGGATGAACCTTGACACAGGTAAATCTTTTGGAGATGGAGAACATATTCTATATGTAAATGGGGAGTACCGGGGAGAATCCAGTCTTGGAAAACTCATGCATGATTTTAATTGTACGCAGGCATCCGATATGCATTTTGAACTGATGGCAGACCGGACACGGTATCTGAAAGAAAATCCGAAGGGAGTGAGTGAGATGTGCCGCATCATGGAGGATATGAGAAATGAATCCCTGAAAGAAGGAATTCAGGAAGAAAAAAAGGTGACAGTCATCCGAATGTTAGAGGCTGGAAAATATTTGCTTGAAGAAATTGCGAATATTTCAGGACTTTCCTTGGAAGAAATAAACCGGTTGAAAGCAGAACGGAACGCATAGAGCGTTATCCTAGAACCAGTAATACTCCAAAATAGCTTCTGGCTCTGTTTTTCCTCTGATTGTAAAGTTTTGTGATAGTCATGAAAGTATCTATAAAATGACAAAACCCATGCTATTATAAGAGGCTGCCCATTTCCCTGCAGCCCCTTGTCTCTGGCCTACTGCCATCAATTGCACGAACAGTCGTTCCTTTTTTCAGCGATTTCCCTTTCAATTACTTCATGCTTGTGGCGGTAGAAGCCGTCTTTCTTATATTACTTACCTTCCCTGGTGCCGTAACACATTCTAATATTTCAGAATAAGGGCCATACGACGTCCTTTCCCCAGTTTTGGCATCTTGAATAACTCCGCGAACGCATACATAATAAGAACTTCCCGTTTTCAAGCCAGAAAGTACCGCTCTATTGTTTCTGGTTTCTTTCCCGTACTCCCACCGTTTTCCATCAGAACTTATGAGAACTTGAACTTACTTTTTTCCAAAAACACGCCGCTTCACTCTCAAAATGACGGAACAGCCCCTGTTGATGATCCTGCCCAGGCGATGGCCAAATATCCGGTTCACTCTCTGAACCCGCCTGGTTTGTTTCTTCTGTTCCGGAGTATGCCAGGAGGCATGATACCAATGGATGCTGTAAGTATTTTGTGTGATTCTCAACCGGTTGTCCGTATAGCAAAGAGGTGCAAAATATTCAGCGGGGAATATGTCAATTCCATGCACAGACTGTTGTTTTCCATTGAGCTTTAAGCCATAGGATTCCAAAAATTCTGTGGCGTATACGGGGGAAGGTATGATATTTGGCGTACCGTTTTTATCGTAAAAAGAAAGTGTATGATACAAATCCCGCATCTGTTTCAACATCTCATTTCCAGGCTCCGCGCCAAACCCTAATCCTGGCGCTACGGACGTCTGGTTTTCAAAGCCCAGAAAAGCTTTGCAGCTTAAGAGAGGATCCGGGCTTCGCAGCAATTCCACATCTGTGTCCAGGTAAATCCCGCCTTCCCGGTAAATAATATCCAGCCTGGCATAATCAGGAACAAAGCCCCAAAGCTTGGCCTCATAGGCCTGGGACATATAAGTGCATACGGAGAAATCATAGTTGGATTCATCCCATTGGATGATCTCATAATCCGGACAGAACTTTTTCCAGCTTTCGACGCAGGCTTTATTCTTTTCAGGCATGGGATTGCCGCCAACCCAGAAATAATGTATTTTTTTTGGAATCATAGAAGAACCTCTAATATTTTATCATCTTTTTCATGCGTTCGCTTACAGCAAGATACCGTCTTGGGAAAACAAAGTACAATATCATTTTTCCAATGCTTTTGATATCCCGGGCATTCCGCAGGATAAATTTCTTATCCTGGCGCGTCATGCCTTCTTTTTCAGACAATTGGCAGATGCTGATCATCTGCCGGGCCAAGTAGCTTGTCAGGATATTGCGCTGGCGTCTGGTGAAACCAAGGCTTCGGTAATAATTCTCCAACTGAAAAAAGATTTTCTTTGCATGGCGTACGTTTTCCTCTTTGTTGGCGCGATGCATAATGGAGCCCTCCCGCTGGACATAATTGTACAGACAGTCGTCTATATAGATCACCGTATCTGCCAGCAGGTAGAGCTTAGGCGTCCAAAGCTCGTCTTCATGGAGCATACCTTTTGCAAAATAATGGCGGTGTTCTAAAATCAGACTGCGCCGGACGGCCTTGAGCCAGACGACGGAAACCATCAGCCTTGCTTTTACATTATCTAACATGTAATCTTTGCCGGTTTTCACCTTGCCTGCATCAATATAATTGCAATTCACACGTCCGATCTTCTCTTCATGCTCTACAATCCATCCGTTAAATTCCAGAACATCCACCGGATGCTTAGAGAGTTCCCCATCGATTACAGAAAGCGCCCGTTCCTCAAGAAAATCATCCCCGTCCACAAATAGAAGATATTCCGAGGACGCTTTTGCGATTCCATAATTTCTGGCATCGGAAAGGCCGCCGTTTTCTTTCCTATAATATTCAAAACGGGAATCTTTTGCGGCAAAGCTTTTTGCAATGAAGGAGCTTTGATCGGTAGAACCGTCGTCCACCATGATCGCGCGGAAATTGCCGTAAGTCTGACGCAGTATGCTGTTTAAACATTTTTCCAGATCCTGCTGGATATTGTAAATGGGAATAATGATATCGTACTTCATACATGTAGTTTGGCAGTGCATCTGTGGGCCGACCGGATGAGCCATCTCCTGCAAAATTTCATCTGGCTGAATAGAAGCATAGCAGCCATAAAGGGCTTGCCAATCAGCCCCATGCGGTATAATTCTATGATATTTTTATCCCTGCCCCTGCTGCATTCTCTTAAGTGGGAGGAAAGGCCGCTTTCCCCATCGTATTTTTTCTGAATGGAAATTTGAACTAATTTCTCTGCCAGCATGTAATAACTGTCATACAACAAGAAACGCTGGAAAAATTGTTCATCCTCAGCGAACTGCCGTCTTTCATCAAATAAGCCCAATGCTTCTCCGGCGGACTTTTTGAAGACGACGGAAGGGGTAGGCGTAAAACTGCGCAGGCAGAGATCGGCAGCTGACATTTTACATAGTCCATGGCGTCTTCTCACAAGGATTTTTAGTGGCTCCATTGCACCCAGAAAACAGATGTCCGGATACTGTGCCAGAATCTGTGCCTGCCGTTCCAATTTCTGTTCCATCCAAACATCATCCCCATCCAGCAAAGCGATCCATTCTGCTTTTGCTGCGCGGATCCCCCTGTTTCTGGTATAAGAAACTCCGTGATTCTTGTGATGAAAATATAGAATGGGCATATCCGGATGACGGACCCTATAATCTTCCACGATTTTTCCGGTGCGGTCAGTGGAACCGTCGTTGAGCACAATAATTTCTTCCACCAGATCAAAACGCGTCTGCCGTCTTACGGAATCCAGTACGTGCCTGATCGTTTTTTCACAGTTGTACGTGGGGATTATGACACTAAACATGTGTATTTCTCCCGTTTGTAATTACGAGTCCCCCCAAATATGCAGGGGCATATTCCACTTCTGCACCGAGGTATCGTAAAAATGGAGCCTTGACGGCTTCATTCCTATTTTTAAAACGACAACCCCTGAATATTACTGTTTTGTTCATGTTATAATTTTCTCTCCACATATTTCTGAATATTGGAAGCATTCACATATTTTTCTGCTTTCTTTTCCTCCACCACAACCAGAGTCGGCGCCTGCATCACGCCAAATTTTTGGGCCAGCTCCATATTCTCCTCAGCGTCGATCAATACATACTGCTCTCCTGCCAGCATCTCCTTTGCCATAGCGCAGTTGGGGCAAGTCTTGGTGGTAAACAGATACTTCACGCTGCCGGGAGCTTCTATTCTCACATCATCCCCCGAGATCGTAACGATATTGGTATGTACCCTCCGAAGGCAGGAATTCTCAGGCTCATACAGCTTTCGGTTCTTGTATTCCTGGGTCTTTCCGTCATTCCAGTTCTGTACCGGACGATAGTACCCGGTAATACGGCTGTACACTTCCGCTTTCCTGCCGCAAATCGGACAAGTAAAGTGTTCTCCGGTTATATAGCCGTGCTCCTCACAGATGGAATAGGTTGGAGACATCGTATAGTAAGGAAGCTTGTAATTCTCTGCTATCTTCTTTACCAGGCTGGCAGCCGCCTGCCAATCCGGGAGCTTCTCTCCCAGAAATGCATGAAATACCGTGCCGGAGGTATACAGTGTCTGAAGCTCATCCTGAATATCCAAAGCGTCAAAAATGTCTGCGGTATAGTCCACCGGAAGATGGGAGCTGTTAGTATAGTAAGGCGTATCCCCTTCTTTGCCTGCCGTGATAATACCCGGATAATGATGCTTGTCATGCTTGGCCAGACGGTATGTGGTGGATTCAGCCGGGGTAGCTTCCAGATTGTAAAGGTCTCCGTATTTCTCCTGATAATCCGCCAGCCGCTCCCGCATATGGTTCAGTACCTCTTTGGTAAACTGCTGGGTTTCAGGATGTGTCAGATCTTTTTTCAGCCATTTTGCATTCAATCCCACTTCATTCATCCCAATTAACCCGATCGTGGAAAAATGATTGTCAAAGGTACCCAGATACCGTTTGGTATAAGGATACAGCCCCTCTTCCAAAAGCTTTGTCACTACGCCGCGCTTGATTTTCAGGGAGCGGGCCGCAATGTCCATCATCCGGTCCAGCCTGCGGTAAAAATCGTTTACATCGTCCGATAAATAGGCGATGCGCGGCATATTGATCGTTACAACCCCCACGGAACCGGTGCTCTCACCGGAGCCAAAGAACCCGCCGGACTTTTTCCGCAGTTCCCTAAGATCCAGCCGCAGGCGGCAGCACATGGAGCGGACGTCGCTGGGCTCCATATCGCTGTTGATATAATTGGAAAAATAAGGCGTCCCGTATTTGGCAGTCATCTCAAACAGCAGACGGTTATTTTCCGTATCGGACCAGTCAAAGTCCCGGGTAATGGAATAGGTAGGAATGGGATACTGGAACCCTCTTCCATTGGCGTCTCCTTCAATCATGGTTTCCAAAAACGCCTTATTTACCATATCCATTTCTTTCTTGCAATCTTTGTATTTAAAATCCATTTCTTTTCCGCCTACAATCGCCGGAAGCTCCGCCAAATCCCCGGGAACGGTCCAGTCCAAAGTGATATTGGAAAAGGGCGCCTGCGTTCCCCAGCGGCTTGGAGTATTCACACCGAATACAAACGCTTCAATACATTTTTTTACTTCTTCATAAGAAAGATTGTCTGCTTTTACAAATGGCGCCAAATAGGTATCAAAGGAGGAAAATGCCTGGGCGCCGGCCCACTCATTCTGCATAATTCCAAGAAAATTCACCATTTGATTGCAAAGCACGGACAAATGCCTGGCCGGAGAAGAAGTGATTTTCCCCGGAATACCGCCCAGCCCTTCCTGGATCAGCTGCTTTAGGGACCAGCCTGCGCAGTATCCGGTGAGCATGGACAAATCGTGGATATGCAGATCCCCGTTCCTGTGAGCTCCGGCAATCTCGTCGTCATAGATTTCCGAGAGCCAGTAATTGGCCGTTACCGCCCCGGAATTGCTTAAAATCAGCCCTCCTACAGAATAGGTCACCGTGGAATTCTCTTTTACCCGCCAATCCTCCACCTTCACATAGCTGTTTACGATCTCCTTATAATCTAAAATTGTGGATTTCATATTCCGCATTTTTTCCCGCTGTTTCCGATAGAGAATATATGCTTTTGCCACATCTGTATAGCCCGCCTGCTCCAGAACCGCTTCCACACTGTCCTGTACATCCTCCACATGGATTCTGGATTTTTTGATTTTGTGTTGAAAACCTGCTGTCACACGAAGGGATAACAGTTGGATAATATCCGGATTGGACTCCTTTTCTGTCGCCTCAAATGCCTTGCAGATGGCATCGCTGATCTTTGACAACTGAAATTCAGCAATTACCCCGTCCCTTTTTACTACTTCTATCATACCTTCCATCCCTTTCATTCCCTGTCTTTTTCCATTGCTCCTTGAGCCATTACTTTTCTGGCTGCAAGTTTCAGCTCACTCATTGTACCAGATATAGTGTACATCGTCAAGACAGAAAACTATATATTGTTATTCACATTTCAAGCAGAAACGACACTATTTTACGCAATCCATTTCATCCTGGCAAAATCTGTCATACATCTCCCTAGGAACAAAGGCTTTTACAAAAATCCCTCCTTCCCTGTACTCTTCCAAAATCAGCTCTCCGTATTTTCGTATGGACTGGATCTGCCCTGCCAAATCATAAGAAAATGTTTTTTCCAGAAAACATGTTTCTTCTCTTAACATTTCCTCCAGCGCTTCCCGAACCTGGTCAAGGCCGGTTCCTTCTGCGGCAGAAATTTTTAATGTCTGATCTGCCTTCAAATCCCGCAGCTGCAGCGGCTCTTCTATTTTATCTAATTTGTTAAACAGTGTAATAATCTTCTTATTCGTAACGCCCAGGCTTTCCAGTGTCTGGTATACAATATGCATCTGCTTGTCCATCTGGGGATTGGAAGCATCCACTACATGGATCAGATAATCGGCATACTTCGCCTCCTCTAAGGTACTTTTGAATGCTTCGATCAGATGATGGGGAAGCTTGCGGATAAAGCCCACGGTATCTGTGAGAAGGATCTCCTGTCCGCTGTCCAGCTTTAGGCTTCTGGTGGTAGGATCCAGCGTAGCAAACAATTTGTCCTCTTCCAGCACCCCCGCCTGAGTCAGACGGTTCAGCAACGTAGACTTTCCTGCATTAGTGTATCCCACAATCGCCGCCACCTTCCAAGGATTTTTATTGCGTCCCTGGCGTGTCAGTTCCCGGTGTTTGCGAACCTGGGCCAGCTCCCGGTTCAACTGGGCGATCCGTTCCTTTATATAACGTCTGTCCATCTCCAGCTTTTTCTCCCCAGGTCCCCGGGTGCCGATGCCGCCCCCCAAACGGCTCAAGGATTTTCCCAATCCGGCCAGACGGCTCAAACGATATTTCAACTGAGCCAGCTCCACCTGGATTTTCCCTTCACTGGTGGAGGCCCTGGATGCAAAAATATCCAAAATGATCAACGTCCGGTCCATCACCTTCGTATCCAACGCTTCCTCCAGGTTTCGGAGCTGGGCCGGGGACAGCTCATCGTCACAGACAATGCCCGTGGCTTCTGACGCCTCGATCAGGCGCTTTAACTCGTCCAGTTTTCCGCTGCCAATATATGTCCCAGGATGAATGCCTTCCCGGTTTTGCATGAGCGCCCCCGCCACATTGGCCCCGGCAGTATCCACCAATTCGGCCAATTCATCCAGGGAATCCCAGGCGTCGTCCTCTTCTTTCAGGCTAACGCCCACTAAAATCACGTTTTCTTGTAATTCTTCTATCGCAAATGGTTCTGCCATATATGTCTCCTTTCTATGATAAACGCCACCTGCAGTAACTTCCTCTTTCAGGTAGTTTTACCGTTTAGGAACGCCGAAAGTACTGTTTGTGAAAACAAAAATCACAGCCCCGGCAAAGTGCCAGGGTTCGAATAAATAAAGAAAGATAGATAGCGGATTTGAAAATAAAAGATGCTACAAAAATTATATATCATATTTCAATGATACGCAATGCTTTATCAGGATTTACAATTTTACAATTTACTTCCAACTTTCTATTCCCCCTAATGTCAGCTAATTAAGAAAGCGAGATGCACAGCCAGGGAACAGGGGGCAGAGGCAGACCATTTGCGGCTGCCTCTGCCCCCTGTTCCCTGGCGTCCCTTCATCACTCTACCTTTCTATTCATTCACTCCCTTCTCCCACCGAATTTCCACTTTAAACAAATCTCCGTCCACAGTCACTTCAAAGGTTCCTCCCATAGCTTCCGTAAAGCTTTTGGCTATGGCAAGGCCCAGTCCACAGCCTTCTGTCGTCCTGGAGGAATCTCCTCGGACAAACCGTTCCGTAATCTCTTCTCCGCTGATATTCAGCTCCTCTGCGGACATATTTTTGATCATCACAGACACGACGTCTTGAAGCTCTCCCACTTCTATAAACACCCGGCTTCCCGGCATAGCATATTTTTCAATATTCACAAACAGGTTTTCAAAGATACGCCATGTCTTCTGGTTATCCAGCCTTCGGATGATTTTCCCTTCCGGAAGCTTCCATTTGAGTTCCAGATTCAGTTTCTGAAAGCCCATTTCATGCTCCACGCAAACCTGCTTCAACAAATTCGCCACATCTACTTCCATCAAATCCAGTTTTATGGTATTACTGGTAGCCTTACTCACGTCCAGAAGATTCTCTACTAAAAGCTTTAGCTGCAAGGATTTCTTCTCCAGCACCTGAAGATAATCCGACCTCTGTTGAGGCGTTATATCCTCATCCTTCATCAGCTCCACATAAGTAGTAATTGCAGTCAAAGGGGTCTTTAAATCATGGGATACATTGGTAATCAGCTCCGTTTTCATCCGTTCGCTGTGTACCTCCCGCTCCACCGCTTTGGAAAACCCCTGACGGATTTTTAATAATTCTGCTTTAAAGGGCTCAAATACCCCCCAGTCCCGGTCGTCCTCATACTGCAGATCCCCCTGGGCAATTCTGGAAGTGGCATGCATCAGCCGCTGATATTCCCGCTCCATCTTGTCATACTGGTTTTTCAGCAGGAAAAACAGCGTAATGGAATATATGGCCAAGGCAAATATTCCAAAGAACCAGAAAAAGGAAAGCACTGCCAGGACTACAAAATTTAAGATGACAACTTTGCGGATTGTCCGTATGGTCTTGTCGCTAAAATCTACATGAGAGATTTCATACTTGGCTTTTGTCCAAACCTCTCCTGCTGCCGTAACGCCTTTGGTAGAAATATAATAAATCAGACTGTACTCCCGGATATACTTCCTGACCCCTAAAGAAAATAACGGACGGATAAACGATAACGACAGATACCAGCCGCCATAAATCAGGCCAAGCATTAAGGACATTTCCAGTAAATCCATTACCTGCTCAATATCCCCCCACCGAAGCACCTCCCAGGGCATCCTGCCTTCCATCAGGGACATATACTGAACGTTCAGGGAAAGGAAGGTTTCCCAGAGCATACATATCAGAACGATTCCCACGATCGCCCCCTCCATCAAGTACCAATGTCCCCTTCTGGAATAATCAACCGTTCCCTTCCAAAGCCGGTTGCTGGTCAACAAAAGGAGCAGCATAGCAAGCAAGAGCAGGGAAGCCAGAAACAATGCATTGGCTCCGCTGTCGGAGTACAAATATAACTGTCCCAGATAATCCGAGGCTTCATCATATTCGATCACCATATGAGAATTTTCTTTTGGAATGCCATACACCACTTGAAAATCCTTAACTGTAAACTTATCCTGTTCCTCCGCCAGATCACTGATAGTCCATTCCCCTTGGGCATATTGCTCCAGATACTCCGTCTCCCACCTTTGAAACTCATTCTGACGCTTGGCCTGCATCAGAGCCTTTACAATTTCATCTTCACAGCCGTTTTGGCTCCAGACATTTTCTACGGATAATTCCCCTTCCTCATCAAAGCGAAGGGTAAAGTAACACTGATAACGGCTGCGCAATTCTTCCAGCTCTTTTGCTCCCGCTTTACCGCCTGGCATAAGTTTTTCCAGGGTTCTGGTGGTATTTTTTTCTTCTCCTTTTTCATCTTTCAAATAATAGTCCAGTTGATTCCGGCTGCCTTCAAACGCTTCTCTCCATTGAAGCAAAATAGAATCTACAATAGTCTGATCCATTCCTTGATAGCCCATATGTTCATAATAGAGCACATGGCTCCCCCGCAGCAGGTTCTCTATAAATTCATAGTTTACAAGGACATTTTCCGGCACCTGCCTTTCCTTTTTTCCTTTCTCTTCCGCTTTTCTCCCAATCACCGAAAAAAAGCAAAGGCTGCATATCACAGCGGCAATAACCCCAAGGACTGCGATTCGTGTTCTTAGTTTATGGCTGCTTTTCAATTTTATATCCAACGCCCCACACCACCTTTAAATATTTTGGTTCTTTCGGGTTGATCTCAATCTTATCCCGAATATTCCGTACATGCACCATAATTGTATCTGTATTGATCGCCTTTTCATTCCATACGCGTTCATAAATCTCTTCCGCCGAAAATACACGCCCGGGGTTTTTGATGAGAAGCGTTAAGATCTTAAACTCGATCGGCGTCATCTTCACCGGTCTTCCGTCTACCTGGACTTCCACCGTATCTTCATTCAGCTCCAGCCCGCCGTTGATATGGATCCTCTGGTTCTCATCTTTGGGATTCCTGTTTTTGAATCTGGTATACCTTCTTAACTGGGAGTTCACCCGAGCCATTAATTCCAGGGGCGTAAAGGGCTTGGTGACATAATCGTCCGCCCCTATATTCAGCCCCACCACTTTATCTGTTTCTTCCGATTTGGCAGAAAGCATAATCACCGGAAATTCATAGGTTTCCCGTAGCTTCACGGTCATCATAATGCCGTCCATCCGGGGCATCATAATATCCACAATAGCCAGATCAATTTCTTCCTGCTCCAACACTTCTAACCCTTCTATTCCGTCTGATGCCTTAAAGACCTGATATCCCTGGCTTCTCAGAAAAATCTCTACGCCGTCCCTGATTTCTTCATCATCTTCCACAATCAAAATGCGGTATTCTTTATGATTGATAGGTTCCATATCTGTTCTCCTTTGCTGTTGTCTTTACCATAATGTCACACAGAAAGGATATCATAGATGGGGGGTTTTGTGGAAGTGGGGCCGCAGATTTCCTGATAATATCTTTCCGCCATCTTTGCCACTGCCCCTTCGGAATAGGAGCAGGCCGTCTCATACGCCTCCCGGCCCATGCGCTGATACTGTCTCTTATCTTCCAGTAAATGCAGGATACATTCCGCCCACTCTCCGGCAACCTCCCGGCTCAAAAAGCCATTGCAGCCATCTTTGACCACGTCCCTCACTCCAGTAGCATTCACTGCAACCACAGGTTTTCCTGCCGCCATGGCTTCCAGCACTACAATTCCCTGAGTCTCCGACTTGGACGTAAACAAAAAAGCATCGGCGGCAGCCTGGTAATATCTCATTTCCTGATTTGGGATATTTCCTGTAAAAATTATATTTTCCCTAAGGCCAAGTTTATTTGCATATTCCATAAGCTCTTTTCCCTGAGGGCCTTCCCCAATCATCATGTGGCGGAATGTCTTCCCCTGCTCCCACAGCTTTTCCTTCAATATTGCCAACCCTTCCAGTTGAAAAAACAGATTTTTCTCCCTTGCAAGCCTGGATACGGTTATAAATAAGTAGTCTGCCTTTTCTTTATATTCCTTCCTTAACGTCTCTGCCCGTCCTCGGTCCGGTAAATAGCAATCCTCCGGAATCCCGGTAGGCATGACCCGGATGGGAACACTCATATTTTTCTGTGAAAGATAATTTTGGATCCCAGGAGTAGGCGCCACCACCATATCGCATTTTTTACAAAAATACTCCAAATATTTCTCTATGATACCGGTGCGCCGTTCCATGCGCTCTAAGGGCTTCACATAGTAAAGATACTGCTCATAGCGGGTGTGGTATGTAAATACCACGGGAATCTTATATTTCTTTTTCAGATACAGCGCCACATTTCCCACAATGGCAGGATGATGGACGTGAATCAGCTCAATCCCAAGTTCCTTTACTTTTTTCTCAAAAACCCTGGTCAAAACATCCGGAACCGGAGCTTTGGCAATGGATACCGGAAAAGACGGATATCGGATTACATAATCCTCTTCCTCCTGTTCCTTGTAGGTAGGCGCAAATACATAGACTTGATGTCCGCGGTCCCGAAGCGCCTTGGTCAAATGCTCAATGGAGATCGGGACGCCCCCGATATATGGTTTATAATTATTCGTAAACATGGCAATTTTCATAATAGTTCCCTCCTATACTGCAAGCTTATGAAAATAAAGTAAACACCGCATCCCCCAGTATATATCCTGCGCCTACGAAAGCCAGGTTCCACAGGAAGATTCCAAGGGTTGAGCTTATGACATAATTGGCAAAATTCATTCGGATCACTCCGGCAGGAATGGAAATCAACGTCCGTACCATTGGAATCAGTTTGCTGATAAAAATGCCGACACAGCCCTTTTCCTGGAGATAACGGATTTTTCCCTCAATCATTTCCTGCTGCTTGGGAAATTTCTTATAATATTTTTTCAGGAAGAACTCTCCTCCGGCCCGGCCAAGGCCATACAAAAGAATACTGCCCAAAAGCCCTGCCGCCACCGTAATTACCATGGTGAGAAAAAAGTTCAAACCGCCCCGGGACGCCCAGATGCCTGCTAAGGGCATAATCACCCCGGCCGGAAAGCCGGGCAGGTTCAGGTATTCCAACAGCACAATTACAAAAATTGCAATCGGCCCGTAGCTTGTCATTAATTCCATAAAAAATTCCATATCCATTGTGGTTCACCTACTTTACTTTGCTGATTTATTGTTACATATACTATAACGAGGAAAAACAAAGAACTGTTGCAGGAAAAACAAAAGAATTTCGAAAGAAAAGCCAAAGAATTTCTTCTTTGGCAAATTAATCACTGTACGCATTGACATTATTTCTTTCATAGAAGTCCATACGGTCGTTCATAGAATAGTAATCCGAGGAAGTGTACTCCATAATATTTATCCCAATTTCCCCATAAATCTCGACAATGTTATCTTCCGGCAAACAATGCATACAAATATATTTCTTTAGCATCTTATCTCGCGTGACATAAGATGCTTTCCTCCCAGTCCCATATCTCAAATCGCCCGGTATTCCGCAGGCTTTCTGGTCAAGGGCTTGAAAATCATAAAGAATCATGGCCAGTTCATATATATCCAAGCCAAAATAATCTGCGACAATCACATCTATGACTGCACGAAGTTCTTCATTTTTAAAATTTTCGTATTCCAAATACCTCTCTTTTATCTTTTCACTTAATTGCTGAAACACATCTATCCCGTTATTGTTCTTCAATATTCTTGCTACTGAGGCACAAATCATGATAGCGTCGTCTTTCTCTATATCCATGTTGGGAAATGGAATTTGATGCCAGTGGAAAAAATTTAACGTAATTGACATCTTCTTCCTGATCATCCAGTCTATCACAAAGGAGTTTGCAATTCCTATCCAAAGCAGATGAAATCTCAGGTCATTTTGTGCAAAAACGCAGGTCGGCACCTTATTTCCACAGACAGCTCCCCTCGGAATCAATGCTGCCAATACTGTCCTCACATTTTTCTGTCCTGTCACATCACAATAGGCTGCTCGGTAATCGCTGTTAATCCCATATTCGATCGCATCTTTTTCTTTTATATAATAATGCGCTCCTATGATTCCCTCGCCCGAATTCAAAACTTTTTCCCATTTAGCAGTTCTTCCATTACCGCTAATGTATTTTTTGCTATTACAATTATATTGGGTTATCATTCTTCCCTCATATATGGGTAAATATGTTTCTCCATTCTCCCTTTCTTTGTCCAGAACAAACATTTCACTATCAAGCGTCATGTCCAATTCCCGCTTAAACCCCATATCCCATGAAGGACGCCCTGACGCAAATTTATATATTTTCCGAAGCAAATTTAATTCTTCCCTAGAGCGGCACTCTGGCACAGACCAATAATCGCCGCTGCACATGACCAGATCTTCTATCGAATAGCTTAATCCTGCCAGTTCTTCAAACAATGCATTGGGATTTGCCAGATTGAAAACAGCTTGTTCTATATGCCCCCACTTCCTCTGTTTTTTATATAACATCACAAAAAATTTGTATGAAGAATGTATGGGAAAAATATGTTTTTTATTTTCAAAACTATATAATCCTTTGATGCTTCCATTTTCTAATAAAAGATGTCTTAAACCTGTCGCTCCCTCGTTCATATAGAAAGATGCAGGAATAATGAAACCAATCATCCCATCATTTTTCACTATATGGAACGAAAGTTCCAGAAAATACTTATAAAGATCTGCATCCCCGCCAGTAGTAGTCTCATTCACCATATAGCTCTGGTGTTTGAAGCCCTTCTGAGATTTTAATTTTTTTGAATATCCAGAAACAGTGTTTTTATACTGTAACCAACCAGAATCCGTGTCACTTCCAAATACAGCATCCTTCATTCTCTTTCCTTGATATTTTTCAGCAAGGGTATTGTAATATAAATTATACTCTCGAATATTCGCTTTTGTTCTTCCCCACGGAGGATTTCCAATGATAAAATCAAATCCTTTATGGTTCTTGAATATTTCCGGAAAATAAAATTCCCACGTTATTCCTTCTCCTGCGACAGGGGTCAGCAAGCTATCAAAGCAAACAATGTGTTTACTGATCTTCCTTAAGTCAATGGAAGGATATTTCATCCACAGAGAAATTTTAAACAGATCGACCACATAAGGGTTTTTGTCGACCCCAAACAGATTGTTTTCCATAAAATCAACCACATGAATGCCATCCGTTTTTTCAGCCTGTTCAATAATCTCCGAAAGAAAAATGCCTGCCCCCATAGACGGATCCAGAAAGGTCCTGGAGGCAAAATCTTTATTTTCAGAAAGGATACTATGGACAATAAACCGAACCAACGCTTTATCAGAAAAAAACATTCCATGTTCTTTTCTGCTGCTGCCCACCATTAATTTCCCTGTTTTATGATCAATTTCTCTATTGTAAAACTCTTCAAAGACATATCCTATTTCAGATATATCAATTTTATTCAATGACTGGTTGAACAGATCAAATACCGCTTCTATCCCAGTAAACTCGAAATCATTTTCAAAAATTGTCGAACATCTATATTCCCGAAATATCTCGCAAATCTCATTCCTATACCTTCTAAACTGGTCTATATCTACAATCCTTCCATATTTGCTTTCAACCAGGAGCCTTTCAAGGAACAGAATAAGCACGTTTATATAGTCAGTCTGCCCTTTCCTCCCAGAAAGGGCGGCATTCATCTCACTTGCTATCGTGTCAAAACGCATAATTTTATCTCATCTCCAATATGTAAAGACGTTCCATCACTTCATCAGCTTTCGCATTCCTATTATTACTCTTATACCTTCTATAGGGCGTCTCATAATACGACACCTTTCCATGTTTTTTCATCAACCGGAGAATTTCTTCATGTTCTATTTGCCCTTCGTTATTATAACTCATTACAAAATACTGACAATTTGCTTTGTCTAACAAATCCGCCAGGGCCTTCGACGCTTTTCTTTTGTAGCAATAGTCAGAAGACTTTTTTTTCCAATCTCTCAAACCTGTTTTTCCAAATATGTTAGGGCTGTCATTTAATGCTATGGTTTCCAAAATATGATAATACGCACTATATTGCCTTTTTGTATAGGGCGGATCCATGTAGATAACATCCGCTTTATATTCTGAGACAATATCATTGGAATAGGCATTTAATGTCAAAAATCTTTGTTCTGTACATGGCTCAATTAATTCCCTTTTTGATAAATTCATCGGGCATAACGCTTTTTTCTTCCAGAATTTCATATAGCATCCATACGTTCCGGCGATATTGCTTACACCTGATACTGCATCCAGTAAATCTGAGATTAGTAATGCCTTTTCTTCTGGCAAGAGGTTCTCCGTCCATAGTTCTATTTGATTTCTTACGGCATCTATCTTTTTGGCATTCTCCTCTGTAAAATACATCCTTGCTATACCATCCATTGCCAGAGATGCAGGCGAGTAATGTGCAAAAATAAAACCTTCTTCTCCGCACAGCGAATTGAGATAATGAATAACCTGACCATAAGGATCTGCATCTCTTAAAGAAAGAACCTTTTTTAATCCGTTAAACTGTGGGCTATCTCCATTTTCAAGAACTGCCTTTGTCATCATAGAGGAAAAAAACAAAAAATCATTTGCTATAACATTCAAGCCTTGCTTTTTCATCATCATAGACACACTTCCGCTTCCGGAAAAGAGATCCATAAAAAGCTTCCCCCGTAAAATATAGGGCGATAAGTTATCCATAAGAAAACTTTCTAATTGCTTCTTATTACCTAAAAACTCAATTCCCATTTAACACATCCTTATCCACAGAATAAAAAACTACTTCATCTATATATTTTAATAATCGAACTTTAAGCTCATCAATGGCTTTCTTGAGCGCCACATGATTGGCAATTTCTATGGCTCTTGTATAATGACTGTATTGAGGCGGCAATTTTGAATGTACCGGAATACTATAACGATTCACTGTCGCCGGTATTCTCTCTCTGACCATTCTCAAGCGGTTTTTTATCCTTTTATCCTTACAATGACTGTGCAAGAAGTCGGTACACCATTTTAAAATATAATTATATTCATTTTCATAATCCAAGCCATCACGCTCGTACCATACAATCCCAGGGGAAGACAAAATATGCCGCATTTCTTCTGTGATCAGAATACGTCCTCTGAGGAATCGCGAATTTTCTTCTACACTTCTATATGATCGTATAAGCTCTCTGTTAAGTGCATACTCAAGTTCTTCCACATACAGGCGGCCTATATGGTCATAGATGTTCTTGCTGGTGTATTTCATATTACTGAATTTTTGCGCTTCCATTCTCCCACTGTTTGCCCACGAAATCATGGCAAAGAGATTCTCTCTCCACAGATCATCTTGATTATAAAATTTGGGCATAATTTCAATCTCTATATGTTTTAAGGACAGTACCCCTGCAATGGAACTAAATTTTATGCTTCCTCTGCCTTTCCCCCGTTGGATCAATATGGGCTCCATACGCAAACCGAGATTTTTTTTAATTACTCGGCTTTTTTCATATAACTCATCACAGAGAACATCGCCGTAATCCTCCTCAAAAAGGTCTCTGAGATCATATTCCGTCATTTCTCGGACCAACACTTGCTTCATCTGCAAAATCTCCTATTTCACACATAGTCCCTTTGCCCATTCAACCAGCTCCTGCGGCGTAATTTCAGGATTCTGGATATAGGAATCTATCGCTCCCATTTCTATCTCTTCGTCCGATGCAGCCAGAAGCAGATATGGCATATTATTTCTTTTGCCAGATATTCCAAGGATATGCATCATTTGTTCTTCTCTGCCCCTAAACAGCTCTTCCATCTGCGGAAATATTTGTTCGAATAAATCCTCCTTAAACAATCCCATTGCCTCTTCTCCGTTGTCAGCCTGAGATAGATTCCAAAAATAAGAATGTCCAAGAGTATAGTCACGTCCTAAAAACAGGTTGATTTTTCCATTTATGTATTTCAACATATCTCTAGCTAAAACACAGACCGCAGCAACGGAATCATTTATGCTCTCCTGGGGCAATACGTTGTGATGGAATATTCCAATCCTTTCTTTGTGAATTTTCTCCCATAAATCTAACAACTAGCGTCTTTTTTTCACATACTACATTTAATGACGAGTCCAAAACTTCCTCTAATTGAATGTTAAGATCATATCCTCCAAACTTAGTTTGGTTCTTTCGTGTGATACCTTCGAAAAAAGCAGAATAACCATCTCTCTTTCCAAGTCGAATATCATACTGACCCGCAGATTTTCCTCTTAAAGTATCAATTGTCGCCTGATTGAAGTTTCTCCAAAGAATGGCATGAACGTATTCCACTGTATTGTCCTCCTCAATTTTTGCCAGATGGCGCTAGATATCCTCATAATGCTGATTCTAAACCAAAAGCAACACCCAGGATATATCAAAAAATTATATCAGAAGCCAATTCAAATATCAAACCAAAAGTGGCAACGATTTTTGGCGTAATATATCCTGATGTACATTTCCTTTATACCCAGATTCGCCATGGCACATATCTTGTCAAATTCAGCTCTTGGCTTCATTTTCGTATGTTTTGCAACAGCATGGGAAAGCGGGATGTGATATTTTCTATTATTACGCAAAACAATAATCCCTACATAAATTGATGCTGTTTCCCTATCTGCGCTGAAACCGAAGATACTTTATCGTCTACCCTATGCAGATTCCGTATGTATTTCATATCTATCAGATATAAGTTTAACCTTTCCTGCTTCATTTGCACCTCATTAACTTTAGAATTACATAAATTATATAAATATGGCTATGCCATAAGGCATAGCCATATTGTAAAACCACCATGAGCGGTTCCATCTCTTTTACAACTTCCACTTATAGGTAGGACTCACCTTAAATAAATAATAACTACCATTCCTAAATGTCAATAAAAAATAACTTTTTTTACTGTTAATAAAATCGCTGTGTGGCGGCAAAACCATCCTGTGCCAAAACAAAAATCTCCCACCTTTGGTTCAGCTCAGGCTCTAGGGAACATCCACCGCAACTTCAGCCGCCTGCAGCGACACCTTTATCTTGCCGTCCCGGACATACTGCGTCCCAACCTCACGAAATCCCATGGCATCATGGAACCTCAGGCTGGCCTCATTATATACCGGCTCCGTATCAATCTCCGCCGTCACTACCGGCACCTTCGTATTCCGGGCGTGATCCATAAGCTCCCGATACAGTCTACGGCCCAAGCCGCACTTCCGGTAAGGCTCGTCAATTACAATCCGGTCTATATAAAGAAATTGGGAATATTTCGCGGCAAACCACTTATAATTTTCACTCCAATAGTCGTCCACCCCTTCCCGAAACGCTATCAAAAACGCGGCAAACCGACCGTCTACCTCTGCCACCAAAAACTTCTCCGCCCATTTTCCAAAAAGCGCGGCGCCCTTTTCATCCATAGGAGAAAGCACCTCTACATTCTCCTCGTTTAACCTCAGAATCAAGGGAAAGTCCTCTTTTGTTACCGTTCGAATCACAATCTTTGGTTCCGCCATAGTTCTCTTCTCCTTCTAGCAGCCTTTTTCCACTTATAATATGAGTTCTAACGCCTCCAATAAACTCCCGACAGATTCTATCCCCTCCGAAACCTCAGCTTTGCTCCGATTCAAAAAAACAGGACGGATTCCCGCCGCCCGGGCTCCTTCCACATCGGAAGCAACAGAATCCCCGATATGCACTACCTCTTTGGGCATAAACCCGCTAACCCTGAGAGCCTCTTCAAACAGCTCCCGGTGAGGCTTATAGGCCCGCACCATATCACCGCAGATAATTCCCGCGGGGTGCAGACCGTTTTGCTCCATGCAGACCTCTACATATTTGCTCCCGTTATTGGTAACCACATAAATGGGAAGCGGACAACGCTCAAAAAATTCTAATGCATCCGAATACACTGGAGCATACATCCAATATTTTTGGCAAAGCCCGTGAAGCTCCTTCAGATTCTCTTTTAATTCAATCTCATCTTCCCATTTATGCAAAATCAAATCTACAATCTCATCTTCTGTCATATAATCTTCCTTGTAGCTTTGATTCTCGTATAATTTTACCAGCCGCCACCACTCATTCAGCAGCCATTTCATATCCTTGCAGTTGCTCCCTGCACAAAGACGTCCCAGGAGGGCGGCCACATCCGGTCCTCCCTCCTGAGTAATGGTTCCTGTATAATCTAAAAAAATTCCTTTCACTTTACGTCCTTCTTTCCAAATTCCTGCAGCGTATCCCCGGTCATCCGGTAAATCGTCCATTCCTCCAGGGGAACAGCCCCCAAAGACTTATAGAAATCAATACTGGGCTGGTTCCAGTCCAGGCAGCACCATTCCAGCCTGCCGCAGCCCCGCTCTACCGTAATCTGGGCCAGCTTTTGAAGCAGCGCCTTGCCATATCCCTTCCCCCGATAAGCAGGCTTCACAAACAAATCCTCCAGGTAGATTCCGGAACGGCCCAGAAATGTTGAGAAATTATGGAAAAATAATGCAAATCCCACCGGCTTGCCGTCCTCTTCCCCAATCAGGACTTCCGCTTTCTTCTTCTCAAAAATCCATTCCCTCATAATCTCCTCGGTGGCAACCACCTCGTCTAACATGTGCTCATACTCGGCTAACTCTCTCACAAATCCCAAAATTGAGGACACGTCCTCTTCTTTTGCCAAACGAATCTCAAGCCTGGCTTCCCCCATGCTGTAATTCCCCCTTTTGTTGTATTCTCTGCTGTTCTTTCAGCATCCTTTTTGCTTCCAGCTCCAATTCTTCCTGCTTGCGCTTTGCCTCCAGAATGGCTTCGTTTAACTGCAGCATCCTGCCGTCCAGCATAGAAACAATCCCCGCGCAGTCCCGAAGCTCCTTGCTGATATATTCCGGAGCATTCCCCTCGAACTTATAGTAAATCTTATGTTCCAGGCTTGCCCAAAAATCCATAGCTATGGTTCGGATCTGTATCTCAACCTTGGTCTCCACCACACTGTCAGACAAAAAAATCGGAACTGTCACCAACATATGATAGCTCTTATAACCGCTAGGCTTTGGATTCTTAATATAATCCTTCACCGAAACCACAGTCAGATCATTCTGCTTGCCAATCATCCCTGCAATCCGATAAATATCGGATGTAAAGGAACAAACAATGCGGATCCCTGCAATATCATTCACATAATTTACCATATTCTCAATGGTGCTCTCATAACCGTTGCGCTTTAGCTTCTTGACAATGCTCTCCGGAGATTTCATCCGGGACTTAATGTACTCGATAGGATTATATTGATGTACATGCTTAAACTCATCGTTCAGAATCTCAAGCTTTGTGTTGACCTCCTTCAATGCCGCATTGTACAGGAAAATGACAGTCTTCCAACTGTCTATCCCCTCATTAAAAATTATTCTTGTATCCAAAACCTACCAACTTCTTTCCCGTCCATGCCGACTGGGGCATCCGACCAACAAAAAAGAAACGAAACTTCTTATTCGTAAGCAAATCTTCAACGAAATTCCATTTCTCTTCGCTTCACTCATTGCTCTGTTATATTATATCATAATATCATGCAAAATTGGTGGAAATTTGCAGAAATTAATAAATTTTTTATAAATAATGCACGAAACTCTGCTTTCAAATCCCTAGAATGACGGCTTCAAACTCTTTTTTAACTGGTTTGCGTAGCAAGGATCTTTTCGATACTCACCAGCTTGACACAAACCACAAAAATTTCCGTAGCCAGCTTCAAATCCTCTAAGGTAGGATAGGTGGGCGCAATCCGGATCACCGAATCCTTGGGATCCTTTCCATAGGGGAAGGGAGCGCCTGCCGGCGTCATAACCATGCCTGCTTTTTTTGCTTTGGATACAATGGCCTTTGCACACCCCTCCAAAGCTTCAAAACAGATAAAATAGCCTCCCTTGGGACGAATCCAGCTTCCGATCCCCTTTCCTGCAAATTCCCGGTCGAAGGTATCCAGAATCATTTCAAACTTTGGGCGCAGGATATCCGCATGGCGGCGCATATGTTCTGTCATGCCGTAAATATCCTTAAAAAATCTTACGTGACGAAGCTGATTCACCTTGTCATGGCCAATGGTGGCAATTTTAAGCTGTGTCTTAATCTCATCCAGGTTGTTCAAAGAAGCTGCCAGAGCCGCAATCCCGGAACCGGAAAACGTAATCTTGGAGGTGGAGCAGAATTTGTACACCATATCTGGATTCCCAGCCCGTTTGCATTCCGCCATAATCTCCACCAGGTTATCCTGATCGATATCATACAGATGATGGATACCATACGCATTATCCCAATAGATGCGGAAATCCTTTGCCGCAGGCTTAAGCCTGGCAAAGCGGCGTACCGTCTCATCCGAATAAGTGATGCCCTGAGGATTAGAATATTTGGGTACGCACCAGATTCCCTTAATAGCCTCATCCTGGCTTACCAGTTTTTCCACCAAATCCATATCCGGCCCTGTGGGCAGCATCGGTATATTGATCATCTCAATCCCAAAATATTCCGTAATGGCAAAATGCCTGTCATACCCCGGCACCGGACAGAGGAATTTTACTTTATCCAGCTTGCACCAGGGAGTATTGCCCATGACGCCGTGAGTTATGGAACGGGAGATGGTGTCGTACATGACGTTCAGACTGGAATTTCCATAGATAATAATATTATCCGGATGGCACTCGATCATATCTCCCAACAGAACCTTTGCTTCCTGAATTCCGTCCAGTACGCCGTAATTCCGGCAGTCAATCCCCTCTTCGCATTTCAGATCCGTATCACTGTTTAACACATCCATCATACCCATAGACAGATCCAGCTGTTCCTGGGAAGGTTTTCCCCTGGACATATCAAGCTGCAAGCCGCTTCTTTGAAATTTCTTATATGCGGATTCCAGCTTTGCTTTCTCCTGAAGCAATTCTTCTTTTGTCATTTCCTGATAAGACTGCATATTCCACTTCCTCCGTTTTCTTTTACTGAATTCCGGTGCAATCACTGCACTTACTTTTCACTTTCCTGCTCTAAAAAATCAAGCCAGTCCTTGATCTGTTTCTCATACCCCTGCTCTGTGGGCTCGTAAAACCGGGAGCCCTCCAAACCGTCCGGGAGATACTGCTGCTTCACATAATGATTGGGAAATACATGGGCATACTGATAATCCAGTCCATGCCCCAGCTTCCCGGCGCCCTTGTAATGAGAATCCATCAAGTGGGACGGGATGGGAGCCGTCATGGTATGCTTCACCGCTTCCATGGCCCGGCCAATGGCTTCCGTACAGGCATTGCTCTTAGGCGCTCCGGCCACATAAATGACCGCCTGAGCCAAAATCAGCTGAGCCTCCGGCATCCCCACACGTTCCACGGCCTGGCAGGCATTTACCGCCATAACCAATGCGTTAGGATCCGCATTTCCCACATCCTCCGATGCACAGATCATGATCCGGCGGGCAATGAATTTGATATCTTCCCCCGCATACAGCATCCGAGCCAGATAGTATACCGCCGCATCCGGATCCGACCCCCGCATACTTTTGATAAACGCAGAAACCGTATCATAGTGATTATCTCCGGACTTATCATACCGCACCACACGTTTTTGGATGCATTCCGAGGCCACTTCCAGGGTAATATGAATGATTCCGTCCTCGCTTCTCGGCGTTGTTAAAACCCCCAGTTCCACGGCTGTCAACGCCGCCCTGGCGTCCCCGTTGGAGGCATCCGCCAAAAAATCCAAAGCTTCCTCATCCAGCCGGGCATTATAAGCCCCCATGCCCCGCTCCCGGTCTTTTACCGCCCGAAGCAGCAAAACCTTAATATCCTCTTTCTCCAGGGATTTCAGTTCAAAAATTACAGACCGAGACAGCAGCGCCCCGTTTACTTCAAAATACGGATTCTCTGTAGTCGCGCCAATCAGTATAATCGTACCGTCCTCCACAAAGGGAAGGAGATAATCCTGCTGCCCCTTATGAAAACGATGGATCTCATCAACAAATAAAATCGTTTTCTTCCCGTACATGCCGCTGTTATTCTTTGCCTGGGCCACCACTTCCTCCATATCCTTTTTCCCCGCCGCCGTGGCGTTTAATTGGGTAAATACGGCGCTTGTGGTATTAGCGATCACTTTGGCCAGCGTTGTTTTCCCCGTCCCGGGAGGCCCGTAAAAAATAATGGAGCTCAGTTTATCCGCCTGTATTGCCCGGTACAGCAGCTTATCTTTCCCGATAATATGCTGTTGCCCCACCACTTCCTCCAGCTTTACAGGACGCAGACGGCTGGCCAGAGGGGAGTCCTTCTCCATATTCTGCTGGCGCATGTAATCAAATAAATCCATACCATTCTCCTTTTGCATAATTCGTCAAAAATTCTTGCAAAATATATTTGTTTTTTCTTTTATTTCTTGATGTTTCGATTTATAAATGACAGAAATGGTTTTATATCCTGCAACCGTCCTTTTTTAAGATACACGAAAAAACTGCAAATGACAAGAGAAAAATGCATTTTCATAACATATTTTGCAAAACAGCCTCGCCAGCCTGTCAGTTCCGGTATTTATCCTCTGGAGCCTCCAGTACATTGGGGCAGTCCAGATTCTCCCGCCACATCACAGGCGCCGCCCAGCGGACTGCATTTTCAATAATTTTTTTCACATAGGGATTATGGTAAGAGGGGCTTGTCTCATGCCCCGGCTGAAAGTAAAAAATCTTTCCGTAACCCCGGTTCCAAATACAGCCGCTGCGGAATACTTCCCCGCCACGATACCAGCTTAAAAACAATAAATCATCCGGCTTGGGAATATCAAAAAATTCTCCGTACATTTCTTCCTCTTCCAGCTCAAAGCTCTCCGGGATCCCCTGGGCGATGGGATGTGTTGGATTGATGTTCCAAACGCGGCAAAAATCACCTTCCCGCCATCTCAAGCTTCCGGAAGTTCCCAGCAATGCTTTTAAAGGCTTGCAGGGATGTGCAGAATGCAGCGGAATAAAGCCCATCCCCTTCCATACCCGGTCCCTGATTTTTTCCGCCAGTTGATCCGGAATCGCGTCGTGGGCTACATGGGCCCACCAAATCAATACGTCCGTCTCATTCAGCAGCTGATCCGGCAGACCATACTCCGGCATATACATATTGACGCTGGTCACCTGCATATCCTCACAGGTTTTTAGATGTTCGGCAACCGTACCCATCACCCCATGGGGGTACACGCTCCGAATCCTTTCCGATATATTTTTTACGAATTCCTGAAATCCTGCCTTCTGCTCTTTGGACATATCCTTAGGCAAAAATTCTTCCCGAAGTTCTCCTGATTCCTGTACATATTCATACCAAATTGTTACACGTATCATACAATTCTCACCTTTCTTTATCTTTTTTCCTCATCCCAGCGGGCACTTATCTACTATACACCTGTTTTCCATGAAAAATCAAGACAGTTGTGGGGTGCAAAAGCCCTCTCCGTAACAGTTTCACCTTCGGTCGAACTGCTGCCCTTCCCTTTCATCTCTCCTGGAAATCTGAATACATTGGATTTCATGGGCCTTCAAAGACAAGGTCAATTCCAGAGTCTGATGCTCCACCCGATGCTCCCGGATGGAAACCTTTGGCGTACAAATTTGATGCAAATACCTTATGTCTTGCTCGTCCAGTTCGTCTGAAAGCCCCATTTTCATCCATTCGTCCTGAACGCTGCCATTGCTGCGGCTGATGCTTTTTGTCCTGACTTTATAACGGCCGTTTCTCACATGATGAATCGTTATATTTCCCCGAACTCCGTCTTCATTGGAAAAAAAGAGCGGCAGCCGCTTAATATTCAGACCTTCTCCCTCCAGAACATCCCAGTGAAAGCCCGGATGTTTATAATTGTGGCATACGATGGTATATTCGTCACAGTTCTCCATCGCAACCATCACATGTTCGCTCCTTCCCAAAAGCTGCCCTTTCATACACCCCATAAATTCCATCCCATAAAAAGACGGTTTGCAAATACCGTGATCAGAAATTAGTCCGCTGCTGCCGCTGAGCATCTCTCTTTTTCCCTTCCTGTCCGAAGCCAGATCTGTTCCCAGCCAGTAGCCGGCCATCTCCGTCTCAAAACACAGATCCATCATGTTCTTCACCATATAAGCCCCCTGAAAGCTGCTGTCATTTAAAATACTGAGACTGCTGCCGGTCAAGCTCCATTCTCCTATATGCATGGGCACATTCATGCCCCATTCCTGCGTGAACTGTCTGCATTCCACCAAAAATGAGGTTAAAAATCCGGCTTCCCCGGCGTTGTCTTTCCCTTGTGTCTGAATGCTGCAGCAGTAAAGGGAAATAAAATCCGGCTGACATTCCCGGACGCTCCACTCTGAAATCATTCTGCAGTAGTCAATATCTGCAGCTCTTCCATCGTAAGCGCCGCCTACTTTTACTCTCGGCGCCATTTTTTTAATCGTCCAGGCAACCGTTTCAAAGGCTCTAAAATATCCTTCCGGCGCTCCCTGGCGGAACATAGAAGGATCACACCATTGCTCAAAATACCACTGTGACACTTCTTCCTGGCCGTACCGTTTCACGAAATGAGCAAGGATCCTTTCCAAATATGCGTTCTTTTTTCTTACCACCACATAAGGTCTTAAACCGCATTTCAGAAGAAAATCCAGCGCCTGATCCGCCTTTTCAAACTCCAAAGCCCCCTCTTTGTATGGACACATTCCTTCTTCCATGAGCCCCAACAATCTGATATATTGGATGTGCAGCCTCTCCTGAAGAAGCAAAACGTGTTTCTGTACCTCCTCAGATAACAGCGTCTCGGCAGTTCCTATATTTATCATTTTGCACCAGTCTTTCGGCAAGTCCCTTCCATACAAGGTATCTATATCCAAATTTTCCAGATTCTCTTCCTCTTCCTGGAACTGCTCCCTTCGCTCCTCCAGATAATGGAGCAAGCGGTATTCCAATTCCACCAGACGGGCTTCCTCTTCTCCTATCGGCATTGCCCGGGACAAATATTCCTCCCGGTAACGGTTTGGGGTCTTATGGTAATAACGCTGAAATGCTCTTTGAAAAGACGATTGATTGGGAAACCCGTTTTCCAAAGCAATCCGTCCCATGGTCTTTTGGGTGTTTTTCAATTCAGCCAGAGCATAATTGAGCCGGACCTCTACGGTATAATCCCGAAATGTTTTTCCCAACTGTTTTTTGATATATCTGGACACATAGGCGGTGGACAACTGCATTTTTCGGGACAAGTCCAGCAAGGTAATGCGCCGTTTATAATTGGCATGAATATAGCTGACCACCTCATTCATACGCACTTCCCCCAGGCTCTGCTCCCGTGTCTGACGATCCATAATATGGCGGGCAAAATAAGTAATAAGGCTCTCTAGTATCTGATAATAGATACCATTGAGCCTTATCAATGACGCTCCGTCCCCTGCGGTTTTTTCATAATATATCTCAACACATGATTCCAGCAGCCGCCGGAAGGATCTGCAATACCCCTTCTCCCCCTGGGTAGAATCACAGCAAAATTCCATCCCCTGCATATCGTAATACCGGAACAACTCCGGAATACTGATTTCAAACCGGACGGACAATGCATCAAATATTTCCTCATACACATGATGCTGACAAGCATTCACCAGCAAAAAATCCCGGCTTCTCAAAATCCGCGCCATACCGCTTACGGTAATCTGTACCTCTCCCTCCAAAACATAATAAAGAACCATATTTGTATCAAAATGATCCGGTACTGCCCGTTGGGTCACCATCTCAAAGTCCATAATCTGTCCTTCTGTCAAACGCCCCTCTCCCCCATCAAATCTTTCGCCTTTAATTTCAACGATTTCAAATACGCTTTTGTGTCCTGGTCTATACGGCGGCTTTCCACCGCTTTCTGCAATGCCTTGTTATGGGTCCAGGGTTCCAGCGCCGGGAACGTAAAATATCCGATGCTCGCATCATATTGCTTTACCAGAGCCACGCTGAAATACCAGGCCACGGCCATTTTCACATAATATTCCTCTGATCTTACTTCTGCCGCCAGTTTAAGCATTTCAGGTTCAAAAGCATCTCCCAGGAAATAGCCCAAAAGCGTTACAAGAGCAAACCGCACCGTATACGTCTCATGGCTTTTCAGCCATTTTTTTACATAGGAGTACACCAGCGGCAAATCCTTCTGAAACGCTTTGGGGGACATCATGTCGCAGGTAGCCCAATTATCCACATATGGCAAAAACCGCTCTATCTGCCGCAGCAATTCTTCCACATCTCGATACAGTATGGACAGCAGGGCCCCATGAAGGTTATTTTCCTCATAATATGTATGGGGAAGCTGCTGCAAAAAATCTCTGGCTTCCGGCTTTGCTGCAATTTCCTTTGCATAGGCCCTAAGAGCCGGCATCCGAACTCCGATAATTTTCTCCGGGGGAATTTCCGGCATTAGCTTTCCATGAAATTCCCGATACCCTTCATCCTGCAGTGCGAACAGGCCATTGATAATCTCTGTCTCCATATTTTTCTCCCCGCCTGTAATTTTCTCTCAGTAATCTGAACGTACATTTCAGTATAACGGATTTCCCTTCGCATTTCAACCTGCTTTAGCAAATAAAAGATTTTCCTTATTCCTCCAGAAGCTCATCCACCGTTACAAACTCATATCCCTGTTTTGTCAACTCGTCTACAATTAGTAACGCCGCCTCTATACTGGAATCATACTGGTCATGCATCAGAATTATATTGTCCTTCCCCACCTTGCTGATGACATTCCGGGCAATACAGGAGGCATCGCTCTTGCACCAGTCCAAGGGATCTATATCCCATAGAATCGGAAACATATTCAGCTCCGTCTCAAAGGATTTATCCCAGGTTCCATAGGGCGGACGTACATACTGCAGCTCCTCTCCCGTAATATTTCGGACAATATTACTGGTCTTTTTTAACTCTTCCTTAAACTCCTCCCGGTTGGACTTTTTCAATTGGAGATGGCTGTAAGTATGGTTCCCAATCAGATGGCCTTCGCTGGCCATTCGTTTTACCAGCTGGGGATACTCTTCCGCCTGTTTTCCCATCACGAAAAAAGTGGCCCGGACCTTTCGTTCCTTCAGCCCGTCTAGTAATTTCCCCGTATAATCCGGATGAGGCCCGTCATCAAAGGTAAGCGCCACCCTTTTGGGTAACTCGTGATAAGGATCCCCACCCTCTCCTCCATCTCCCTGCTGCATCCGGGACGTCTGGCTGCTTTCTCCTCCAAAAACAGATTCCGTTATTCCAAGGAGAATCATTACATACACAATTGCCATCACCAAAAAATTTCGTTTTTTACTATGATCCTTCAATGCGTTTCCCCGTATTCTCCTATATCTCCATATACTATATGCCCATAGTCCGTACAATATTTCTGCACAGCCTATGGGCATAAAAGGAAAACGTCTACTTATGGCAGGCCATACGGTTCATCTGGGCTGCCAGATAGCCTGCGCCATATCCGTTGTCAATATTTACTACCGCAATCCCGTTGGCGCAAGAATTGATCATGGTAAGCAAGGCAGAAATTCCATGCATACTGGCGCCGTACCCCACCGAAGTGGGCACTGCGATCACCGGCTTATCCACCAGTCCCCCAATGACGCTGGCTAAGGCCCCCTCCATACCCGCTACGGCCACAATGCAGTTGGCCTCCTGTATCTGCTCTGTATGGGCTAAAAGCCTGTGGATTCCCGCCACCCCTACATCGTAAATGCGGTCCACATTATTCCCGAAATACTCCGCTGTCTGAGCCGCCTCTTCGGCCACCGGAATATCCGCCGTCCCTGCCGTACACACCGCAATCCTTCCTTTTCTTACTTTGTCCGGCTTTTCCATTTTAATGATACGGGATATCGGATCATATTCCACCTTGGGATAACGGCTTTTGATCAATTCATACTGTTCCTTCGAGGCACGGGTGCCAAACACTTCTCCCTCCTCTTCCAAAAGCCGGCCGAATATCTGCAATAAATGTTCGTCCGCCTTTCCGCTGCAAAAAATCACTTCCGGGAATCCGGAACGGACTTTTCTATGGGTATCCAGCTTGGCATACCCCAGATCTTCAAAGGGCTGCCGTCTTAACATCCCTTCCGCCTCCTGAATACTAAGGCTTCCGCCTTTCACTTTTTCCAAAATCTGTCTTGTGTCCATACATGTTTCCTTTCCTATCCAACCGCCGTCATAGTGTTTCTATCCTCGTACAAATCTGTTCCAACAATTCCCTGTCGTGACTGACCGCTAAAATTCCGATTCCCCGCTCCCTGGCCTCCGGAAGAAGAAACTTCCAAATCTGGCACTGGGAAATCAAATCCAACATTGCGGTCATCTCATCTGCCAGCAAAAATCTTGTCTTGGACCCCAAAGCCCGGGCAATGCAAAACCGCTGCAATTCTCCTCCGGAAAGCTCTGACGGAAAACGGCCCATCCACTCCTGTCTTATGCCCAATCCCTTGATCACCCGCTCCGGCACCGGCCCCCCTTCTTCTAAGCTTTCCTTCATACGCATTTTGGGATCCAGAGCCAGAATCGCGTGCTGCCAAATCATCTGCACCGGACAATATCCCCGTTTCCACGAAAAAGGGGCTCCATTTAGGAATACAGCTCCTTGTTTGGGTTTCTCATACCCGGCTAACACCTTACACAAGGTCGTCTTCCCATAGCCGCTGGGTGCCATAAGGCCAGTTACTTCCCCGCTTTTTATTGTCATATTAAAATGGTTCAGTATGTTCTTTTGTCCTTCTCCATAAGCAAAGGAAAGCTCTCTTGCTTCCAGGCTCCCTTCAAAGAGCTTTTCCGTCCTTCCTTCTCCATACTCCACAACGTCTGTTTGGGTCTTGCATTGGAATCCATTCCGGGGCATTGCCCGCCACAGCGCCCGGGTATAGGGGTGTTTTAAATTCTCTTCTTTTTGGAAATCATCCGCACTTTTTTCTTCAATGCTCTTCCCATCCCGAAACACCACAACCCGGTGGGCCACTTCCAGGGCCTGCTCCAGCTCATGGGTGATCAAAAGCACTCCCGCCCCCTGATCCGCCATCTCCCGCAAATGTCCCAATGCCAGAACCGCCAGCTCCTTATGGAGTCCCGGCGTCGGTTCATCTGCGATCACAAGCCTTGGTTCTTCCATACGGGCCGCTGTCAGCAGCACTCTCCTGGTCATCCCCCCGGACAGCTCAAATGGATATTTATCTCTCACCTCTTGTTCCAAATGATACTGGAAGAAAATCTCCCCCATGCGTTCTGCCTTTGCCTTTTGCTTCCCCCTTTGCAGCTGGCTGCCCACTTTCATTAAAGGATCCAGAAAGGATGCGCTTTGGGGAATCAGAACGATTTCCCTCCCCCTAAGGGCCTGGATTCGTTTCGCTGTAAGGGGGCTTCCATCATACCAAAGGCTCCCTTTCGCCCGGGCATTATAGGGCAGGATCCCTAACAATCCATGGGCCAGAAGACTTTTTCCGGAACCGCTGGCGCCCACCACAGCCACCAATTCCCCTGGGTGCACCTTCAAGTTCAAATCTGAGACGGCCGTAAATTCCCGCTGCCGCAACCCACGCTGATACTGCCGGAAGGAAATGGAGTAATGTTCAATCTGCAATAAAGGTTCCATACCATCCTCTCTTTCTATCTGTGAATACTAGCCGGGTCAAAGAACCGTTTCAGGCTTTCCCCCATATACTGAAACATCAAAACGATCACCACCAAAAACGTCCCGGGAAACACAGCCAGCCACCAGTTTCCAAGGATCAAATACTTCATGCTTTCCGACAAAATAATTCCAATAGCCGGCTGCTCCGCGGACAGTCCGAACCCCAGAAAGGTTATACTGGACTCATGCAGTACAGCGTGGGGAAACAATAATAGCATCCCCGTGAGGAACTGAGACAGGACGTTGGGCAGCATATGACGGAGGGCAATCCTCCATGAACTTTTTCCAAGCATTCGGGCTGTTGCAATGTAGGGCTGCTCCTTTAGCTGCAGGATCTCTCCTCGTATCACCCTGGCCAAAGACGGCCAATGGGTTACCATAACACCAATCACCACGCCCTTCAGCCCCCGTCCTACCGCCAGGGAAATCAATACCAAAAGCAAAATATGAGGAATCCCCATAACCAAATCGACCAAATAGCTGACCACCACATCCATCCATTTGTTTACTGCCGCCAGTATTCCCAATACCAATGCAATCCCGGCGCTGGCAAAAGCCGTTCCGACGCCCAGAAGCACACTGATGGACAGGCCCCGCAGAGTGCGGGAGAACATATCCCGGCCAAGCCAGTCCGTCCCAAAGAGATGGTTCTTCCCCGGCGGACAGTTCACAGCGGAAAAATCAGATACCAGCGCTTTTTGTGCGCACAGCATTCCCCCCGCAACAACCAATATCAAAAAAAGGAGCATGCCCGTTACGGCCCATAATGTCTTTTTTCTGTGATTCCAGGAAGGTTTTCTCATGAGCCCTGCCCTCCTCTTTGTATCCTGGGATCGATGACGCCATAGAGTACATTTGCGGTCAGGTTCCCTGCAAAAATCAACAAGGCGCTGATCACCGTTATGGCCATCAAAAGAGGGATATCGCTTCCCAGGCCGGCGCTTACCGCCGCCTGCCCTAACCCCGGATAAGAAAATACCTCCTCAATCAATACGGAGCCTCCAAAAATCTCTCCAATGGAAGCAAATTGCAGCGTCATAGCAGGCAGCAAAATATTCCGTATGCCATGGCGCATTACCATCTGCACGTTCCTTTCTCCTCTCGCTCTGGCATACAACATAAAGTCAGATTCCATCACTTCCGACATCTTTTCCCGGGTGTGAAGAATGATGGAGGAAGCTCCGGTAATACTAAGGGCCAATGCAGGCAGCACAGCATGATGGAGCCGCTCCAGAATCGTGACCTCTTCCGCCGCTACACCAATGGGCACTCCAAGCCCTACCGGAAACAGCCTAAGCCACACGCCGAATATCAAAAGCAGCAAAAGCCCAATCCAATAGGCCGGAGTGCTGGCCGTCAAAACAGCGTATCCCTTAATGAGCCGATCCTGCCATTTTCCAATATTTGCTCCTGCAATCACTCCCAAAGCAAAACCCAGCAGGCCGGACAGAATCCAGGCCGTGATCATCAGCAGTAGGGAATTTATAAGCTTTTCCCCGATGATCTCTGCTACTGCCCGGCGGTACAAAAGGGATACCCCCATATCTCCCCTTAGAAAGTCCCCGGCCCAATGAAGGAACCGGGTGACGGCAGGCGTATCCATACCCCAATAATCCCGAAGCTGCTGTAACTGAGCCTCACTCATGGCTCCCAAAGCCGCCTGCCCCACATTGGCCTGAAGGGGGTCTATAGGGGACCTGCTTACCAAAAAAAAGGTTACGATACTGACCCCCGCAGCCAAAAAAAGGGCACGTATCACATTCTTTCCCAGAAATACGGCTATTCGCTTTTTCCCTGCGTTTTTTCTCTTCATCTTGTTACTCCCAGCTCCATGCGTCTATGTTGTTGATCAGCGACCATCCGTGCCCGTGGGGGTGGATCTTCTGTTCTGCGATGGTAAGGCCGTCTCTTACAAAATACAAATGCTTCACATTGCACAGCCAAATCCAGGGTATGTCCCCCTCCTGGGTAATGCCTGTCCTTCCATCCCACTGGGCCTTTTTCCAAAGCTCATAGGATGTTTCCATATCATTGCAGGCAAGAGCCTGGTCCATATAGCTGTCCACCGCTTCATTATAATAAGGAGAATATTCCGCCAGCCCGTCTTCCATACTATGGTACAAATTATAGAGCTCCATGGGCGTATGTGCTCCCCAGCCCCATACCAGTGCCTGGCTTTGGGCCTTGTCATAAGCCACATCCCAGCCCGCCGCCTCCGTAATTACCAAAATGCCCAGCTCTGCAAGCTGATTTTTGACCTCCTCCGCCAATGCCTGGCGCAAAGAATCTTCGGCGTTGAACATCACCGTGAATTCTGCCTTAGCGCCGTCTTTTTCCCGTATACCGTCTGCTCCCGGCAGCCAGCCTGCTTCCGTCAGAAGCTCCTGGGCTTTTGTGACATCACAGGCTGTTTGACTGCTTTCTTCATACCAGGGAAGCCCATCACAAACGCTGTAAGCCGGCGTTCCGTACCCTTTCAAAGTATGCTCGATCAAAAGCCTGCGGTCTATGCCCAGGTTGATAGCTCTTCGTACCTTCACATCACTCAAAAAATCATTTCCATATGTAAGGCCGTCTTTTTCTTCTGCCGGGATTGTCGGAAGATTGATGCCCCGGTTATCTACGGTATCAGCTTCAAACAAATGAAATCCCTTGGGCTGCTGCTGGGTATAAACTGCCGCCGTATGGGCTACATCCACCTCCCCTGCCAGGGCGGCCGCCAGAGCCGTCTCTTCCGTCATAAACAGCACCGTCACCCGGTCTATGCCTGGCTTTGTACCATAATAATCCGGATTCACTTCCAGAATTACCTGTTGGCCTTTATCCCACTGTTTCATCATATAACGCCCGGAACCTATGGGATTCGTCCCATAAGACTCATCATATGCGTGTTCCGGCACAATCCCCACATTCGCCATGGTATAAGGCCATATGGAATATGCCCGGTTTAAACGGAATTCCACTTGATACTCCCCTACTGCCACAGCCTCCTTTAACATGGTAAAATCGTTGACGCTGCTGTTATCTCTGCAGGTATTATACGTAAAGGCCACATCCGCCGCCGTCAAAGGCTCTCCGTCCGTAAAACGCACATCCTCCCGAATCGTTACCGTCCAGCACAGGCCGTCCTCTGACACCTGATACCCTGTCGCCAGATCCTGCTCCAATTCCAGCTTCTCATTGGTACGCAGCAGCGTACTTTGAATCAGAGGCTCATGGACATGCTCCCCGGCTCCCCATCCGTAAACCGGGTCAAAGCCCGCCTCCGGTTCTGAAGAAGTCGGCATGGTTACAATTATCGTGGAACGGCCCTCCTCTGCCTTTCCCACCTTCTCCTCCGTTTCCAGACCGCCCGAAGCAGGTTTTCCGCATCCCGCCGTCAAACCTGCTGCCAGGCATACCGCCAACAAGATACTGCATCTTTTTTTCTTCATCTTTCTTTTCCTCCAAAAAAAGAAGCGGGGCGTCCCCTTGGGGGACATCCCGCCTTCCTGGCATACGTTACCTTATATTATTGATACTGTAAAAAATGTCTTTTACGTTGTAATCTGAGCATACGGCTTCTTTATGCTTCTGCATAATCTCTCCGGCTTCTGCCGGAATCTCTCTCTTCCTTTTTGCTATGGGTATTCTGCAGAATACCTGGTGCCCTCATCCAACCAACGCCCGAATCTGTTCCACCGTCTGTTCCACCAGTCTGCTCATGGACAGTTCTGATACGCCTATTACTATATTATCACAATGATTCACCGGAATCAAGAGGCGTTTTGCCTTACTTTGCCCAATAGCAGCCGCCATCACCGGGGTAATCTCCCCCATCATGGCGTCTGCTATCACAATCCCCACAGGCCCTACGATCATATCTGCATCCCGGCAGCATACCACCACCGGATTCTCTCCGGTAGCGCCCCGATCCGCCCCTGCCCGAAGCATTGCCGTTGTGGCAGCAGCATTAGTGCCCACTGCCGTCACCGTAAAATCCGGAAAATTTCCTTTGATCGCAGCTACCAACTGCCTGCCCATACCGCCGCCCTGGCTGTCAATCACCAATATTTCCATACCTTCTCCTCTCACTGTGCATTCAGCAATCCTTCTATGCCCTCTTCCCGGAAAATATCTTTATAATACCCGATCTCGTCTTTGATCAAGCTGTCGATCACCTGCATTCCCAGCAGCTCCACAGGCGCCTTGTCGTCTGTCAAAAGATATTCTCCCTTTTCATAAGGAGTCAGTTTCCCTGAAATATCCTCCAGCATATCCGCAAGCTCTCGGGATTCCAAAGCAGCCAGCGTATCTTTGAGCTTTCCATAATCTATCTCCTGATTCTGAGCAAACAGCTCCCGGTTGGTGGAGCCGAATACATCCACCGTAGAGACGAAGGGGAATACGGACGCGATGGTATCCGACAAATGATCGTTGATATTTCCTTTTTCCTGAGAATGCATATTCATATTCACCACCATGACCCCATTCTCCTTGAGATGCTCCTTCACCATAGTAAAAAATTCCAGCGACGACATCTGAAACGGAATGGTAATATCTTGATATGCGTCCACCATAATCACATCATACCTTTTGTCCACGGCAGCCAGATATGCCCGGCCATCGTAAGTAGCCACCTCCACCGAATCCGGCAATGCAAAATATTTCCTGGCCAGACGGGTGATCTTCTCGTCAATCTCCACCCCTTCTGCCTGAGCTCCCGGAAAATACTTCATACATTGCTTTGCAAATGTCCCGGTTCCCATCCCCAGCACCAGAATCTCGCTCCCCTCCTTCGCATCCGCCAGAGCCGGAGCAAGCAGGGCATAATCATAATACATCCCGGTCAGCTCATCTTCCTTCATCATAACAGATTGGACGCCGAACAGTACGTTGGTAGAAAGAATCACGCTGTTGCCGGTATCCTTCACCTGTAGATAATTGTAAATAGACTCCCCTTCATAGACAAGATTCTTTTCCCAAAACGCAAAGCTGCCGGAATGGCCGAAGATACTGCACAGTAAAAATAGCAAAGACGCCAGGATACAGGATGCGGCCTTCTTTCTTTTGCTGATAAAATAAATAAGGGACAACAGCAGCAGCACTCCAGAAAAAATCAAAAATGTTACGGCAGTCCCCACCGCCGGAATCGTTACAAACGTGGGCAGAAAGGTTCCGATAATACTTCCGATCGTATTGAAAGCCCCCAGGGTTCCTACCGTCTTTCCACTGTCCGAGAGGCTGTCCACCGTATATTTCACCAGAGAAGGCGTCACCGTCCCCAGCAAAAACAGGGGATATACAAATACGGCCATACATGCCAGAAAGGCCGCGATCACAAGAAAATGGCTGCTCACCGTAAGCACCAGGATACCGGAAATCCCCAGGATCACATATTTTCCCACCAAAGGAATCGCAGCTATCCAGACAGCCGCAATCAACAGCCGCCCGTACAGCTTGTCCGGATTAGGATTCTTATCCGCCCGCCTTCCGCCCCAGATATTTCCCAAGGCCATGGCAATCATGATCGTACCGATGATGATCGTCCAAACAATCTGAGAAGAGCTGAAATAAGGGGCCAGAAGCCTGCTGGCTCCCAGCTCCACAGCCATCACGGACATTCCCGCGAAAAATTCCGTCAGATACAGGTAATATTTGTTCTTTAATATATCATGCTTTTCCATTCATTCTCCAATCTCTTCCTGTAAGTACTCCGCTATTCCTTATAATACAGCCCCAAAGTATAGGATTACCGCTCCTCCCAGTAGGATGCGGTACCAGCCGAAGGCCGTAAAATCATGCTTTTTAATATAACCCATTAAAAATTTGATAGCCAAAACCGACACGAGAAAAGCAGAAATCAGGCCCGCTGCCAAAATCACTGCCTCCTGGGAAGTAAAATGCAATCCAAATTTCAACAATTTCAATGCGCTGGCGCCAAACATCACCGGTATTGCCAGAAAAAACGTATATTCCGCCGCCACCGTCCGGGACACGCCGATCAGCAGCGCCCCCAGAATCGTGGCTCCTGAACGGGACGTCCCGGGAAATACAGCCGCTATCAGCTGGAATACACCGATCCACACAGCCGCCTGATAGGTCAGTGATTCCAGAGAATCCATCACCGGCTTTCGATTGCGGTTCTTCCTCTCGATTACAAGGAACAACACGCCGAACACAATGAGCATCAAAGCCACCGTCCGCCAATTATAAAATATCGCATCGATCACATCGTCAAACAAAATCCCCACCACTGCCGCAGGAATACAAGATACCACAATTTTAAACCACATGGATATGGTTTCTTTTTTCACCGTAAGCCTGCCCTGTTCTCTGGAAAAAGGAATCAGCTTCCAAAAGTACAAAAGAACAACTGCCAGTATGGCCCCAAGCTGGATCACCACAAAAAACATCTCCCGAAATTCATCGGAAACATTCAATTTCAAGAATTCGTCCACTAAAATCATATGTCCAGTACTGCTCACCGGAAGCCACTCGGTAATGCCTTCCACAATACCAAGAATGACCGCTTTCCAAAATTCAACCCAATCCATAAAAATCGTCCTTTCTCTATTCTAGAGCGTGTCTTAAAATTGCTTTCTGCCGGTTGTATTTCTTCTCTCCGGCACCAGCTTTTGCGACAGCTCTGCCAAGCATCCAGCAGCGGGCAGTAATGCAAGAGAAGTCACAATATTAAATATAGTATGTATATCTGCAATCTGTCTGGCCCCGTCTCCTGGCGCCAAAGCTTCCACCCAATTGCACACCGGAAGCAGCCATGCAAGGATTAAAAATAAAACGGCTCCTATCACATTCACCATCAAATGCACCACCGCTGTCTGCCTGGCATGTACGCCTGCTCCCGCCGCAGCCAACAATCCGGTGACGCAGGTGCCCATATTCTGTCCAAATACAATATAGATACTCTGGTGAATATTTGTCAATCCCTGTTTTGCAAGGGTTTGAAGAATAGCAATGGAAGCCGAAGAGGACTGGAGCGCCGCTGTAACCAACGTCCCTGCGAAAATCCCGGCCGCCGGGTGTTTGCAGGCGGCGAGAATCTCCAGACACCATTTCTCCTGCTCCAGTGGCCGAACTGCATCTCCCATCATGGTAAGCCCGATAAACATCACGCCTATTCCCGCCAAGATTCCGCCCCGGCGTTTCCACTGCTCCTTAGGGGCAAACAGCAGCAGCATAATTCCTGCAAAGGCCAAAAGCGGGGCAAAGCCTTCTGCATCCAAAGCAATCAGCTGACAGGTAATGGTTGTGCCGATATTCGCCCCCAGAATCACACCGATCACTTGCTGTAAAGATAAGATTCCAGCATCCGTCAGTCCCACCAAAAGCACCATCACTGCAGAAGAGGACTGCAAAACAGCCGTAATCCCAATCCCCGCCAGAAATCCCCGCAGCCGTGTAGCCGTCATCCTTCCTAATATATGCTGCATCCGAATCCCGGCTGCTGCCTGCAAATGCTCCCGCATGATCCACATGCCGTACAAAAACAGCCCCAATCCCCCCAGAAGTGAAAATAAATGGAATATGGTCATAGGCATTCCCCTTTCCATTTATTTTATTCCCGGAAATCAGATTTATACCCATGATCAGGCCAATCCTCCCTGCTAGGGATTGTTTCACATACGCCGCAGCCCCTTGGGATAGTGATTCTTCATAGTAGTTTTGCTGAGCTTGCCCCATCCAATGCCAAAACTATCTACCGCTATGAGATACCACCCCTTCTCCCCCTGGACATTCAGGGCAAGACCCTTTAAATAATCCAGAATTTCTGGAGAATCCCAAGGCAAATCCAATACATGGACCGCCTGGCGGGTTTGCATTGCCAATGCCAGCGCATGGGAGGGTTCAAAGCGGTTCTTTTTCACTGTACCCAAATGAAGACCCGGACGCAGTACCTTAAGCCCATCCAAAGACATGGTCTCTTCTGGAGCCAAATACAACTGTTCCCCAAACATCACATAAATACCCGGGATATCCATATCTTTCAAATGCTCCTTGCGAAACGCCAGATATTCCCGGCAGTTCTTCTCCGGTATTCCTTTTAGCAGCGCTCCGCCCCTTTGCTCCGCTGGCTCTAGTTCGCCCCTTTTTTGCATGATAGCCAAAAAATGGCCTTCTCCTTTTATTTTGTGAGGCCACAGGCGTATGGTTCCCGAAAGTTCATCTGCCTTCTCTTCATCCTGATCACTGTATGGTCCGGCCCATGCAGGATTCCCCGGTTCCATTCCCGAATACCGTTTTGCACATACCAGGGAAAAATCTGGATGTTCTTTCAAAAAATTCCAAACAGCCCCTTCATCTTCTTCCGGCGCAAAGGTACAGGTAGAGTATACCATGCGGCCGCCGGGCTTTACCATCTTTGCTCCGCAAGAAAGAACCTCTTCCTGCCGCAGGGCGCACACCTGTACCTGTTGTGTACTCCACTCTTCCCACGCCTTGGGATTCTTCCGAAACATTCCTTCCCCGGAACACGGTGCATCCACCAGTATACGGTCAAAATACCCGTCCCACATCTGCGCCAGCCTCTGAGGCGTCTCATTGGTAACAATACTGTTGCACACGCCCATGCGCTCCATATTTTCAGAGAGGATTTTGGCCCTGGCCGAATGAATCTCATTACAGACCAGCAACCCCTGTTGTTTCATTTTTGCCGCGATCTGAGTACTTTTTCCGCCGGGAGCTGCGCACAAATCCAAAATCCGCTCTCCTGGCTGGGGATCCAGGTATTCCACCGGCGCCATGGCGCTGGCTTCCTGGATATAATACACGCCCGCATCATGATAAGGATGACGGCCCGGCCTGTCATCCTTATTATAGTAATATCCCGCCTTGCTCCAGGGCACCTCAGTAAGTTGAAACGGAGCCTTCTTCAAAAAATACTCTCTATTGCATTTCAACGTATTGATTCTCAGAGCGTGGCACGGTTCCTCTTCGTAGCTCTGCAAGAACAAAGGATATTCTTCCCCCAGCATCTCCCTGATTCGTTCCAAAAAGTTTTCCGGAAGCATACGCTCACTCCTGTTTTTCTTTGATCAAGGACAAAATATCCCTAATTTCTTCTGTTTGGATTTTTGTATATTCCGCAATCTCCTGTTCCGTAGGGCTTTTTCCTTCTTCCTCTGTCAACAGCTTTCTGGCCTCATGCACCAAGGAAACTTTCGCCAAAATAGTCTTATTCTGCATTGCTTCCCCGGCTTCCTCTCCGAGATAATGCTCCATTGCACCCTTAATCTTTTCCAGCAGATTGCTGCGGACAGCACTGTACGGTTCCTGATCCTTGGGAAGATTCCTTCCTCTCTGGCGGGACAACTCATGCAGCCCCATCAGAAGCCCCAGATTACCTTCCTGAATCAGGTCATCCTGCAAGACGCCTCTTTCCTTATATTCTTCTGCAACAGCAATCACCCGCTTCAGCCACACACGGGATATCTCCTCGATCACAGAGACATCCCCCTCCAGCAGTTTGCAATACAATTCTCTCTCCCGGCGCGTTTCCTCACTTTGCTCTTCCTGGCTTTTTTCTTCACGATTCCAATTTGTCTCTGCTATTCCATCTTCTTCCTGCTGAGGATGCAGCAAAAATTGATAAATCATCTCCTGCTGTTGTTGGGATAGTTCCATATCTTGAAAATATCCCATCACCGTATCCTTATCCAAGGGCTGTTCTGCCGTTTTGGAAACTTCCTGTACCAAATGCAGTGTCTCAATAAATGTACGTTTATCCAATGTTTTACTTCCTTTTTCCAATTTCCTGAAACCTTCTCCTATTCCTCCCCGTTCCAACAATACGTGCAAAGCTTACATTTATCCAGTCCCGTTGCCTCTAACATATCATCCAAACGATTAAATCTGAGTGTAGTAAATTTCTGCTCTTTCCGTATCTCTTCCACCATCTTTCCATACTTCTCAGATTCCGGGTCGGCATATTCCTTTAACGCCTCTTCTGTCACATTGCCATGCTCCAGTCTGGCAATTACCCGGCGGGTAATCAAATCCATATCGGAAGTAGAACGTGAAAAATTTAAATATTTACATCCATACAAAATCGGCGGACAGGCCGGACGAACATGTACCTCCTTCGCGCCGCTCTGGTAAAGAAATTCTGCCGTTTCCCGAAGCTGTGTTCCTCGGACAATGGAATCATCCACCAGGATCATGCTCTTACCCTTGATTAAATCCTCCACTGCCAAAAGCTTCATTCTGGCAATCAAATCCCGTTTGCTTTGAATGGTCGGCATAAAAGAACGGGGCCATGTGGGCGTATATTTGATAAAGGGCCTGGAAAATGGCACTCCCGATTCATTGGCATACCCAATGGCATGGGGAACACCGGAATCCGGAACACCTGCCACAATATCCGGCGCAACATCATCCCGCCGAGCCATTTTCATCCCGCACCGATACCGCATCTGCTCCACATTCATCCCTTCATAGGAGCTTGCCGGATATCCATAATATACCCATAAAAAGGTACATATTTTCATTTCGCCCTTGGGTTTTGCCATGGTAATGCAGTTTTTATCCGTTACCACCACTACCTCCCCCGGCCCCAATTCCTTATAATCCGAATACCCCAGGTTGCGATACGCAAAATCTTCAAAGGATACGCAAAATGCGTCCTCCTTCTTTCCCACTACAACAGGAGTCCTGCCATACTTATCCCTGGCGGCATATAGCCCGGCGCTGTTCATCAAAAGCAACGATAGGGAGCCGTCCACCGCTTCCAGGGCATATTGAATCCCTTCCACCAAATGTTCTTTCTGATTAATAAGAGAAGCCACCAGCTCCGTAGCGTTGATTTCCCCTCCACTTTGTTCCATAAAATGGGAATGACCTCTGTCAAACAACTGCTGCACCAGTTCACGGCTGTTATTGATTCTGCCCACTGTGGTAATTGCATAAGTGCCGTGATGGGACCGTACAATCAAAGGCTGAGGCTCATAATCAGAAATACAGCCAATCCCAAACCATCCTTTCATCTCATTGACATCCTTATCAAACTTGGTTCGGAACGGGGCATTTTCAATATTGTGAATCGCCCGGTTAAAGCCTGCTTCTCCATACACAGCCATTCCTCCGCGCCTTGTACCAAGATGGGAATGGTAATCAATCCCAAAAAACAAGTCAAATACGCAATCCTGCTGTGAAGCTACGCCAAAAAAGCCTCCCATATTCTTATTCCTCTTTTCTTCGTATGATACCGCTCGCTGTCAAAAGCAGTTGTTTCTACAGTTCTTTTTTTTATTATACATGGAGTATACCGTATCTTGCAAATAAAAAATTAGGAGAATTTTTCCTGTTTCATTGACACTATTGACAGGCTATTTTATTTTTTTCGGAGTAGGAACTGGGCATTTTCTAAAAAAATAGCCTGATATCCTACAAAAAAAGAATCCAGCTTTTGCCGGATTCCTTTTTATTTCTCTTCTGTTTATAATTGGAACTTACTAGCCTGCTCATTCTGGCGATGGCTCAATTCCACCAGTCCCTTGGTATCTTCCGTACATTCCTCAATCGTCTGGGAAAGCAGTGTCATGCTGGCGCTGGTTTCTTCTGTAGAAGCCGCATTTTCTTCCACTACGCTGGCCAGATTATTGACAGAATCGGTAACAATCTGCTTCAGGGAATTCAGAATCTCTGTCTGACCGCCGATTTCCTTCGTAGCCTCTTCCACAAGAGAGACCTCCCGAATCAAATATTCAAAAGATTCCCTTGTCTCATCCAGACATTTCTGCTGCTTCTGCACATTATCGGTTACTTCCTGCATCTTGCTGACAGAAATCGCCACATTATCTGTCAGCTCTTTTACGATTCCTTCAATCTCTTTCGCATTGCCGGAAGATTCCTCGGAAAGATTTCTGATCTCTTCCGCAACTACGGCAAAGCCTTTTCCGGCCTCCCCAACTCTGGCTGCCTCTATACTGGCATTCAGGGAAAGCAAATTCGTCTGTGCTGCCAGGCCCTTGATAATTTCCACGGCCTTATTAATGTTGGCAGCAGCATCGTTGTTCTTATTTGTCTGTTCGGAAACCATATCAATGGTATCAATCGTTACTTTCGTAATGCGTTCCAGTTCCTGAATGCTTTCGGATGCACCTGCCGTATGCTTTGTCATGGCAGATACCGTCTCCTCCAGCTTATGTACATCATTCTTTTCCACTTCAACCACACTGCCCAGCTCCGTGATCTTATCATTTACCGTCTCTGTCTCGTTGGCCTGATTGGTTGCCCCTAAAGCCAGGTCTTCAATGGCTTTATTGGTATTCATAATACTCTCAGTAATGTAATTAAATTTCTCACTGAACTTCTCGCTGCTCTGGTTCAAGGTCTCTCCGGTATGCATCACGCTGCCCAGCATGGAGGCCAGGGACTGCCGTACATTTTCCAAAGACCGCGCCATCTCTCCAATTTCATCCGCCCGCCTTAAAAGCGCCGGATTCACAGAAAAGCTCAAATCCCCTGCGGCTGCCTGGCGGAGATTCGCTTCCACCAGCTTAATGCCTTTGGTAATTCTAATGCCTCCCCAAGCGGAGATTAACAATGCGGCAATCAGCATAACAACTGCTGCCACCCCGTAGATCAAAAGCATTTGGGAAAATTCCTTCTGAATATTTTCCTTCATACCGTTAATCTTCTCATTCATATCATCTACATAGTTACCTGTGGCAACCGCCCATCCCCAAGGCTCAAACATTTCTGCATAAGCAATCTTGGGAGCAACTGTCACTCCATCTGACTTGGTAAAGTAGAATTCGTTGTATCCGCCGCCGCTTTGAGCAACCGAAACCACGCTCTGGGTTACCTTCACGCCGTTCTGATCCGTCAAATCATACCGGTTCGTCCCTTCTTGTTCTGTCAGTACCGGATGCATGACCAGCACATAATCCGCTCCGTCAATCCAGATATAACCGGACGCGTCATCCCGATAGCGCATATGACGAACTGCTTCCGCAGCCATCTGCTTAGCTTCTTCCTCTGTCAGCTCGCCGTCTTGACTTCTGTCATAAAAACTCTGTATCACCGATAATGCCCCTTGTACCTGGGACTTAATCTCCATCTTGTATCCGTCTGTCATAGACTCTTCATATAACTCGAAAGATTCGTCCATAGACTGACGCAGATAAAAAATTCCCAAACATGCCAGACCTACCGTAGGAATGGCGACCATGATAAAGATAATCGATATCAACATAGCCGTCAGGCTGCGAAACCCTTTTCTTCGCTGTGAGCCGGTATTCTTCTTTTCTTTCATGTAACCCCCCGCTTTCTAAAATCGCTTCTATATTTTATATATTTGATTATACACATTTCGACACTTTAAGTCAATGAGAGACGAGGAAAACCGACAAAATTATCTCCTATTTCCTCACCTTATGAATAATACCGTCCATCCCGTATATTTCAGCTAAGTATATTGCCAAAACCGTACAATTCAGATATAATAATAGTACAAAGAAAGGAGCGATTTTATGTCAGTTACAGCAACAGAATTGAAAAACAATCTTGGAAAATACCTGATCCTGTCTGCAACAGAGGATATCTTTATCACAAAGAACGGCAAAGTAGTAGCAAAGCTAACAAATCCATATCAAGACAGGGTGGAAACCGCAAAATCTTTATTTGGGATTCTTCCTGCAGATGCCGATATGGATGAAGCAAAAAGAGAGAGGCTTGGTGCAAAATAAGTGAAAGCTCTGATTGATACAAATGTGATTGTCGATGCGCTAACATCCAGAAAACCATGGAAAGAAAGTGCGGAAAAGATTTTTCTTATGGCTGCAAATCAAGTCATGGCCGCATATATTACAGCAAGTTCCGCCACCGATATCTATTATCTTGTAAGAAAATATCTGCACAGTACAGAACAGGCAAAACAGGTGATGGGAAAATTGTACTCGTTTATGGGGATATTAATGGTGACAGGAGATGAATGTGTGGATGCCCTGGCTTCAGCGGTCAGCGACTATGAGGATGCCGTTATTGAAAGAACAGCAGCAAAAGCAGAAATGGACTGTATTATTACCAGAAACGTAAAAGATTATCAGGATGGAATTGTAAAAGCACTGCTTCCTGATGATTTTATTGCTTTCATGGAGAATGGAAAATAACAGATTTTTTTCTATTCCAAACTTTGCTGTATCATCTATCCGATCACCCTAATTATAGAAAAAGGCACAGAACCTCTATTTCCTCGTCCTGTACCTTTTACATTTCCTATACTCTTTAAAGTCCCTCTACACTTCAATATGCGCAATCGCCTTAGCTAAGGCTTTCTTCTCTTCCAGATTTCCCTGCCTTGCAATCATAATACGCTGCGCCTGGGGAGAACCTGCGCCATGCATGGATTCCGTCCGGTATCCTACTGCCGCCGAACCAAGGGTTAAGTTCTCAATCAGACGAAGAATCTTCATCCTCTCAATGGTGGGAACATCTGCCACACCCTTGAAATACTTCTCCAATACCGGCCCGATTTTGGGATCTCTCAAATCCTTCTCAGAAGGCGCCGTAACCATGATGCCTCCGGCAATGTCTTCTGCCAGACGGGCAATCTCATAGGGGAATCTGGTAATATTCTGCTTGCAGACATTCGCCAGCAGCAAATTAATCAAATAATTCCCGGAAGCCGTTTCCGTTCCCTCGGAAGAACATGCGATGCCGCAGCAATACAACGTCTCGTTGAGATGAATCATTTCAATCAGCTTATCCTTGATGTGAGAAGCCTTGGCCGCTCCATTGAATTCCGCCGCTACGGCGCTGGCGCCAATCAGCACATCCCCAACGCCTACCTTACAGCCGCCGTAGGACTGTCTGTGGTATCCCGCAAAACGTTCCACCAGCATACCGGAAAAATCATATTCTCCATCCATAAAAATCCGCTCGTTGGGAACAAATACGTCGTCAAATACGATCAATGCTTCCATACCGCCAAAATCAGGATTTCCCACATCCAGGGAAGAACCTTCCAGCTTTCTGGTATCGCAGGACTGCCGCCCCACAATCATATAGATTCCTTTTGCATCGGAAGGAACCGCAAAGGCGACCGCGTAATCCTGATCTGCTTCCCGCATGGATACGGTAGGCATGACCAGCACTTCATGAGAATTCACAATTCCCGTCTGATGGGCTTTGGCTCCCCTTACAATAATACCGTCCGAACGGCGTTCCACGACACGAAGGTACAGATCCGGATCCGCCTGGGCATGGGGGGCAAGCCCACGGTCTCCCTTGGGATCTGTCATAGCCCCGTCTACGGTCAGATCGTTCTTCTGGCAATATTCCAGATATTTCAGGAAGTTCTTATGATAAGACGTTCCATGCTTCTGGTCGCATTCATATGTAGTGCTGTACACCGCATTAAACGAATCCATACCAACACAGCGCTGGAAGCAGGCCGCCGTCTTCTGGCCGCACAAACGCTGCATCTTAACCTTGTTCTTTAAATCCTCCGTACTCTGATGGATATGGGTAAAACGGTTGATCGTCTCCCCGGTAATGTGGGAAGTTGTCGTCATCAGCCCCTGATATTCCGGCATCTGGGCCAAGTCATACGTCATTTTTACGGAATTCAGGGACGGACGCAGAATTGGGTTGTCCACCGGATTCTCAATTTTCTCTCCAAACATATATATTTGAAGATTCATTTTTCGCATACTTTCCACATATTGGTCACCTGTCATCAGTGCCATTGCAATCACATCCTTTCTTTTATATTTTATTATGCAAATTCCATGCCAACTTTTCCAATTCCATTTTCTCCAATCACCAGTAGCATTTCTGTTCCATATCCTTTATAATGACAGATAAGATGCTATAGGAGGAAGGAACGTTGAAAGACAAAATAGAACATGTCATACAGGAAAAAATCCGCCCGGTGCTGGCGGAACACGGCGGCGATATCTCTCTTGTCTCCTTTGAAGACGGGATTGTACGGGCAAAGCTTTTGGGAAAATGCTCCGGATGCCCTTTGGCCATGATAACCACCGAAGAAGTGATCAAAAAAGAAATCATGGAAGCCGTCCCCCAAGTCCGGGACGTATATGTGGTACAGGAGACCAGCCCGGATCTCATTGCATTTGCCAAAAAGCTTCTGCAGCATGACACAGATATCCCAAAGAATGAATAGAAGCAATCAAAAACCGCCGCATCGGAATACTCCATTCAATGCGGCGGTTTTTGTGCCTCCAAACGTATCATACTTCTCCTATTCCCATTGCTTTCTTCCGCTCTTATCCGGAAGGTTCATCTCCTGGCGGTATTTATTCACCGTCCTCCGGGAAATCAAAACCCCGTACTCCAAAAGCCGCTGGCTGATGGCCTGGTCGCTTAAGGGTTTCTTCTTATCCTCCTGCTCCACAATCTGCCGAATCAGGTCCTTTACTTGTTCCGGCGTCTTTTCTTTCTCCCCGAAATCTGCCCGCACTGCCACAGAAGTCAAAAAATAATTTAAAGGAAATACGCCCCAGGCGCATTGCAGATATTTGCCCCGCATGGTCCGGCTCACCGTGGATTCATGAACCTCCAATTCCTCCGCCACGTCTGCAAGACGCATGGGACGCTTATGCCCCGGCCCAAATTGGAAGAAATCATGCTGCCATTCCACCAGAGCCCGCACTACCCGAAGCAGCGTAGAAGAACGCTGGGAAATACAGTTCTGTACCCACTCTGCCTGACGGATTTTTTTCTGCAAATATTCCTTTGCCTCCATATCCTCCGTGCTTTTCATCATATCCTGATAGTAGCCGCTAATCGAAAAACGGGGATACTGATATTCATTCACCAGAATCTCAAACTGCTCCTCCAACTTAACCACAATGGCATCCGGACTGATGTAACGCAGCTGTTCCCGGCTGCTGAAAGTGCTGCCCGGCTTAGGGTTCAGGCTGCGGATCTCTTCACATGCCGCCGCTATTTCCTCCATGGAAACCTTAAGCTCCTTCCCAATTCCATGAAGATGATTCTTGGCAATCTCTTCCATATAACGGCATACTAAAATCTCCGCTAAAGACTCCTCCTTGGGTTCTTCCTTGGACTGTATCCCTTCTCGCTTCCTCTGAAGCTGCAAAAGCAGACATTCCTGAAGACTCCTGGCTCCGATCCCCGCCGGGTCCAAAGACTGGATATCTCCCAATAATTCCTCCACATGTTCTTCTGTCATTCCAAAATGACCCGCCACAAAAGATATTTTTTCCGTAAAATATCCCCGCCCGTCCAAAGACTGGACCATAAATTCAATCACTGCCCGGTCTTTACGGGAATATTCTGCAAACAAAAGCTGGGACAAGAGATATTCCTGTAAATCTTCTCCGGTCTGGCCGCCGCCCTGCCAGTTCTCCCGGCTTTCCTCTTCCCTGCGCTCCTGCTGATAATATACTTTGTTCTGCAAATCCGTAGATTCCAGCCAATCCAGCTTCCGCTGAATGTCCTCCTGGCGGCTGGCCCGATGATGGTCCGCTTCATACCGTCCACTGTCATCCAATTCAATCACAGGGTTTTCCAAGGAAAGCCCCTCAATATATTCCTCCAGTTCCTGGGCGCTCATCTGGAGAATCTCCATGGATTGTACCATCTGTTGGGAAAGTGTCTGTTTTTGGGCTAATTCAACTTTTAACTCCATAACCATCCTCTTTTGCATTGTTATTTTCATTTCTTTTTTTCATCATAGCACATTTTTTCACAAAAAACACCCCTGAATTCTGTCTTTTTTGTCATTTTTCCTAATTTTTTGCCAAGACAAATTCTCCATAAGAGCTGTTACGCCCAATGAGTAAGGAGATCTTGGCCTTATTTCCGCTGAAATTGCACTTTATTTATGAGGGCGCCAATTCTCTATTAAACTTGGCACAATATTTGCTGTATAAATTAACAAAAGCAAACCGTTTAAAAGGAGGAATTTATCATGGGAAACATAAAACTTGTTGACTTATCTCATCCATTCGGCAGAGGCAACCCCTTATGGCCGTCCAACGGCGACTTCCACATTGATCGTGTACAGCATATGCCGATGCATTACAGACTGCTTCAGACCTTTAACGACTTCCATATGCACAATTCCACACACGCCGACTCCCCCTCCCACGTAATTCCGGAATCTCCCTATACACATGAGCTTCCATTGGAAAATTACTACGGAGAAGCCGTATGTCTGGACATTCCCAAAACACATTGGGAGCTCATCACCGTAGAAGATATTGAAAACGCTGCGAAGAAGGTAGAAGGCGGCATCAAAGAAGGAGACTGGGTATTGATCTGCACCGGCATGAATAAACGCTGGGGAGAGAATGACGACTATTTCGCATACAGCCCTGGATTGTCCATCGAAGGCGCTCATTGGTTTGTAGACCATAAGGTAAAAGGCGTTGGCTTTGACCTTCAGGCGCTGGATCATATCCTCTATACATATGCTGCTGAACACGGCCCCGGCCCCTATGTTCCCAGAATTGTAGAGCAGTATATCAAGGAATTCGGTCATTCTCCTCTGGAAGATTTCCCGGAGTGGGAACCGGTTCACGAAATACTTCTCGGCAATAACGTTATGGGTATCGAAAACCTGGGCGGCGATATCGAAAAAGTAAAGGGCCAGAGATTTATGTTCTGTGCATTCCCTTTAAGATGGTATATGGGAGACGGAACCATCGTCCGGGCCGTTGCATTTATTGACGAAGACAAAATCAACAAAGACGTTCCTGACAGAGTTTATAAATACGGCGTTTATTAATCCGTCATACTCAAAAAAAGAAGCCGCGGGTTTCATTTGAAAACCGCGGTTTCTTTTTAGAAAAGTCTCATGGGCAAAGATCCACGTTGCATAAAAGAAAGATCTGTTGCATTTTTCAAACAATCGTTTACAACGTCCTCCGCTCTTGGTATACTACTTCTATCAGGTATAGAAATGGAGGACACAACATGAATCAATATCTGGCAATCTGTCAAATCCGCGATATGCTTTCCGAAACCATGGAACAATCATCCGACCCGGCCATTACCCGGCAGCTTCATGCCATTGACGCAAAGCTGCAATATTTTTTAGAAAAAGACGTAGATTTCAAAAAAGTGGTAGACTGCCTGGACGACGGCGTATTTATCACAGATAATCAAGGCAACGTCCTCTATGTTAATCCTGCTTACACCAAAAATACCGGCATCCAGCCGGAACGCGTGATAAATCACAACGTCCGGGACCTGACCGGAAAAGATAAAGTCTATACCGGAGGTTCTGTTCCTGACGTATTAAAAACGAAGAAACCCGCTTTCCGCCTTTCCACCGCGATAAAAGATGGGAAGCCGCAGATGAGCTATGCCATCGGCACCCCCCTTTTTGACCAGGAGGGAAATCTGCACCAGGTAGTAGCCCTGAGCCGCCCGATCATTTCCTTAAAGCTTCTGAAAAACGATTTCAACGCCTTTATCAAAGAGCTTCACCAGATCGAGCGGTCAGCCTCTAACGCCGTTTCACAGGACAGCCAAAAGCCGGAAATGATAGGCAAGGACACCTCACTGGCAAATATATGGACGTTAATCAGCCATGTGGCGGCCTCTGACGCCACCATATTGGTGACCGGGGAATCCGGCGTGGGAAAGGAAGTAATTGCGGACGAAATCTACCGCAACAGCAAACGAAATAAGGCTCCCTTTATCAAAATCAACTGCGCCTCTATCCCGGCCCAGCTTTTGGAATCCGAACTGTTCGGCTATGAAAAAGGAGCCTTTTCAGGCGCCAATGTCAAGGGAAAGCCCGGCCTGTTTGAACTGGCAAACAACGGCACACTGCTTTTGGATGAGATCGGGGACATGCCTATGGATCTTCAGGTAAAGCTGCTTCGGGCCATCCAGTCCCAGGAGATCACCCGCATCGGCGGCACCAAGCCCATCAAGCTAAATATCCGGTTTATCGCTTTGACCAACTCGGATCTAAAGGAAAAAATAAAAGCCGGCAGCTTCCGGCAGGACTTATACTACCGCCTCAACGTGATCCCCATACACGTCCCCCCTCTTCGGGAACGTACCGGAGACATTGAAGCCTTAAGCCGTCATTTCATTGATATATTCAGCCAAAAATACGACTGTCCTCTTACACTGACTCCCCGGCAGGTGGGTTACCTGCGCCAATACCAGTGGCCCGGAAACATTCGGGAGCTGGAAAATATCATTGAATACCTGGTATTATGCAGCTCAGGCGTAGGGCAGGTAGAAGACGGCGTGATCACTGGGCTGTTAAACATTTCCCAGCAGCAGGAACCTGTTTCTGCCAATACGGATTTCAATACGGCAGTGGCTCAATTTGAAAAGCAGCTTCTGGAAGCGACCCTTTCCACCTGCGACAATCTCCGGGACGCAGGGCGAAAGTTAAATATTAACGCCTCCACCATTTCAAGAAAAATCAAGCAATACGATATCGACTATCCAAAAAAACGGGAAGACAAGGAGTAATCCTTTGTCTTCCCGTTTTTTAGGCTACTTCTTCCGGTTTTCCAAATCTGGCGTCCGCAGCCGTCATTACCATTTCATCCCAGCTCTGGAACCTGGTGCTTTCCCGGACAAAACCATCCATCAAAAGCTTGGAATAAACCATGCGGGGAGCATTCCAATTGGCAATCACCGCACTGGAATAACGAAACCCTTCAAAAGATTCAAAATTCGTATTCTCCCGCATAAATTCATCGGTAAAAATCAGATCCATCAACGAGCGGAATTTCTCGTCCATATCTACGACTACATAATCATCCATGTTTTCTCCTCCTGACGTTCTCGCTGCATCATCCAGACAGGTTGGGAAGTCTTCCTTCACATTGCGCCGCCTTTAAGCTTTCTCATCTGGATGCTCTTCATAATATTTATCGGCTGCTTTGAATACATATTCACGCCACACTGCCGCGTCTCTCGCCATACAGGGACGGATGATTTCCTCTTCCTGGTCTCCCATACCGTTGATAACCTCTTTTCTCTGTACGGTGAGGTACAAAGCCGGCTCGTTGGGCGGGCATCCCAGAATCCAGTATGCATTGGGATGATCCTTTAAATATTTCTTAGTGCAGTTGCCGTGAAGCACGATTTTTTCATCCGGAATATCCTTGGGTATCTCATTCTTTCCACCGATCACAATGGTCATTCCCGCATTTTTATCGTATTCATCCACTGCTTTTAATTCTTCCATATTAATGGCCAAAAGAGCCTGGCAGCTGGAGCATGCTCCCTGACATTTTACATCGTATTCCGGCCAGCGGGCGCTCATATCGCCGATATAAGGAATCCACATCTTCTTATAGCATTCCTCAATGGTATTTCCCACCACGTCAATGGAATCCATATCATAATTTCCAAGTCCGGTTTCTGCCGCAACCCTGAAATAATCCACACATGTAGTATCAATTCCGGTTACTTCGCAGGCCACCCGGTCGATCGCCACCGGATCTTTGGAACCCAAGATCATATTGGTGTCAATAGGCACCGGCATATGAGGGCTGTAGCCGCTGGCCGCATGCATGGCGTCCATAATATTGATATCCGCCCGGCATGCGCTCCATACGTCCATCATAGCCATGGTCAGATTCTGCTGATGCATCTGCATATGTACCTTATCCTGAACCACACCTTTGATATTCTTCAGCGCACCGGAAAATACCATACTGGCATGAGCCTTCAAAATAGGCAGGTTGATCAGGTGGTCGGCCTCCATCAGGAAACGAGGCAGTTTTAAATGGTCAATGTTGGAACGGAACCCCCGCACCGCCACATTTACCAGATCCTGGTCGCGTTTAATATCCTTTAATTCTACGCCCTCTTCATTGGCTACCGCTTCAATTCCGCTGACCTTAAAGCATTCCAGCGTATCGCATCCGATGGCTGCCGCTTCTGCTATTATAATTTTTTTCGGTTCCGCTTTCTTTACTTCCCGAATCACAGCCCGGACTACTTCCGGATTGGTGCATACGGATGTCTCAGGGGGTTCCGCATGTCCTGCGTTGGGCTTTAACACTACAATAGAACCTTTGCGGATTACGTTAGATACGCCTCCCATTAAGTCAAATACCCGTGTAACATTTTCCTGAATATCCGTACCCTTGGCCAATGCTACCAATGATTTTTTTGCCATATGTCTTTCCTCCTACTGTTTTCTATATCATAGTTTTCTATATCATAATTAACAGCAAATTTCATGCCAAAACATTTTTTTACTCCCGGTCATCCTCTGGCCAATTCAAAAATCCTCTGAACGTCCTCCACAGAAAGACCCCTGTAATTTTCTCCGATCCAGTCTTTTCCTCCCATGGCCTGTTCTGCCAAGATACGGCTATCGGCATGGACAATTCCTGCCTCCCGCAAGGTTACGGGAAGAGAGCTTTGGCAGATAAAGTCCTGGAACCGGGAAATTCCCTCCTGGGCGGCGGAGACTTCTGACAGCTCTCCTCGATCCACATCCCACACCCGGACTGCAAATTCCGCCATATCCCTGGGATAAAGGGGCAGCATATATTTACACCATGCAGGCATCAGGATAGCCAAGGCTCCTCCATGGGGGATATTGAATTCCCCGGTAAGCGCATGGGACATAGCATGGCAGGCAAAGACCCCTTCGAACCCAACCATATCACTATGAGCCATAGTAGCCGCCCACATAAGCTGAGCCCGTCCATCATAGTCCCCCGGATGCTCCTGCACCCGGGGCAGCTCCTCTCTGACCGTCTTCATAACCGCCGTACACAAATGCGTCCGAAGCGTCCCTTTTTGTCCTAAATGAAAGTACCTCTCAAATGCATGGGCAAAAATGTCCAACGCGCCCATCGCAGTTTGAGCCGAAGGCACCGTACAGGTCAGATTGGGATTTAACAAAGCAAACTTAGGATACAGCAAGGGATGGCGCAGCGCCCTCTTTTGATGCAATGCCTCATTTTGCAGCACCGACACCGGATTGGCTTCGCTGGCCGTAGCTGCCATGGTGGGAATCGCTCCTAGGGGAATGGCCTTATGGGGAACAGCTTTCCCTTCGTAAAATGCCCACAAGCTCTCTTCCTGAAAACACCCAATGCTCACCGCCTTAGCCAAATCCATAACACTTCCGCCGCCAATGGCCAAAAGCACGTCTATGTTCTTTTCCTTTACCAAGCTACAGGCGGCCTCGGCCTCCAAAAGCCTGGGATTTTCCTGGATTCCGCCAAAAGTCTCCCAGGCAACGCCATGTGCTTCCAATTGATCTGTAATTTCTTTTAACAGGCCGCTTTTTACAATCCTTTGACTCCCGTAAAGAATCAGGGCAGACGTCCCCCAGGCGGCAGTCAACTCTCCTGCCCGCGCCTGAGCGTCGTGCCCGAATATCATATTTGTGGGAATACAAAGCTGGAAATCTTTCATACCTCACCTCTTTTGCTATGGACCAAACTACGTTCAGAGAATCTGTGCCATTAGCACACTTCGATCACAATTGCGGTTCCCATACCGCCTCCGGCGCAAAGGGTAGCCACGCCATAGCGATTGTTTCTGCGGCGCATTTCGTACATTAGGGAAATCACGATCCGAGAGCCGGTTGCGCCAACTGGATGACCTAAAGAGATCCCTCCGCCGTTGACATTCAGCTTTTCATCCGGAATGCCCAATACTTTCTGGCAGGCAATACACTGAGCTGCAAAGGCTTCATTAATTTCAAACAAGTCAATATCCCCAATGGTAAGGCCTGCTTTTTCCAAAGCCTTATTTGTGGAGCTGATGGGGCCGATTCCCATTAATTCCGGTTCTACCCCAGTGGTTGCCGTACTGACGATCCTGGCCAAAATGGGAAGATTTAATTTTCTAGCTTTCTCTTCTTCCATCAACAGTACGCCGGAAGCCGCATCGTTCATACCGGAAGCATTTCCCGCCGTTACCTTTCCGCCTTCTTTAAAGGAGGGACGCAGACGCTCCAATCCTTCCAGCGTGGCATTTCGCTTGGGGTATTCATCCGTATCATATACGGTCTCTCCCTTTCTGGAGGACACGGTAATGGGGATAATCTCTTCCTGGAACCTGCCTGCGTCAATGGCGGTTACCGCCCGCTGCTGGGAACGCAGAGCATAGGCATCCATCTGCTCTCTGGTAACCCCGTATTGATCGGCTACATTCTCTGCCGTAATCCCCATTGCCGGCCCTACGCCCAGATTGGTCAGAGAATCCCACATGGAGTCCCGCATTTCCATATGACCGTATTTCTGTCCGTATCTTGCATTAAATACCATATGGGGCGCTGTGCTCATGCTGTCCGCGCCGCCTGCCATAATGCAGTCTGCTTCTCCTGCCTTAATCTGATAATAGCCCATCTGAATGGCTGACATAGAGGACGTGCAATTCCTGTGAATGGTAATTCCCGGCACCGTCACCGGAAGTCCTGCTTTGACTGCCGCCACACGGGCCAGATTATTTTCCAAATACGTCCTTTGATAGTTGCAGCCCCAAATGACGTCTTCAATCTGGGCGGCGTCCGCACCGGATCTGGTTATCAGATTCTGCATAACCGGAATGGACAATTCCGACGGCGTCAAGGTCTTAAACTGCCCGCCGATGGTACCGATGGGCGTACGGCATCCTGCTACAATTACTACATTTCTCATGTTCTTCCTCCTCTGTGCGGTTCCCTTTGGATTTACAGGCGGCCAAGGGCCCGCGCTACTTTAATCAGCCCTTCTGTCAGTTCCTTGTTGGCTTTCGCCACATCCTCTTTCGACCAGGTCATCAAGCCTTTTCCTGTCTTAAAGCCCAGATTCCCCTCTTTGATATTGTCCGTCAAAAGACGGGACGGCTCCTTAGAGCTCTCAATATGTGGGAACAAATATTCATGGATGTTGTAGGTCAGATCCAAACCGCCCATATCCATCACTTCCACAGGAGCGCAAATCCCAAGGCGCATGCCAAAGCCGTATTTGATGGCGTCATCCACGTCCTGAGGCTCCGCAATGTCCTGTTCAATAATGGAAAGAGCCTCCCGAAACAGCGCGTGCTGCATCCGGTTTGCCAAAAATCCCGGCACATCCTTTTTCACAATCACAGGTTTCTTTCCGGCCTCTGCCAACAGGTCATACGTTGCCTGTACCACCGCATCGGACACATATTTCGTCCGAATGACTTCTACCAGAGGAATCAAATAGGCAGGATTCCAATAGTGGGTTCCGATGATCCGCTCCTTATGTACGGATTTTTCCGCAATTTCCGTAATGCTGATTGCAGAGGTGTTGGTGGCAAGAATCGTGCTTTCTGGGAAGATACGGTCCATCCTTGCAAAATATTCCTGCTTCACTTCCAGCTTTTCCACAATACATTCAAATACAATATCCGCGAAATCCGCGATTTCTTCCGGTTCGTCTACAAATGATACCCGATTAAGAATAGCCGGAATCTCTTCCTTTGTCAGAGCTTCATTTTCCGCAAGAACCTCAAGATTGCCCCGGATTACTTCTCTGGCGTCGTAGCGTGTTTTATCGTCATAGACATAAATCACTTTTACTTCATGCCCTTGGGTAGCGAACAGCTGGGCGATTCCCAACCCCATTTTCCCTGCTCCCAGGACGGCAACTCTTTTTTTATTGCTCATACTTTCACTCCTTGTCTAGCGTTCTGCTATTTTCTTCCTTTGTCATATATTTGCAAAAAGCATGCCAATTTGCTAATCACAGATAAAATGAACCCTTCTGGGAGAGTAAAATACTTTACTATTCACGGCCCAAGAGCCGCTCATAGTAACGATTCGGGGCGATATTCCAAGTTTTGCTCCGCAAAAATCGCCCCTCACACTTGAATCATGTTCTCACGGAATGCGCAGCCAGTGCGCATTCCTGAACCGTAAAAAGCAACTAAACACCCTATCCCCTTTGACGTATCGGCTTTTTTACATAACGCCTCGTCATCATGCCGCCGTCCCACATCGTTGGAAAGCACTGTAAAACAATTGTTTCTAAACCACAACAGCGCTGGGATTTTTGTTGCAGAAAAACAGTTATCAGCGTATAATCCTAGAGTGTGTTTGAAAATTGCTTTTCGGCAGATGTATACCGCTGAGTGGGGCGTACAGATGGCGGAAATGAATTTTCAAACGCGCTCTAGCAAACAAAACAAAGGGAAGGTGGAATAGATGACCGGTCATTTTGGATTTTCATATATCGGACTGATATTTTTGTTGCTTTTGTTTATCCCCAATTTCATATGGGCAAAAAATATGCCCCAGGGATATACGGCAGAAAACGAAAATAAGCTATTGCTGATTTTGGAGCGATTGGGAGAAATCCTTACTTGCTGCTGCGCACTGGTATTTTCCGACTTCAATGGGAAAAGATTTTCTCTCTGGTCTTTGTGGCTCATTGCGGCTTTCCTGCTCATGGGATTGTATGAATTATGGTGGATACGCTACTTTCGCAGCGAAGGGAAATTAACAGATTTTTACAGCAGCTACCGGGGAATTCCTCTGGCCGGGGCAACATTGCCGGTAGCCGCATTTTTTCTTCTTGGGATTTATGGGAAAGTGATTTGGATGCTGCTGGCAGATGTTGTCCTTGGAATTGGGCATATCGGAATACATATGCAGCATTACCGAGAAACATTGGCTGGGGACTCTTAATAATGTTCTATATCAGCAAAAACATTGATAAATTACTGTTCTTTTGCTAATTTTTAGAACGTGTTTTAAAAATTCTTGTTTTGGATGATTTTCATTATGCACCATTAGAAACACAGTATGATATAGCGTGTCAACTCAAAGAAGTAATACGTTCAGGATTTAAAGCAGTTGTAATTTCTTTGCCATATCGTTCTGACGATGCGATTCGGTTAAATCCGGATTTGACCAGAAGAATCTCTATTATAGAAATAGAGCCATGGAAGAAAGAAGAATTAGTGCGGATTGCAAAGAAAGGTTTCTCTGCATTGAACATGACAGTAGCGGAAACCTTAGTAACAAAAATGGCAGAAGAAAGTATACATTCGCCCCAACTAATGCAGTCAATTTGCCTTAATATAGGGCTCTTGCCAAAAAAGATAGAAGAAATTACAGAGGTTACCATAGAAGAAAGCGGTAGGTTCACATGTATGAATCTCCCCTACAAAGATGCGGTACGCATATTAAAAGCAGGGCCGTCGACTCGAGGGAAACAGAGATTGAAGTATATTCTTAAGGATGGCAGCAACAGGATATTTATGGCTTAATTTTAAAAATATTAGCAGACAACCCTCCGTTAGTAGAATTAAGAATTGATGAGTTCATGGAACGAATTAAAAATACTGCAAATGATAATATGATAAAACAAAAGAAAGTAAAAGACTCTTTAAGAACTGGCAGAAAATGCTGGAACAGCAGGGAAGTCTTTATCAGGTTTTGGAGTGGAAAGATGATATAATTACAAGAAGAGCATTTCGGCCTATGTTCCGAAATGCTCTTTGCACAACCCCTTTAAAACTTTCCCCCACCCCCGCCATGGGTCGTACCGGAAGAGGACTTGTGCGTCCTGGAACCGCCGGAACTGCTGGAACTACTCGAGCTGCTTTCTTTCGGCTTCTTCCTGCGGCTTACCTGTCTGTATAGAAACAGGTCGTTCCTTTTCGTCAGATTCATGCTGTTACTCTTCACATAATTATTCGCCGCTGACTGGCTCCTCACCGACTTAAGCTTCCCTCTCATGATGCCCGTGGCAATCAAAGATATCAGAAAACCGCCGCCGAGCGCAATGATAAGGCTTCCCACCACTTCAAAAGGCTCTTTGGGCAGATGATCCACATCGTAAGGCTCTCCCTCCCTAGCCTGTGTGATGAAATCATCGCACAGCCCGGCAAAGGCAGTAAATGCTTCCTTATATTCCCCCTCACGCAAGTAATCTATGAATTGTTCCGACATATATTCGCGGCCTGCATCCGTAACCGCCGTTATGCCATAACCGGTTGTTGATATGTACCAGTCCCTTTCTTCCATACTGATCAGAAAAAGGACTCCGTCCCTCTCATCTCCAAACCCATAGCCATTATAATCGTAGAAATCATCTGCATATTCCATGGGGGACATACCTTCCAGGGAATTTAATGTAACTACTACAATATCTACCTGCTGTCTTTCACTTATTTCATCCAATTGATCCAGCAAAATCGCCTCATCGCTGTCTGAGAGCAGATCGGCTTCATCTACCAGCCTAGGAACCCCATCTGCGGCAGATACCAAAAGGGCCGGGTTGCCCAATAAGAGCAATGTAAAAAAAGCAATCATTAATTTTTTCATCATCCGCACCCCCTTACAGCAGCCAAATCAGAAAAAGCACAGCAAATATCGCCGCGCCTATGATACCCGTCAGCCCAAACAGCCATTTTCTGTATGCCGCCTTATCCAATGGAAGATCTCCCACCATTTTCCCGGACTGGCCGTTCATGGCAAAAAGATAATTCTGGCCGTTCCATGTGGTGTTCAAAATCCAAACTGGATAAAGAGCATACGATACCTTACTGTCCCGCAATTGGATACCGCCCGTCTCTTTGATGACCGTCGCATACCCTTTCACCGTTGCATCAAAGGCGTCCTCCGTACTTCTTCTGATCCGCTCATTGGCCCGGGCGATACTCTGCTGGGCGTCCACATCATACTTGTCTGCAAGGTAACCGGCGAGATATGCGGTCTGAAAATCCACCGCCTTTGAAAAATCAAAAGGTTCCAGGGATTCCATCAAATCATCCGGCATCTTTTCAGAACCATCCACAGGCACTTTTTCAAAGCCAATGCTCCCTCCCCTACTAATGGAAAAATAGCTGGTCTCGGTATAAGTATATTCGCTGTCGCCCCACGACCTAACTTTCGTTCCTTTATAACGCATATTAGCATCCGCATTTGCATCAAACAGCCAAAAAGGGACATACACGCCTTTTATCTCATCAATGTGGTTCTCATCCTTAAACACCTTAGGAAGCAGGCGTTTTCCATCATAATGTTTCTTAAGGGCTGCTTTTGCAGCGTTTTTATCCAGCTGGAACGGAATTACATAATCTGGTTTTAACGCTCCCGTAAATTGTCCCATCAATACCACAGGATTTCCGCAGAACGGGCAGGAAGTGGCTGCCGTGTTTTCATCACAGGCAATTTCGCCGCCGCAGGATGCGCAAACATACGAACGCAGCCCACTGAGTTCATCCTCCTGCCACTCCCCGCCTGCTGCCGTCTCCCACTCCATATTGTCCGCCTGTTCGTTTTTCAGCTCGCTGTCATAGCTGGCCAGTGTTTCCATTTCAAATTCTGTGTCGCAATAAGGACATTTCATTTTCTGTACCGTACTATCAAAGGCAATGGCTCCGCCACAGCACGGACATTTATATTCTTGTATTGCCGCCATTCATATTTCCCTTCTTACAATCTAATTGCCATTTGTTTTATCGTTTTCATCAAAGGGATCTCCGCACTCCGGACAAAACTTCGGCGGATGCGCAGGATCTTCCGGCTCCCATCCGCATTTGTCACATTTGTAAAGCGGTATTCCTTCCGGTTTCTTTGTGCCGCAGTTCTGGCAGAACTTCCCTTTATTTAATGTCCCGCAAGAACAGGTCCATCCATTGATCTCTGCCGGTTTTTTAGAGCCGCATTCCGGACAGAAATTCCCTGTTACAGTGGTTCCGCAAGAACATTTCCATGCAGCCGCCTGTGCCTGTTGCTGCCTCTGCTGCGCCGCCTGCTGTTGCATCTGCTGTTGCGCCGCCTGCTGCTGGCCCATGGCAAACAGATTCTCCGCATTCATTCCGCCGCCGGAATTCATCGCCATTCCCATGCCCATAAATCCGGTCATGGCGCCAGCGGAATTCGAAGCCGCCGCTTTCATGGCGTCCGCCTGGGCATTCACTAATGTGGCTCCCGCCATATTGGGGTTCTGCAGCACAGCCGTCCGCTGGAGCTGCTTGATCATCTCTGCATCCTCATCCGGCAAGGTAACGGAACCAAGGGCAATGCTGACTACCTTCAGTCCCCGCAGTTTGCCCCATTTTGCCGAAAGAGCCGCATTCATTGCCTCTTCCAGCTCCGTGTTATGGGAAACAATCTGATTCGGACGCATTTCAAGATCAGAAAGCCTGCCGAAGGCCGGCTGCAAAGCACTAATAAATTCTGTTTTCAGCTGGCCGTCCAGCTCATCCCGGGTGTAATCTTGTTCCACATTGCCGCAGACATTGGCATAAAACAACAGCGGATTATCAATTTTATAGGAATAGACCCCAGAACAGCGGACGGAAACATCTACATCCAGTCCAATCTTAGAATCCACCACCCGGAAAGGAATTGGATTCGGCGTACCGAATTTATTGTCAATCAATTCTTTTGTATTAAAATAATACACCCGCTGATCCTTGCCGGTATCCCCTCCAAACGTAAAACGCTTACCGATGGTTTTGAAGGTCTCTTTTATGGCTCCCCCTAGGCTCCCTGTAAAAATACTTGGCTCCGTAGAAGTGTCATATGTAAATTCTCCCGGCTCTGCGCACACCTCCACAATCTTCCCCTGCTCCACAATCATCATGCACTGGCCGTCAGCTACGGCAATCACACTGCCGTTGGAGATAATATTATCATTCCCCTTCGTATTGGAAGAACGGGAGCTGGTCCGTTTTTTGCCCTTCGTAACCATGACGTTCTTTTCCATTGCATCACAGGAAAAAAATTCTTTCCATTGATCTGCCAGTGTGCCTCCTAATGCGCCCACTCCTGCTTTTATCAGTCCCATATGAAAAACCTCCTTTTGATTTCATGTACGCTCGAAATCTCTTTGTATTTGATGTTGTGAGATTTCGAGCGTACATTTTAAATTATACCAGTAATCACTGAACTTTCAAGCCATATAAATGCTGATTTCCTTCCCGTCAAAACAAAGCAGTTACCTTTCACGATTCAGGAATGCGCACTTGCTGCGCATTCCGTGAGAACATGATTCAGGTGTGAGGGGCGATTTTTGCGAAGCAAAACTTGGTATATCGCCCCGAATCGTTACTATGAGCGGCCCCTGGGCCGTGAATATTAACACAAAGCAGGCAAATCCACGGAAAAAACAGCTCATTTCATCACTTTGCAGGAATAGGCTGCCTCAGATCAGTCGCTGCGGCTGACTCAAAACAGCTCCTTATCGCTCTTCCATCATCTGATAAGTACCTTTCAATGTACCGTTGCCCTGTACCATGCTGATTGTTTTCTCACTATCAAATACAATATTCATCTGACCACCGTATAATTCCAAACTCTGATCCAAATCCTCCTGTTCCATTTCCATGCCGTCCACCGCAAAACGAATGATTGCCAGAGGTAAAACGACTCTTGAAGAAATTGCAAAGGATACAGGTCTGGTATTAAATTAAGATACCGGAATTATCTGTAAAACTATGAATGTGAAACTACTTCTGAACCAATCCCGAACCATTGTTGAACCAAATTTCACAAAGTTATGGATATTACAGGAGAATTATGGGAAAAAAAGAAATTTCATAGACACAAGATTTTTTACAGCCTCGAATAAATCCAGAAATTAAGGGAATAGTCTGTACATTGGATTCTCCAGGTAAAGTTACACTATCGCAAAACTGCTAGAGCATGTCTGAAAATTGCTTTCTGTCAGACACGCTCTAGTGTATAATTATTCCTGTTTCCGCTAATAATAATTATGCACTAACTTTATTTCTAAAGCACCCTTTACTATAAAATCATCGCAAGGCTGTAACATACTCCTTTATTTTAGATATCACTTCATCCTGCTCTTCCTCTTCCATATATGGATGTATTGGCAATGCCAATACCCTTTGGCATAAACTTTCTGTCACTCTAAGCCCTGTCTTACGGCAATCCATCCTTTGAAAAGCTTTCTGCCGGCTCATGGGTCTGGGATAATATACGGCAGTTGGAATCCCTTGCCTATCTAAGTACACATGTAACCCATCCCGCTCTTCTTTATTTTTCAATAAAATGGAATATTGTGCCCAACTGGAAAAAAATCCTTTATTTACCCGTGGGACTTTTACAATCCCATCCAATGCTTCTGTATATCTACCGGCTATTCTGTCCATATCTTCTAGCTCATATGATTTTAACGCTTTTAATTTCACTTTTAAAATTGCCGCCTGGATCGTATCTAAGCGGGAGTTTACGCCTATACGCACATTATCATACTTATCATCACCTTTTCCATGAATACGGTAGGATTTTAAAAGCGCCGCCCAATCCTCACGATCTGTGAACACTGCTCCTCCATCTCCATAACATCCCAATGGTTTTGCCGGGAAAAAAGAGGTCGTGGAGATATCTCCAAAGCTGCAGGCCATTTTCTCTCCAATACGCCCGCCAAACCCCTGCGCACCATCTTCCAGAATCCACAGCCCATATTTCTCCGCTACTTTCCTGATTTCTGCATAAGCGGCTGGCTGGCCAAACAAATCTACTGCTATAACCACTTTCGGGGTTAATTTCCCCTCTTTGGTTACTTTTAATATCGCCTTCTCCAGCGAAGCTGCAGACATATTGAACGTATCCTCTTCTACATCAACAAATACCGGCGTTGCGCCTACACTGGCTGGCGCTTCTCCTGATGCAAAAAAAGTAAAATCCGGAACAAATACCGCATCGCCAGCTTGAATCTCCCACACCATCAACGCCAGTACTAAAGCATCTGTGCCATTGCCACAGGTAATACAATGCTTTACGCCTACATATGCAGCCAATGCCTCCTCTAACTCTGACACCTGCTTACCGGAAATAAAATTTGTTTCAACCAGAACTTCCCTAATTTCCTGGTCCACCTCTGACTTTAACATCTGATATTGTCTTTGCAAATCTCTGAATTGCATCTTACATTCTCCTTCAATATAGCTACACCGCTTTCCCTGATTTTTTTCTCTGTCTCTTCACGCATGATCTCAGGATGGAACACTTTTCGGATTCTAAAATACGGCATTGGATTCCCGCCAAATTCCCGGAATGACTTAGAGATTCGTTTGATCATAGAGCCTTCAAAATCATACTTCAATCCTTTCTGGGAAGCAAACTTAATCCCTTCCCAAACTAATGCATCATAAGTCTCCAACCTTTGGAATTCCGGAATATTTCCACCTAATAAATGATATACAGACTGTTCATCCCAAATTAAAAATAAAACACTTGCAATATTTCCTTCCTTATCATTTGCATATAGAATTTCCCCGGCTCCATGCTCTCTACAGGCAGTATATATTCTCTCCCATTGCTTAAAACTAAAGGGACATTCCAACCCTTGCTTTAGAAAAACCTTTTCATGTTCTTGATAAAAAATCTTATAATCAAGACCTCTATGAAAAACGCCATTCTTCATCCCTTTTTTGATACCACGCCTGTACTTGGAAGATATATTTAACCACACTGCTTCCAGATCTTTTAAGTCTTCCAGCACATATGTATACCTTGTAATTGCTTCATACTTATTCCAATAGAAAGGAAGCCAATTATCAAAGCCATAATGATATTGTTGCTCGTATACATCCAACTTTATGCCCTCAATAAATTCACAAGCAGCATCAATAACCTTTTCTTCAAATTTTTGTCTTGCGATATTCTTTGCTCCCTCGGGATAATTAAAAATAATTCCATTATTTTGTGTCAAAAGAGCCTTGGTTATATAACGGTACTCTCCCCGCCGTTCCATATAATACGGCATTGCGGCAAAAATCTCTTCTTCCTTCTCATAAAGCCATACATCCCAATTATCTTTCCCGCACACAGCATCCAACCACCACGGTTTCGAATAAATAGGCACATATGTTTTCTGACAAAATATTTCATACTTTTCTTTATTATCCACGCTAATCCCCGTCTTTCTCTCGTATATCCCGGATTTTTCTTGCCGGCGCTCCAACGTATACGCCATAAGCTTCCAAATCCTTTGTCACTACGCTTCCGGCTCCTACGACAGCGCATCTTCCGATTCTGATTCCCGGTAAAATCACAGCCCCTGCGCCTATCCAAACCTCATCTTCTATGTATATATCCCCTCTAGAAGTTGCTTTTTCTGCTACATAGGCATACTGGTTGATTTCTTTGCCATTATTGGCGTTGGCTTCACAAATGCATGTAACATTGGGGGCAATGGACACATTTTTCCCTATTACAACTTTTTCCCTGGCATTTGTATTTGGTATTTTTACAAATCCTATATTTGCAAAAGAATTTTCCTGAAATTCCACGCCTATATCTTCCAAGTATTTTTTTCGGACGTTTGCATCTGGATAGTAGGAAGCAATAAACTTTTTATATCTCGCAGGCATAATATCCACGTTTTTGCACAGAAACCTTTTTTCACGTTCCGCTTTTCTTTCCAATCTTCCTCGCCTGATTTTTTTTACTATCATTCTCTGCTAAAATATCCCTTTCATATCTTCGCTGGAAAATTCCTTCAATGGCAATTTTACAGAAGTCCCTTCTTTTTGGCTTTTATAAATTGCCAACACGATCTCCAATGCATTCCGTCCTGCCAATGCATCCACATAAGGCGCCCGACCCTTCTGGATCGCCTCCATCATATCTGCATACAGGCTGGTATGGCCGTTTCCATATACATTACATGCAGCCTCCTTCATCCCCTGCTTCTCAAGATCCGTCTCGCTTTCATCTTTAAATTGCCATATATCTATATGATTTACCGATGTTCCTCCCAGTTTCACAGTGCCATGTTCTCCAAATAAATACAGCGTTTCTTCCAGATTCTTAGGATATACATTTGTAGTTCCTTCTATGGTTGCCACCGCTCCATTTTTAAATTTTACAACCGCAATCCCCACATCTTCTGCTTCCAGATAATCGTGAAACTGCTGCCGCGTCTGACCATATACTTCCTCTGCTTCGTCCCCCATCATCCATCGAAGAAGATCCACTCCATGGATACATTGATTCATCAACGCTCCTCCATCCGATGCCCACTTTCCTCTCCACGGCGCCTGTGTGTAGTATTCTTTATTACGGTTCCATCTTACCTGAACAGACCCATGGGAAATCTTCCCGAAACGCCCTGACTCCAAAGCGCTTCTCATTTCCTGTACTGCCACATTAAAACGATTCTGATGACAAGCGCATACTTTTACCTTCTTTTCTTTTGCACACCGGACAATCTTATCGGCATCCTGAATACACATCGCGATGGGTTTCTCAATGATACAGTGAATGCCTTTATCGATACAGTGCAGCGCTATTTCTGCGTGAACTCCGCTTTCAGTGGCAATGGCTACCAGATCCAGATCATTTTCTTCTATCATCATCCGGTAATCTGTATACCGTTTTATAGAAAGTTCCTTTTCTAACCCATACTTTTCCAGCAGCTTTTGAGCCTGCCGCTTATCCACATCACAGACAGCTACCAATTCCAGCCGATTATGTAACACTGCCTTTATATGGTTTACAGCAATACGTCCGCAGCCTATTAATGCATACTTCATTCTGTTTCTCCCACTTTTCTTAATATTTTCTCAAATTCCGAATCCCATGACATATGTTCTCTTGCATACTCTCTCATACGTCCTGGTATCTGATCCGCATTCTTAAACTTCTTTGCAAACTCTATGATCTGTTTCATATCCAGGGCCGTATCATCATTGGGAACCTGTAATGCAAATTCCAGGTTTTCTGTAATAGCCTGGTCGTTTCCTGCATAAATGAAAGGCAGTCCCCGGCTCATATATTCTCGTACTTTTAGTGTCGCACCCTCATTACTTCCCTTTCGATATAGCCCCAAAGTACCAATGCCAATATCAGCCTGATCGATCATCTCATCCAACGGCTGCCCATATAATGCCCCGTGAAAAAAAATATGCCCCGTAAGGCCTTTGTCCTTTGCTGATGCTTTCCATTCCATTAAAGAGCCGTCTCCGTCATTTCCAACAAAATGAAGTATCACATCTTCCTTATGTTCATATTCTTTCAGGCTTTCAATCATCTTGTCATACGCCTGCCAAAAACACATGCTCGCCAATAGTAAAATATGAATTTTCTCTTTCTCCAATTGCGGTTTTCTAAGCGGAAGTGTTTCCACTTCTACACCGTTGATCACATTCATCGCGGGTTTTCCGTATACAGAACCTTGCACAGGCACTCCGCAAATGGTAAACATATCCGCCATGGAAAAAATTTTCTTCCGGAAGTAATTGGAGATACGCCATGCCAATTTTCGAAGTACCTGTTTCTCCGCTTTCTCTTCTGCTTCAAATGGATACGTTGGAATCTCAATGATGAATTTTGTCTGCTTCCCTATCTCCTTTCCCATACTTACGGCCGATAAGAAGAAAGGCATATTGCGCATATATACGTATTGGAAGGCCTCCTTTTTCAGCAGCCTGCGTCCGGCCCGATACATATCCATAAAATACTGTGTGTGGTAATATCTCTCTTTTCCTATGATGGTTTTACAGGAAAGGAGTTTTTCTTTTTTCCGTGTATTTTTGCATACTGCATAAAAAGAAGAACCATCCCATTCCATATACCAAACCTCATATCCCAGCCGGACACAGGCATTCATTTGCCCGTCAAACTTATTTTTTAAATTTTCATGTATGCAAGCAGGGTATTTCATAATAAACAATAATTTTTTCATGAAATTACAATACCTCTATGTTCTTTCTGTCTTTGATATTTTTCATGGCGTTTTTCGTATCAAATACTGCCCTGGATGACTTTTGTACCATTTCATAATCTATGTTCGTATGCGCTGTAACAATCATTACTAAGTCATATGTTTCCATTTCCTTTTCTGAAATTTGATCCAATCCTTCAAAATATTCACCTTTATAGCGATACCTCTTGATCCATGGATCATAAAAATCAGCTTTTGCCCCTTCAAGTTTCAAGAGATCAAGTACACGCAATGCCGGACTTTCCCTATAATCGTCAATATCCTGTTTGTAAGCTACACCTAATACCAGCACCCTGGCGCCCTTCAATGATTTTTCAAACCGATTTAATATTTTCCCAGCTCGCCCTACTACATATTCTGGCATTCTGTCATTGATCATCATGGAACTTTCAATCATAGATGTGTGAAACCCATACTCCCTGGCCTTCCAGGACAGGTAATACGGATCCAAGGGAATACAATGCCCCCCTAACCCAGGTCCGGGATAAAAAGCCTGAAATCCATAAGGCTTTGTTTTTGCCGCATCAATGACTTCCCACATACTGATGCCCATCTTGTCGCACAGCATCGCTAACTCATTTACCAAACCAATATTGATATTACGGTATGTATTCTCCAGAATCTTTTCCATCTCTGCTATCGCCGGAGAAGATACCTCATGCACATCCCCCTCCAGAACAGACCGATACATGGCTGCAATTACTTCTGTTGCGTCTGTCCCTACGCCGCCTACCACTTTAGGCGTATTTTTTGTTTTATAAATTAAGTTCCCAGGGTCTACCCGTTCCGGGGAAAATCCTAAATAAAAATCTTTTCCACATTTCAAGCCAGATCCTGCTTCCAAAATGGGTTTTACCAGCTCCTCTGTAGTTCCCGGATACGTGGTAGACTCCAATACCACAATTGTCTCGGGTTTTAAATAGTTTGAAATGGCATCTGTAGAGGAACGTACGTACTCAATATTGGGCTGCTGATGTGCATCCAGGGGTGTAGGAACACAAATAGCTATGAAATCCATATCCTTTACAAAGCTAAAATCAGTGGTTGCTTTCAACATGCTATGTTCTACCAACTTTTTCAGATCAGAATCAACTACATCCCCAATATAATTATGGCCTTCATTCACCCAGGCTACTTTTTCCTCCTGGACATCAAATCCAACTGTCCGAAATCCTGCCTTTGCTTTTTCTACTGCCAACGGAAGTCCAACATACCCTAGCCCTACCACGCCGACGGTTATCTTTTTTTCTGCAATCTTTTTTAATAATTTTTCTTTCATAGTTTCATCCATTTTTATCCCTTTCCTCTGGCATGTATTTTTGATTTACAGATATAAAGCCATCAAAACACATACATAATTCCAAACATATTAATCACATATATAATACCTAACCATATCAATCCTTTATCTTTGAAAATCACCTCTATGGGATCTGCGCAGGCATCCGTTTCTATTACAAGGATATATCGCAGCGCTAATGCAATTAGAATAACAACCGTCCACACCTGCCCGCTTCCTCCCATCCGCTGTACTGTTTGCTCATCCCCACACCATAGGGCGTAAAACATGATGGCCATACCCATAAACAGATACATACTTTTATCCAGGAAACCGCAATTATAAAATTTTAGAACGTTTCTATATGCAATGATCGTTTTCTGCTCTTGCAGGAATTCAGGCAGCGAACAACTGCCGCTACTATAAGAATGATGACAAATATCGCTATTTTTATTTCATCCTTTTTCCACGTCATTTTTTCTTCCTCTGCGGACAATCTTTCTGCCCCCGCTATCCTCCTCATGCACTACGTCAAAGCCCGACAGCCATAACAGTTTTTTTGCACTGGTATAAAAAATATAAAAACATCCTGTCTTCAGAAGGAATGGCAAACTGATTAAAACATTGATCTTATCATTATCCTCAAAGATCGGACGCTTCTTATTGTTTCTGTTTGCTTTATAATATCTTCTGTATTCTATATCAGCCAGTTGCAGCGGTTCTGAATATGCGCTTATCTTTCTTTCTAACTCTTCGCTGCAAACGGCGTTCAGACTTCTTCCACGCTTCGTGCTCTGGTACGGAATCCATTCCCAGCTTCTTTGATCCGTATCATAGATCACCCCAAAACCCAGACTGGACTTGGGAGGGTAACGCAACGTTCCCTTGCAATATTCCCCCTCCGGAATCATCAGATTCCCCAGGCTGTAAAAGCATACTTTTTCTTTTCCTCCTATATTTTTCTGATAAATCCCCTGTATACAATGGGGATGATTGCCTATTACAACATCCAGGTAATCTTCCTTCAGCAATGCTTCTACCATCTTTTTTAAATAAGGCTCCGGCAAATCTTCAAACTCCGTTCCAAAATGAAAATATGCGATTTTACAGTCATAGTCCTTATAGGTTCCTAGCGATCGTTTTATTTTTTCCAGAGATATCCCGGCGACCCCAGGCGTCCATTTTTTTGCAATCACAGAACCTGTATACTTCCATGAAAACCCAGCAATCATAATTTTTTTGTCACCGTCTTTCACCGTAAACGTCCTGTACGCCTGTTCTTCATTTTCTCCTGCCCCAAAATATCGGATCTGCGCTTTCTTTAGTTTGTCCATCGTTTCCTGCAGCCCTTCCAGCCCAAAATCCATCATATGATTATTGGCAAGGTTCACTGCTTTAAAATGATATAGAGATAAAAAAGACAAATCTGCCGCTTTGCTGTATAAACATACCCCTCGTTTCTTACTTTTCTTTTCCCCGGAGTAGACTGGGCATTCTAAATTCACACAATTAAAATCTGTTTCTTTCATTTTCTGTCCGATGGCAGGATCTATGTAAACACCATCCCCCAATACCAGATCACTGTAAAAACCTATCTTCATGAGAATACACTCCTCTTTATCATTGCCATTTCTTCCCGGGAAAAAAGAAACATCGATGTGAGCTTTATCCCTTCCTTTTTTACCAACAGGCCAATATATACACCCCCGTATACCAGATAAGAACAAGTGGAGGCGAACGCTGCCCCGTTAATCCCACAGTCTGGAATCAACCACATATTTAACCCAATATTCACCAGCATCACAAAAGCCGCCACCAACATGTGGACTTTTGCACGTCCATTTGCAAGATAAAAAGGATATACTACTTTTCCCACCGCCGCTCCGCAAATGCCAAGAAGCAGAAACCGAAAGCTCTGGATAGACGGATAATATTCAGCCCCGTATACGATCTGAATGATCGGTGCCAAGACAATTCCCATGACAACCAGCAGCAAACATACCCATACGCATCCTTTGATCGTGATACACAACACTCTTTTTTGGTCTTCCCGTCCTGAACTGTTTAATAATTTCCCTGTAATGGCAGCCGTAATACTGTTCGGCACTAAAAGAACCAATTCTGCAATGGTAACTGCTACAGAATAAATCCCAAGCATTCCATCCCCTAATTGTCTTTGTATCATAAACTGGTCTATCCGATAATTTAGGTATCCAAACAAAGAAGCCCAGAATACAAGATGCCCATACTTAAATTCCCTGATCAAAAAAGCAATATTTATTTGCGGTCTATAAGAACATGAAAAACTGCGGCACATGAAGAGAACAGCCACTAATAGTTCTATAATCTGAAATATGAGGTATGTTGCTAAATTAATTTTTCCTAAGGCCAGGCAGACCAGCATACCCGCCATGGCTGCCAACATACCAACCGCCATGCTTCCATTTGATTTAAATATCTTTTCCTGACTGACGAAATACGCCTCTAAAGCGGCGTATAAATAGGTCACCATCATAAAACACAAGCCGCCGATCATATATGGTTGTGGCACTTCTGGAAGAACCAGTCCTTTGATGGGAGGGCTGCATAAAATTATCCCGATGAAAAGACTGTTCATGGCCAGGTAAGTTATATTTGCATTTATCTGTGTATTCAAGTCACATTTATCTGTTTTTGCAAAGTAAGAAATGCCATTTATAATGCCCAAATGCCCATAGCTTCCAAGCAGATTAAAAACCAGAAAAAAATATGTGATCTGGCCATATGTCACATTCCCCACGGCACGGGCAACTAAAACACTGAATACAAATTTATATAAAATTTTCCATAGCTGCAGCAGTATGCCGCTGACCAAATTCTTTTTATACATTTCTATCCTCTTCTATACGGACCGCCTCAAAAAAGTATTTCAGATCATCCTCCACAATCTTTTCTTGAAAATCCCATATCCCTGACAGAAACTGCAGTTTCTCTCTTAGATTAAAAACACTGTAAAACTCCAGAGGATTATTCATAAGATCTTTGATTCTATATAAGAACATACGCACCCTGAAAGGTATCCTGCTTCTGGCCCCTGCAAATTTCCTGTCGTTGGAACTATCCGATTTCAACCCGATCTTTTCCATATATTGCAAGAATAGAAATCTGTCCTTGCGTAACTCCACTGAAATCCTGTCCCAAAATTCAATCAGACGCCTATCCCAAAACGGCAGCTTCCATTCATACCCAAAGTATTCATACACTCTCACGGAATTAGCAATATACTTTGCCTGCCGTTCCTTCCACTCCCAGAAATGATACATTCCAACAGAGTTATGAAATGCCGCTTCCTCTCCCAACTCCTTAGAAATCCATTCTTCTCTCCCTTTTTCTCTTCTTTTTATATGGGTATAATGTTTTGTTATAATTTCACTTGTAACCATCTGTTTGGATACCATCTCCCCCAGCCCTGATAAACCGTTGGATATATGTGTTCCCGCTAAAAAATCGTATGCATGTCCAGGTACAAAAACGGCGTCTTCTTCCACCAGTCCCTTTTCTTTCAGCTCTGCCACTGCCAGAAAATCTTGTATATGTGACGCTGATATTCCCTTGCAGGACATACATAAATAATTTTTATAACCCTCACTTTGCATCATGCGTTTGATTTTTTCTGGCGTATATCGCACAAACTTCCATGGTACACGATATGTTCCAGCAATTCTTTTTGAAACAGCAGATTCTGCATTATGCTCCTTGCCATAAGTAAAACACACAATATTTTTATATCCCAATGTACAAAGCATATGGAGGATCAGCCTGGAATCATAGCCTCCAGATAAAGGTATTACAATCTGCCGGCCTCCCACATCATCTATCAATTCCCGAAACACCGTACTGTGTAATCCCTGCATCCGCTCTATCAATTCTGATTCTGTCTGTAGGATTGGCTTTGCTTTTCCATAGTCAAAATATTCTTTTACCTGATATGTATTTGCCGCCTTATCATATCTGATATATTCTCCTGGCAGTAAGGAATAGATATCCGCTATCAAGGTCTCATGACCTGTCACATATGCAGCCTCTTTTAATTCCCTTACGGCCCGTTGATTACAGGCAATCGTTTCTCTTTTCAATGCCAAGGCAACAATCGAATCGCTTATATAAAATACATGATTGTAACACATATAAAACACAGGGATGCTTCGGATCCTGTCCACAGCAGCATAAACACTGTTCTCGTTTTCATGTATCATCGCAAAATCACCATCATACATGCCCAACATCATTTCAAAGTCCTGTCCCTTATCATGTTCCAATGGAATACTGCAATTTCTTCGTATTAAAGTAGTTTTGCTTTTTTTCCACTTTCCATCCTGATTCTCAATGATCATTTCCACCATATCCGTTTTTTGACATCCTCTCTGTATTCATGATTCTGTCACCTCCAGGCATTTATCCTCATACTACAGGGCTGCATCCTTATCGCCCTATAAACATAAAAACATGCCGTCAGCAAAAGGATCGCGATAATCCTGGTATTGACAAGATATCCTGAGCAAAAGCCTCCCGTATAGGCATTTGTCAACGAATACAAAATTGTAATATTTACTGCAACATTCATAGGCGTTTTTTCACGATTCACCAAACATTTGTAAAAAAACGCATATACGCATGCCACAATTACGGGCGAAATGAAAATGCCCAGCCATCCAAAATTAGCATATGCATCTCCAATATACAGCGTATTAGCTACACCGATCCGTCCGGAAGCCACTCCCGCCGGTTCCAGATATTCTGCAACTACCCGGGCAGCTTCTATATGAGGCAGCCCCATATACCGCAAGAGTGATATTCCAAGCCCCCATGTATACGGATATTTCTGCGGAAATATCATAAAGTAAGCTGGTAAGCACTGCATTTGAACATACAAGATACGTCCCAAAGGACCGTTTCGAAAATCCAGCAGCACCTTCCATCCATTTGACGCTCCTTTTGTCTGCACGGAATACATGATCACCAGAATCATCATAGCAGCGACTCCCATTTTTATATATTTTCCAATCTGTATCTTTTTTCCGCTGCACACCATGAAAAAAATATAAGGAATCAAAAATGTTAATATCCCCGATTTTGACAAACTGGCTCCGGAAATTATAATTCCACAGCAAAAATTTATAATAGCTATCAACCGCCAAAATTTTGTTTTATATGCTCGATAATATAAATAGGTTATGTATGCAACCAAAACACTAACAGACTCTCCTAATACGTTCTTAATTAGATGGGAACCGCCAAAATTTCTATTATAGGCGACTCTTTCTGCCAGAACACTCCCGGTATTCCCTTTCAACATCTGGAAAATTGGAGCTTGATTCACATACAAGTAAATCACACAAAAAATTGCAATCATAGTGCAGATAAAGAAAAACTCTTTTTCAGAATCCAGCCCTTCTAACACCAACGGCTTCTTCCAAAACAGTTTCCCCTGTTTCCTACTATTTTTTAGAGAAACCATCAATGTCGCAGACAATATAAGGATAGAATACCAAACGGAATATAATGCCAATGCAATACTTTCATCTGTGACTCCAAAATCATCAAAAATAGGGTTATAAATTCCAACACAAACAAACTCTATCCCAATTAATGTCATAATCATTATTTGAAAATAAAACAAATGCATAAATGGCATATATTTCATAACATTCATTGTTCCAAAAGCATACTTGAACATCCAGAACGAAATAAGCGCAACAGCGGCTGAAATAATCACACTAATGTAAAACACTCATTCTCTTCCTTCCTAATTTTATTTTGAAAGATAGCTCTACGATTCCCAGACATGCCGGTATATCTCCAACATACGCTCTTGTACACACTCTTTTGAAAAATTTTTTACCCGTTCTTTGTTGTATGCTCCCATCTTTATCCTCAGCATGGCATTTTCCTTTAATAGTTCAATGCTCTTTGCAGCCCCTCTCTCATCATTAACCGCTACGAAATATCCGCCATTTTCATCGATCAGATCCACATTCCCCCGGATCCTCGTAGCAACCACCGGCAGCCCGCTGGCCATAGCCTCCATCACAGAACGGGATAATCCTTCCCGAAAGGAGGTCATCATAAATACATCTGAAGCCTGTAACAATTCTTTCATATCATTCCGAAATCCCAGAAAATGAACTTGCTTTCTTACTCCGCAGGTTTGGGCAAGCCTTCGGAGTTTTTTCAATTCCGGCCCCTTTCCGCAGATCAGTAAATGAATATTTTCATCGTTGCATCGGGCAATGCTGCGGATCGCCATGCCAAAATTTTTATTCTTCACCAGATCGCCGCTGCTGATGACCAGAAAAGCTTCCTGGGAAACGCCCAAAGACTTCCGCACCTTTTCCCGGTTTTTCTCGCCATGCCTATACCTCTCTAAGGATATTCCCACCCCAGGCATATAGCACACTTGTCCGCCTTTTTTCAAATGAAATTTCTGCGCCCGCCGATAATCCTCCTGATTCATCGTAATCAGTACATCCGTATCATGAGCCATCCAGCGTTCCAGGGGATAATACAACAGCCAGTTTAATAAGGGAGCCCCTTTATAAAAATGAAACCCGTGAGCTGTATAAATAATTTTTTTCACCCCGGCCCGCTTCCCGCAAATTCGCCCCAATACTCCTCCGATCGGCGTATTACAGTGAATAACATCTATTTTTTCTTCTTTCAAAATCGTCATCACATTTTGATATGCCCGCCACACTTCCCCGATGTGAAACGGATTCCGGTAAATTTCTGCCTTCCGCAAATAGACATTGGGATGATCGCAGGATATTTCAGACGCAAATTTCCGATTGATCCCTACATATACTTCACAGCCCAGTTCCGCCGCCGTCTCCACCGGAATTTTTTCGAAACTGGAAATATGGTATGGCTCCCTGGATTCGTACAGTTCCTTCTCAGGTTTGGTACTGTTGGCTAGAAACAGATAATTCCATTTCCGTTCCTTCTCTATATCTGTATTCATTCATCCTCCTGCCCTCCCGGGTCATAAATTCACGCTCTAATCGAAAACCATTTTTCTGATAAAACTTATTTACCGCCTCATTGTTATTGGCATCTGTTTCCAGGGTTATGTAAGCATATGTTCCAAAGTCCGTCATTTGCTTCAATTCCTCCACAAGCTTTGTCCCAATCCCTTTAGATTTCACAGCAGGAGACACCCCGATGGATGCCAGCTCCATATAAGTCTCTTTTCTATTGCTTTCTCCTGGTTTTAAAAACGCACACAGCAGCCTCATAAATACTGCCGGTTTTCGTAAAAAAGCCCCCAGACTAAACCATGCGAAGATCAAAACTCTTTTTTTAATCATATATTTATAAAGAGCAGACATATCCCCGGAATATGCTAAAAATCCTACCAGATTTCCATCTTCTTCCGCGGCCAGTAACCCGGAAGACTGTTCTTCACAATATGACCGATACATTTGTTTCAAAAATCCCTTTCCCATAAATGTAAGGAAAAAGCCCTCAAATGCCTGAAGATGAATGTCTGCAATATTATCTAGGACGTCGATTTCTTTTGGGGCAACCTTCCTGATCACTGTCACCATTTTCCTCCTCCCGGAATCTCTTTCCGCACATTGCGCATACCGTCATCATTATCACTTTCAAATCATTGGCACAGCTAAATTTCTCTATTTCCTTTAAGTTATAGCGCATTTTTTCCGGCATTATTTTCTCTATGTATACGCTATCCGGCTCTTCGGCTCCATCCAATAATTCTGCTTCTTGTGCATAAAAGATAGCAGTCAAGCTCGTCACTCCTGCCGGCAGAAGTAAAGTGGCCATCATTCTCGGGGTATAAGACGCAGTATACCTTGGAACCTCAGGCCTTGTTCCTACAAAGCTCATAGTTCCGCGGAAAATATCCAACAACTGCGGAAGTTCATCTAAACGATACTTCCGTATTACCTGGCCTGCTCTGGTTATTCTTCCATCTCCCTTTACCGTAACCTCCGGGCCATATTCAGCGGCATCCATCCTCATAGTTCTAAATTTAAAAATATAAAATAATCTACCATACTGTGTTACCCTCTCCTGGCGGAAAAAAACAGGCCCTGGAGAATCTACTTTAATAATAATTGCAAGAATAAAAAAGAGCGGACTTAGAATCACCAGCAAAAATAAGGAACCTGCCACATCAAATATCCGTTTGAAAAAAATACTTCTTTTCTTTTTTTGCAGCATATTATAATAGGGCCTTACCTCTTCCGTTTTCATATTGTCCGGTAGGCTTTCCCATGTTTTCAGCCTCATATACCCTACTCCTTTGCCTGTCCATATCCCCTTTTGTTACATTCAAATTTTGCGGTATTTTATCCAAATAGGTCACAATACTTGTATTGTATTCCATACCACATCCTCAAACTGTTCCATCACATACCCTACATCCTCATCCGTCAGCTTCGTATGCAGCGGCAACGTAATTTCATTGACAAAATAATCATACGCATTGGGAAAATCCTGAATATCAAACCCAAGGTTTTTGTATGCCGTCATCATTGGCAGGGGCTTATAATGGACGTTGCAGGCAATCCCCCGCCTCGCCAGCTCTGTGATCATATCTCCTCGCATCCGGCTGTCCGCCCAGGGAATCCGCGTCAGATATAGATGTCCGCTGCTGATCCTGTCTCCTTCATAATGTTTCAAATGAAATATTCCAAGCCTGCCGCACATTTCGTCATACATCTCTATGATCTCCCTGCGCCTTTTTTGCATCCCGGGATACCGCTCCAATTGCTTTTGGCCCAAGGCTGCCATAATGTCTGTCATATTGCATTTATAATAGGGCGCCACGATATCGTACTCCCAGGCTCCCGCTTTCATTTTAGCCAACGCATCCTTGGACTGGCCGTGAAGGCTCATCAACTGGAACTTCTGGTACAATTCTTCATCCTCTATGCCAGAAATATGTTTCCAGCAGGCTGCCCCGCCCTCTGCCGTGGTCAGATTTTTTACTGCATGGAAGGAAAAGCAAGAAAAGTCCGCAATTGCACCGGCCACCTTCCCATAACGGCGGGCTCCCAGGGCATGGGCGCAGTCGGCCACCACAGCCACTCTCCCCAGAGCTTCCTGGAGCTCATTGGACGGCTGAAACAGAGCTTTCTTTTCCTCCAGTACCTGGTATATTTTTTCATAATCACATACCATGCCTCCCAGATCCACCGGAACGACCGCTTTCGTCCGCTCCGTCACGGCTGCCGCCATCTGTTCATAATCCATTTCCCAGCTTCCCGGTCTAGAATCTATTAATTTTACCGTAGCCCCTGTATGTAATGCTGCGGAAGCAGTCGCCGTATAAGTATAGGCCGGAACCAATACCTCGTCCCCTTCTCGGATTCCCAGCAAACGCAGCGTCAGCTCCTCCGCCGCCGTAGCAGAATTCAGGCACACCATACCGTCTGCGCCGGAAAACAGCCGAAGCTCTTCCTCCAACCTTTTTGTCCTGGGACCTGTGGTAATCCAGCCGGAGCGTAAGGCTTTACACACTTCCTCGATCTCAGATGTCCCGATATCCGGCGGACTGAAGGCTATATTTCTCATATTCATTTCCTTTCTCCCCATTCCATACCGATAAAATCCAGCTTCTGCCTGCGCTCCCTGCTGATTGCGCCTTTGCTTTCTCTTTGACGCCGGATCCATTTTCCCAGTCGGATTCCCTCTTGTGTAATATAAGCCACAGGAATATTTAAATCCCCATGGGATTTTTGATACCGGACGGCGGCGTCATAGGATTTCTCCCAGGAAACGTCCCACTTTGATTCCCAAATCATGCCCAACGCATCCAGCCTTGCAAATTTAAGCGCCATATCCTCTCCCGTTCCAGCAGCCTGACGCTCTCTGCGCATTTTGGCAAGCCAACGTCCCAGGGAAACTCCCTCCTCATCCACATAGTCCCCTGGCGCATCCAAATTCCCGTGAGTTCTGTAATAACGAAGGGCAGCATCGTAATTCTGCTCCCACAAATACTCCGATACATCCCACACCATACCGATCCCGTCTAACGCCGCGATTCTATTTTGGGTCAGGCAGGGCACTTGTTTCTTTTTATAAACTCTTAGCTGTGCCAGCCATTGGCCTAGGGCAACTCCGTGAACCATCTCCTTTGCTTTCACCAGCAGGTTTCCATGCTTCTGATAATAGGACTTTGCTTCTGCAAAATTCCGCTCCCAGGCGGCTTCCCAGGATCCCTGCCAACGCATTCCCAGCCCATTCAGTTTTTTGATCTGTTCCTCCGTCAAAATTCCCGGCATTTTTCCTGCATACACACGGCGCTGGGTATCCAGCCATGCGCCCAGGGGTAAGCCTTCTTTTGTTACATATCTTTTGGGAACCTCAAGGCTATCTTTCTCTTCCCGGTAGGCCCTGGCAGCCTCATACATCACATCCCAGGAGGCGGAAAGGCTTCCCTCCAGTCTTTCAAACAGTCTTACGCAATCCTTTATCTGATCCGTGACTTGGAAATGACGGTTCACAATGGCCTCTGAACGGCCCTGGCCTTCGAATTTTTCGATGGCCGACTGCATTTCTTCTTTCAGCGCCCCAATCCCGGACAGATTTTCTATGTTCAGCACAATATCAAAAATCACGGCATGATGTTTCTTACTGGCAGAAAACGCCCGGCCAATCTGTTGTTTGTAAATCACGGGTGAAACCGTAGGCCGCAGCAGCAGCACACCGCTGATGTCCTCCACATGAATCCCTTCATTTAACATATCAATACTAAAAAGCAGCTTTAAATGCCTGCTTTTATCATTTTTAAATTCTTGAAAAGCACGTTCTGTTTCCGCCTCTCTGGAATACATGGAATATACATGAGGGGCAGAATCCACCAGCGCGAACCATTCCGAAGCCTTATCTATCATCTCTTTCATATGGCTGTGATTTGCACAAAATACAATGTATTTCCCACAAGGGTCCGGCATATGCTTTTGAAACATTTTATCCATGCCATCCGCCAATTCCAGGGCCCGGCGCAAGGCTTCTAATGCCTTTTGGGCTTCTTGACGGACCGCCCTGTTTTTGGCCGACTGCACCCGGGCTTCATACCGCTCCAGATCTTTTTGGAATGCATAGACGGAGAGCACGTATTTCGGAGGGTTTAAAATGCCTCTTACAATGGCTTCTCCCAATGTCAGTTCCGACGCCACACATCCTGCAAACAACTCCTCGGCCATATCCCGGCGTCTGTCAAGATAACGGATATTGGTCGCAGACAAGCCCAGTAAGGGAACGCTTGGATACTTACTAAGCAAGCGTTGTACTCCCTGTCCCCACATCTTAGCCCCGCAGCGGTGGAATTCATCCAAAACAATATAATCCGGCTGTATTTCTCCCAGTTCCTCCTCATTCATCAGCATCAATCTTGCATAGGTAAAAAAAAGAACATTCTTTATTTCACATCCTCCGGCCCGCCTCCAGTTCTCCTCCTGGGTATGGTAAATGTATTCTGAAGGGGAGAGCCAGCAGACAGTACAATCCCTATAGTCCGCGCATAATTGGAAAGCCAGGAAGGATTTTCCTGTCCCGGTAGGATGGATGACTGCCGCTTTCTTTTTGGTTTTCATGAGAGCCAACGCCGACTCGTAAGCAACACGATTGTGTTCAAAAAGTGTGACGCCCATCTTAAGACCTCCTGAAAGCTTTCCATGCATTTTAAAATGTAATGAAGTATGGTACTTTATGACAACAAGGGCGGAAACACTGTAATATTACGGATTCCCGCCCTTATGTGACCACTTTTTTGACTGCGGATAAACAATCATTCTTTTCTATTTTTTATTTGTAGAACCGCTTTTTTAAGCTTTGGGGAAAGTTTTTTGACTGCGAATACGACGGAGAATAATTTTTTTTGGCAAAATAATAGAAGATACCCCTGAATTGTAAATATTGAATTATACTCGTTACTTTTCCCTGGCTGTGCATCTCGTTTCCTTAACTAATTGACATTGGCCGTAAATAGTAACTTTTACTCAGAAAAATTTAGATTTTAATAAAAAAGCATATTGAAGAAAACTTTTGCATATGCTATAATGCCATTTGGCCAAAAGGATATGAGTATGGCATAAAGTCAAAGAACGAATCCCCCAACTGTGCGGCAACACGGTTGAGGGATTCTTCTTTTCGATTATACTGGCAAAGCACCCAGTAGGCTATTTGTCGCCCTTGTTATTGCTATCTAACCATTTGATGATGTAGTGGCAAGCCACACCACCGTGACAGCAACTAAAAAGGATATAAGAATTGACATAAAATCACCTCCCCCGTTGCCGGGTATTGGTGAGCAACACAAAAATCATAACATACCATTCCATGTGTTACTATCTTTTTCCTAAAGGCTTTTCATTTTCTATTTCAAAAGCACATGATATTTATTAAAAAATGTTGTTTTCTACGAAATACCGTTTCCCGGAAATTCCTGCAGCGATATTTTTTGATAATTTCATCTGAAAAACCGTCCTGTTAAATCCAGGTTTCCCTTGACAAAATACCCCTGAAATGATATAAGTAAGTTGTTTCAATAAGATTTTAGACATATTTTTATGTGCATGATTTGTAATAAAGTACCATACTTCATTATTCTCATCCGACCGCCCACATCCAGTCTCATCAAACAACTTCCCACTATTCCTATCCCCCCCCACACCTGAATCATGTTCTTACGTAATGCGCAGTCCTGACCCGCGAAAAGTACCTTCCTATCTTCAATCTACCCAATATTAATCTTCTCTCTTTTAATACTCCCCCATTGCCTACCCTTCTTTTTATATCCCCAAAACGCCGTAATCCGAACATAGGCCAGAATAAATCTGAAAAACAACGCCTCCGCCACACACATAAGCACTGCTTTTCCTGCATCCGATATACTTAACGTAATATTCTGGGTATAAATCCGTGCGAAAAAAGCCGTCACTGTCATGACTGCCCCAAATAATACATAGATCAGATAAAAAAGCACCATAAACCGCACATTGATCAGATTCAAAACCATGGCCGCTGCCATTGTAAAAACCCCAAACATTTCAATAAAGGGCGAAAGCAGCTCATATAACAGATAATAAAAATAAGATACATAGCCCACCATCCCAAATTCCCGGTGGAGAAACATCTGCCGATGCCGGACCATACTCTGAAACAGTCCCAGATGCCATCTTCTTCTCTGTTTCATCAAGTCCCCAACCGTGGAGGGCGCTTGGCTCCAGCAGATTGCATTTGGCGCATACTGGATGCTGTAAGGAATCTTATTCATCCGGCAGAACACATGGAGCCGCATCACCAGTTCCATATCTTCTCCCATGGTAGACGCGTCATATCCTCCTGCGCTTACCACCGCTTTCTTCTGAAACAGGCCGAAAGCGCCTGAAATAATCAAATTGCCATTAAACTGATTCATCATCAGGCGCGACGCTAAAAACGAGCGGTCATATTCCATAATCTGCATTCCCACAATAGGGTTCCAAGGCATCTGATAGGTCACCAGCTTCCCTGCCCGCAGCTTCGCGCTATTGGAAATACGGACCAGGCCGCCGCACGCCACAACATGGTCATCCTCCAAAACAGGTTTTACGATTTCTTTCAAAGAATCTGCCTGAAGCACAGAATCTGCATCCATACAAATAAAATACGGATACCGTGCCGCGTTGATCCCCATATTCAGAGCATCCGCCTTACCGCCGTTTTCCTTCACGACCAAAGTCACCGGGACTTTTCCAAGCTGCGCCTCATAAACTGCTTTTTCCCGCTGACAAAAAACCTGCCGCCGTATGGGGCGGGCAATCTTTTTCATGTCAAAAGCGTGAACCAAATTCTCTGCTGTTTTGTCTGTAGACCCATCATCCACGATTACAATTTCATATAGCAGATAATCCAGATTCAGAAGGGAACGCACTGTATCTGCCACAGTAATTTCCTCATTATGGGCAGGCACCAAAATGGATACTGGAACATAATAGTCTTCATCCAATTCGTTTTTCAGACGGTTTTTCCGTTTCTGGCGGTATAGTTCCAAGGATCCCACCAGGACGGAGCAGAACAGAAACGAAGAATAAAGTACCAGATAGACAATAAAAAAATATCCCACGTAAGTCAAAAACCCTCGCATAGCCTCTGTCACTTTCCGTTCCCCCCTTCTCTTTGCCTGCTGCGCTCCAACCTATACTGGAGAATCTCCTTCGCATAACGGTCCCCTCCGTGCATCACATCTGCAAAGCTTTCTTGCTTCGCCCCGGAAGCAGCCAGCGTCTCCGCTGCATTATAACGCACATACCAGTTTGGATGGCCAAGAACCTCCTTCAGAACTTCTTCTGTTTCTTCCCCAGGATAATTTTCCAACGTTAAAGCTGTCACAGCCTGATACTCCCACCCCATATCCTGCTCGCCCCTCATAATAGCCAATAAACCGGGATATATGGGATCATACCGGTATTTTCTAAAATACCGCAAAGCCTCCAGTTTAAGCTCCTGATCTGCCCCTTCCTCCTCCAAAAGTCCGGAAAATTCTCTTTCATATCCTCCCTGGCTCATGCGGATAAACTGCATAACCGCCAGTACATAGTCCACAGCCAACTGATCTCTGCACCTCCAGAGTTCTTTTGCAAGCTTCTTCTTGTCTCCCGAAAAAGAAAGCAATCCATCTGATAAGAGCTTCCCATAATGAAAGACGCCGTTCCTGTTCATCTGCAGAAATGCCCGTACCACTGCCTCGATACTCCCGGAACGATATAACACCCATAATGCATTTTCTCTTGTATAGACGGATGGACTATACGTCATTTTTACAAGAATTTTTTTCAACTCATCATAGCTGCCGCTTCCACCCATCCCATACACACCCAAAAGCTTTGCAAAATACGCTTTCTGCATTTCATCCTTCTTTTGATACACCATTGCCAAATAACAGAAATCCCCCTCGCAGGCAGACAAATAGGCTGCCGTTTCTCGTGGCATTTCCACCATTAGTTTTTCCACGGCCCAGTGAAAATGTTCCAGCCGTCTTACATGGGAAAGCGCTTTCTGATTCTTTTTATGCTCTTTTTTTGTTATTTGTCCTGTCTCGTCATACATCCGTATTTTCTTTTGCAAATCCAAAAGACTGCGCCCCGGATGTTTTGACCTGCGTTTATTAGCTGCATCCGAACAGATATAAAGCAAGTTGAAAAGTAAAAGGCTGACGCAGATCCCCATATATACATAAATCAAAAGCTGTACGTCCAGCCGCATTCCTTCACCTTCTCTCGTTCATGCACCACAACTCTTTGTGTGATTTCACGGCAGTCGTATGTTACTCCTGTCCCCAACATTTCTGCAGGATATAGTACGACTGTTTCAGCCTTTGACGATATGCAACGCCCCGTCCCCAGCTTTTCAAAGAAAATGGCGTCATTGGAATCTCCCCCGCCTCCTGGCTGGTTCCAAACCCCAGATAAATTTCGTTCACTTTCTGCCCCTCGATTCCATAATGCTGATAGTAATCATCATGAATGACTCCCCGGGACGGATCCTGAAAGTTCAGAAGCGCCCAGGGAATCCGAAGCTCCGTGCAGCCCCCCACTGTATAAAAGTCCGCTTGAGAATCATATTCGCGGTCTGTTGCATCCGCAATTCCAAATCGAAGCCGGCCGGTATCTGCCCGTTTTGCATTCCGCAGGTTCCAATCTGCCGAATAAACCGGCGTACTATCCAACACCATCTGAATGGGAATAAAGTTTTTAGAATCTTTCCTGGGAATATCTATCGTGTAGGCGTCCACATGCTCTATCCTTTGATTCCAAGCCGCCCGCCAGGAATCGTAATAATCCTGAACAAGAATCTGGCCTTGGGCTTCTCCTTCCAGGCACAGAAGAAAGTCCGCCTCCCGCTCAAATGCAATGTCCCATCCCCGGCAGCTTTTGCTTCCGGAGTTCGGGGTAATATCCATAGGAATATAGATTTGTTCTGGCATATCCTCCCAGGTATCGGCCCGCTCCAGCCATAGATAAAGGTAGGCTTCATCCTGCCGGACATAAAGATTTCCCCATTCATTGGAAATGAAAGGTTCCTCTCCTGCCCATTCCGACGAATCTCCGTCCACGATCACCAGCGGTTCTTCTCCTGGTTCAAAAGACAAAAGCCCAAAGCCCTGGGCTTCTGACTGGACATTATGCCAGAACGGTTCCCGCTCTTTGTCCGTCATGGGATAGATATTCCAATCCGTCTGGGACCAATTGTCCTGCCAGTCCGATATCATCATTCCGGACAATCCGGCCCCCTTACACTCTTGGTAAAGTTTTACCAGTGCCTCTCCCTGCTCTTCTTCTGTCAATCCATGAGAAGGCGTTCGGCCGCCAAACGTCCCTTCCGCTTCTTTCGTAATCCCCCGGGAAGAAGAATATCCGCAATCCCCTATGATCACAGGAACGCTGTAATATCTCCCTAAAAGTTCCAGATAACCTCCATAGCTTCCGTTCCGTGAAATACCTGGCAGAATATGAGACAGCCGCCGTTGTTCTGTCTGAGAAAGATACTCCAAACTATCGGGGCAAAAGTCATAAAGCTTGTATGAAATAAAAAATCCGCTTAACACGCTGTCTTGCACAAGAATATGTTCTGCATCGATCTTGTCATACTTTTCTAACTGCACCTCTATCAAATTCTCGTAGTCAAAGGGATCCGTCACCGGTTCACTGGCAATGGACACTAAATGCTGGCAGCCATACCGTTTGCTTTCATAATCCACCAGCGTGTCTAACAGTCCCGCCATCATATTTTCAAACTGACTGGCGTCTTCCGAAGCGCAGAACCATGTTCCAACATGCAAAGGCTTCTCTTCCATCTGATTGGTATAAGCAGATGTGTCGCCCCGCCACGTTGTGCCAAGAGTTATTCCAATCACCCATTTCGACACATCAGACCGATACCATCCGCTACCTCTTGTTTTGGCAAAAGGAAGTAAAATATTTCCGTACATGACATCCACTGCGTTCCTCATATCTATCTGCAGTTGTCCGTAAAAATTACCGGAATATGCGTCCTCCCTGGAATCCTGGGCATAATCCGTTACCCAAAGCGCCTGAAGAAGATACAAAGGCTCTTTGCCTTCCTGCTCCCGCTGCTTATTGTAGCTGTACAGCGCGTCGTAAAAGCCGCTGTCATAAATTGTAGGAATCCGCACCGTATTTGCTCCCATTTCCTGGATCAATCCAAACCATTCCTGATACTGCTTTTTGCCTACGGCGTAATCTGTCACAAAATGACCGGGAATAAAGCTTTCCATATTGACGCCCCGCATCCAGAATGGCTCCTGCTTTCCATTCATTTCATGATAAATTTCTTTCCCTTCCACCCAAAACGGCCCCGCCTCAACGGGCTTTTCCCCTCCTAGGCGAATGTACAAGGAGAATCGGCTGCTGACATAGATCCAGCCTACTCCGCACAAGATCAGTACAATACTAACAATCAAATATTTCTTCATTCTTTTGCCTTTTCATTTCAGCTATTACCGATTATCGTAACTTTTTGTTTTCGATTCGTGGCAGTACTGAGCCAGCGCATCGATATGGTTGTCCATCCACCTTCCCCGCACCCGGATAAATGTTTTCATATCTTCCACCGCTTCCGGAAAGCTCTTAGGATTCCGTTCCAAAGGCGTCAGTCTTTCATTCGCATGAAGCTGTTTTGCATCAAAGGAATAACCCCATACCTGATAATTCCTTTCAATACTGTCTCCCAGATAAGCGATGGTTTCATCGATATAATCCATCAAATAATCCTCTGCCAGTATCGTTTCCCGAAGTTCACGATAACGCCTAATCACTTTTCGATTAAAATAAGGATCCGCCAGAAGCCGGTCAAACCAAAGCCGCTCCACATAGAGGAATTCCGAACCGTCCAGCTGCAGCGTAAAATAGTTATCCAACATGTTGTTATAGTCCCACACCGGCCCCATATGAAGTTTATTCAGCCGGTCTTTATATAAGTAAGTGGAACGGCTGCACATATCGTTATTACACAAAAACTCCTGTAGCACGTAATAATCTACAAAGGAATCTACATCCACATACCTCCGGTATCCCCGAATGGGGTCCGTATAATCTGAGGAGTACAGGGTTTTCTCAAACCGGCTGAAATCCCGTGCAATATAATCGCAGATCTCTTCTGTCAGTTTCTGCCTGCCAGGATAGACAACGGAAAGCACGGCCTGTTCATCCACCCCCAAAACCATACGCAGCGTGTAATTACCAAAGGTATTTAAATCCCGGATATCATGATTCGCTTTATCCACCCTTACAATATAGTCCGTATAAGGCTTCCCTTCTTCATAAGCGCCTATATTAACTCTGCCCTCACCCCTGGAAATATTCTCCATCATCAGATACAGCCCTTGATAGGCTCCGTCTAAAATGACCTCACAATACCGGACATTCGGCGCATATCCCATCACCTCTGCGGAAAGATTCATCCACATGTAGTTCCGCATCAATGTCTTATCCAGAAAGGGGCCGTACAGCGCCCATTGGTCATGCTGGCTCATTCCCATAATTTCCTGTGGATTCTCTTTACCATCCTGATCCACCAGCTTTAACAAATAACTTTTCTTACTGAAATTCCTGGAGGAATTCCCCCGAATGCGGAAACGCGCCTTTGTCTCTACCGAAGCCTCATCTTCCACACGGTTTTCCCCTGTGCCGGAGTCTATGATCCTGACAGATACAAGTATCGTCTTTTCCCCATCCTCACTAAGTTCTGCGCCGGTATTTGCGCCGTCTTCCTCATAAACCCAATTTCCCGGAATTTTTTTATCTCCCGTACGGATCTCTACAATCGGAAGGTGGGTAACCAATTCTTCCGGGTCGGTAGTTACTTCTGAACTTTGTGACTGCTTCTCCCATGTCAAATGCTGATGCACCCGCGTCAATCCAGGCGTTGGACTTTGATTCACGAAAATTACCAGCAGAAGCATGCCTGCTACGGCAGCAAGGCTTATTATTTTATACTTCATACTGCTACCCGCTTATCTCGTCATTCTGGGTTACAATATTCACATATTCCATTTTTTCGATTTCATACAGAGCCTCTGTAATGGTTTTCTCCTGTTTTTGATTTTCCAGATACGCCTTCCTTGTCATCTCATAAATCAATTCCACCGAGGTCTGTGTCGTATTTTTTACCCTCTGAGACGCCCTGCCTCCAAATCCTTGAAAAATGACGGCTTCTATCTGCTGCTCCTCACTTCTTGGCCCCCGGATCACCAGAAGCATCCGGTTATCGTTCCGCACCCGTCCCAAGGCCAATAAAATCAAAAATACCACGCTGCTGCCCATTACCGCCACCGTAAAATCTCCTACTCCGCAGCAGATTCCCACAATAATTGTCCAGAAAATATATGTGGTATCTCTTGAGTCCTTAATTGCCGTACGAAAACGAACAATGGACAAAGCGCCCACCATACCAAGAGACAGTGCGATATTGTTGCCGATCACCGTCATAACGGTAGCTGTCAGAACCGTAAGCGTAAACAAGGAGACGTTAAATTTTTTGCTGTATACCGTCCCCGCATGAGTAATGTAATAGGACAGATAAATGCATCCTCCCAGAGCCACGCTCACCAAAATATGCAGAGCCATCTCCTCCGTGGTCAACGTCCCGCTTTGCTCCAGCATAGAATATATGATTTCCTTCATTTTTTTCTCCTTCGTTCCAGGCAGAATCAAGTTCATTCCCGTTTAAAACAAATAATGCAACGATACGCTCCTGCCCAGACAATACTTCCCTACTGACGTCTCGCTTTTTTGTATTTGATGAATGGCGTCCCGGATATAGCTTAAAAGGAAGCCGTTATATTTCACTTCAAACACAACCAGATATGGATCCCACACCGGGTTTAATCCCGGATTCTCATCAAACATATCCATATTTGTCTCACTTGCCACAATATGATGGTCAAAGGTCAAACGGATCCTGTTTTCCTTTGCGATAAACGCTTTTCGGTGGTATTCTACAATGCTTTTGGGACGGTATGCATGCATCTGCATCACGCCAAAACACTCTGCGGCAAATTCCTGGGGATAGGCCAAAAGCGCTTCATACCTGCCTTGCACCAATTTTTTGGCGTCTTCGCGGGAAATCTGCAACGAACGTTTCCGTTGATTTGTCCCCTGCTTCTGTTTCATCTCAAGGACTGCAAATTTATCCTCCGGGTGATAAATCCGCAGCCTGATCTTTCGCCGTACCTCCAGTCCATCCTCTTTTTCATAGAAATCCCTTTCCCAGGGCGTATCAAAATACAGGCTGCGCACCGTATAGCCGTCCCATCCATTATGAGGGTCTTCGATCATAAACTTTGAAAAATAGCCGCTGAATCTATAAAACTCCTCCAATGACAAAAGAAACTTCCGTTCATTTCTCATGACCTCATTCATTGCCGTCCTCCCATAATGCCGCCGGCTGCCGGGCCGTATATTCTTTCACCACATAACAGGCACGGCCATTTTCTTTTGCTTTGTATAATACCTTGTCCGTCTCTTCCAATAAATCCCTTACATTCTGCGGAAAAGCAAATTGATATGCGCCGATACTGCAGCTTACTTTTTTGTCATCCAGTATACCGGAAATACTCTGCTGAAACTGTTCCAACTGCTGCTTTAACTCCTGCTGCGCCATCGGCTTTTCAATGATAACAGCAAACTCGTCTCCGCCGATTCTCCCTACTTTCCCATTATTCCCAAGAATACTCTGCAGATTCATGGCAATCTCTCTCAAAACTTTATCTCCCACAGAATGTCCAAACGTGTCATTAATTGCTTTAAAATAGTCGACATCCACAAACAAAAACCACCCCATCCTATGCTTCTCCGTACCGCCTGCTTTCTGCACCTTTTCGCAATAGTAGAGAAACATCCTTCTTCCCATGATACCGGTCAGTTCGTCCATCTCCCCTTTGTACTCTTTATATAACATATATTTATAGATTAAAATCAGCACAATGATTGTGATCACCATCAATGACAGCAACGCGATCAAAAACTGTATCTGCAAATGCAGCATATCATATGACATCGAACTCGATACGGATACGCCGTGCCGCTCCAACATGTAAGATTCTCTTTGTGAAAAATAGAATGCCGCAAACGCCGCCATACAAAACAAAAAGAACTCAAATACAGCAAACAATACGTATATCTTTTTGGGCGTGTAAGGATTATTTATGGATTGATTAATACATTGTTTTACATTCCGTATTGCATTTCTTTGAGATATCGCCAATATAATTTCTACGGCTGTGACACAAGTGATCACAATAACCACATCGTTCGGCTTCCAATGGAATGCCGAATAGTAATGGTATCCAAGTTCTGGAAACAGAAGTCCCATTCCAGTATAAACAAACAGGGAATGCACTTTAGGAAAAACCGCTGAAAGCGCTCCCATCCAGAAACGGCTATGGCTGCTTCTTTTGGCTGCTGCAAACGCAATTCCAACCAATAGCCCAAACAACATCCTGGTTCCAACACTCAGCAGTATGCTGTTTATGGGTAATCCGCTTAAAATCGGAGAAAATATTGCGTCTGCCGGCATAACATAAGAAGCAGATGCTTTATACATACTGGCAGTTCCAAAAATAAACGCCACAATTACGGATTGCCGCGGGCCATAGAGACATGCCGCTATAAAAATAGGAATATACGCGGTGGTAACAGAAATCGGCGGCACATGTATATACCCCAAATTAGTAAAGGACATTAATAGTTCTATCGCAATTAAAAGTCCAAAAGAATACCGTTCAAAGCAGGAATCATTCCATATTTTTTTATTTTTTCTCATTTGTTTCCCTTCCCAAACCATGAAAATAACAAAGGCCCATTCCGTCATTGTTATCCGCCCAATACCCCATAGAGCCGTTTTAAATATCCGCTTTCCAAAGCTTCCATGTACTTAATTCGTTTTCTTCCTATTCCCTACTCCGAACAGAATACATGACCTAAAAATTATATCATATCGCCATATCTTTTCAAGATCATTTTGAAAACTGCGGAAATTATTATCCTAGAAACAGACTTTCATGCCTCATAGCAACAAGGTCTTACCCATTCCCTGTCTGGACTTTCATTTCGCGCTGGATTTCCTTTCAATCCATTTTCGCCAAAAGTTTCTGCCTGTTGAGCCGTTTCCATTGCCCCCGCCGCCGATAAATACCACGCAGCCCGCTTTCAGGTCAAGCCCACGCTCCCGAAGTGTGCCGAGGATGTCATTTACATAGGTCTTTGTCATATCCTCTACGATACGGACGACTTCCTCATGGAAATCTGTCCTTTCACCCAAAATGATCCGGTCAATATCCGTATCGTCGATCAGGATTTCCTGCGCGGAATTGACACGAGAGGAAATGTCATTATACAGGCGGATGACACCTTTCTCCAGAGAGTCACAGACGGACAGGTCCGGCTTTCCTCCCCGGATCATAAGGTAATCCAGCGTAAATCCCCCATATATACTAACACCACTATGAGGAAAAGAAGTTTGTTGCCAAATCCGAAAACGCCACGGTGGGCCGCTTACTGGATATGTGGGTGGAGGAAGAATTAAAGCCCGGCAGTCTCAGCAACGGAACGGTCATGGCGTATCAAGGAACAGTCAACCGTATCAAGCAGCACCCCATCGGCAACCGAAAGCTGAAAAGTGTTACTGCTGACCATTTGCAGGCGTATATGGATTATCTCAGCTTCGGCGGGACAAATCCCGACGGCACAACTGCAAAGGCACTCAGCAAAAGGTATCTGCAGTTATTCTCGGCTGTCCTGCAAGGGGCGTTCCGCTTTGCGATATTCCCGAAGCGTCTGATTTCCTTTAATCCCATGCAGTATGTGGTATGGCGGGGCAAGAAAGAGGATTATGACCTGTTCTCGGACGAGAACGGTGATACAACTTCCACGCCTACACTCAGTCATGAGCAGTATTTAAAGCTGGAGGAATTTCTGAAAAAGCAAGACAATCCCGCATTGCTGCCCATTCGGATTGCTTACTACACGGGGCTTCGCATTGGCGAGGTGTGCGGCTTGACTTGGCAGGACATCAACCTTGACGGGCAGTATCTTACGGTACGCCGCAGCATTCGCTACAACGGGGCCAGGCACAAGACGGAGATAGGGGCGATAAAGCGGAAGAAAGTCCGTACGGTGGACTTCTGCGATACGCTGGCGGCAATCCTGCGGACGGCGAAAGCCGAACAGCACAAAAACCGCTTCCGATACGGAGAACTTTACAACCTCAACTATTATACGGAGGTCAAAGAAAAAGACCGCACCTATTATGAGGTTTCCAGTTTGCCGAGGACAGAAGAAACGCCCGAAGGCTATAAGGAAATATCCTTTGTATGTCTCAGACCAGACGGAGCATATGAATCGCCGAGTACGGTAGGGATTATGTGCAGGACGGCAGGCAAGAAGGTCGAGGGGTTAGAGGATTTCCATTTCCATATGCTCCGACACACCTTTACAAGCAATCTGCTCTCTAACGGGGCAGCACCCAAAGATGTGCAGGAACTTCTCGGACACGCTGATATAAGTACCATGATGAACATTTACGCTCACGCCACAAGGGAAGCGAAGCGTACTTCCGCAAGGCTGCTGGATAAGGTAGTCGGCGGGGAATAAAAATTTACCCTTGTTTCGGCTCGTAAGGGCAAAAACAAGGGCAGATACATAAGGGTTGAGCATTAAACAAGCGTAATGCCTTGAAAATATGGGGCTTTCAGAGGATTTGATAGATAAACGGGAATTTATCATATTGTGTACTTCATAGGGGTAAACCTAATTCCGTCTATTTCTTGCTCGTCAGATTGCGGCTTAAATCCTATATGAAGATAAAATGGCTTACCATATGGTGACGAATT
>JAAVYA010000072.1 GCA_022790855.1 Lachnospiraceae bacterium | reverse complement strand
TTGCGTCTGTTCCGGCTTTTTCTAATTTATCGGTGTTTTATATTTTGGCCAAGTTCATAATTCTTTTTCACAAGAACTTGATGATGCGATCCAAACTGTGAACTCCAATAAGACTGTAATGAAGGACGGCACTTCAATACAAAAAAGACAGAAGCCTTAATTTAACTAAGGTTCTGTCTCTTTTGACTAAAATATGGACTGCGATTAGGCAGGATTCCCTGAGTTTGATCAGGCAGAAAAACAGGGATTTCTAAGGGATTTAGATGGGCTTTTCTGACAATTATTTTGACTGCTAATAATTACAATGGCTTCATCTGATCTATGATTTTTTCGATTACTTCCGGTCCCTCCTCCAACGCTTCTGCAATTGTGGCCACGGATTGTCCCCGCTGCAGTTTCTTTCTGACCATCAGCTCTAACTGGGCATATTTACCTTTCCTGTAACCTTCCTGCTTTCCTCTTTTGTAGCCTTCCTCCTCTCCTTCTTTATACGTATCTCTCATATGTTTCTTTTCATCATACTCTGTCAGCAGCATATGCAGCACCTCCGCTTTATTTTTTATCAGAATATCCTCAAGAATCCCTCTTTGGATACAATCCTCCATTGCCTGGACTACGGCTAACTTTAACATCATTCCTTGTTTCAGATTTTCATTAACCTCCGCTACAAATTCGGAATATTCCCATAACCGCCGGCATTTTTCCAGCAACTCTTTATTGTGCCCACGGTTGATATTCAGAAGCAGCGCCTTACATTCCAGGCAGCCGGAACCACGCCCTGCTTCATAGGCATCCGATAGCAATAATTCCTCCTGATCCGGCCGATCTTTCTTTCCGTTATAAAAGACCACGTATTGGGGTGTCGGCAGTTTCACTAATTTAGAACCATATAGATTATGTTTCTGCCTGGCAATAAACCCTTCGTATTGCCTGGAAAAATAGAAAAGACCCCGCAGCGGCATATTGGAAGAATAGGTACTTTGCTGCTCATACAGGTTGATCTGATCCGCCACTATAAAAGACACATCATTTTTCATTTTCATAAAAATCACATCGTCTAATGTAATAAGCTCCAGATCTTGGGGCTTTCCATAAGCGCTCCCGTTCACAGCGTTATACAATTCCAGCAAATCCTTTTTGTCCTGGAACAAAAGGCGAAACAGCCTGTCCTTATACTTGCGCCTGACATGCAGCCGCCTCCACAGAACATGATTCTGATACCATTTTAAGTCATTTGCCATAAGCTTTCCTCCATTATAATTGAATCTTTCTTATTCCTCAACATTTTTAAAACATTGGGGATAGATTAGAGTGAACATTTCGGGATTCCCGAATAGATTAAGAAAAATAAGATAAAAAGATGTCTGAAACGATTATACAACAAATGTGGCTCTTTGACAAATTAATTTTCATTATATCAGCATTAATTTATAACTGTTTTGCCCAGAACTTTACATTTACTTCCAAATCCATATGAATAAAGCTGATACCATTACTTGATTTTAGTTTGAGTTTTTGCTGTTCCTTGACAAATGCTCACGGAAATGATATAAGTATAAAATCAACTAATTATTTTGACTATGTATGATTACCGTGTATTGAAGTGCCGTCCTTCATTACA
>JAAVYA010000052.1 GCA_022790855.1 Lachnospiraceae bacterium | reverse complement strand
TCTGCTGTATCTATACATAAATGGTATTCTTCCAATAATTTCAAATACAAAGAATCCGTATCCGCTGATTCATCCTCTGGCAGCAGTAAAACCACATAACCGCCATCTTCGCTATCCACATCCCGTTCAGAACCATAATGATAATTCAGCAGTTGTACCAGTCGTTTTACTTCTTCCATCACCTGTAATGGCACTGTAAATCCTGTATTTAAGTCATATAATTTCTCTGCTTGCTGTACTGTCCATATCTTTTCTGTCATACGTTCCAATTCCTTCCATATGAGATTCCGAAAGCCTTAACAATATCCGAAATCTTTCCAATACACATACATTTGCTGTCAGACAGGAATTTCCTTATACTGTATGACAACAAAAAATCCCCTGCTACTTTTTAATAAAGTAACAGGAGATTTCTATTTATAAATCCTGTGATATAACCAATATACTATTTACACAGCTTCCAGTGTACTACTTCTGGGCGATAGCCGCCTGTGCCGCCGCCAACCGTGCAATTGGTACGCGGAACGGGGAACAGGATACATAATCCAGCCCAATCTTGTGGCAGAACTCTACGGAGGAAGGATCTCCGCCGTGCTCGCCGCAGATACCTACATGAAGCTTAGGATTCACAGGCTTGCCAAGCTTAATAGCTGTTTCCATCAGCTTGCCGACGCCAGTCTGATCCAACTTCGCAAAGGGATCGTTCTCAAAGATCTTAGTGTCATAGTAAGCATCCAGGAACTTGCCTGCATCGTCGCGGGAGAAGCCGAATGCCATCTGGGTCAAGTCGTTGGTTCCGAAGCAGAAGAAGTCTGCTTCCGTTGCGATCTCGTCTGCGGTCAATGCTGCTCTCGGGATCTCGATCATAGTACCAACTTCATATTCCAGATGAATGCCTGCTGCTGCAATTTCAGCGTCAGCGGTCTCAACAACTACCTTCTTTACAAATTTTAATTCCTTGATATCGCAGATCAACGGAATCATGATTTCCGGTTTCATCTTCCAGTCAGCATGTGCTTTCTGAACATTGATGGCTGCACGGATAACAGCTTTTGTCTGCATCTTGGCAATCTCCGGATAGGTAACGGTAAGACGGCAGCCTCTGTGTCCCATCATCGGATTGAACTCATGGAGAGAAGTGATGATCGCTTTGATCTCTTCTACGGTCTTGCCCTGAGCATCTGCCAGCTTCTTAATGTCTTCTTCTTCCGTAGGAACAAACTCATGAAGAGGCGGATCAAGGAAACGTATGGTAACAGGCGTTCCTTCCAGAGCCTCGTAAATCTTCTCAAAGTCTCCCTGTTGATAGGGCAGGATCTTTTCAAGAGCAGCTTCCCGCTCCTCTACGGTATCGGCACAGATCATCTCACGGAATGCGGCGATTCTGTCTTCCTCAAAGAACATATGCTCAGTACGGCAAAGTCCGATACCTTCTGCGCCCAGCTCACGGGCTTTTCTTGCGTCCTCAGGAGTATCTGCATTGGTACGAACCTTCAATGTCCTGTACTTGTCAGCCCAAGCCATAATTCTGCCGAACTCACCGGCAATCGTAGCGTCTACGGTAGCAATGATGCCGTCATAAATATTTCCTGTCGTACCATCGATGGAGATAGCGTCTCCCTCATGGAACTCTTTTCCAGCCAGAGTGAACTTCTTGTTCTCCTCATCCATATTGATATCGCCGCATCCGGATACGCAGCAAGTACCCATACCTCTGGCAACTACGGCCGCATGGCTTGTCATACCGCCGCGGACAGTCAGGATACCCTGGGATGCTTTCATACCGGTAATGTCTTCCGGAGAAGTCTCCAGACGAACCAGTACGACCTTCTCGCCTCTTGCAGCCCATTCCACGGCATCTTCAGCCGTAAATACGATCTTGCCGCAAGCAGCTCCCGGGGATGCGCCAAGGCCCTTGCCCATAGGAGTAGCAGCCTTCAGTGCGGCAGCGTCAAACTGGGGATGAAGCAGTGTATCCAGGTTACGGGGATCGATCATGGCTACTGCTTCTTCTTCGGTTCTCATGCCCTCGTCTACCAGGTCGCAGGCAATCTTTAACGCTGCCTGAGCGGTTCTCTTACCATTTCTGGTCTGCAGCATATACAGCTTCTTGTTCTCAACGGTAAACTCCATATCCTGCATATCTTTGTAATGATCTTCCAAAGTCTGGCAAACTTCCTGGAACTGCTTGAAAGCCTCCGGGAATTCTTCTGCCATCTTAGCGATGGGCATAGGAGTACGTACGCCTGCTACTACGTCTTCGCCCTGAGCATTGATCAGGAATTCACCCATCAGCTTCTTCTCGCCGGTTGCCGGGTCACGGGTAAATGCAACGCCTGTACCGCAGTCGTCGCCCATATTACCAAATGCCATACTCTGTACGTTGACAGCAGTTCCCCAAGAATAGGGAATATCGTTGTCACGGCGATATACATTGGCACGGGGGTTGTCCCAAGAACGGAATACGGCCTTTACAGCGCCCATCAGCTGCTCCTTGGGATCGTCCGGGAAGTCCTGTCCAATCTTGGATTTATATTCAGCTTTGAACTGTCCTGCAAGAGCTTTCAAATCTTCTGCTGTCAAATCAACGTCATAGGTAACGCCTTTTTCAGCTTTCATCTTGTCAATCAGTTCTTCAAAATATTTCTTGCCAACTTCCATAACTACATCAGAATACATCTGGATGAATCTTCTGTAGCAGTCCCATGCCCAACGGGGATTACCGGATTTTGCAGCAATGACTTCTACCACATCCTCGTTTAATCCAAGGTTCAAAATGGTATCCATCATACCTGGCATGGAAGCTCTTGCTCCAGAACGTACGGATACCAGCAAGGGATTTTCCTTATCACCGAATTTCTTTCCGGTAATCTCTTCCATCTTCACGATATATTCGTTGATCTGTCCCTGAATCTCGTCGTTGATTTCCCGGCCGTCTTCATAGTACTGGGTACAAGCTTCCGTTGTAATGGTGAAGCCCTGAGGTACCGGAAGGCCGATATGTGTCATCTCAGCAAGGTTTGCACCTTTACCGCCAAGAAGTTCCCGCATGTTTGCGTTTCCTTCTGTAAACAAATAAACCCATTTGTTTGCCATTTGAAAATTCCTCCTAAATATATTCTTTGGATTATGCCAGCATCGGCAGACAGAACACAGCCTGTCCAAACGGCTGCCCTCTGGCTACCGGCGCTGCCTGCACAATTGTGCTTTTACACGCACACATCTATTTTATCATATTTCCAAATTTTATCAATATCTTTTTGTGAAATAATTATCACGAAAATAGCAGTCCTGCTACAGCTCAGGCAAGCCGCCCTGTCACATGCAGACATCCGTTTCAAATTCCTTTGCACCCGCCAGGCAGCGCCGTCAATTCTTGTTCTTCCTTTGGCCAGAACATCACCCTTTGATCTCCTGCATCCATCCAACACATCGCCCCCATAGGCAATGTGCCCATAACCTTTCGGTGATCCGAATACAGATTCCCCAACACCGGAACCTTTTGTCCCCCAAACCATTCCCGTAAAAAATCCTTCACCATCAGGCCAGGCTCAAATGCATGATTGGTACAATCTGTAAAATCTCCCAGTAATACGCCCCTCACACGATGAAATACCCCTGCATGGTAAAGCTGGGTCAAATACATATCGATCCGGGGAACCGTCTCTCCCACGTCTTCCAAAAAAAGGATGGCGTCCTGAAAATCAGGCTCATAGGGCGTTCCCAATGATTTTGCAAGTACCGATAAGTTCCCTCCGGTAAGCCTGCCCGAAGCCTGACCCAAAGTCACCGTCTCCATCCTCTCATTCCCGGGATTCTGGAAAAAAAACGGGCGGCCGCTGCAAGCTTTCCATAAACTGGAAACCATATAATCCCATTCCTCGCTCCCCGGGCCATCCAGAAAATTTGATTTTACCATAGGACCATGAAACGTCACAAAATCACAATACCGCTGAAATACCGAATGAAGGCTGGTGATATCGCTGAAGCCTACAAACACTTTGGGATTGCGCCGGATCGTTTCATAATCCAGATATTCCAGAAGCTGGGAGCTGCCATATCCTCCCCGGATACAAAAGACAGCCTCCACCTGGGGATTTTGGAACATTTCATTCATCTCTTCCGCCCGTTCCCGGGCTTCTCCCGCCAAATATCCCCAAATCTTAGCTCCTCGTTTCAGACTTTTGGCAACGATTACCTGAAATCCCATTTCTCTCAAACGTTTCTCACAGTCTATGCATTCCTGGTTTTCCACCGGAGAGGACGGTGCAACCAATCCAACTACAGCGCCTTGTTTCAGCGGCTTTGGATATCTCATACAAGCTCCTTTTGCCTTCCCTGCAAAACTCTTTTTCTATATAAATTATTCTGCCGGCCTGCATAAAATGATCCAAAGAATCACCAAATAACCGGAATAGAATATATTGATAAAGAATATATTACTTTCCGGAGTATTTTATGTATGTATATTTCTGCACTTTTATTCGGAATTTCCGCTAATATAGATACCCTCGTCCTGGGATTTTCTTATGGAATCAAAAAGCAGCACATCCCTCTTGCAACGAACCTGATCATCAGCCTGATCACCTTTTTCGGAACGCTGCTCTCCATCGGCGTCGGCCTGAAACTGGCCGGTTTCCTTTCTCCGGAGTTCTCCCGTATTGCCGGAAGCATGCTTTTGATCCTCCTTGGACTTTATTACTGTGGAAAATATCTTTGGGAAAGGCTGTATATTTTAAAAAAAGGAGACAGCCCAGGCGCCATCTCCCTTTCCATGCAGTCCGAATCCTGTTTGTCCCAAAAAGAATCCTTTGCCCTGGGCATTACTTTAACCGTAAACAACGCGGGGATGGGAATCGGCGCCAGCTTTGCCGGAATCCATTTCCTCCTTACCTCAGTAACCACGTTCTTTCTAAGCGCATTATTTCTTATCGCAGGCAACCGGCTGGGAACGCGTTTTTCCCCGCCTTTTATAAAGCGCTCCGGAGATCTCCTCTCCGGCCTGATTATCATAGCTCTTGGCGCCTACGAACTGCTGGCGTAGCCCAAGCTTCTTTTGGGTATCCTGGTTTCCCTGCTCTTTTATGATTTCAGCCGTTGTTCAATGGCATCCACTACGGTTTTCAACACTTTCACCCTGGCATAATATTTGGAATTGCCTTCCACCACGACCCACGGGGCATATGTGGTGGAGGTGCGAATCAGCATTTCATTTACCGCGCTTTCATATTGATCCCACTTTTCTCGATTCCGCCAATCCTCTTCCGTAATCTTCCATTGCTTGGCCGGATCCTCCATGCGGGCAGTAAACCGCTTTTCCTGTTCCTCTTTATCAATATGCAGCCAGAATTTTAAAATAACCGCTCCGGAGTTGGCAAGATGCTTTTCCATCTCATTGATCTCCCCGTAAGCCCTGGTCCATTCCTCCTCGGTGCAAAAATTCTCAATCCGCTCTACCATCACTCTGCCGTACCAAGTCCGGTCAAAAATAGCGATGTGTCCGGCTTTTGGCATCTCATTATAGAAACGCCACAGATAATGATGTTTCTTTTCAATATCATTGGGAGCCGCCGTGGGAATTACCTGATACCCCCTTGGATCCAAATGACTGGTGAGCCTGCGGATCGCACCGCCCTTTCCTGCCGCATCCCATCCTTCAAAACCGATAATAACAGGAATACGCCTGTGATACAGCTCATTGTGCAGCCGTTCCAGTTTTTTCTGCAGATGGTCAATCTGGGCTTTGTATTCCTCCCGTTCCAGATTCTTAGACAGATCAATGCCGGAAAGCACATCATTTTTAAAGACCTCCCGGGGCACGACTTCTCCTGCCTCCACTCCTGCCTGAGCCAACTGCCGCCTTCTGGCCAGGGCATACTCCAAACGCTCGCATACCGTAGTAATGATCTTTACGGCGGCATAATTCTTATCCACAGCCTCCACCAATGTCCAGGGCGCATAATCGGAATCCGTAGCTTCCAGCATCTGCTCATTGATCTGTACATATTCCTCGAAAGCTTTGTTCCGCTTCCAATCCTCTTTCGTCACACGCCAGGACGTCTCTTTGGATGCCTCCAGCCGCTCAAACCGCTTTTTCTGTTCCTTCTTATCGATGTAAAGGAAAAATTTAATCAGTACGGTTCCGTCGTCGTAAAGCTGTTTCTCAAAGGAACGGATGTCGTGATAATCAATCTCAATCTTTTTGTCCCCTCTGCCCTCGCTGAAACGGTCCACCTGTACGCTGCGATACCAGCTTCTGTCAAAAATGGCAAACCTGCCCTTCTCCGGAGTCCTGGTCCAGTACCGCCACAAAAACGGCCGCAGCCGCTCCTCCCTGGTGGGATGATTGCTGGTATATACCGCAAACCCTCTAGGATCCAGAGACTGGATCAGACGGTTGATCTGAATCCCCTTTCCGGCGGCTCCCATCCCCTCAAAGACAATGATCACAGGAATCCCTTCTTTTTTGCATTCCCGCTGAAGCCATCCCAATCTGGCTCCCGCCTCTTCCTGCTGCTGCTTTGCCTCTTTCGGTTTCATAGTTTTTGATAAATCCATTTTTTCCAGCATAACAATCCCTCCTTGCTTGGGCTGCACGACCCCATGCAGCCGGACCTTTATAAATATTTCCGCTCAAACTCTTCCACCGGTAAGGGCTTGTCAAAATAAAAGCCCTGTACTAGAGAGATATTCATCTTTTTTAATTTCTCATACTGCTCCCTTGTCTCCACGCCCTCCACACAGAGGTTCATCCCAATCGTGTCCGCCAATTCTCCCACAATCTTTACAAATACATCTGCAAATTCATCCTTGCCGATATCCCGGATAAAGCAGCGGTCAATCTTAATCACGTCAATGGGCATCTCCCGAATATGATTCAGAGAAGAATAGCCCGTCCCAAAATCATCCAGAGCCACCCGCACTCCCAATGATTTGATTCTGCCTAAAATCTGCTTCATCCTGGCCATATCATTGACAGCCAAACTCTCCGTTACCTCCAAGGTAAGATTGCAGGGACGGATTCCCGTGTCTTTCAGCACCTGAGCAACTTGATCCACAATATCATTCTGCAAAAGCTGTACCACCGAAAGGTTTACATTCACTTTGTATTCCTGATGTCCTCTGTCATTCCAATATTTGCACCGTTCACAGGCTTTTTGCAGCACAAAGCCGCCGATGGGATTAATTAGTCCCAGATATTCCGCCAGGGGAATAAAGTCTGCCGGGGAAATAAACCCCAGATTCTGGGAATTCCAGCGAATCAAAGCCTCCGCTCCTACACACGGATTCCCAGTTTGAGCTCCGTCCATAATGGGCTGGTAAAACACCTCAAATTCCTCACACGCATTTCTAGTAGCATTGCGCATATTTTTTTCCAGATCCAGCCGTTTGAAGGAAGAAGTCTCCACCTTGTCGTTGTAAAACTCGCAGCGGTTCTTTCCCTGGCGCTTAGCCTCATATAATGCGATATCCGCTTTCTGGATCAATTCCTGTACATTGTCTCCGTTGGTAGGGAACCGGACGATCCCCATACTCATGGTGCAGTAATAATCCGCCCCTTTCAAAAACCACGGCTTAGAAAAAATCTCTGCGATTTCATTCAAAATATAATCCAGCATCTGATATTCCCGCTGACTGATAATGATCACAAATTCATCCCCGCCCATACGGTAGCAACTGGTCTCAATCCCATGGATTTTCTGGAGGCTTAAAGAGATGGCTTTTAACAGCACGTCTCCGTACCGATGCCCCAGGCCGTCGTTGATATGCTTGAAATCATCCAAGTCAATGTAAAGAAGCGCACCTTCTCCATTCTCGGCTTTCGCCTGACGGATGTATTTTGTCAGATCCAGCTCGCATCGCATCCGATTATACAGCCCTGTAAGAAAATCATTGTTGGCCTGATGTTCAATTTTCTTCTGATACCGCTTTGTTTTGGTAATATCATATACGGTATAAAGAGAAACCATTTTCCCGTCCGCCCAGGGAATCTCCCTGTGGTGAATCGTAAACCACTTGTCCTCTTCCTCCATATAGGCTTCATTTCTTTCTTCACCCCACACTGCAGGATCCGAAAATAAATAATCCAGCTTACTGCCTGTAATACTGTTTTTAAACATCTTACGAAAACATTCATTGGTAAATAAAAAGCGATTCTCCTCAAAATCCTTTACGCAAACCCCGCACCCTACATTTTCCAATATCGCCGACAAGGATTCCTCCTGGACTCTCCTATCCTCTTTATGCTCTATCTTCATTGTGATGCCCATCCTTTCGCCCGATGATGTATACGGAAATTCCTTCCTTTTCATCCAGGTTATATTCGTTTATCAATTTCCATGCTTCCTGCAGACGGATTTCCTTGCGGATATATCCTTTCTCATTAGAATGAAGTACCATAATTCCATTCGGTTTTAAAACTTCTTTTGCTTTCCTGAAAAAATTCCGATAAAACGCTTCCTGCTCCTCCTTTGTCCGTTTTCCCCGCACAGGCATATTTGTAATGATTTCATCAAACAGATATCCATGGGTAAAATCAAAAAAATCACGATGGATGTAATTAATTTCTTTTCCCGCCAGATACGTATTTTCCCTGGCCCCCTTGATCGCCTCCCCAAAAGTATCTATGCCATACATCGGCCCCGCTTCTTTGGCCTTGTCCCGTTCTATCAGCATAGTACCCACGCCGCAGAAGGGATCCAGCACCTGTCCGCCCTTTTTCATCCAGGGACTGGCCAAAGCTGCCACAAGGGCTGCGCCGGAAGGCTTGATTGAAACGGGAAGGCTGTATTTTCGATAAGAAAAGCGAGTATCTTTTAACGTATGCAGCTTTACCAAGGGCAGGAATGTTCCGTCTCTTCGTTCCATCAGGCGGATCTCAATCTCATAATCCGAAGGATCATTGCGCAGCCGTTTCCCCATCAGGCCCTCCAGGGCAAAGGAACATTTTTTACAATAATTGCTCCGTTCTTCCAAGGTCATAGGCCCCACTATGGTAATCCGGAAATAAAACTGCTCCGCCCTCTTGTGGGCTTTTTGCAGAAGCTGCCAGAGACCGGAAGAAGCCAAGGATTCCGCCGCCCGAACCGGATCCTCTTCTACTCTGGAAAGCCGCAGGACAAACAAAAGCTCTTGGTAGGTGCGGATTTTTTGAAGTTCCTTCAAATCTCCGCCCCGGACCCGCAGCCCGAAGGGCCAAAGAGCCGTCTGTCCCTTCTTAATCTGCCGGGCCGTAATCTCCCGATGCATGGGATTCGTAGTCAAGACCACATCATAGGCCTCCCCAAAGCCTGTAAAGGCATGAACTTCTTTCTTCTGATACTGGGAAAGCACTTGCCTCAGCAACGATAACTCCTCCCGGTAATGCTTCTGTTCCTCCTGTCCTGGTTCCTGTCTTTCCATGGCCTCCTGCCGCCTCTTTAATCCATCCAGGACAGGAGTGACGTCTATCTTAAGCATGGCTTTCAAATAGGAACTGCGCACAAACAAAGTAGCCTCATTCTCATATGCCTGATACAGATCCATAAGGAGATCCTCCTGCTGTAAATCTCCGATCAACAAAGCCGCATTCTTCCGAACCTTGGGATCTTCCTGGCGCAAAAGCCTTTGGAAGCACACTTCCATTGGTTCCAATAATGATAAAAATTTCTCCATCTGTCCCGGCTCTTTTAACCGTCTCCGCAATTCGATGAGATTGTTTCGGACATCGCTGTTCTTTTTTATGGCTTCCAACAACTGCTCCATGCTCCACCTCTCTGTCAGGCCGGCTCCTCCCGCTTTGTGCCGTGCTGCTCTATGTACCTTTCCACATCCTTTAAAAATTTCTCCCACGCATCCTCATGTTCCACAAAATAGCGGGGGCAATTTTTTCCTGTTACATCGTAATGGCGGATTATACTGCCGGGAGCTAAGCTGAATTTTCCGCAAAGCCAAGCCGTAAGATGCACCAGGGCGTCATACGTTTCCTTCGTAAATTCTCCGGATTCTCCCGGATGACAGCATTCGATGGAGATGGTATCTGCATTCCGCTCGTTGGATGCATACGCGATCTCGCTACTGGGAATGCATTGAATGATCTCCCCGTCTAATCCCACAATAAAATGGCTGCTGGCATTTGTAGTCTTAGCGTCCTTTAACCCTTCAAAGTAATCATGGTTCTGCTGGGCGGTAGTTCCCGGATTTGCCGTGTAATGAACCACGATCCCCTTAATTTCCTTTAAAGCTTCCTGGGGTCTGGAATAAGGATTCGGCGTCAAGAGCTGCACCTCAAAATCCGGCTCTTCTGTTACTACCTTGGAAAAGCTTTTTGCCATGCTTGTTTCTTGTCCTGTCTTCTCCCGTAATGCGGAGATCCGCATCCCCAGAAAAATCCCCAAAACCAAAACCGCCAAAAGCAGCAGTATCTGCCTGATGATCTGCCGGTTTCTCGCTCTTTTCCTTCGCTGTATCCTGGCCTCCACAGCCCTGCGTCCGCGGGTGTTTTCCTCGTTCCTCATACTTTTTCATCTCGTTTCATTTGCCAAACAATCCCTTGATATAATCCAGAATAGACCGGAAAAAATCCAAAAGCCTGTCAAAAAAGCCCTCAGAACCTCCGATGTCCGAAAGACGGTCATACAAATCCCTGGCCTGGCTTACCAGATCCTCCGCCTCCAGATCCAGCCTGCCGATTTTTTCCAGAAGCTCCGTCACTTTCTCAATATCCTCCTCCGTCAGGGAGAGGCCGAATTCTCTTCCTGCCTGTCTCACCGCCTGGCGGATCTCTTCCGGGGACGCTAACTCCTGTTCCAAAATCTGCTGTTTTAGATAGGCTATCAATTCTTCCGCCTGCTGAGTATCCTCCAATGTCTCGGCAAGCGCACCGGTGAGCACCAGTTCATTCAAAGCCGTGTCCATGCTTTCCTCAGAAAACGCTTCCCCTGTCATCCCCGAATAAGCCTTTAATACTCCTACCAAAGCCCCTGTTCCGGAAATCGGAAAGGGCGCCGCAACAATAATATCCGCATCGCTGATGCCTGCCGTGATCAATGCATTTTTGTACATTCCAATGGTACAATAAGAAATATTTTTGGTGGTTATGCTGATGCCATGCCCCTGCTCCCGCTTTACCACCACCACCGAGGAGAGAGACTTTTGCCCCATTTTCTCCGCCGGAAGGTAATTGCCCAGATACTGGTATTCCTCGTCAATCGTAGTGTAAATCACATCGTAATCGGAAAGTTCTCCCGGATTGATGCCCAAAAGCTTTAACACCGTATCTTTCTGTCCATGGGAAAGATTAGCCCCCAATGATAAATAAGGTTTATCCTCCTTTGTGATAGGCTCCGTCACTTCTCCCACTTCTTCGAGAGCCTCATCCATCCAGCCGTCTTCCTCCTGCACAATCTCCATCTGCACTGCCTCTTGCTCCTGCCTCGCAGCAAAAGTTATCATAGAAGACGCCATGAAAAAAAACAGCAGCAGCCCTGCCGCCATTCGGCACATGGTCCTATTTCCCATCTTACAAATCCTCATCTTCCACTTCTCTTCTGTAATTACCTCCCCGCTGATGTGAAATCGGGATTCCTCCGGTCAATCCAACGGGCGATGTCCGCATAAACCTGTTCTTTATCCAATTCATTTAAAATTTCATGACGGTCCGATGGATACAGCTTCATCGTGATATCCCGTATCCCGAGAGCCTGATAGCCGCGGCATGCTTTCCTTACCCCGGCGCCGAACGCCCCAACCGGATCATCCTCCCCGGATACAAAGAGCAGAGGCAGATCCTTTGGGACTCCGGCCAAATGCTTCTTCCGGTTGATATACCAGATGGTATCAAACAGATTATAAAACCCATTGAGGGTAAACTGAAACGTACACTTGGGGCTTTCGGAATATGCTTTTACAATCTCTTCATCCTTGGTCAGCCAACTGTTCTTTTTATTCTCTCCCTGGAATTTATTGTCATTCCCGGCAAAGGCCATTTTCTGAATCAGAGGGCTGCGGTAACGCCACCCACGAAAAGCGGCCATCATTCTGCATAATCCCTTTCCAAGGCAAAGCACTGCATCCGGCTGGGAACCGGTTCCCATTACAACGGCCCCTGCAAGTCCCTGGCTGTGAATACACAAATATTTCCGCAGTAAAAAGGAACCCATGCTGTGCCCCAGCATAAAATAAGGAAGGCCGGGGTACTGCTTTTGTATCGTAATACGCAGTCTGTTCATATCCTCCACCAGGATATTGCTGCCCTTCTCTTCTGCAAAAAATCCCCAATCCTCTTTGGATCCAACAGATTCCCCATGCCCCAGATGGTCATGGCCCGCCACCAGATACCCCCGGCTGTTCATATATTCCGCAAATGCTTCATACCGCTCTATATATTCCACCATGCCGTGGGTAATCTGCAGGATGCCTTTGGGCTTTTCCTTTGGCTTCCAGACAACGCAGTGAATTCTGGTACTTTTGTCAGCCGATCGAAAGGTAAAGTTATTTCCTGCCATCAAATCTGCTCCTCTCTGCTTCTATTCCGCTTCCAGGCTTATGCCCCGGGAAGCCTCACTATATTTTTTCATTTTACTATCTTTCCCCAAAATGTGCAATCTCTTAACAATAATTTTTTACCACAATCTGCAAGGATTCTGTTCCGTGAAAGCTGTTGATTTCCGGATAATACACAAAAGACATGACAATACCGGAAGTTTCTGTTCCCCGGAACAACTCATCTACCGCCTTTTTGGAAAACTGATCTGCCGTATACTCTTTAAATTCTTGAATATCCCCAAAATAAATGGCGTCCATCACGGCGCCGTAACTGCTTCTGATACGCATCCGCAGCACATTCTGGTTCTTTCCCAATACCCGGGCCGACAGCAGCGTAAGCTCCTTATCTGCGAACACCGGCTTCTCATTTCCTTTTCCAAAAGGCTCCAGCAGGGACAATTCCTGTACCAGCTTTGGGGTGATATAGTCTATGGGCATAGGAACATCAATACGGATCTTGGGGATCAGATCTTCCTCTGTCAATGTGGTCTGCTCATTCAGCCTTTGCCGCATCACGGGAATATCCGCCTCTGCCAGGGACAATCCCGCCGCCATAGGATGGCCTCCGAATTTTGTCAAGATATCTTTGATCTTGCACAGTTCTTCATACATAGAATAAGCTTCTGTGGAACGGCCGGAGCCTTTCACCCCCTCTTCCCCCCGGGTCAGGACAAATACCGGCCGGTGAAACTGCTCCCGAATCCTTCCTGCAATAATTCCTGCCAGGCTTTCATGACAGTCCGGCAAAAACAGCACCAGCACCTTATCCCCCTCTCTTACGGCTTCTTCCGCCTGCTTTTGGGCAGCCGAGACGCCCTGATTGGTAAGCTCCTTCCTGCCGCTGTTTAAATCCGTCAAATCCTCTGCCAAAGATATTGCTTCCGGTTCCTTTTTTGCTCTCAGCAATGCCAGGGCCCGAAGCGCCGTATCCAGCCTGCCGCTGGCATTTAGGCAGGGTCCCAGCACAAATCCCACATGGTATGCTTTGATATCCTGGGCCAAAAGCCCATTCTGCCGTATCAGGGCATGAAGCCCCAGATTCTCAGTCTCCCTAAGCCGCTTCAGCCCTTCTTTGACAAGAATGCGGTTCTCCCCAACCAGATCCATCACATCCCCGATGGTTGCAAAAGCGGCATAAGGCAAAAAACGCTCCGCCGCCGCTTCCTCTCTCCCAATCCTCCGAAACAAAAGCTGCACCAGCTTATAGGCCACTCCCGCCCCGCACAATCCTTTAAAAGGATAGGGACAATCCGCCTGCTTAGGATTTACCACCGCATCTGCTGGAGGAAGCTTATAACATCGCCCCTGCTCCCCTTCCTCAAAGGGCACCTCATGGTGGTCCGTCACCACAACCGTCATCCCCAGAGATTTCCCCAGAGCAATCTCTTCTGCAGCCGCAATTCCATTATCGCAAGTCAAAATCGTATCCACCCCGTCCTCATAAGCCTTCCGGATCAGCCGTTCGTTCAGCCCGTATCCGTCCCCCACCCGGTCTGGAATATCAACATCCACCCATGCCTCTGCGCTTTCCAAACCCTCCAGCAAAATATAGGTAGACAAAACCCCATCAATATCATAATCCCCGATAATCCGAATTTTTTTCCTTTCCCCAATCTTCTCCATCAAAAGCTCCACAGTCTTCCCCGCATCCTTCATAAGCCCCGGATCATGCATCCTGGAAATATCCCCATTCAAATATTCCTCCATCGCTTCGACGCCAACCACATCCCTGTTCCGAATCACCCTAGCCACCACCGGATCAATCGAAAACCGCTCCCCCAGCGCCTTAAAATCTGCCTTCTTAGCCGTCACAACCCATTTTTCCATTCTTTCCTCCCTATTTCCCTTCCAATTTTCCCTTCAATATGTTAGCATTACCATACAATCACAATTTCGGGTATTCCGATACCCAGGAATTGCCGCCCGTTTCCAAACACACCCCCTCACAGGAGGATGATATAATTATGAAGCCGACAGAATTAATAACCCTCTTAAAACACCACACCGTCTATATTCAGACCCACAACTTTCCAGACCCGGACGCTATTTCCAGCGCCTTCGCGCTCCAGGAATTTCTGCAATACTACGGAATCTCCTCCACCCTCTGCTACGATGGGCGCATCGACCGGCTCAGTTCCCGGAAAATGCTGGATTCCTTTGGCATCGCCATGCAGTCCGGTACGGATATCTCGGAAATGGTTCCGGAGGACTATATTGTACTGGTGGATTCCCAGAAGCTGAACTCCAATGTTACGGATTTTATCGGAACGGAAGTGGCCTGCATTGACCACCATCCGGTATATAAAAATTATACATATGTATATTCCGACCTGCAGCTTACGGGAGCCTGCGCCAGTATCATCGCCTCTTACTTTCGCAGCACCAATACGCCCATTTCCCCTGCCGCAGCTTCTGCCCTTGCTTACGGCATCAAAATGGATACGGCTGATTTTACCAGAGGCACCACAAAGCTGGATACGGATATGTTCAATTATCTCTTTGACCACGCCGACTGGAGCCTTGTAAAAAGCATGTACACCAATACCCTGGAATACGATGACTTAAGGGCTTACGGCGCCGCCATTCAGAATATCAAAATCTTCGGGACCACGGCGTTTGCCTATATTCCTTTTAACTGCACCCCGGCCCTGATCGCCATTATTTCCGACTTTATCCTAACCTTGGATGTGGTGGAAATCGCAGTTACTTATGCGGACAATACGGACGGCATCCGTTTTTCTGTCCGCAATGAGCGCACTGACATCCACGCAGGGCATTTGATCACCCGAGCGCTTTCCGGCGTCGGAAGCGGCGGCGGGCACCAGGCGATGGCCGGAGGCATGATTACGAAAGAACATATCCCCTCTCTTGGCACAAATCCCCAGGTATCCATCCACGACCGCTTTTTAAGGGCAGAATGGGTATAGCAAAGAGGACAATGGGCTATCCTTACGGTTCCTCCTGCCGGAACCGCTCATTCCCCAGCCGGATATGCATATACTTGGTGTATGCCATAAATGCAGCCGGTATGGGGTATTTTTCTTCCGTCTCTCCCACATCCACAAACAACAGCCCGTTTTCCTGAGGCTCCAATTCATCCACCCGGATGGCGTAAGCCGCCATCCGCCATTCTACATGGGAAAAAATATGCTTCGCCTCTTCCAGGGGCTGTATCCGTATGGGTGCGATCCCATGCTCCTTCGCCCAGTCTAAGGCTTCTTCTTTGGACAGATGCCCCCGCACATTGGGAAATTCGTACAACCCTGCCAAGAGCCCTTTCCCTGGCCGTTTATTCAACGCCACCTTTTCTCCGGTGCGTATGACAAATACGGTTCGCTCTTCTATTTTCCTGGGCTTGGCCTTGCTTTTTACCGGAATCTTATCCCAGCTCCCTTCCAAGGCCGCACGGCAGAACTCCTTCCAGGGGCATTCTCCGCAAAGGGGTGCGCCATTTGGAACACAAACCGTAGCCCCCAGCTCCATCAGCGCCTGATTAAACGCCCCTGCCCGGTCTTTGGGCATCACCTCCCGCAAGGCTTCCTCCATTGCTGTCCGCACCGACTGTTTCATAATATCTGACATATCTCCGCTTACCCTGGAAATAACACGAAGCACATTCCCGTCCACCGCAGGTACTGGAATCTGATACGCAATGGAGCAAATAGCGCCTGCAGTATAATGGCCAATGCCTTTTAATTTTAAAAGCAGATCATAATCCGCAGGAATCTGTCCCCCATATTCTGTCATAATCGTTTTCGCCGCTGTCTGCATATTGCGTACACGATTATAATAGCCCAGTCCCTCCCAAAGCTTCAACAGGGCTTCTTCCTCACAATCCGCCAAATCCCCTACGTCCGGCAATGCTTTCGTAAAGCGTTCAAAATAAGGTTTTACTGCCTCCACCCTGGTTTGCTGAAGCATGATCTCCGACACCCATACCCGGTAAGGAGTTGGCTCCTCCCGCCAGGGAAGCACCCTGGCATGGCTTTGGAACCAGGCAAGCAGCGGCTCTATAATCATTTCTAATGGAAATTCCTGTAACATTTCATCTCCTTCTATGTTCGTATACAGCGGTTTTCCCAGGCTAAGATTCCTGAAGCTAAAGACATACCTGCACCGGCACATCCAACCTTAAGCATTCCGGCCGGGCGATACAATCGTAAGCTAAGATTTCCACCCCGGCCTTTGCTGCTCTTCGCAGAGCGTCGCCAAATTCCGGATGTGTGCTGTCATTTGGTTGCAAACACCAAACGCCTTTCATTTGAATGACAAACAGCACGGCCGCCTCATATCCCTCGGCCCTGGCCCGGATCAATTCTTCCAGGTGTTTGACGCCCCGTAAGGTGGGCGCGTCCGGAAATCTGGCGATTCCCTGTTCCTCTAAGGTAACGCCTTTCACTTCCAAAAGCCTGCGGCGTTCTCCTTGTTCCATATAAAAATCCAGTCTGGAAGCCCCGTATGCGTACTCCGGCCGGATGGATTCCCAGCCCTGCTGCCTTAACCATTCCGCCGCAGCCTGATTGGGGGCCTGGGAATCCATATTGATATAATTTCCGCCTTTGTCTACTCCGATCAGATCATAGGCAGTCTTTCTGCCTGGACGTTCACTTCGTTCCAGATACACTGAAGCGCCGGGAAGTAAAAGCTCCCGGCATCTTCCCGTGTTCTTCACATGGCACTTTTCCTGTATCCCATTGATTTCCACCAGGGCAATAAAACGGTTGGGCCTGGATACAAAGATTCCGGATAATATATTATGATATTCCATATAGTTATCCCACGGGCGCCTGTTTAGCGTCTCTTTTACAGATCACAAAAACTCCTACCACAAGCAGCGCAATGCCCAATAGATTCCAGGCAATCTGGAAAGGAATGGAGACGTCTTCTCCGAAAACTAGGCTCAAAATCCCAGAGCCTAAGAAATTGTACCCTATGTGCATCCATATGGTGGCATAGAGGGACTGGAATTTTTCATACACCCACCCCAGGAAAAGCCCCAGAATAAATGCATAGGCCCCCTGAACCAGATTCCCATGCATAATTCCGAAAAAAACAGCTTGGATCACGTTGGCGATCCAGAAGCTTTTGGTGAACTTTTTGGCATAATAAAAGGTCAGTCCCCGAAAAATCAGCTCTTCTAATATGGGGCCTAAAATCACCACATATAAAACCATTGCAACCGTCACATTTCCGATGCCAGCCATCTCCATCATCTCGGAATAATCATTGATTAAATCCGGCAAAAGCATCTGCGCCAATGCCAGCAGCCAAGAAGTCACACAATTTGCACCGAAAGCCGCCGCAAAAACTGCCAGGATATTTTTTATGGAACAAACACCCGCCGGGGGAAGCAGCCGTTTTTTCTTACATCCAAAATAATACCACAGGCCGTACCCCACAAGCCCCACTAACGCATAAGCAATGCCGCAGTGCATGGCATACCCCAGGAGATATCCGGTAATGTCCGTCTCTCCCCGGGCCAACGCAAAAACCGTCAAAATCGCATAGATTCCCACGGTAACCACCATCATTAGAATCAGGTAGCTGATCATCGGTACTGCGCTTAAGCACAGCCATCCGAATTTTTTCCAGCCCTGCCTTGTTGTGTCTTTCATACAAATCCTCCTGTCATTAAAAGACGTGTTCTAAAATTATGTTTCTTCACGCCAAAATCTTTCTTCTTATTTATTATAAGTTTTTTTTGCCCTGCTTACAACAGAAAAAAAGATTGTTTTTCGGGGCGCAATATTGTATACTTAGTTACTGTTTCAATTATGCCGTTCTAGAGCGTGTCAGAAAGCAATGTTCAAACATGCTCTGACATCACGAAAGATCCTTTGGGGGAGGTTGCTTTATGGAATATACAACGTTTATTTTTCTTCTGGAAATCATTGGTACCATTGCCTTTGCTTCGTCCGGGGCATTGGTGGGAATTCGCAGAAATATGGACATTTTCGGCGTTTTGGTATTGGGCATCACCACCGCTGTGGGAGGCGGCTGCATCCGGGACCTGATTCTTGGCATCCATCCGCCCCGCATGTTTCAGAATGTCTCTTACGCCGGAGCGGCCACCATCACTTCCTGTTTTCTGTTTGCCCTGATTTTCTGGAAAAAGGAACTTCTGGGAAGCCGTTTTTTGGAATCCTACGAGCAGGCCATGAATACGTTAGACGCCATTGGCCTTGGAATTTTTACGATTACCGGCATCCGTACCGCCATGTCCATATTTGACAAGCCCAATACGTTCCTTCTGATTTTTGTCGGTGTCGTTACAGGCATCGGCGGGGGCATGCTTCGGGATATTATGGCGGGCACCACTCCCTTTGTTTTTGTAAAACACGTTTATGCCTGCGCTTCTCTTGCAGGAGCCGTTCTTTACCTGATGCTGTCAAACGTACTAGAGGAGCCGGCTGCTATGCTGTTAAGCGCGGCCAGCGTTATTCTCATCCGGCTTCTGGCGGCCCATTTCCGCTGGAATCTCCCCCGGATACAATCATAATAATTACGTTTTTGAAAGGAGACTTCATTTTGACAAAAGACATGACATCCGGAAATCCTTTAAAACTTATTTTTTTGTTTTCCATTCCCGTACTTTTGGGGAATTTATTCCAGCAGTTTTACAATATGGTGGACGCCATTATCGTAGGACGTTTTCTGGGGGAAGACGCTCTGGCGGCCGTAGGCTCCACCGGCTCCATCGTATTTCTTGTGCTGGGATTCGCCATGGGAATCGCCCAAGGCTTTGGCGTTATGATTTCCCACGCCTTCGGGGCAAAGGATGAAAAACGTCTGAAGCACTATGTTGCCGTTTCTCTGATTCTGGGACTTATCATTTCTGTTGTAATAACGGCCATTACACTATCCTGTTCCAGAATGCTGCTTCTATTTATGAAGACGCCGGAAAATATCCTTTCCATGGCCAACAGTTATATCGTAATTATCTACTCCGGGCTTTTGGCCACCATGTTTTTCAATATCTCTTCCTCCATCCTTCGGGGCGTTGGGGACAGTAAAACACCTTTGTATTTTCTGATCGTCTCCTCCGTACTGAACGTGGCCCTGGATCTATTTTTTATTGTATCCCTGCATATGGGGCCTGCTGGGGCCGCCTTGGCCACCGTCATTGCCCAGACCGTGGCCGCCGCATTGTGCTTTCTTTATATGTTCAAAAAATTTGATATTCTGAAAATCCAGAAAGAAGATTTCTACCTGGATTTGAAAAGCTGCCGGGAGCTGTTATCCATTGGGGTTCCAATGGCCGTCAACTATTCTGTGACAGCCGTGGGCGTTATGATCCTGCAAAGCGCCGTCAATGTTTTCGGTTCCAGCGTTGTCGCCGCCTACACGGCCGCCTCCAAAGTGGAACAGCTTTCCAGTCAGCCTATGATTACGTTGGGAACCACGATCGCCACCTACTGCGGCCAAAATCTGGGAGCCGGAAAATACCGCCGTATTTTTGACGGAATGAGAAAAGGGGCTATGATCGCATTGGGAACCGCCCTTTTTGCAGCACTGGTTTCTGTCCTGCTGGGGGATTTTATCGTACGCTGGTTCTTATCAGCCCCCACAGACGCAGTAATGGCCTACACAAGGCAGTACCTGACTACGATTTCCTGCTTTTACGTTCCCCTGGTCATGGTCTATTTTTACCGGAATGCACTCCAGGGTCTGGATCTGGGCTTTATGCCCATGATCAGCGGCCTGTTTGAAATGGTTTGCCGCATCGGCGTCGTCATGCTCCTTCTAAAGCCTGCCGGATTCTGGTCCGTATGCTTTGCAAGCCCCACCGCCTGGCTGGGAGCAGGCGTCCCTCTTTTGATCACCTATTTGCTTTGGAAAGGCAAAATCAAAAAAAGCCTTCCGGCGGAATAATTCTTCCGGGGCGTATGGAACCTGATTCCTGCGCCCCGGTCTTTTTATTTTAATATCTTGTAAAAACTCCCTGGAAAAGTCTTGACATTAGTACGGAATCATACTATAATCCATTAGTACGATTTCATGCTATATACATTCTGGAGGTGCCCAATGAATTTTAATATTTCGAAGGAAATGAGACGCTACAATTATCTGATCGGAGAGCTGGAAGCTGCATACCATGAAATGTCTCTAAAGCTTCATATATCTGACAGCGCCATGAAAATTATCTATACCATCTGCGACCAAGGAGAAAAAGACCGCTGCCTGCTGCAGAAAATCTGCCGTCTCTCCGGGCTCAGCAAGCAGACCGCAAACTCTTCCATCCGTAAACTGGAGTCCGAAGGAATCGTATATCTGGAACATGTGGGAGGAAAAAACAAAAATGTCTGCCTTACAGAGAAAGGAAAAGTCTTTGCTGAACACACCGCTCTTAAAATGATAGAAGCCGAAAACGATATCTTAACCTCCTGGCCAGAGGAGGATGTTATGAAATATCTGGAACTGACGGAACGGTTCCTGGCGGGGCTCAAGAAAAAAACGGAAGAACTAAGGGAGGAAACATCATGAAAATTCAATTATCGGACCATTTTACTTATAAAAAACTGCTTCGTTTTACATTTCCTGCGATTATTATGCTGGTATTCACTTCCATTTATGGGGTAGTGGATGGATTTTTTGTATCGAATTTTGTGGGAAAAACCCACTTTGACAAAGGTTCCCTAATCAAAACTTGTGTTAATGGCTCTTCGGAATTGACAAGCAATATCTCCATGTCCGTGGTCAATATGCTTTACAATGGCCAGCTTTTGAACTATGCTGGAGAGGACGGCATTGCGGCTTATGGAGTTCTTATGTACGTCAGCCTGATATTTCAAGCAGTATTCCTCGGCTACTCCGTGGGAACGGCTCCCATCGTAGGATACCATTATGGCGCACAGAATAAAAGTGAATTGAAAGGGTTACTGCAAAAGTCTCTTCTGTTGATTACCATATTTGCGGTGTTTATGCTGACATCCTCTCTTACATTGGCAAAGCCTCTTTCTTATCTATTTACAGGCTATGACAGAGCACTTCTTCTCTTAACCCTGCGGGCGTTTTCCATATTTTCCTTTTCCTTTCTTTTTTCGGGATTTGGAATTTTGGGCTCTTCTTTCTTTACCGCCCTCAACAACGGATTGGTATCGGCAGCCATATCTTTTCTAAGGACTTTTGTATTCCAAATTGCGGCTGTTTTAACATTCCCGTTGATCTGGAAGGTAGACGGTATATGGGGGTCTGTGGTGGCGGCGGAACTTCTGGCCGCCGGGGTAACGGCGTTCTTTTTAAAATCGCAGCAAAAAAACTATGGGTATTAATCAGGAGTTTCTTTGGCTTTATGGAATCCGATGCAAAAAAACCTACAAAGCTCAAAATATCGGTTTTTCCAAACGCAAAAGACTAATAAATCAAGCCGGAAAGACCGCATTTTTGCGGCTTCCCGGCTTTGTTTACTCTTTGGCCCCACACTTTTTAGGATAGCTTCTTACAGCAAGTCACGGCCAACGCCCCAGGCCCGATATGACATGCCACGCTTAAAGAAAGGGGATCCATCTGAATCTCATGATTTGGAAATACTGCCAAAACCTCATTCTTCCATTCCTTTGCCGCATCCAGATCCTTCGTATAGGCAATTCCAAGCCTCATATTTTTCCCTTCCGGGTCATGGAACCGATTGGCAAAATCATTCTTGATGGCTTCCAGCATAATATTTTTTCCCTGCTTGGAAGTTCTTGCCTTTGCAAAGGCGTCTAATTTATCTCCCTGTATCTGGAGCACCGGCTTTAACCGCAGCAAGGTCCCAAGAGCTGCGGCCGCAGGCGTGATACGTCCGCCCTTTTTCAAATAATACAGGGTATCCAGCATAATATAAATACTGGATTCAAACTTTGTCTCCTCCAAATATTCCTTTATCTCAAGCGCACTCTTCCCCTGGTCCGCCAATGTTTTGGCGTCCAGAACGGATTGCTTCTGAGTAACGGATATTCTCTGATTATTCACCACCTGGACCTTTCCATCATAATCCTGGGCCAGCATGTGAGCCGCCTCGCAAGAACCGCTGAGACCGCTGGACATTGGGATATGCACCACTTCTTCATACTCCTGCAGAAGCTTATCCCAGAGATCCGTCACATCTCCCACCGCTGGCATGGAAGTGGAAATCTCCGCATTCCCTTCCAGCTTCTGATAAAACTGTTCCTGTGTCAAATCAATATCCTCAAAATAAGTCTCCCCGTTGATGAAAAACGGCATAGGTAATACATAAATTCCGGCTTCCTGCGCTTGCTGTCTTGTAAACCCACTGTTGCTGTCTGTCATCACTGCTACTTTCTTCAATATTGCTTCCTCCTGTTATATCAGCCGTTCTCCATAAAACGTAACAGCTTATCTCTGTCTTCCGGCTCCAGAGCAATAATCTCCAGATTGGGAATCTTTTCACTGTTTGAAAAAATGGATGCTAGGGAAATATATTGGCAAAGTTTGGATTTCAGGTTCAGTCTGTCGCCCTCTCCTGTCACCAGCTCCACACTGCCTTTGCAGCTCTCCACCACCTTCAAAAACTGATCCACGTCCCTGATGTTTCGAATCTTCATGGCAGCACCTTCTTTCTTTTTTAACCGCAACGTCTTATCACAGTTACATGCAAAATTCGTTCCTATCAACATTTCTCAGGTACACTTCTCTCGCTGACGCTTATTATAGCACATACAGCAAAAAACTCCATTGACCGTTTTTCTAAAGAAATATCTTTCGTTTTAACGAATTTTGCACAAATTACCGCTTATTTCCAAGGGCTTTTCCATGAATTTTTGTTTATTTTTTATAACTCTTTCAAAATCTCGCAGGTTTCCACATAAAGCTCTTCCACCTTTTTGAAATCCTCTTCCAGCCCCGCAGTCTCCTTATGGCGCAGCTTTTCCAAAACCACAATATCTGCTTCCATCAATGGATTCAAGCCCAGATTCCCGGCTACGCCTTTTAATGCATGGGCTCCTTCGAATGCCGCGTCATAATCTTTTGCTTCCAGAGCCTCTTTCAACTTATCATAGCTTTTGTCGTCTAAAAATTTCTTCATAATTCGGACAAAAAGCGTCTCATTTCCCATCATGCGGCCCAAAGCGCCTTTTACGTCCATCCCTTGATCTTCCATTTTTTTCCTGATTTCCTCTGTCATGTTACATACCTGCCTTCCCTATTTTCTTTTCTTCACGGAATACCCAAACTTTCCCAGCTTCTTTCCCAGGGAGAAATATTCCCCGTGGGAGTAGGTCACAAGCCCTGTCCTGTTCAACTGGAACTTTCCGCTTTTATCTATATAAGCATCCTCTGCCGTAACCCCTACGACCTCTCCAAGAAACATATCATGGGAGCCCAATGGGATCATATCCTTCACCCTGCATTCCAGGTTCACGGGACTTTCTTTAATTCCCGGCGCACTGATCTGCACACTGGGAAGGGGCGTCAAATGCATCTGCTGAAATTTATCTATGTCCCTGCCGGATCTCACACCGCAGAAATCCGTGGCAAAGACCAGCTTCTCTGTCACCAGGTTCAGCACAAATTCTCCGGTATCCTGGATAATATCGTGGGAATACCGCTCCTTTCGCACCGAAATAGACACCATGGCCGGATCGGAACATACCGTTCCTGCCCAAGCCAGCGTAATAATATTAGGCCGCTCTCCCGCTCTTTGGCAGCTTGCCATCACCACCGGCAAAGGGTACAGCATATTCCCAGGCTTCCAGTATTGCTTTCCCATATTATTCCTCCTGCATTGCCGCCATAATGGAAGGGATGAATTGCTTTTTCCGGGAAACTACGCCCCTAAGCAGGAGACTGTCTCCTCCTTCCGGCTGATGGACATGGAACGCCCGCTCTGCAATCTGGCAGGCCGCCCCGCCCTGGTAAATTAACTGGGTGCTCTCCTCCAGAATATTGGTCAGCATCACATATACCATATTCAGCTTCCGCTCGCTGAGTACCGTGTCCAGATACGGCGTCAGTTTTTCTTTTACTTCCCCAAGCTCATCCTGGCTCATGGCGCTGATCTGTCCCACGCCAAATTCCAGATCCGCAATAAAAAAGGTCTTAAAATCCTGATAAAAAATCTCTTCCGGCGATTTGCTCTTAAAATCGCTTCCGGCCTGGAACATATTCTTGGCCAGCTCTTCTATGTTGACTTCTGCAATCTTCGCCAATGATTCCGCCGCCATCCGGTCCACCGGAGTGCAGGTGGGAGAGCGGAACATCAGCGTATCTGAAATAATTGCGGAGCACAAAAGCCCGGCAATCTTTCCTGGAATCTCAATTCCCTTTTCCTGGTACATCTGATAAATAATCGTAGAAGTACATCCCAGAGGCTGGTTCCTGAAAAACACCGGAGAAATCGTCTCCAGGCTGCCCAATCTGTGATGGTCGATGATCTCCAAAATCTCCGCGCCGCCAATTCCGTCCACAGCCTGGGATTTCTCGTTGTGATCCACTAAAATAACTTGCTTTTTTTTCATATTCAGCAAGTTCCGTCTGGAGATCATGCCCACATATTTGCCGTCTTCATCTAAAATCGGGAAATCACGATGCCGCTCTTTGGACATAATCTCTTTGATGTCTTCCACATAATCCTCCGTACCGAAGGTCACCAAATGTTCCCGGCGCATAAAATATTTAATCGGCATACTCTGGTTGATCAGCCGGGCCACCGTAAAGGTCTCGAAAGGCGTGACAATCAGCGCACACCCCCGCTCCCTGGCCATCTTCTGAATGGTCTGGGATACTTTCGCCCCGGCGCAGACAATGATACAGCTTGCGTTCAACTCCAGGGCGCAAAGCTGCACTTCATACCGGTTCCCTAAAATCACCAGGTCGTCGTCCGTGATATGCTCCTCCATCATCTCCGGGCTGGCTGCCGCCACCACTACTTTCCCTTTGGTAAAATAGGCGTGCTCATTGCCCTCTAACAATGTCCCTTCCAAGGTCTCGATAATATTTTTATACTGCGTCCTGGCCCTGGCCAGGATCTCGTTGTCGTATACATCCATATAGGAAGTCGCAATATCTCCGGTAATGATCAGCCCGTCCAGGCTGCCGTCCTCTTTGGTCACCGGAAGGGTCACGACATTCTCTTCCTTCATCAGTTCCCATGCCTTCTTCATGGAGATATGGCTGTCCACTCCTGCGGTCTTACGCATCTCAATGTCCTTCACCTGAGCCCCTACATCCGGTACAAACCCCGGCGCCGGCACCCCGAAATAATCCAGGACATATTTTGTCTCTTCATTCACCTGGCCGGCCCGCTTGCTTTCATAACAGCCGTCTTCCGTCTTATTCTTCAGATCTGCATAGGCAATCGCCGCGCAGATGGAATCCGTATCCGGATTCTTGTGTCCTAATACCCAAACCTTCTTTTCCTGTTCCAAATCGTTATACGCCCCTTTGCTTTATTTTTAGAAAAACATGCCAAATGCTCCAAGTTCATACAAAATAAATCCTCCCAGAGCAGCCAGATTGACTGCCCCTATCACAATGGCCGCCTTCAACAGACCCTTGATGGAACCGGCGTTTTCCTCTTTCTTCCCTTCCTGGCTTTGCTGCCCCTTCAGCTCATCCAGGGATGACTGCATATTCCGGTAACATTTTACATTTTCCGTATGAATCTTTTCGGATAATTCCTTTTGCATCTCAGAAATACTTGAGAGAAGCTCGTCCAGTTTTGCCGCCTGCCCGGCGAATGCTTCCTCCTGCTTGGCCGTCTGGCCTGAAAAAAATTCTTCTTGTTTCGCTGCCTGTGAGGAACATACCTCTTCCTGCCTGGAGGAAAGCTCTCCTGAGAGCTTCTTAACAGAATCCGTAAGCTCCGTCAGCAGTTCCTGCTCTTTCGCCGCCTGCTCCTTGATGCAGTCTTCCACCTTTCCAATACGGCCTGCCAGTTCTCTTGCAATCTGATTAGCATAGCCTTCCACACCTTTGGTGATATTATCCACTTCCAGCTGCTTTTCTTTCAAAATCTCCTGCAAGCCTCTGGCTCTTTTTTCCCTTTCTTCCACAATCCCCTGCAGCTCCTGTACCCTGCTTTCCTTGGCGTCTAAAAGCTGCTGCAGCTGCTTCGCTTTATCCTTAAATTCATCAATCTGTCTGATTAAAAAATCTTCCTTCTTCACGTCCTCCTGAATCCTTTCTCTATCCGTAAGCTGCCTCTTTCGTAAGTCCTGTCTTTTTACAAACATATTGGCCATATCCACATGCCCTCCGGATTTTTTACTGTCATAATTTCCCTTAGTGTTTTTATTTTAGCATTATACGAAAGCTTTTTCAAGAAAAACGTAATACAAAGAAAAGCAGGAATCACCGCAAGCAACGGCTGTTCCTGCTTTCCCTCTTCTGCTTTCTATACTCTGGACAAATATTCTCCTGTCCTGGTATCGATCTTGATCACATCCTCCTGCTCCACAAAGAGAGGAACATATACGGTGGCTCCGGTTTCCACAACCGCAGGCTTCGTAGCTCCGGTGGCAGTATCTCCCTTAAAGCCAGGCTCTGTCTCTGTAATCTTGAGTTCTACAAACAGAGGCGGTTCTACTGCAAATACGCTTCCATTATGGGAGAGCATCTTCACCATCTCATTTTCTTTGACGAACTTCAAAGCATCTCCGATGGAATCCTGGTCCAATGCAATCTGCTCATATGTCTCCACATCCATGAAATGGAACAAGTCTCCGTCGGAATACAGATACTGCATGTCCGCCCGGTCGATACGGGCCTGGGGGCACTTCTCTGTGGGACGGAAGGTTTTCTCCACCACGCCGCCGTTCTTAATATTCTTCAGCTTCGTTCTTACGAAAGCCGCACCCTTGCCCGGCTTTACATGCTGGAATTCAATGATCTGGTAAATATTATTATCCAATTCAATCGTAATACCGTTTCTGAAATCTCCTGCTGAAATCATTCGATTTTCCTCCTTACATCACTCAGGGCGCAATTCTCCCCGATACTTTCTATATTCTATAATAAAATACCATTTTTTTCAACCTTTTTTTATTTTCCCTTCTCAATCTCCCAAAACATGTCGATGCGCCCTTGATGCCTTCCCCCTAAAAATTCCGCCTCCAGGTATGTTTTTACAATGTCCTTTGCCAGCTCCGGCCCTACTATTCTTGCGCCAAAGGTGAGAATATTGGCATTGTTATGTTCTTTCATCAAACGCGCCGTAGCCGTATCGGAACACACTCCAGCCCGGACGCCTTTTACTTTATTGGCCGCGATCGCCATGCCCACGCCGGTGCCGCAAATCAAAATGCCGCAGTCCGCGTCCCCGGACGTCACCGCGCGTCCGGCCTGTTCCCCAAATACCGGATAATCACATCGCTCGATGGAATCCGTTCCAATATTAATCACCTCATGGCCCAGGGACTTTACATATTCCATAATTTCCATTTTAAGCGCCACAGCCGCGTGGTCATTGCCGATTACTATTTTCATGATTCTTCCCCCTCTTCAAATCCCTCTTATAAAAAGCAAGCACAATTTTTTCCAGATACCGCTTTAGCACGATCTGTATCTCTTCTTTCGGATGTATAGGCTTCACCAGAAAGGTGCGGATATTCGCCCGGTTAGCCCCATACACATCTGTAAAAATCTGGTCTCCCACAAAAATGGTGTTGCTTTGGTCCGTCCCCATCCGCTCCATGGCTTTCTGGTAATTTCTCACCGAAGGCTTATGGGCGTCATGGATATATTCCGTCTTTATGTCATCGTTAAAGCTTTTCACCCGCGCTTCTTTGTTATTAGACAGCAGACAACAGGAAAATCCCATGTTCGCCAGCCGCAAGAACAGCCCTTTGGCACGTTCGTCTGCTTTCGCCCCGTGGGGAACTAAAGTGTTGTCAATATCAAAAATAATCCCCCGGTATCCTTCCTGGTACAAAGCTTCATAATCAATATCATAGGCGGAATCCAGATATGTTCCCGGATAAAATCTTTTTAACATTGCCGCTCCTTATTTTACCAATTTGGAAATCTGCTTGAACACATCGGTTCCGGCCCGTCTCGTCAACTCAAATAAAACGGCCTCGCTGGTGGTAAGTAAAATTCCCTCCTGCTGCGCCCGGATCAGGGCGATATCACGGTCTGATTCCTTACGGGAAGAAATACAGTCTGTCACCAAAACCGGGGAAAAACCGGCTTCCTTCAGGTCAATCGCCGTCTGAAGTACGCATACATGGGCTTCGATACCGCAGATCAGCACATGGCGGGTGGTATCATTCAGCCACTCTTTCACTTCCTTCGTCTCATAGGAGCTGAATGTCAGCTTGTCTATATATTCTTCCGTGCCTGCCGCTGCAAAAATCTCCGGAAGATTCAGTCCCAGTCCCTTGGTATACTGTCCAGTAATTGCCAAGGGAATCCCCAATATCTTCAATCCGGATATCAGTTTCACGGAATTAGCCAGCAGTTCCTCCCGCTTCGCCATAGCCGGTACAATTTTCTCCTGATAGTCAATCACCAGGCATTTGGTATGTTCTGGTATTATTCGCATACGCTTCTCCTTTTTTGCTTCTCCATATGTTCTTTCAAAATTATACCATTTTTATATCCGAATGCAAGAAAAAGTTTCAGCCCCGAATGAGCGGTCATTCCGATACCACTCCGTATAGACGCGATTCAATGTAAAAGACATAATTGCCAGTACATTGGCCCGTATGGTACTGTCCGGCCAAGTGGCATAGATTTCGCTGGAAGCTACATTTTTGATATAATCCTTGTACCGGACGTAATAATCCCGGGCCGTACTGTCCCTGGGGCTTCCGTCGTGAACCACCACATACTCCGGCACCACCACGCGGCTTAGGACAATCTCTCCGCTTTCTGTTACAGGTTTGATCTCCGCTTCCGCAATTTTAGGAGGATAATCCCCATACAGCGTATTGGCCGGAATCACAATATTTTGCAGCTCCTCCTCTGCTCCTGCCAGGGGGCGGAGCCGGATATTCTGAATCGCCTGTGTCCCGGAAAAAACCTCCACGCCGGATACGTCCACCGGCTGATAGCCTTCTGCCTCCACGCTCACCGTATATTCCGAATAAGGTTGGGGCTGATCCGGCTCCATGCTGTATTCCAATGGCGGAGCCGCCAGTTCCACCTCCTGGGAATGTCCAGAATCATTGGTTCTCAGCTCTTCTATGGTACTCTCCGGATCGCCGCTGTAGGCAATACGCACCCTTGCATTCTCCACCGGCGCCGCTCCTGCTGCAGATTCTACCCAGACTTGCAGGCCACCCTGGCCGGACTGCCCGGTTTGTGTATGTCGTATTCCTTGCCTCTGCATAAACACCTCGAAATTTATCACTTATTCCATCCTATGCAGAACGTAGGAAAAACGTTCCACCGCATCCTAGAGCATGTCCCCCAATAAGCGCTATTCCGCCGTCATATTCACCGTCCCGGTATCCAAAAACACCGTGCTGCTTTCCGCATGAAGCTTTATGGCGCCTAACACGCCTGCGATACATAACGCCGTTATGGCAATGACAATCACCAGGGTATTCCCCCGTTTTCTCGTTGTATTGAGACTTGCATATTTATCTTTTTTCATTCATTCATCCTCGTATCATCCAGCTGCTTTCGCAGCTTTTTTATTCGCTTCTGTTAAAAATAGGGCTATCCCTACGACAGCCCTATTTTACCAATAGTTTATGAAAAAATCATGAATAGAATTCAAAAACTTTTCTTAAAATTTCTTATACTTCTACCGTCCAGCCATACTTATCTTCTTCCCGGCCCCATTGGATGCCTGTCAGATAATCATACAGCTTCTGGCTCACCTCGCCGATTTTAAAGTCGTTGACCGTTACCACATCATCCCGGTATGCCAACTCGCCCACCGGAGAAATAACCGCTGCTGTTCCGGTGCCGAAGGCTTCTTCTAAGGTGCCGTCGTGGCCGGCTTTCATCAGATCGTCAATAGACAGCTTGGTTTCGTTTACCTGATAGCCCCAATCTCTCAATATATGGATAATGGAATCCCGGGTTACCCCTGCTAATACGGTTCCTTCAATGGGAGCGGTATAGAATTCTCCGGCGATCTTAAACATAATATTCATCGTCCCTACTTCTTCCACATATTTCCGCTCCACGCCGTCCAGCCACAGCACCTGAGTATAGCCTTTTTCCTCTGCCCGCACCTGGCCCAGGATGGAAGCCGCATAGTTGCCGCCGCATTTGGTAAAACCGGTTCCTCCCTTCACGGCGCGTACCAGCTCGTCTTCTACCAAAATTTTTACAGGATTGATGCCTTCCGCATAATAGGCGCCCACCGGGGTACAGATGATTACAAACTTAAAGGAGCTTGCCATATGTACGCCCAAGGCGGATTCCGTTGCAAATGTAAAGGGGCGGATATACAAAGAGGTTCCAGGTTCCGATGGTACCCAGTCTTTTTCCACCTCCACAATGGCCTTCACCGCTTCTACAAACATTTCCTCCGGCAATTCCGGCATACACAGCCTCTCATTGGAGGCTATCATACGTCTGGCGTTCATCTGGGGACGGAACAGCTGAATCTTCCCGTCTGCCCTGCGGTATGCCTTCAGTCCTTCAAAGGTCTCCTGGGCATAATGCAGCGTTACGCAGGCCGGTTCCAGTGCAATCGGCCCGTGGGGAACAATCCTGGCGTCATGCCATCCCTGGCCCCTGTCCCAATCCAGCACAAACATATAATCGGTCATATACTTTCCAAAGCCCAGCTGCTTCTCATCGGGCTTTTCTTTTAATTGTTCTCTCTTTTCAAATCTGATTTCCATAATAACGCCTCCAAATCCCTTATTTTCCAGACAGTTCTGACGAAATAGAACCTTACTATTTTTTCAATTATTATACTTTTTTCCCCCAGTGTCAAGATTATTCTTGGTGCTTATCATATGCATAAATACAGGTTATGAACTTAGTTTCTTTCCATAACCTGCATAAAATTACTTCTTTTTGTATTCTGTCCGTCCGGCACAGGAAGTGCTGATGGACTCAATGGCCACCGCTCCTCCTCTCACAACCTCAATATTCTTAAATCTGGCTCTCAGCAGGTCGATCAGCTCATTATTCTTCCGCTCCGTTAGCTTGCACTCCAATAAAACGCTGTCCTCCCCGTAATCTACCACATCCACGTCAAACGCCTGAGCAATCTGAAAAGCTTCCACTTTATCCGCAGTGGAGCAGTTCTTCACTTTTGCAAAAAGAATCTCTTTCATATGGATGGGAACGTTAGTTAAATCTATTACCTTGATGACCTCCACCATACGGTTCAGCTGCTTTTTAATCTGTTCAAAGGTAACGTCGTCGCTGGTAACGCAAATCGTCATGCGGGAAATGTCCTCATGCTCCGTGGTGCCTACGGTAAGGCTTTGGAGATTGTAAGACTTTCCGGAAAAGAGCCCGGAGACTTTTGCCAGTACGCCCACCTGATTTTCTACATATAATGCAATCCATCTGTTTCTCATGCTCTGGCCCTCCTTACTTGCTTAATATCATTTCGCTCATAGGATTGCCGCCTTTTACCATGGGCAGCACAATATCTTCCGTGGCAATCATGAATTCGATAATCGTAGTTACGTTATTTTGTTTTGCCTGCAAAAGAGCCGGAGCAATCTCCTCTTCCTGAAATACCCGAATCCCTTTTGCCCCATAGCTCTCCGCCAGCTTCACAAAATCCGGCGTATAAGGCGGGCAGTTCTCTCCCGGTCCTTTGCAGTCCCTGGGGCATCCTTTTTGGCGTCTTAAACAGGTGGCCTCATATCGCTTGCCGTACCACAACTGCTGCATCTGGCGTACCATGCCAAGGTAATAATTATTCAAAAGGCAGACAATAACAGGAGCCTCCTGCACGATAGAAGTAGCCATCTCCTGGATATTCATCTGCATACCTCCATCCCCGCTGATGCAGATCACCGGCTTCTTGGGGTTGGCAATCTTGGCCCCAATGGCAGCCGGAAAACCAAAGCCCATAGTTCCCAGTCCTCCGGATGTGATAAACTGCTTCTTTTCATTCAATTCAATATACTGGGTAGCCCACATCTGATGCTGGCCCACATCGGTAAGGATGATCCCTTCCTCAAAATTCTCATTGATCTGTTCCATGATCATCTGAGGCGTCATCCCTTTATCCCGGCGCATCTCAAGGGGATTTTCTTTATCCCACTCCCGAATCTGGGCAATCCATTTCTCCGTCTTTTGGGGCTCAGCCCATTCCAAAAGCTTCTCTATCGCCAGATTCGCATCCGCTACAATCGGCACATCCACCACTACATTTCTGGAAATGGAAGCCGTATCCACATCCACATGGACAATCTTTGCTTTCGGCGCAAATTCATTCAAATCTCCGGTAATCCGGTCGTTAAAACGCGTTCCGATGGAAAACAGCACGTCGCATTGGCTTACTGCAATATTAGCCGCATATTTTCCGTGCATTCCGCTGTTGCCAATATAAAGAGGATGATTGGTGGGCACAGCCCCTTTTCCCATGATCGTGGTAACTACCGGGATCTGGGTCCGTTCCGCCAAGGACAGCATGGCTTCGTTGGCCCGAGCAATATTGATTCCGCCTCCCAGCAAAAACAGCGGGCGTTTGGCTCCCTTCAGCAGCTTATAGCCTTTTTTCAACTGACCGATATGTACGGTTTCATTGGGCTTGTAGCCCCGGATGTTGACGCTCTTGGGATATTCTGACGGGCCGGAGGAGGTCTGAATGTCTTTGGGAATATCGATCAGTACCGGTCCCGGCCTTCCGGTCCTGGCAATATGGAAGGCCATCTTGATGATACGCCCCAAATCCTTTCTATCCCGCACCGTCACGCCATACTTGGTAATACTTCTGGTCATACCCACAATATCTACTTCCTGAAAGGCGTCATTGCCAATCAGCCCCAAAGGCACCTGGCCCGTAAAACACACCAGGGGGATGCTGTCATAATGGGCGTCCGCCAGCCCGGTTATAATATTGGTAGCCCCCGGACCGCTGGTGACAATGCACACGCCCACGTTTCCTGTGGATTTGGCATATCCTTCCGCTTCATGGATCAATCCCTGTTCATGGCGGGGAAGTACCAGGTCGATCACATCCGTTTTATACAGCTCATCCAGAATATCCGTCACCATGCCACCCGGATAAGCGAACACGGTATTTACCCCTTCTTCTATCAATGCTTTTACAAATAATTTCCTTCCGGTAATATCCATTTCTCTCCTCACTTTCCAGCCTGTCAGCTTTCCTGTCCTGCCGCACCATTAATTCTGCTCTCTTAACCGATCAATCCCACACATTTCAATACATAAATCCAGCCCGTTAAAGTAAACGCCGCCAACAATGTGGTGACTACTACGGTACTGGCCGTAAGTACCCCGTCGTTGTTCATGTTTTTTGCCATAATATAACAGCTTGGGGTGGTAGGGGCGGCCAGCATTACTACGATAGCGATCATTTTTTCCCCGTCAAACCCCAGCCACGCCGCAATGGGGATGAACACCAGGGCCTGGGCCACCAGCTTGATCAAGGAAGCCGCCAAAGTAGGCGCAAGCTTTCCCAGCGCTTTTTTCCCTTCAAATCCTGCTCCCATGGCGATCAGCGCCAGAGGCGTCGCCATCTGGGACACGCTTCCTACTGTTTTTTGTATGATCGTGGGAAACTGTATATTGCATAAGGATACCACAAGTCCCAGAAAAATTGCAATAATAATCGGATTCTTTAAAATATTGATACACGCCGTCTTTATTTTCCCCGTGTCCTTCTCCCCCTGGGAGCTTTGCCCCTCAAAGGTCAAAACGATCACCGAATAAATGTTATAAAGGGGTACGGCTCCGATGATCATCAAAGGCCCCATGGCCGACTGCCCGTAGATATTCTGGATAAAGGCCAGCCCCATAACCGCCGCGCTGCTGCGGAAGGAGGCCTGGACAAACGCTCCTACGATGGATTTGTCTTTTACAAATAATTTCGCCCCGCCCCAGATGGCCCAAAAACATATGGTAGTGGCGACGGCGCAGAACACCACGTATTTTAAGTCGAAGACCGCCTTGATATCCACGCCGGAAATATCCCGAAACAGCAAAAAGGGCAGCGTCACTTTAAAGTTAAATTTATTGCATACTTTTACAAAATCATCATTCAGCATCCCGATCTGCCGTAGCGCCCATCCAATGACCATAACGAGAAAAATCGGGATAGTGACATTGATGCTGTAAATAAAGTTCTCCATTTGGTTTTCATTTCTTTCTATTTGGTTTTTCTTTTTTCATAGCGATAAAAATAATATTCCAGGTCAAAATATGTCTGTTCCTCGCTGTCCGCCCGAATTTCCCATTCCCCACGTTCATCCAGATTGGGAAACCATGCGTCCGCTTCATAAGCATAATCAATTTTGGTGATATGAGCCACATCACAGTCATCCAAAAGCTGCCGGTATATGCTCTCCCCGCCGATGACATAAATATCTTCACTGGAATATTTCTGAAGCTCCTCTCGCAGCTCCTCCAGGGAATAAACAAGGATCACATCCTTTGCCTTATAATTCCTGTCCCTGGTTAAGACAATGTTAATCCGATTTTTCAATGGCAGCCCTCCGGGAAAGCTTTCCAATGTTTTCCTTCCCATCACCACCACTTTTCCTGTCGTCGTCTCACGGAAAAACTTTTGGTCCTCCGGAATCCGCACCAGCAATTTATTGTTCAAGCCTATGGCCCAATTTTTGTCCACTGCCGCAATTAAATTCATATATTCTCCTTCCTAAACCGCTACAGGAATATCCGTAATCTGCTCCCCTGTCACATAATTCTCAAGGCGCACGTCTTCTCTGGTAAACTGGTAAAAATCCCTTACCTCTGGATTCAGCCAGAACTTCGGAGCCTCATAAGTCTCCCTTTGAATCAGTTCTCGGACAATGGGAATATGCCTGTCATAAATATGGGCGTCTGCAATCACATGGAGCAGTTCTCCCGCCTCCATATTACTCACCTGGGCCAGCATGTGGACCAGTACCGCATATTGGCATACATTCCAGTTATTGGCCGTCAGGATATCCTGGGAGCGCTGGTTCAAAACGGCGTTCAGCACCAGCTTTTCCTTTCCTTTTTCCTGAGTCACGTTAAATGTGACGCTGTAGGCGCAGGGATACAGATTCATTTCGTGAAGATCCTGGTGCACATAGAGGTTTGTCAGAATCCTTCTGCTGAAAGGATTGTTCTTCAGATCATAAATCACCCGGTCCACCTGATCCATCATTCCTTCGTTATATTGATGCTTTACACCCATCTGGTAGCCGTAGGCCTTGCCGATGGAGCCATCCTCATCTGCCCATTCATCCCAAATATGGCTGTGGAGATCGTGAATATTGTTGGACTTCTTCTGCCAAATCCACAGCATTTCATCTGTGCAGCTTTTAATGGCGGTCCTGCGCAGGGTAATCGCCGGGAACTCTTTCCTGAGATCATACCGGTTCACCACCCCGAATTTCTTAATGGTATATGCGCTGGTTCCATCCTCCCACTTGGGCCGTACCTTTTCTCCCTGGGTGCTCACCCCATGTTCTAAAATATCCTGGCACATATCAATAAAAATTCCGTCCGCTAAGCTCATCCAATTCCTCCTCATATGTCATCATCCATAATACTGTCGATTATAGCATAACCCCTTTCAAAATGTAACCCGTAGAAAAGAACCGATTTTTTTGATTTTTTTTATTTTATTCAACACTTTTTCACAAATATGGTGTATACTGTACAAAAGGCCGAAGGGGACATGTTCCCCTTTTTTTGCCTGTAATAATTCTATCCAAAGGAGATTTCAAATGAGTCAGGAAAAAGTCAACAAATACAAACAGGAAAAAGCGAACCGCAAACAGATCCTGAAAAAGCAAAAACGAAACCGTATGATCACAAAAGTTGTCGGCTCTATCGTGTGCCTTGCCATCGTGGGATGGATTGGATATTCTGCCTATGACAGCACCGCAAAAAAAATAGCATCGTCTCAGACGGAAGTGGATTTGTCCTCTCTTCAGAATTATCTGTCCGGGATTTCTCCAGAAGAGGAACTGCCGGCAGAGGATGATGCCGAATTGGAAGAAGACGGTACGGAAGACGAAGATACGGAAGAATGATCAGAAACGCGCTCTAGGCTGTTTAAAAAAGGCACAGAAGGATTCTGCATTTGCAGAATCCTTCTGTGCCTTTTTCTTTATTCCCGCGAGCAATGAGAAGAATAGGCATGCTTGCATGGATATTTGATTCTCCAATTACCGGAGCCGGAACTTTTGAACGGAAATTTTCAACTCTTCTGCCTGCCCATAAAGTCCTTCCGCAGAATTCGCCGATTCTTCTGCCGTCAATGCATTGGTCTGCACTACCTCGGCAATCAAATCCATCCCCTGGGTCAGCTGTCTTAGAGATTCTGCCTGCTGCATCGCAGACGATGCAATCCGGCCCACCAGTTCCGTTGATTTTCTGGAGCCGGCCACGCCTCCCATAAGCGCTTCCATAGTATCCGCCGAAAGGACGGTGCCTTTCTCCACAAGATGTATGGAAGCTTCTATCAATTCTGTAATATTCTGGGCGGATACGGCGCTCTTATTGGCCAATGTCTGCACTTCCTCCGCCACGACTGCAAACCCTTTTCCTGCCGTCCCGGCCCGGGCCGCTTCCACAGCCGCATTTAAAGCCAGTATATTTGTCTGGAATGAAATGTCCTCAATCGTCTTAATAATTCCTCCGATCTGCTGAGAAGATTTGGAAATATCCTCCATAGCAGCCGTCAGTTCCTGCATTTTCTCACTGCACAGCTGAAGCTGTATGGCAGCGTCTTCTGAAGACCGCCGGGCATTGGACGCATCTTCGGAGGTGCTGTCCACCTGCTTCGATAATTCCTGAATACTAGCGGACAATTCCTCCACCGCAGACGCCTGCTGGGTAGCTCCGTTGGATAGCGTCTGAGCCCCGGTAGCCATACGCTTCGATTCTTCGGATACTTGCTCTGCCGTCACACGGATCCTGGAAAGCGCACCGTTTAACGCGTCGAGAATCTGCCGCATTGCTTCTTGAATTGGCCTGAACTCTCCCCGGTAGTCGCTACCAATGGTCAAATCCATCTTTCCTTCCGCCATTTGTGCCAGTTTTGCATCAATATCAGAAATGTATCGTTTTAATTCCCGCTTCGTCTCATGGATGGATTGCACCAGAGTTCCGATCTCCGAAGTATCCGGCCGCAAAGAAAACTCTGTCGAAAGATTTCCCTGGGAAATCTCTCCCATCTGATCTTTGACTGCGATCACCGGACGCAGGATCTTTCTCCTTGTAATCACCATGCTGGAAATCTGCATTACGGCAACAATCACCATAGCGATAACCATTCCCGCCTTGATCGTATCTGCCCTTTGTCTCAACTGCTCCACACGAGTGGCTGCCCGGCCGTCCAAAGTCGTCAAAAACTGCTCTTTCAAAGCATTAATTTTCGTGATCACGGTCTTATACTCTTCCCCATACACATAAGCAAGAGCTTCTTCCCGCTGTCCCGCCTGGACTTGTTTCATCGCTTCCTCTTCCAAAGGCACCAGATTATTGGAAAGGGAAGACATTTCCCGGATCATGGCCTGCTCCTCGTCCGTAATCCCAATCGCTTCCATAGCCGCAACGCCTTCATCACGGTTCTTTAGTGTATTCACCTCATTCCAATAATTATCATAATGCTCCTGATCCCCTGTGGAGGCAAACGCCCGCACTTCATTTGTCAAATAGGCGGAGCCATTCATAAAACGGTTGGCATTATAGGTCAATAAAATACGATCTTCGTTTGCCTGATCCAGCTTTTTATTTATATCACTGTACTGTACCATGGAAATTACCATAAATATCAGGGACAAAACAGAAACCCCACTTAAAATAAAAGACAAGACCGATTGATTGATTGCTTTTTTCATTCTAGCTTCTCCTTTTGTGTATGGAGCAGATTCGCTCCTCTTTTAAAAAAGAATCCTCCGGCGTCAAACTGCTGCCTCCACGATAATCCCCTCTCGATATGCAGCCAAGAGCTCCTCCAAATCCTTGATATTGGCCTGGATCTCCTTCCCCACATCCGTATCCGCAACCGTCTCCCGGCGCATGACCTGCTGCACCAGTACCGTATGGGAATGGATATCGCTCTCATCCTGCACCGCCTTCTCCATAGACTCAAAGGGCTCATGGGCTGCCAGTAGCAGGCCGTAAGAATTGTAGATCAAAGTATACCCGGCAATCCCGGTTTTGGTCTGATAGGCTTTGGAAAACCCTCCGTCAATGATCAAAAGCTTCCCGTTGCATTTCACCGGAGATTCTCCTTTTTTAGATTCCACCGGAATATGTCCGTTGATGATATGGGAACCTTCCGCAGGAAGCCCGAACTCCGTCAGGATTTTATTGACAATCTCTTCTTTCTCGATCAGGCGGTAGTAAGGATTTTTAGGTTCCTTATGGGTGGATTTATCTGCGATCAAATACCGTTCAAAGGTGGTCATTTTGGATTTTCCGAACACCGGGGAATTGGCATTTTTCCAAATAAACCAAAGAATATCCAGCCCTTTTTGCTTCTCCTCCGGCTCGATGGCAAAATAACCCTTTCTGGCATAATGCTCCAATACGTCATAAAGAGCTTTCCCACTGTAATATTCTCCAAAGATGTTTACCTTTTTGAAGGTTCCGTCTTCATTAAAGGGAACGCAGCCGTGGTACAGCAAATTAGAATTGTATACCTTGTACAAACTGCCCTTGGCATATAAAAACCGTATGTGGCGCTGCAGACGTTCACAGTTTACGAACGCCTGGGTCAGACGTTCCACCACATCGGCTTCCTCCGGCGTCAGCTCATAAGGATGCTTCATATCCAAAGTAGGAAATGTCTTTTCCCTCAAAGGATATGTTTTGCCGTCCACAACCACGGTGCCTTTTTCCAGATCCATCTTATCCAGCAGCAGACGATGACCCATTTCAAATTCCGGCCGCCTCAGGATCAACTGCCCTTCCAGTTTGAACTGTATGATGGAGATGGCCTTATGCATTTTTTCATCCAGCATGGCTTCTTTAATATCATATTCGTCTTCCCGGTAATCCAGTTTAAACGCCCCGCAGACGTCTTTTTCATATCTCGTCATAGCCAGACGGGCTAAGGGAATCAGATTGATGCCGTAGCCTTCCTCTAAAATATTCAGGTTCCCGTATTTGGCGGATATCCGGATCACATTTGCAATACAGCAGGGATTCCCTGCAGCGGCCCCCATCCACAGGACGTCATGGTTTCCCCACTGGATATCCACGGAATGATGTTCCATCAGCGTATCCATAATCAAATGAGGGTACGGACCTCTGTCAAAAATGTCCCCCACCACATGGAGATGATCCACCACAAATCTGCGGATCAAATTGCAGAACGCCACAATCAGCTCCGGCGCCCGCTGGGTGCGGATAACGGAATTAATGATTTCATTGTAATATGCTTCCTGATCCGACATATCCTGCCGTCCCGTCATCAGTTCTTCAATGACATACGCAAAATCCTTGGGAAGAGATTTCCGCACCTTAGATCTGGTATATTTTGACGATGCCGCCTTACAGATCCTGGTCAGCCTGAAAATTGTTACCTTATACCAGTCTTCGATATCCTTCTCCTGTTTCTGCACCTGCTTTAACTTCAGTTCCGGGTAATAAATTAACGTAGCAATGGCCTTTTTCTCTGACACGGAAAACGTATTGCCAAATTCATCTTCTATTTTCCGTTTGATGGCCCCGGAGCCGTTTTTCAGCACATGCTGGAATTGTTCATACTCCCCGTGAATATCTGTAATAAAATGCTCTGTCCCCTTTGGAAGGCTCAAAATCGCCTGGAGATTGATAATCTCCGTTGCCGCAAGTGCTATGGTAGGATACTGCTTTGACAGTCCCTTCAAATATCTTACATCTGATTCCTTCATTTGTTATCCCCCTTTTCTGATTCTGTCCGGCTGCCGGATTCTCCTCCCGGTACGCCAGCCGTCCTGCTTTACCTACTTCGCCTCAATCACATCCCCCATATGGTAAAGCCCCTTCGGCTTACCCTTCAGGAATTTCGCAGCCTCAATGGCTCCTTTTGCAAATACTTGCTTGGAATACGCTGTATGGGAAAATGTGATCACTTCATCCGTGCCGGCAAATATCACTTCGTGCTCCCCTACAATATTCCCGCCCCGCACGGCATGAATGCCAATTTCCTGTTTGTCTCTCTTTTTGCGCTCTTTTGTCCGGTCAAATTGATATGTATACCCATGGTCTAATTCCTCATTCAACACTTCCGCCAGCGCAAGAGCCGTCCCGCTGGGGGCGTCGATCTTCTGATTGTGATGCTTTTCTATGATCTCCATATCAAAGCCCGCGGACGCCAGGACATGAACCGCTTTCTTCAACACATCCATCAACAGGTTGATTCCCAAAGACATATTAGCGGATTTCAGCACCGCTACATTTTTGGATGCCTGCTCCAGAGCCTGCTCTTTTTGACTGTCAAGACCCGTGGTACACAAAACCACAGGAATCTTCCGTAAAACGCTGTAAGCAAGCAAAGCATCCACTGCCTTCACAGACGCAAAATCAATGATCACGTCGGCCTCCACATCACAGTCATCTATTCTGGAAAAAACAGGATATTCTTGTGTGATATGGTTGGAGATATCAACCCCTGCCACAATCTCAAGGTCATTTTCTTCTTTACACAAGGCAGTGATCACCTGTCCCATTTTTCCATTGCATCCATGCATAATTATCTTTGTCATTCGTACTCCTCCTCTATCATAGTAAACTATAAGAAAAATTGCAACCCTAATTAAGAACAAAGTGGGCTTGCCCACTTCAACTCCCTTGTCCCCTCAATCTTGAGGGGCTTGAACACTTTGTGCGCCGAGCACGGCCGCCTGGCGGCATCATTCCTTTCGTGCGAGTGCGCAGCCTGCCCAAAGGACTTTTTTTTTTATAGGAAAGGCAAAGAATTTATCACTTCATAGTAACAAGGTCTTTCCTATAAAAGAACAAAGAATCCGGCTTTGCCGGATTCCATGATTGTTTCATTATGTTACGCTGCCTTCTGCATAACGGCAGCCGTTTCATTCTGAATAATTCTCAGTTGACAAGCTTACAAAAGATTATGCCAACGGAATCCCAAAGTCCTCCATAGCTTTTTTAAGCTGCTGTAAATGCTCCGGCTCTATCTCTGTCAGGGGCTCCCGCAAGGGACCTGCCTGCCATCCCATCAGGTTCATAGCCGCCTTTACGGGAATCGGATTCACTTCACAGAACAATGCGTCGCACAATGGCAGCGCCTTTAGCTGCATCTTAAGGGCCTTTTCTCTGTCTCCATTCAAGTAACTCATTACCATATCATGGGTAAACTTAGGCGCCACATTGGACATTACGGAAATAACCCCAATTCCTCCGGCCGCCAGCAAAGGGATCACCATTCCGTCCTCACCGGAATATAGATCAAACTCGCCATTGGTAAGCTCCATGATCCGAAGCGCATTAGAAATATTCCCGGTGGCTTCTTTTATCCCAACAATATTTTCCACATCCCTTGCCAAAGCTGCCACCGTACCCGGCATCAAACCACAGCCGGTACGTCCCGGGACATTATAAAGAATAATGGGTACATCCACCGTTGCCGCCACTTTGGTATAGTGATTGATCAAACCATTTTGGGTCGCCTTGTTATAATAGGGCGTCACGATCAACAGTCCGTCTACTCCTGCCTTCTGGGCGTCCCTTGACAACTGAATGGCTGTCAAGGTACTGTTAGAACCTGTTCCAGCAATGATCGGAACACGTTTGTTTACCATAGCAACCGCCGCCCGGATACATTCGCTGTGTTCTTCTTCCGACAACGTAGAAGATTCCCCGGTAGTCCCTGTGATAATAATGGCGTCCGTACCATTGGCGATCTGATCATTGATGATCTCTTCCAGCTTATCGTAGTTTACTTCGTAATTCTCTTTCATGGGCGTAATAATTGCCACGCCCGCGCCTTTAAAAAGTGCCATTTTCATACCTCCTGGTTCCATCGTATATCATATGCATTATGAGAAAATAGGTGTCTGTCCCGTACCTGGAGGCAAATTTTCAAAAAGTTAAAAAAGAGCCGTCTTACGAACGGCTCAAAATTCCATAAACACAGGCAGCAAAATGCTTCCCATCTTTGTCATGATATTTCTTGATAGCGCCCCATCCGTATACAGATGACAGTCGTATGGTTATTTGCCATACGCCCAAGCAGTCTTCTTACAGGGTAAAGACCCTTTCGGCGTTCTCTCCTTTTGTCTGTCTTCTCCTGTGCCTGCCACATCCAACCGACTACTGATAGATCACGCAACCTCTATCTCACTTTATTATTTTTCCTCAATAATATAGCACTTCTTTTTGTCCTTGTCAACGATGAAATTCGTCCCTGCTTCTTTGCTTCTCAAACAGAAACAGTTGTTTGCAGATACGATACATCAAAGCTTTTGCGGCCAGATCTTATATATCTCATCTGCATAATCCTTAAGGCTCTCGTCCAGCACCCGGCCCGTAAATACGATCTCCGTATCTTCCGTTTTTGCTTCCAGCATAGCTTTTAATTCATCGTGGGTTATCACATGATTGTCCAGAAGCCCCAAAAACTCATCCAGAATCAAAACATTGCATTCACCCGTAACCAATACCTTTTTTGCAAAATTGAACCCGTTTTTAATGTTCATGGTTTCTTCTCTTTTTTCTTCTTCCGACAACTCTTCATAATTTTCCGATGATTTTTCAAATCGGAAAAACCGGATCTCTGGTTCTAAACGGCGGATAAAGGAAATTTCATCGCCGCTTTTCCCTTTCATAAACTGAATCACGATTACGCTTCTTCCCTGGCTGGCTGCACGAATCCCATATCCTAGGGCCGATGAGGTTTTTCCTTTTCCTTCACCATAAAAAACCAAAACATTTCCTTTGCTCATCTTTATACCTCTGCTTTCTCAGTAGGAGATAAAAATTGTACTTTGTTTTTCCAGATTTTTCTAACATACCACAAAATGTAAATAATTGCAATTTTTTTATTCTAAATATTCAATTTTGCTGACGGAAACCTCATAAGCAACACGCTTTTGCGTTTCATTTTCAGACACTTTTTTCAAATATTCACGGCTTTGAATTCTCCCATTCACCTGTACATGCCCACCGATTTCGAATCCGGAAGCATACCGGGCGTTTCTCCCCCAGCATATGCAGGGTATATAATCTGACTTCCCATAAGAACGATTTACCGCAATCAGCAAATCCGCAATTTCTCTTCCCAAAGGCGTCTTCCTGTAAATAGGTTCCTTGCATATGTATCCATCCAAAAATATCTGGTTGCTCTTTTCTCCATCCGTCATCTCATCTACGAATTCCAGCTCCCGTACGAATACGGACAGCACCAATCGGTTCTTTTTCTCTTCATGACGGTTATAAGAGCGAAATTGTCCGTTTACACGGATGATCTGCCCGATATAGCTTTGCCCCGTATCAATCAGCCGTTCTGAGATCATAAGGGGGATATAGTCTGCAAAATTGCTCAGCCTGTTCACTGACACATCCACCATATAAAACCCTTCCCCGAACACTTCGTGGCTATACCTGAAATCAGATGCAATCTCACCGGTTACTGTTACTTGATTGTTTTCAAAAATTTTATCTGCCATGAATTTGTTTTCTCCTTCCTCCCGCCTGACGCTCCAGGCTTCTTGTACATCGACGGCATATCGACTCATTGTGTATTAATAATAGTATTCCGGAATCATGGGAATTAGAACCATTCGCCCCGGCGCTTAGTAAGAATATCAGAGCGCGGAAAAAAATTTTCGCAGTTCATGTCGATAGGACAATTTTTCTCTTTACGAAATTATCCTTTTCCGCTACAATACCTAATGTACGCTTTTATAAACCTAAAACAGGCAATAGGAGGGACATGCAATGTCACAAAATCCAATCGTAACGATCGAAATGCAAAACGGCGACATTATGAAAGCCGAGCTCTATCCTGAAATTGCACCCAATACCGTGCGTAATTTCATCCATTTAATCCAAAACCACTTTTATGACGGATTGATTTTTCACCGTGTTATCTCCGGATTCATGATTCAGGGCGGATGCCCGGAAGGAACTGGCATGGGCGGCCCCGGCTATGGAATCAAAGGAGAATTTGCCCAGAACGGCTTTGCCAACGACCTTGCCCATACGGAAGGCGTGTTATCAATGGCCCGTTCCATGGCTCCCAATTCTGCTGGCTCCCAGTTCTTTATTATGCATAAAACAAGCCCCCATTTAGACGGCGGATATGCAGCTTTCGGCAAAATCACAGAAGGAATGGATATAGTCAATAAAATTGCCGAAACTGCCACCGACTATTCCGACCGGCCCATGGAACCTCAAGTCATGAAACAAGTCACAGTGGAAACCTTTGGCGCCGCATATCCGGAGCCAGAAAAATGTTGATCTACTGCCCAATATACCGGCTTTCGTAACGGTTCAGACACATCTGAACTGTTACTATAAGCCGTTGCTTGTTTCATCACAGGGGCTGTTAATCCACGATTTCGTTTCCACCTTCCCGGCAGCTCCCAAAGCTTTCATAAAATATGGCGATTTTATTTTCTCCTCTTGCATCTCCATATCCATGTTTCTCAACAAACTGCTTCACGTTCTCTATCTGCTCTTTGGAAAAGACCCATGTTTCTTTTTTATGGTCCCAGCTTCCGCTTCCCGGCCTTATGAAATGATAAACCTTCCCAAAAAATGTTTCTTGTACGGTAATCTGTCCCCTTTTTTCATTGGAAAGGGCATATTCCAACGCTTTCTGGCAGGCCGCGTCCTGCTTCCATACCGAGGTTTCCTCCAATCCTCCCTCTTCCTTTGAGAGATATTGATTTCCTCTGCGGTAAAACTGACTGCTGATCAACCGTACATATTCTCTGGTAGAATCCTCCTTTGGTTCCGTATCTACAATATGGGCCGTAATCTGTCTTAATGTTTGATTGCCAAAGCTGTCCGTCGCCTGATACGTTACGTATATGCTTCCTGATTCTGCAAACGCTGTAAAATCCTGGGGATTATAATTCAGAACTACCACATGTATTCCGTTTACCAACAACCCGTCCTCCCGGTCAGTTCCGGTCACTTTTTCCAAAAGCGTTGCAGTCGTAATCCTCCCCTCTTTCGCCTCTTCCAACGAAAAATAGCGGTCATATGCCTCTATCACAGGATATTGATCCCAATTTGCCTGAAATGATGTATCCTTTTCCAGCTCCAGTTCCATACCTGCTCCATATGATTCTCCTGGTAATGGCTGATCCGTCCCTTCTTTGTCCTCTGTCACCGTATCTTTCAGTTGCTGCCATCCTACAAAGGAATGATTGTTCCGCTTCGGCCCTTCTTTTAAAATAAATACCGGATTGCAATATACACCGGATGCATTATATTGCCTCAGCTTTGTCTCCTCAGGTATCTCCATAGCCGATCCATTCGGATCATAACGTACCGTCACGTCCTTACAATATCTGCCATAGTAGGTAATATCTTCTCTGACATACACTTCAGCCCCAGGCCTTTCCTCTATATCTGCATCTCCATCTGTGAGAAGAGACCAGCCCACAGCTTCCCAGCCATTCCATACATCCGGCTTCGGCATAACGACTGCGATTCCTTCAGAGCGGTTGTAAATGGTACTTTTCTCTTTTCTTGTAACGGTTTCCTGTTCTGTACGCCCAATATAAGTTATGGTAATATCCTTTTTAAATATTGCATAAAGAATGATATCCTTATCTTCCATGGTAAGCCCCTTTAGAGCCGCCTGTGCATCCGGATCCGTATTCCATCCTACAAATATCCATCCGTCCTTTCGGGCTTTTACACGAAGGTCTATGGCCTGCCCATAATTTACGGAGCGGGCGTAATTTTTTTCCCAGGTATCTGTTCCTGCCCCTGTCCCGCCATTTGTAATGGAATCATAATACACGATGTTCTTATTTTGCTCCCACCTGGCATAAATTTTGCTGTCTTTCTGCAATGTATATACCGTGGAGGGGTAAATCCGTTCTCCGCCGGATGCGGCCGTATACCATCCTTGAAACGAATATCCCTTCCTGACTGCCTCCGGAAACCCTTTATGCACATTTCCCGCCAGATAATCATATGTCTTTCCTGTATAAACTGTCTTGGACTTGTCACTGCATAAACCGCCATTTCCATCAAAAAACAATGTATAAGGGATCATATCGTAATATGCATACGTAACCTGCTCTCCCGTCACAGTATAAGTCTTGCCAATCCCGGTGCTTTTATTGCTGTTGAACCGATACCCCTCGGGCAAAGGCGCTTCCAGGCCTTTGGGTGTAAACGTCAGTCCCCGCCTGACAAATTCCGTCACACTGGCGCTGCGAAGCTCTTCCTTGTCTGTTCCCTGATATGCCAGGTAGCTTCCGATTTCCTTATATGTATCTTTCCCCGTATCCAAATCCTGGAATTTATGGACCACGCTCTGTTCATACACCGGTTCCGAAACAATCTTCTCCCCTCCGTTATAAGTCTTTATCCGAGAACTGTTTCCTGCATAATCCACAGCGAAAATTGCGGCCATCATATCTGAGCTTATAGAACCTGGAAAACGTTCTTTATAATCCAGTTTCTTTAACTTATAGCGGTATCCCCGAACCGGGCTGTCTGTCTCCCCTGTCTTTTTCAACGGATAGATTTCACTTAGTTTTCCATTTTTGCTCTTTTTCCCTGTTTTATCTTCTACTTTCAGATAAACCTCTTTCACATCTGAAACGGGAATGGAATACAGTGCATACAGAGTAATATCTTTTGCATCCATTTTTCCGGAAAATAATGCCGTATTGTCCTTCGGGTCTGTTCCCCATCCGACAAATGTATAGTAATCATCTTTCGGGACTGCTTTGACACTTAAATCAATCTCATCCCCATATGCCACAGACGCCTTGGCCTTGGATACGCTTTTCCCTCCGTTGGCATGATAAGTTACAGTATAGTTTCGTTTCTTCCATTGGGCACGGCAGAAGAACGTCTCGCTATTGCCTGAATAGTCTTTGTTGATCCAATTATGATCCATGGTGTAAGTCTCTCCGGGCTGATACAGCTTCCATTCTTTCTCCGTACTGCCGTCTAAAAGCTTCCATATTCCCTTTTGACATTTTACTTTATGGTCGGATTTTCGCAGAATCATATATCCTTGGAACTGATATCCCTTTCGTTTATACCTGTTGTCCTGAAACGTGAACTGTTTCCCTGTTACAACCGTATGAGAAGAAATGTTCCCAGATTCTGCGCCGTTTCCTTCATAGCAAATCGTATAGTTCTGCTTTTCCCACTGTGCCTTTAAAGTAAACGCATCGTTCTTATCCCCTTTGGCTTTGTTGATCCAATTACTGTCCAACTTGACTAATTCTTCCTTTTGAAAAACCTTACAGATATTCTGGCTGTCAGCTACAGGCTGCCACCCCTTACTCCCGCAATATACCGTATTATCGGACTTCCGCACCACTGTATAGCCCTTAAATTCATATCCCTGTCTGCGGAACAAATCTGGCTTTACTTTAAATTCACCGTCTGCCAATACCGTAAACGGTTCCATTCCCCCGTAATCCGCACCGTTTCCATCGTAAACTATGGTATAGCGGTTTGGGACATAACGAAAACGATATGTATTATGATGAAAACCGGCTTCTTCTTCATACCAGTCGGTCATTCCTACCGAATTTGTGGTATGCCGAATCCAGCAGTCATATCCGTCTATCTGATAGCTCCACGCCTGCACCAAATTTTCCGGATTACAGTCTAACTCCATATGATATCCCGGTATTTTTAGAAAAGACATCTCTGAAGGAATTACATACATCCGGTCGTTTTGATCCCAGCCCGGCCTTCCGTCCGGCTCCATAGCAGCATTCGGCGTCTCCACAAGTAAATGCGTTCCTTGTCCTGCTAGTCTTTTTTTACTTTGAGTCAGGGTTTGGCTTCCATAATGAGAAGCCTCTGATAAAGAACAGGTAATTTGATATTTCATGGTGCTTTCTTTATAAGCAACCTCCACAAAATAATGCCCAACCGTAGAAATATAGGTGCTGTTCTGAACAGATAATTCCAAGTCTTCCGGAACTTTTATATAATCCCCTTCGGGTTCTTCGAACGAATGATTCCCTGAAATATCTTCTAAAATCATATCCATTCCCACATACCCATGGCCGTAATACGGATCCCATTCTTTCTCTCCAAGATCCTGGGCATATTGTTTCAGCGCATCTTCGGCTTCTCTGTTATCCTTTAAAAATGTCCGAAGCATGGCCACTGCGGCAGCAGTACGGGCGGCAGCATAGGAAGTACCATGACCCTCAACAGCCGCCCCTTCTCTTGTCTCATCTTTGTAGCATCCCTCTGAGCAAACATCTACGGTTTCACCAAAATTCGAATACCCGGCTGCCGTGCCATCTTCCACCCCACTGACTACGATCGCTTCCGGTATGTCTGCCGGAGGGCTTTCCAATACGTCCTTATGGTAATTTCCCGCTGATACAATTACTGAAATTCCCTGTGCATGGGCCTGCCGGACGCCTTCTGACAGAAGCTCCGCCTTTCCGGATTCCCGATTCATGCTCAAAAGAATGACGTCCGCCTTCTGATCGATCGCTGCCATCAAAGCAAGGTACGTTGATAGAATCGTTGCTCGCCCAGAACCGTCAGCTGCTTTGATGGGGATTATTTTCACATTATTTTGAGTTTCCCGCAATAAAATTCGAACCAGCTGTGTGCCATGGCCATTGTCATCCTGAATACTGCCCTTTTCTCCACTGGCAGACAGGTTCCATCCAGTGTCTATAATGCGCTCCTCACCTCCCATTCCTTCCGCTCGTCCTTTTTCCCAGCCGGTATCTATGACAGCAACCGCTACTTGTTCTTCTGTCTTATTCTCTTCCAGATATTCCCGGAGAGCAGAACCTTTGGTTTTATTTGTATCTTCTTCCTGTCCTTGTGCAGAATATTCCTTGCACTCTTTATCCTGCCCCAATGCCCCTTCTTCGGAATCCGCAACATAGGCCGCTGTATCTACTGTCACAGACCGTATGGGACTTTTGCCCTTTTCTATCTGGGCTTTAAAGGCTTCATATGCCTGCTGCGCCATATCTGCCGTTTCATAAATCAGCACATACAATCCACGGTCATTACTGATGATATGGGACGCTCCCTGGCTGTCAAATGCGCCCTGGGCAATTACCAGCAACGTTTTAGAGGCAAACGTCTCCTCCTGTGCCCTCTGTCTTTCTCCCGTCTGGCTCTGTTCAGGAAAACATCCCATCTCTTTCTGCTGCTGCATCACCATATCCTGAAGCTCTTGCATATTTTCTGTCTGTGTTTCTGTGGGCCTGTCACCTTCCGGAGGAGCCGCCAAATCTGCTTTTGCTTCCCCATAACTGCCTGCTTCCACAGCCATAGCCGGCAATACATTCCCAATCCACTGCCCCGCAAGAATTCCTGCCAAAACAACCGCAATAAACTTGCCTCTCATTCGTTCTTTCCCCCTCTGCCCTTCTATGATCCTTCCGGAATGCCACGTATTTTCTTTCCTCCTACTTTACACGATAATCTGTCACAAACAGCTCTATTTGAAGTACGGTTCCAGAGTGGGTCTCCATTCCTTCTAATATCTTTCCTTTTGGCGCCGTGATATCATAAAAATCCACCCCTCTTGTCTCTGACTGGTTCCCAGCTATGTCCGTTACAACAGCCTTCCATGGAACGGCTCCTTCCGTTTTTCCATGGTGAATAAGCGTATCTGACTCTTTCCCCTTTAAGTCTGTCTTTTGAGATACTTTTTTCTTGTCTTCATATAATTCCATAGAAGACAAACCGCTTCCGTCATCCTTAGCTTCTACCATCAGCGTGACACCCTCTTTCCTGTTGGTCCAACCGGATGGTGATACCTTTAATACTGCCTGGGGTTCTCTTGTATCTATCCAATATGCATACAATGTAATATTTTTTGTCACTTGATACGTTCTCTCAGGCCTCATACAGTCATTATAGTAGAGAGTCCCTTTGCCGTTTTTCTCTGTAAAATAGCCCCGGAATTCAAAACCCTTCCTTACAGGTGCCAAAACTTTGGGCAGACTACCTTGATAATATACATGCGCTTTATCGCAGCCTGCATCTCCCGTCAGCCCGCCGCTTCCCCCTTGCTTGTCCAACACAATGGTATATTTTTCAGGTTCCCAATCCGCATATACTTTGCTGTCTTTTACAAAATATCCTGCATCTTTCTTGGCAAGCTTTCCTGTACGGTCAGCAATTTGTTTTCCCATCCCTTTGACCGAGGAATAATATCCCATAAAATGATAGCCGGATTTCACAGGAATCACAACCGTGTCAATTTCCGTCTTTCCTGTTTTATTTTCGTACCATCCCAACTGATATTTTTCATAGAAGACTTCCGTTCCGCCGCTTCCCCCACGTTTGTCTGTTGTAATCTTTATCATGTTCTCCTTCCATTGGGCATAAAAAGTAAACCGATCCGTTTCACTACCGCTGATATACGATTCCTGAATGATAAAGTTCTCTCCCGGATGATATATCTTCCATGATTTTGGGCGGTTCTCATATTGCTCCCAGGGCTGCCAGGTTTCTCCGCAAAGAATGCTTTTTTCGCCTTCCTTTGTGGTTCTTGACACCATATATCCGTCGAATATATACCCTTTTTTGGAGAAACCGCCCTGTAGTCTGACATTTTCTCCAAAAGAGATTTTTTCTGAAGGAAGACTGCCGCTTCCTCCATTTGCCTCGTACCGCACCGTATAGGTATTCGGCTTCCAATTTGCTGTCACGCAAAGCTCTCCGTCCTGCCTGGTAACATCCGGATACACCTCCCCTGTCCAATAAGTCTGAGCTTGGTCAAAGGTACGTCCCTGGCCAAACCACTCTTTCCCTGACTCTATATGATACCCTTTCTTCACTAAGCGGATACTATGCTGGTTTAAAAACATGATTCCATTCATCAGTCTGGAAGAGGTAAGCACCGGGCCATTCCCATCCGTGAGTATATCTTCTTTCACGCGAAATCCTTTTTCTTCCGGAACCCCGCCGTCCAGCTTATAACGGACAGTCAATGCATAATTCTCTAGCGTACGTGCAATTCCATGAAAACCAGCGAACGTATGACCGGGAAAAATCTTTCTCATTTCCACCAGATCGTAGCCGTTCTTCAGATGGTAAACCTTCCCCCATTCCGTCAATCCGCCGGAACCGTCTTCCGATACGCCTCCATGTACCCTTCCATATTGTTTTGTTGTCATAATTGCATCAATACGGACTTGTACCTCAGAATGATCAAACAATGCCTGGGCTGCCTGAGGATTTCTGAAACCTGCCAGCTGTTCCAATTCTTCTCTTGGGATCGAATACAGATTATAGGCATATCCGCCGCTTTCCACACCGGAGCCCGGGACTTCTCTCATGCTCCCGCTCTCTGCACTTCCATCTTCTATGCGCCGGACGCCAAATTCTACGGTCTGTCCATTTGCAGTCATGGAAACATCATAACCTACGGTACAGTATTTCAAATTATAAGGGCTTGAAGCCAGCCTGGCCTGAGTGGCATAATAAATGCTTCCCCCATAAATTGCCGTATGGCATCCGTCCTCCCCGGTGCTTTCGTAAAATTCCCTGGCATTGCTGTAACTGGCTGCAGCCTGGGCCACACCCATATCCCACGCTGTGATTCCCAACAGAACCAATACGGCGCCGCAAATCACTCTTATTTTGTCTCGTCTCATTTCCCTCCAATTCAAAACATTTTCTACACCTGTGGCGTCCAAATCCATCCTCCTATTTTTTTCATTTTTTTATTGTTTTTTTTCATAATTGTGTTATACTGAATGCATGGGGCATTAGCGCAGTTGGGAGCGCGCAACATTCGCATTGTTGAGGCCACGGGTTCGAATCCCGTATGCTCCATTTTTAAAATCCTTGTATCGCCAGGGATTTTTTTATTTTTCATCCTCGGCAATAACGGTCTCCCGTATGGCTGTCTGCCGGGAAGATACGCTTCCTTCTTTTCCCGTAGGATGATAATAAGTTAGAACGGCCTCTGCGGACAACAATCCCTTTTCATAGTCAGCATCCAGAATATGTACCGCTGCCTGAGAATTGCTTTCCAACTGTGTCAGAAATTTTTCCAAAAACAACGCTGTCATTTCTTCATTGCTCTTTGGCCCGTCCGTATGATTCTTCCCGGTTTTGGCAATGGTTTCTTCCAATGCCTGGGCAAGAGCCTGATCCAGCTCCGTCTGCCGCATATTCCTGCCATGTATCGTAAACACCGTTAAGATCAGTATGCCGGTTAATACGAAAGCACATATGCCTATCACAATATTTTTCATCTATCTTAGATATCCCTCCCCTATCTGGCTTCCACCGGAAGCTGCAGCTGCTGAATTGTAACTCTCCCGTAAGAATCCGTCACTTTAATTTTCATACGATAGATTCCGCTTTTGAAAAACTGTACTTTCCCAGTCTTAAGATCACAATAAAGCGGGCCGCCAAGTTCTTCAGACTCTTCCTCCTGATATACGGATGCATCTAAACTTACCCCCTCTTCATTGGCAGCTTCCAAAATCTCCGGGCAGATATCCTTCCTCTGAACGGCTTTCGTCCATTCCGGCGTCTCTGCCGTCTGTACACTCAGCCAATCCCAGAGCAGGATGTCCTCACCCACCTGAAACCTTGGCCTGTCCATTTTGATTTTGGGTGCATCGCGATGAATGATCTCATCCATCCGGGCTGCATTTTCCGATTTTACCTCCTGCCCGGATAGCTGATTTGATACAACTGCAGCCACACCCCATACTCCACTCCCATCCTGGGGCACCAGCAGAATCCCAATGCAGAAACACACCATCATGCCGACCGCAGCCGTCTCTATGATATAGATCACCGTCTGTTTCATTTCTGATACCTACCCACAAATGGCATTGGCCATGAGAAGCAGCAAATCTGCCAATTTCCCATCCGCAATCAAAGACGTTACGGTATGTAGTACCCATAAAGCTCCCATTCCGTCTGCTGCAATCCACAGCACAGCGTGAACCATTGATTGAAACTCCATAAGAGACCTCCTTTTCTAAAGCCTTTTTTTAGTAGCAAGAGACTACCGTTAAAAATCCATGGAATCCTGCCAGCATAAAACCAAATATCATTGCTGCCGCCGCTGCTTCCAAACTGTTTTTTATAATTTTATCCATATTCTTCCTTCCGTTATATAATCCTTTCTTTTTTCTTCCATACCTCAGCTCGAAAAACCGGCAGACGATACGGATACCGCAGGATGATTTTTGCATAGCTGCACTGGCCGTATGCCTGTCTCTCATACACCTCCACATGCATATCATATCCATTCTCCACGGCTTCTTTTTTACATTGTTCAATCACCATTTGGTTATAATTGCTTTCCCGAATCACGGCTGAGACTTCTTCCATATAGTCTCCTGCCGCCGCTGCATCTGCATTGGCAGACGTAATCATCATCCCTACTGCCGTCAGCATTACGATCAATACAAAAGAAAGCACTATCTTCCAGACAGACCCCATAAGCCCTCCTTTAAATCACTGTCAGAATATTCCTGAAAATCACTGCCATCAGCGCCGCTCCATATCCGGCCATGCACACCATTACAGGGATTGTCGGAAGCATATAATACAGTGAAAACAACTCTCCCTTCCATTTCAGCCTTTGGGCGTCTGCATCCGCAAGCATTGTCATATTCATATGGATCATCTGGTTCATGACTTCGCCGCATGCCCCCTTCCCGCAGTTTAGGGCATACAGCTTTCGCATTATGCCTTCCATCTCCGGCATTCGGTACTCCGACAAAAATCCTAAAAACGCATCTGCGGACATGGGACTTCGTTCCAGTTCATATTTCAATTCCTTCAAATCTTCTTTCAACACGGCAGGCGCCCGTTCTATGGATTTTGCCAAAGCAACGGCCACATTTTCCCTTTGGGTCAGCAAAAGCACATCAAACAGCCAACCCGGAAATACTCCTTTGATTTCCCAACGAACCATGTACATGGTATAAAAATACCGGATATGGCCTGCAAAAAGCACCGAGAGAAATACCAAGGTCCCAGCCGGAAGCATTCTAAGGTTCCCTGCCGCCCCACACCAGAGAAGCAGCAGCGCCAATACTACCAAAGCATATGGAAGCTGTAGAAGCAGCGCCTTTTTCCCACAAAACTTTCTGATGTAAGTGAGCTTGGCTTTCGCACTTAGCTCATCCATGCGCCTGGTATCTTTCAGCATACTTTTTGCGCATTTTTTATCCATCCGAGTATACACCAGAAAAAAACACACCACCAGAAACGCATTCAGGCCCTGTACGAAAGGAAGCTCCAGAATCGCCAGTTCCTGTGGAAATTGCCGAAGCATAAACATACATACCGCCATCAGCAGTAAATATTCAAAGGCTACCAGATTCCGTGCAAGCCGCACGGTATTTTGGTAGCGCAGCGCATTCTTCTCCCAGAGCCTGCGGATATTTTCTAACAAAGCAAATTCTGATTCGCAGCTTCCGCCTCTGGATTCTGCCTTTACTAAAAAATCATGCAGCATCCGTACACGTTCACAATCGTATTCTTGTTCTACAAATCCCAGGGCTTCCGCCTCTGCCAGCTCCATATCGCAGGACTGTTCAATATGGCAGATTCCCTGTGTCAGCGTCCGGTGCATCATACCTCCCAAAAAAGTTTCCCTGGTCTCCTTTAAGGCCGTTAAAATCTTCCCGTTTCCGGAAAAAGACTGCACCATCTGAGCCATATAAGCGTTGGCCTCACGAAACCGTTTCTGTTCCAGCCGCTCCTTTTTATAGTGGAAATACAGTCCGGGAGCCTGTAACATGCACAAAACGGCAGCCGCAATGAGCCAGCCCGGCGCAAGTCCCATACCTGCTCCGGATAAAAGAGCCAGAAGAAATACCATGGCGCTGCACATCATAACCTCCTTCTGTTCCCACTTTTCTCCCCGCCGGGCTAATTCCTGCCTCCTGTTCTCTCCCCTTTTTGCTTTCAAGAATATCTTTTTTCTCATCACGCTTCCTCCAGCATCTGCTTCACCTGAGGATTACTGTAAATATCCTTCTGCCCACAGCGTTCCTGAATCTGGCTCCTTAAAGACTCCGGCATCCTTGTATCCCGAAGAATCCCGTTCTCTACCAGCAAAATACATCCGTTTTTCTCTTCTTCTCTGTAATACAAACATACCTGACGAATCTGATGTATCGTTCTGTCTTCCTGGATCTCTTGTTCTTTCAACAGTACGCCGATCCCCACATCCGAGTAAATCTGGTTCACCAGACGGTCCGCATCCTGCCTGCTTTCCAACATATTCAAAATCCTGTCCGGAATTTTCCTGCCGTCATCTACATGAAGCGTGGTCATACAGTTTACTCCATTGGACCAGCTCTCCAAAAGGTAACGTACCTCCCGGGATCTGGTCTCGGCAATCATAATCCATTTTGGATTCAGCCGCAGGGCTACCGCAATGGCCCTTCCATAATCCTTGGAGTCCGAAACCTTAAATTCAATACAGTCATTCTGAGGATGAATCTCATGATAATGCCATTCCCGTAAATCCTCTACTGTAATCACCTTCTCATGGGGCGGAATAAAGCTGCTAAAAAATTTGGCGGCCTCTGTCTTTCCCTGGCCCGGCTCTCCGCAGAATACAAAATTAAAACCGCCGCGGACACAGTTCGCCAGCAAGTGCATTACTTCTGCTTCACAATAGCCGCACTCCAATGCTTCTTTCGCCGTAAAGCGCAGCCTGTGCAGAACGTAACTTTGATAGGCGTTTTTTGCTGTCACACTTATGTTGCTGTAATCCATGCTTAGGACATATGTACGAGGACTTTCGTCCTCATCTTCGTTCCCCTCCTCAATAGTTGCATTGGCATGGTTT
>JAAVYA010000071.1 GCA_022790855.1 Lachnospiraceae bacterium | reverse complement strand
TGCCGCATAGAAGGGATTCAGATACCCTTTCTCATTTGCATACTGATAAATGGTATCGTAATCCCAGTCATAACGTTCCACACTGATAAGTTCTTTTTTTATTTCATCTATGACCGGGCAGATACTTTTCTGAAAATCTGACGACGTTTTCTGCAGAATGTCATTGCAGTTCGTATAGCCATCATAAAAAGAAGAAAACTGTTTTACCGCTTCTTCTGCCAGATGGTAATACTTCTTGCGTAAGATATTGTAAATATTTCTCTCTTTTGGAATATGGACTGCACCAACAGCACAGGGATATTCCACAGAATGATTCTCCTGTTCCAACAATTCTTTCATTAACATAGATAACTCTCCTTTGCTTTTTTATTTCGTAAATTTCTTTTTCATACTTTTATTGAGCATATATATACCCCATATATAAATATACCATATATTCCAGAATCTTACAATAATATTGTGGATAAAATATAATAGACATCGGAGGTACGGACAATGCCTAAAAAAGAAAACCCCTTGCGCCAGCTCCCGGCCAGTTCGGATGGTTATGGCGATATAAAAATTCATTTAGCAGAAATATTAGAGGAAAAAAATATCTCCCTGAATCAGTTGTCTTTCCGCACGGAAATGCAGAGAACACAACTACGGAATTACAGGGATGGAAAAATACAGCGTCTGGATATTGATATTTTAAAACGATTATGTTACGTTCTGGAATGCGACCTGCACGACCTGATAGAATACATCCCGCCAGAAAAGCCATAACCACAAAATCTCCCCACTTTAGACTAAAACACCCCATGGAAGCCACACACTCCCATGGGGTTAAAATACAACTCTTATTCTCTTTATCCTGCCTGAACTTCCGTTTCCTTTCGCACTTACTTGTGATATGGCTCTCCATAACGTACCTAAGTGCGTAAACTCCTGAGAAAGCAGCACAAATATTATCCCTGTTCTGCCTTCTGTAACTGTATACAATTTCGCCCTTACTTATGGTACGGCTGTCCAT